>JAZKIY010000001.1:0-1544 GCA_040384665.1 Pseudomonadota bacterium
AATTGATTTGCGCGGTGTCGCTGCTGTGCTGGCCCAGCTTGTCTTCCAGCCGCGCAACGACGTAGCCCGGCGCATCGGTCGGCACCATGAAAGCGCTCAGGCCTTTTTTGCCAGCACCCTTGTCGGTGACCGCGATGACCACTGCCGCATGGCCGTTCTTGCCGCTGGTGATGAACTGCTTGACGCCGTTCAGCACATAAGCGTCGCCGTCCCTGACCGCCGTGGTGCGCAGTGATGAGGCGTCGCTGCCCACATGCGGCTCGGTCAGGCAGAACACGCCCAGCATCTCCCCCTGCGCCAGCGGTGTGAGCCACTGCTTCTTCTGCGCGGCATTGCCGTAACGCATCAGGATGGCATTGACCGGACAGTTGGTGACGGAAATCGCCGTGCTGGTGCCGCCGTCGCCGGCAGCAATTTCTTCCAGCACCAGCGCCAGCGTGAGGTAGTCGAGGTTGGCGCCGCCAAACTCTTCCGGCACACAGATGCCGTAGGCGCCCAACGCGGCCAGGCCCTTGTGCGCCTCAACCGGGAAGTGATGCTCCCTGTCCCACTTCGCGGCGTTCGGCCAGAGTTCGGCTTGTGCAAAGTCGCGCACCGCGTCGCGAATCATTTGCTGGTCTTGCGTCAAAAGCATGAGGAGTACCTACCAGGCCAAAAACTGGCCGTCGTGATTGATGAAAGTGCCATTGTGTTCAGCGCGCAGGCTGGCCACGGTGGTGCGCATATCCGAAACGCTTTGCGTGACATCCAGATCAGCGCCAGCGCCACCCATGTCGGTCTTCACCCAGCCGGGGTGCATCGCAACGCAGATGGCTTTGCCCTCCAGGCCAAACGAGATGTCCTTGACGACAGAGTTGACAGCGGATTTGGAGGCGCGGTACAGCCAACTGTTGCCATTGGTACGCAGCCCAATGGACCCCATGCGGGACGACAAGACCACCAACCGGGCGTCAGGCGCCAGCACGTCCGCCAGCTGCGGCAGCACGCGCATGGGCGCCAGCACATTGGTACGCATCACCTGATCGAACACATCGGCAGCCGGTGGGTCGCCCGCGTTGCCACCCGCCATCACGCCGGCCACATAAATCGCGACATCGATCTTTTCGCCGTCAAGTTGCCAGGCCAAGCCGCTGACGCTGGCGGGGTCGACCACATCCAGCTTGAGCGCCTGGGCGCCCAGCGCCGTCAGGCGCGCAAGGCCCGCCGCCTCACGCGCCGTCGCAATCACGCGCGCGCCGGCCTCGCGGTACTGGCGCACAAACTCCAGACCGATACCTCGGGAGGCGCCCATCACGAGAACCGTGCTCATGTCAGTCGTTCATGCATAAAATTGGCCTCCAGCCCATGGGGAATGTGCGCAGACAGCTATGTTATTTATAGCAACTCAAGGGCCAGCGCGGTGCCTTCACCGCCGCCAATACACAGGGTGGCGACGCCTTTCTTGAGGCCGCGCGCCTGCAGCGCATGGATCAGCGTGACGATGATGCGGGCGCCGCTGGCGCCAATCGGGTGGCCCAGCGCGCAGGCGCCGCCGTTGACGTTGA
>JAZKIY010000002.1:0-84965 GCA_040384665.1 Pseudomonadota bacterium
ACTTGGCTACGAACCAAGGGGTCGTGGGTTCAATTCCTGCCAGCCGCACCAAAATCTGCAATCAGATCAAGGGCCTGCGTGTTCATCACACGCAGGCCCTTGTTTTTTGTGTGACTTGTTTTCATCACTGCTCCTGCGCATCCGTTGTTCACTGCCAGTAGCAGGGGCGTACTGTCTACGGTGGCGTCACGCAGCCACTGTTTATCGGTACGGCGCAGATTGTGAATTCGCACCTCCCGCAGACCGGCGGCAAACCACTGGGCGCGCCCTCCGCTGCGGTGTACGGAACAGTCGCCTGCTAGCGTGGTCTGATGGCTTTTCGCAGTCCTGTGAATTCATACCGCCCGAGTCGCATTACGTCATGGCGTAGACGAGGGGTTCTTGGGGCAGCGGCGTTTCGGTCTGCGGTGGCTGCAATGGAATGCGTGCCAGTAAACCCATGCCCTGTGTTGATTCGTCGATTTCGAAGGTGCCACCCAGAGACCATACGCGTTCACGCATACCGACCAATCCGTTGCCGCTGCGCAATGCGTTGGGTATGTGGTCAATGCCGCACCCATCGTCCCTGACAGTCCAGACGATGCTGTCGGGTTCCCACACGATGGATATCGACACATCGTTTGCCGACGCATGCCGGGCAATATTGGTCAAGGCTTCCTGTGTCATGCGGTAGAGCGCGAGCAGGATGCCATCGCTGACCTGTCCGACTCCAGGGCGCAGGTCCAGTGTGAAGCGCTGCTGGCGCCCTGGTGCATGGCGCCAGCCATCGACGAGCAGGCGCACCAGTCGCGCGAACTCCTCGACATCGAGTCTGTGGCCTGGTCCATCGGGTCGCAAGCGCCCCAGAAGATCACGCACTTCCTGCTGGATACTGGCAGTGGCATCGGCGATGTCTGACAGGGCGTAGCGGCTCTCCTTGTCCAATCCGGAGGTCTTGGCGAGGTAGCCGGCATTAAGGCGAATGATGGTGAGCTTTTGTCCCAGCTCGTCGTGCAACTCGCGCGCCAGATGGGTCCGCTCTTCTTCCTGCACGCTTAACACCTTGATGCTCAGCATCTTGCGGGATGCTTCAAGCTCTGCGAGCGATTGGGCAAGTTGATTGATGGCTTGCTCCACCGCGCGGATTTCGCGGATAGGGGAGGGGGCTATGCGTGCAGCATAGTTGCGCCGACCCATCTGGGTCAGTATGGCGAGAATCTGGCTGATCGGACGCAGGGCGCGCTGTATTGCCAAGGTCGTGCCTGCAACCAGCGCGATGGACAGGGCCAGAAGCATGGCGAGCAGGCCTATAAGATTCTCCGCTGCTTCCTCCTGTTCGCTGACCATGTTGGGACGCAGCAAGACGTGCCATTGCTGGCCATCTGCACGCGCGAGCGTCCAGGAAACACTGTCTTCCTCCCTGACAATGCGGTGGTTCAGCGCGGCCAGCCATTCACCTACCCGCTGTGCGAGATCGCCTGAGTAGGTTGGCATTGACTGGACCAGCACCGAGCCGTCCGCACCACGCAGCTCAAACTGGACATGGCGTAAATCCTTGGACTTGGCCAATTCGCCGATCCGTACAAGAGCGGCCGGTACTTCCGGCGCAGGGATGGATTGCAGTCTGTACACACTTGCTGTCAGCAACTGAAGCTGACGCGCACCTTGACCTTCTAGCCGTATGTCCCGAATAGCTTGCGCAATTGCGATAACGGTAAAAACAAGAAGACAAAGGGCCGTCACCAGCAGAATGCGCCACGTCAGATAGTTTTTGAGTTGCATACCGAAGAGTCCAAGCAAACAACCGGCCAGGCCCTTCAACCACACCCAAGTGCAGTACAGAATAAAAATTGCGTCAATCTGGAACAGGTTCTGGGGGTGGTGTTTCTTTGGGAGACGCAACATTTTTGAGCGCCATAGGCGGACGCTCTTTTTTTCGCAAAGATGTTCCATCGCGTCTGTCAAATGCTCCGTTTCGACGCTTAACTGTTTTTATTTGACACAGTTTTTGCAACGAAAAATCAATGTGAAAAATTTCACATTTCGGCATGGGAATTGCGCACACAACAGCGCCGGAAAAGCCGGCGGAGTAGGTACGTAATTTCACTTAAAACGGAGACCCCATGAAACTAAAACATATCGCGGCAGCTGCCATCGCAGCAGCAACACTTCCTGCAGCCTACGCAGTTGACATTCAGGCCGGAGACTGGACAGTCTCGGTCGGTGGCAACATCAACGCTTTCTACACACAGAGCGAGTGCAAGGGCGGCTCCCTGAATGGCCCCGCCTCGGCTGTCACCGGTCTTGCGATTGGTGATGCCGCATTGGCGTGCGGTGGCAAGAAGAGCAGCACGGTTGTAGGCAACGGCTTGCTGCCCTCCTACCTTTCGGTCGGTGCGAAGAGCAAGCAGGGTGATTACGACGTGAGCGCCGTCGTAGGTATTGGCGTTGCAGCTGCAACCAACAGTGCCATTGCGCAAAACTCAGAAGTGGACGTTCGCCAAGCCTACCTGACCTTTGGCAACAAAGACATGGGTACGGTCAAGCTGGGCCGTGACTACGGTACTTTCGGTTTCCTGCCCATCATCAGCGACATGACCCTGCTGGGTGTGGGTGCCGCAACGCGTGCCACCCAGAATGGCCGCGTGTCACTGGGTCACATCGGCGCTGGCTACACCTACGTTGGCAACTACGGCCAGATCGTTTATTCGACCCCTAGCCTGGGCGGTGTTGGCATTGATGTGGGTGTATTCAACCCGATCGACTCTGGCACGCTGACCGCAAAGAACAGCCCTCAACTCCAGGCCCGCGCCAGCTTCGGTGGACAAGGTTTCAAGGCTTGGGTCGCAGGCAAAACCCAGAAATTTGACGGCCCTGCTAACTTCACGATGAACGCAGTGGAAGTCGGCGGTTCAGCAAGTTTGGGTGCGTTTGGCTTGGTTGGTAACTACCAAAGCGGCAAAGGTATTGGTATTTTGTCGGATGGCGACCAAGGCAATGTCAAGGGCAAGAACTACTTGCTGCAAGGCACCTTCCAGGCAACCGACAAGATCAAACTCGGTCTCGGCAATGGCCGCAGCCGCAATGAGACCGGAACGGGCAGCGGAGTGCGCACCAATGAAAGCACGACTGCCGGTGTGTATTTCGGTCTGACGAAGAGCGTGACCCTCGTTGGTGAATACGCCCAGACAAAATCCAAGGCGTTCAACAACAACGCAGGCAAACAGAACAGCATTTCTGCTGGCGCAATCTTCTTCTTCTGATCGATTGCAAAACTAGAACGTTAAGATTTTTTCGAGGGGTTGGGCTGGCAACTGGAGACTAGTTGCCAGTCTTTTTTTTTGTCTGTCCGTTTGGCATTTCGAAAAAGCCAAAAGCCAGCCGCTACGTGCTGCAGGGCTGGCGTTGGTAGTTTTGGATTTTGGTTCGCAGCCGCAGCAAACGTTTCAGAGCAGCGATCTTTAGAACCGGTAAATCGCGTGCACGCCGACCAGCCAGGTCCGTAACGGCGCAGATTCGAAATAGCGCGCGTTGCCTTCGTTGACGATCACCGAGCCGGCGTATTGCGCATTCGTCAGATTGTCGATGCGGACAAATTCCTTGAAGACCCAGTGTCCAGTGGTTTGCTTGAAGCTGAGCCGCAAGCTCGCGGTGGTGTAGCCGGCGGCACTGTCGGAATTTCTGTCATCGACAAAAACGCGGCTCACCTGTCGCAGCTCAATGGCGCTCTCCATGCCCCACTCCGGCTGGCGCCACAGCAGCTCTGCATACAGGCTGGTGCGCGGAATACCGGGAATGCGGTTGCCGGATGCCACAAGTACATTGGGTGTGGCGCAGGGTGCAGCCGTGCATGTCCTGAAGCTGTCGGCATAGCGTGCATCTAGCCGGGTTGCTGCGATGTAGGCACCGAAGTATTTGGAGAAGTCACCTGAGGCGCTCAACTCCAAACCACGGCGTTCGGTGTCGCCGGAATTCTGAAAGGTGGTGCGCCCGCCAGAGTTGGTTTGCACAACAATTTCGTTGGCTGTGCGTGCGTTGAAAAGCGCTGCGTTGATCCGCCACTCCGCCAAGCGGGACTTGACGCCAATTTCCCACTGCCTGCTGGTTGCTGCTGCCAGCGCGAGATTCAGGCCAGTTCCACCGGTAGGCTTGTAGGCCAGTTCATTGAACGTGGGCGTCTCGAAACCTTTGCCTGCCGTGGCGTAAAGATTGACGGCGTCGTTCGCGTGGAATGTGATGCCTGCGACCGGATTGGTGGCGCCGTAACTTCTGGATCCACTGTCGTTGCCATTGGACAGGTACTGGTCGGCGGCGCGGAACGACACACTGGAATGGCGGACGCCGGCCAGTGCGGTCCAGCGGTCTGCAAACAGCCATTCACCCTGCAGATACTGGTCGAAACTGTGCACAGCATTTTTCTCGTCCCGCCGCAACGCCCCTTGAATGCCGGTGGTGGCGCCGATGAAGTTCTGAAAGCCCAACCGATGCTCATCCAGTGTTTCATACGCCAAACCCACGGTGGCGTTGGTCGGCCTGTCCATCAGGCGGCCGCGGATGGTCCAGCGCGCATCGACACCGCCGTAGTCACGTGCCAGATCAATGACACCGCCCGGATGGGTCGCAGGCGCTTGTGTCGCCACTGGAATAGCCTGAAACTGGGTGGCGGACCGACTACCCGCATAAGCTGTGAGTTGAAGAGATTGCTCAGCAGAAAGTCGGTGGTCCAGCGTGGTCCCGAGCTGTGTCTGGGATACTGATTTACGTGTGTTGAAGGTGTAAGCAGCGGCAGTTGCCTGGCGCGGGCGGGTCTGAAATTCGGCGCGGGAGAGTCCGAGCGGGTCTGCCACGTCTGGCATGTCGACGCTGTTGAGCACCAGCGTTAAGCGCGTGTCGGGTGATGCCGTGTACTTCAGTTTGCCGTTGAACGACGTTCTCTGTGCTGCACTGTGGTCACGGTAGCCGTCGGTATCGAAGCGGCTTGCACTAAGGACATAGCTAACCTTGCCTTCCTGCCCTGACACTTTCAAACCCACCCGTCGCAGGTTGTCGCTGCCAAGAAAAATCGAGCTGTCGACCAGCGTCTCCGGTCCCCCATCTTCGGTGAAGAGGCTGATCACCCCCCCCGACGAATTGCCATACAACGCTGAAAAAGGCCCGCGCAGAATCTCGATGCGTGCGGCCGACGCCAGATCGAAGTGCGATACCTGCCCCTGTCCGTCGGGTTGCGTAGCAGGAATTCCGTCTGCATAAAGGCGCAGCCCCCGCACGCCAAAACTGGCGCGTGCACCAAACCCTCGCGACGATATCTGGACGTCCTGGGCATAGTTCTGCCGGTTCTGCGCGACGATGCCTGGGACCCGGGCCAGCGACTCCGAAACGTTGACGAGAAGGCGGGCTGCGCCAATCTGGCTTTGGTCCACCACATCCACCGACGCAGGCAAATCGAAGTCTGCCTGCGCGTTACGGGTTACGCTGACAACAACCGGCGACAGCGTGCCTTCTGCTGTTTGCGCAAAGCTGGCGGTGTTGGAAAGAGCGGCCACAGGACCAAGTAGCCAGCACCAATGGCCAGCAGGTAATGCCAGAAAACGCATCGTGTATCAGGGGGCCAAGTAAATGAAGCTGAAGCGACCAATGGTGCTGCAGCTCACAATTTGCCAAGGCTGACGCCTTCCTGTTCGAAGATGGCTTTGAGCTCACCTTTCGTATTCAGGGATGCCAGCGCACTTTCAAGCGCTTTCGCAAGCTCGGTTTCGTCGGCTTTTACCGCCATGCCTACCGGCCATCCATTGGGTGGCAGCCCCATCAGCGCAAGGGTGGCAAAGGCATAATCAGCACGGTTGGCTTTGGCCAGGTGGAGCTCTGCTTCAATTTGCGCCTTGGTGGCCAGGACCGCGGCCACTTTGCCGGCAAACAAGGCGGCCATCGCTTCTGCGGGTGAGTTGAGAATACTCACCTTGTCCCGCAGTTTCCCTCCTTGGGCGCCCAGCAACGCGCTTGCGGCGGCTGTCCCGCGCTCGACACCGAGTGGCAGGCCCTGCAGGTCATCAACCGTGTTGATCTGGGCGAGCTGTTTCTTGTTGTGTACGAAAACCACGGTTTCGCGGTAGTACGGCGCAAAGATCAGGGATTGGCGGTTTCCCTGGATGAAATTGCGGTCGACCGGGACATGCAGCATCACATGGGCCGGACCATAACCCAGGTAGTGACCGCGCCACACCATGTTGCGCAGGTCGTCCATCATGTTTTCTCCCGCGTCAAAGGGCAACAATGACAGCTTGAGCCCCATTTCCTTTGCCAGCGCGGATGCAAGGGCCACCTCTACGCCCTGGAGGGCCCCGGTGGTGCCATACGAGAAAGGAGCAAAGTCCTTGTAGACGGCTACTTTGAGCACGCCACCAGAACGCACCTTTTCCAGTTCGGCGTTTGCCCACAATGGGCTGATGCCCGCGAGACCCATGGAAACGGCTTGCGCAAAGCGGCGCCGGTTGATACCCGTCATTGTTGCTCCTGTACTTTTTTGTTTTTACGCAGGCGTGGTGGCATTGTCACCGCGCCGGCTTTGCTTATTTCTCGCGACGTGTTTCCAGGTAGGTCTTGATGGCCCAGATGGCTTCCTGCGACAGCGTGCCCTCGAACGGTGGCATGTAGACACGGCCGTCACGGGTGCGTCCGCGGCGCACGGTGGTCATGTAGAAGTCGTCAATTTCCTTGAAGCAGGCGGCTTTTTTCCCTGCGTCGGCGAGGCCTGTGCAGTCAGCGTCGAGTTTGCGCAGGTCCGGGGCGATGCCGCCAGAAATGGCTTCCAGCCCATGGCAGCGCGCGCAGTTCTGGTTGTAACCCGAGGTGCCTATGCGCAATGCTTCCTTGGTGGCGGGGCCGGTACGGTAAGGATTCTCTGCGCGCCACTTGTCGCCAAGCTGCGGCAGGCTTTTCGTGTCGACCGCTTGCGGTGTCACGTCACCATGTGCCAAAGCGGCCAGAGGCGAGCACCCAATCAACAATGCGCAGGTGATCGCAGATACAGGCCGACTCAGCCAAAAATTTCTCATGTTCTTCCTCTAAGCAAAAATATCTAACAGTTGAATGCAGGCCACATGGCGCACACTTCAGTATGAAAGCAAATCCTGTACCGCTGCAAGCCGTGTTCAAAGCAGGTACCAATCACAGCAATTTGTTTCAAGTTAGAACGTTTGCTTTGGAAGTGCCACAAATTAGAGCGGTTGTGTCTTTCCATATCGGATTGTAGAATTCCGTCCGGCAGAACATAACTAAACACATCTTTCTGTCAACGGCTGCAGCGCTTCGGTGGAGCATGCACAAAGGCAAGACGGAGGAGACATGTACGACCTTAGAACTTCGGGGCTGGCTGATGCAGTAGGGTTAATGGACCCTACGGTGATAACCAGCTCGCATCAACGATGCAGCAATTTTGGCTTGACCGAGTCGGACTTGCCTGATTTCTGTCGCATTCCCAAGCCTGAGCTTGACGAGCGTCTGGAGGTCAACCGCGCACTGCATCTGCATGCGCTGCCGGTCATGGAGTCGCTCTACGAGCAGATATCGAATACCCACAACATGGTGATGTTGACGGACTCGGAGGGGCTGATCCTGCATGCGTTGGGGGACAACGATTTTCTGGAAAAAGCAGACAAGGTCGCGCTTTCGCCGGGGGTGTCGTGGTCGGAACGGCACAAGGGAACCAATGCGGTCGGCACTGCGCTGCATGAAAGACGCCCCGCGGTAGTGAACGGGCCCGAGCATTACCTCCGTGCCAACCACTTTCTGACGTGTTCTTGTGCCCCGATTGTTGACCCACACGGCCAGGTGATCGGCGCGTTGGACGTGAGCGGCGATCACCGCGGATTCCACCGGCATACGTTGGCGCTGGTCAACATGTCTGCGCAGATCATTGGCAATCAGCTTTTCGCAGAGGCCTTTCCGGAAGGCATACGCATTCACTTTCATGCCAGAGCCGAGTTCATTGGCACGATCGTTGAAGGCATCGTGGCATTCACTCCCACAGGACGCCTGCTCTCTGCCAACCGAAGTGCGCAGTACCAGCTGGGAATGTCGATCAATGCATTGCAGGCCCATACCTTTTCGTCGCTTTTCGGTTTCCCGATGTCCAGCCTCATGGACCATTACAGGTCTGCGAACCCTGGTCTGCTCAGCCTGTCCTTGAGCAGTGGCGCCACAGTACGCGCACGTGCCGAGTTCCGCACACCATCCCTGATGTTTGCCTCGATGGGGTGGGCCGATTCCATGGGGATTCCCGCTACTGCACAGCCAGGCGAGCATGCCCGTACCGCTGTGGATGCCTCAACAGCCAGCCCCCCTCGGCAGCCCGCGCGTTTTGCGAGTCTGAGTTGTCTGGATGTGGGTGACAAGCAGGTTGCGCATGCAGTCCAGATGGTGTCGAAGATCAAGGGACGGGATATTCCTATCCTCGTTCTTGGTGAAACAGGGACCGGTAAGGAGCTTTTGGCCAAGGCCATTCACAACGATTCGCACCGCAATCAGGCCGAATTTGTTGCGGTAAATTGCGCGTCTATTCCGGAGAGCCTGATCGAGTCCGAACTCTTCGGTTACCACGAAGGTGCGTTCACAGGAGCGAAGAAAAAGGGCGGCATCGGAAAGATTGTGCAGGCCAATGGGGGCACACTTTTTCTGGACGAAATCGGTGACATGCCGCTCCCGCTGCAGGCGAGGTTGCTGCGGGTTCTGCAAGACCGCATAGTGACTCCGTTGGGAGGGACAAAATCGATCCCAGTGGACATCGCCGTCATCTGTGCGACCAACCGCGATTTGAAAGACATGATCTCCAAAGGTCAGTTTCGGGACGATCTTTATTACCGTCTGGTTGGGTTGGTGGTTCGCCTGCCGGCCCTGCGCATACGCACCGACATGTCGGTTCTCATAGAAAAAATCCTGGATGCGGAGTCTGCGACCGCCGATACAAACTATCGTCTGGATGCCGATGTGTTGTCGCTTTTCCAGAAATACAGTTGGCCCGGCAATATCCGCCAGCTCAACAATGTGCTGCGAACAGCGTGTGTGATGGCTGGGTCAGATGGTGTTATCCGGCATCAGGATTTGCCAGAAGACCTGCTTGATGAAATGTTGGCGTCCTCCAATCCGCCAGAAACGGCTTGGCAAGACCTGCAGTGCGCCAACGTGGCCGGGATACATGCAGGGTCCGTCCCAGTCACGGGTAAACCGCCTGCTGCTGCAACCGAGATGAAGCTGGAGGACATGCAGATTGCAGCGATGGCCGCTGCACTGGCGCAGCACAACGGAAACCTGTCGTCTGCTGCTCGCGCGCTGGGTGTGTCAAGAAATACGGTGTACCGCAAGCTGGAGCATCTGCAATCGGGCAGGACGCGACGCAGCTAGGCTGGTCAGTTTCAGGGAAGGTTGCCACTCCACCAAAGCGCTTCGAGCTCTTGCCAGACGTGCTGCACATTCAGCGGATGCCGCTTGTCGTAGCCTATCCATTGTTGCCAGGGCCCGGTGGGGTCTGCGGCAACGCTATTCACATCACCCCCGCTTCGGATCTGGTTCGCCACAGTGGAGGCTAGCTTGGCCAGGTAGTGGTAGGTGGTGTCCATGGTCTGTTCGGCGGTACCCACTCCAGCGCCGACAAATTGGCTTACAGGCCACTCCTGGCATTGGCGCAAAGCGGTAAGCCATCCGTAAACCGAGGCCTCCTGCATTTCTGGAATGCGTTCGCGGTAGGCGAGCCCGCCGCCAAACATAACGCCAGAACGCGGTTCAAATAGCGCTAGGTCTCCTTGGCTGTGCGCGTGGGTAAAGACCTTGACGGAAAAACGCTGGCCCATGATGGCCACGTTGCCTCCTGGCGCAAGTGTTTTGTTGGGCAGCACAATGCGCGTCTGGCGCATGACCTGCGCTCCTACAAGGCGGATCAGCGCCTTCAGACACATCTGGCAGCGGCGCTGCATCAACCGCCGTGTCTGCGCGCTGGCATAGATGGGGAGGTGGGCAAAAGCTGCGTTGCCCAGCACATGTTCGGGATGGGCGTGGGTATTGATGATGCCTACGATGGGCATCCCTAACTCGGACTCAACCGTGTGTGCCAGTGCCCTGCCAGCGCTTGCATGGGCCCCGGGATCAACAACCAGCGCCCCACGGGGTCCTGTAATGATGCCGGTGTTCACCACCAGCCCACCGTTGTCGGCGTTCGGTTCCGCGTTGTGTGCTTCCAGCACATGGATGTGCGCTGCCAGTTGTCGCAATCGAAGCGGCACCGGCTGTGCCAACAGTGGCAGGGCGAATGTTGCCAGCGACCCGACAAAGGCGCGCCGTTTCAGGGGCACGGCGGCTTTCGGAGTGCGGCCAGGTCACTTTGGCGAATGGGAAGCGGCATGGTTGTACGGGGCTTGGATGGAGGGCGTGACGTGACCAAGTCTACCGCCGTGGCTACCCGTTATGTGCCGGCCGACGCCCTTTGCAGACCTCTGGAGGCGTGCTTGCAAGCCCGGTTTATGCTGGCATCATTTGTGCTGTTGTTTTACGGCTGACTTCAGGCCGCTCTGCGCGGCTTCTCGGCAACACACATCTTGCACTTCTCATGGACTCTTTGAAATGAATGACCTGGTGCGAATGCGGTGGTTTTCCCTGATGGGTGTTCCCGGCAAGCAGAAGCGCGCAAGTCCACCGCAAGCGGCTGGACAGGAATGGCTCCGGCCGGAGCAGATCCTGCTGCTGTGGCTGGCATTTCTTGGGCTGCTCCTTTTCGCAACGGCGTGGCTGTGGAAACTCGGCATCTGGCATACGCTGGTCTCGGCAGATCCCACCTTTCTGACCGTCATCATCGTTCTGATTTTTTTCGGATCGACTTTTTGGTGTGGGTTTCGCAGTGTTCGTTTGGCCCAGCAACGGCATGCGCTTTCGGCGGTGGCAATCCGCCTGCAGTCCCAGCCCGAAACGCTGATTGCTGCACTCGACAGTTTGGGAGTGGATCGCCGCACCGACTGGATCTATGCCTACTTCAGGGACATTCTTTCGAAGGGTCCGCAAGGCTGGCGCGAGAATGGCCAGCTGACCGACCTGCTGGCCGAACGCGCCCACGGCCCGCACGAAAGCGCGTGGTGGGTCAATGGCATCCAGCTCAAGCTGGGCTTGCTGGGCAAGGTCATTGGCTTTTCGATTTTGGCGCTGCAGATTGGCGCGATGGAGTCGTTCGATCCGGGGCAGTCGCAGCTGTTCCTGAAGAATCTGACGAATGGCCTGGGCATTGCGTTGCTGACCACTATGACGGGACTCGCTGCCAACATCCTCCTGGGGCTGCAACTGACCCGCCTTGACCGTGTGGCCGATGAACTCGTTGCCGATGCTCTGTCGATTGCGGAGAGTGATCTCGGTCCGGTTTTTGGTCGGGCAGGCTGAGAGTTCTGCGTGGCATTCAAGCGGCGTCAGCGGGAAGCGGAGTCCGATCCGTTCTACGACATGTTGTTCAACATGCTGATTGCCTTCGTTTTTTGTTTCATCATTGCCATGCTGGCCTTCAATCCGAAAGCCAGAAAGTCGGGTGACATTCCAGCCAAGGCCGAATACATCGTCACCGTCACCTGGCCCGATAACAACCCCAATGACGTGGATGCTTGGCTGCAGGATCCGGCGGAAAACCTGTTGTGGTTCCGCCAGCGCGACATCGGCCTTATGCACCTCGACCGCGACGACCGCGGTGCAAGCAACAACAGCGTGGTCGTCAACGGTCGTGCGATCAGCAACCCGATCCGCCAAGAGATGGCGACCTTGCGGGGCATCGTGGCCGGCGAATACATCGTCAACGCACATTACTACGATTCCAAGGACGGCAAGCCCGTCGATGTGACGGTCACTGTCGTCAAGGTCAACCCGCGTGCGGACATCGTCTATTACGGCACCGTACAGATTCCGGCCAAGGGCGAGGAGCGCACCCTGGTTCGTTTCACGCTGGACGGGCAGGGTGAAGTCGTGAACATCAATACCCTGCCCAAAACAATCGTACAAAGAACAGGACTATGAGTACCTCCCTACTGCTGTTGACCGCGACCTATTCGCTCCTGGCATTTTTGCTGCTGTGTCTGTGCTTCTGGACGCGCTGGCCGGTAGCCCTCAAGGTGCTGCTGATATGTGTGGTCACCGTCTTTTATTTTCTAGCGTACGAGTATGTGCACGGCGTACTCGGCTGGCCGGCAGAAGAGGCGCCGCCCAAGCGTTTTGTTCTGCTGGCCGTGGTGGTGGATGAGCCGAGCAAGGAACGGGGTACCAAGGGCAGCATCTTCGTGTGGTTGAACGGCATTGAAGACAACCGGCCAGTGGCAGAACCCCGCAGCTACCGCCTGCCCTACGAGAAAGACCTGCACAGCCTTTTCAGCGAGGCCATGAAGAAAAACCGCCAGGGCATCAGCCAGATGGGTACCACGGAACCCAAATCCGGACCCAAGGGCTTTTCCTGGCTGCGTCCACCGGGCAATGACAAGCTCACCATCAAGATCAGCGACCTGCCACGCCCGCAGCTGCCGGAGAAATGATGGCACGCCTCGAACTTTCATTGGCGTTTCTTGCCATGGCGCTGTGTGCGACCGGGTGTTCCCCTGTCGCCGGTGACAGCTACTTTCCCTTGCGCACGGGAGCAGACTGGACTTACGCGCTGCAGACGGAAATGGCCGCCCCGCCGGTTGATGCGGTCTTGCATTTGTCGGTAGACCGGGTGGTCACCATCGACGGCAAGGAGGTGACGGTGCGGCGCAGCGCGTCAGGCGCCGAGTACTACCTGCTCAGTGACGCAACAGGCATTCGGCGCGTGGCCACCCGGGTTGATCTGGACGAAGAAGCCCAGCGCGACGATCCGCCCAGAATGGTATTGCCGCAGCCGGCAGTGCTGGGGGCGGAATGGGAGGTCTCGACTGTTCCGTATCTGCTGCTGCGCAACGCAGAATTTCCACGTGAACTCAAGCACCGGCACAAGACCATGATGCGCTACCGCATTGAAGCGGTTGCCGAAACCGTCGAGGTGCCGGCGGGTGTGTTCACCGACTGCTTGCGCGTCAAGGGCGTCACCAGCTTCAAGCTGTTCAAGGACCCCATTCAGGGGTTTTCCGACCAGCCCATCATCGCTACTGAGTGGTATTGCAGGGGGGTGGGACTGGTGCAATTCGACCGCGAAGAAATTGTCAACTCATCGTTCCTGACTGGCGGAAAGATTCGCTACCAGTTGGTGGACTACCACCTTTAGTGCGGGCTTGGCTAACGCACGGCGGTGCCCATCGGGAGCCGCCTATTTGTGTTGCCGTACTTCCAGCCCTAAGAAAGCGTATGGGCCTTGCCCACGAGCGGATCGGGTGTTGCGCGCTAGGAAAAGTATTTCATAAGGTGTGCGCCATGGAGATCGCGCCAACTTGGAACATGCGCCACTGATTGCGTCATATCCGGACGGATACAACACCAATCTCAGGGTCATGATGGTGTGCTGCAAACATCATTCAACGACAGGGTGTACGGCGCCACAGCAAGCAAATACGAGGGCTGGCGCGCGCCCTGCCTCGATGAAATCGACGTGGTACGCAATTTGCTGATTTCACCACCTAGGTGCTGCAAGTCGCGGCCCGTCAACGTGGACAGGAGACATTTATGGACATGCTCGAACCGGGCAAATTTGGCACAGCCGTGCCCTTCAAGAAACGCTATGCCAACTACATTGGTGGCCAGTGGGTGGAGCCTGCCGGCAAACAGTATTTCGAAAACATCACTCCCGTCACCGGCCAAGCATTTTGCGAGATTCCACGCTCGACAGCAGAAGATGTCGAGCGCGCACTGGACGCGGCGCACAAGGCCAAAGCCGCCTGGGGCAAGACCTCGCCAACTGAGCGCGCCAACATCCTGAACAAGATCGCTGACCGCATGGAAGCCAATCTGCCCATGCTGGCCGCCGCCGAAACCTGGGACAACGGCAAGCCGATCCGCGAAACGACGTTTGCTGACCTGCCGCTGGGCGTGGACCACTTCCGCTACTTCGCGGCTTGCGTGCGTTCGCAGGAAGGTGGCGTCAGTGAGATCGACCACGAAACCTACGCTTACCACTTCCATGAGCCCATCGGCGTCGTGGGCCAGATCATTCCCTGGAACTTCCCGCTGCTGATGGCGATCTGGAAGCTGGCACCCGCGCTGGCCGCCGGCAACTGCGTGGTGCTGAAGCCCGCTGAACAAACCCCCGTTTCCATCCTCGTTCTGATGGAACTCATTGGTGACCTGTTGCCCCCGGGCGTGCTCAACGTGGTCAATGGTTTCGGCCTCGAGTGCGGCAAGCCGCTGGCATCGAGCAACCGCATTGGCAAGATCGCTTTCACCGGCGAAACCACCACCGGCCGCCTGATCTCGCAGTACGCCAGCCAGAACCTGATTCCGGTCACGCTGGAACTCGGCGGGAAGTCGCCCAACATCTTCTTTGCCGACGTGATGAGCAAGGACGACAGCTTCTTTGACAAGGCCCTCGAAGGCTTTGCACTCTTCGCACTGAACCAGGGCGAAGTCTGCACCTGCCCTTCGCGTGTTCTGGTTCAGGAATCGATCTACGACCGTTTCATCGAGCGCGCCGTGGCCCGCGTGGCTGCCATCAAGCAGGGCAACCCACTCGACATGGACACCATGATCGGCGCACAGGCCTCGAGCGAACAGCTCGAAAAAATCCTGTCCTACCTCGACATTGGTCGTCAGGAAGGCGCGCAATTGCTGATCGGTGGCGAGCGCAACAACTTGCCCGGTGACCTGGCCGGCGGCTACTACGTCAAGCCCACGGTGTTCAAGGGCCACAACAAGATGCGCATTTTCCAAGAGGAAATTTTCGGTCCCGTGGTGTCCGTGACGACCTTCAAGGACGAAGAAGAAGCCCTGTCGATTGCCAACGACACGCTGTATGGCCTGGGCGCCGGCGTCTGGAGCCGTGACATGAACACCGCCTTCCGCATGGGCCGTGGCATTCAGGCTGGCCGTGTCTGGACCAACTGCTACCACCACTACCCCGCGCACGCTGCGTTCGGTGGCTACAAGCAGTCGGGCATTGGCCGTGAAAACCACAAGATGATGCTCGACCACTACCAGCAAACCAAAAACCTGTTGGTCAGCTACAGCGAGAACAAGCTCGGCTTCTTCTGATCGTCGAGGAGACCCTGGAGAATTGCTCCGCGCAGCCAAACGGCCGCGCGGAGCTTTTTGTTTTTTGACTCTTGCCTGGGAATTCGATGACCGAAACTGTTTTACGCGTGACCGCGACCAATGCCGCGCTGGCCCTGATTGACACCGTGCAGGCCAAGCACGGTCCGGTAATGTTCCACCAGTCGGGCGGCTGTTGCGACGGCAGTGCGCCCATGTGCTATCCCAAGGGCGAATTCATTGTCGGCGACTACGACCGCCTGCTCGGCCACATCGGTGGCGTGCCCTTCTACATCAGCGGGCCACAGTTCGAATACTGGCAACACACCCAACTCATCATCGACGTGGTGCCGGGGCGGGGCGGAATGTTCTCGCTCGAGGGCCCAGAAGGCCTGCGTTTTTTGACCCGTTCCAGACTGTTTACAGACGCCGAATGGGCCGTTCTTGTGGCTGAAGAAAGCGCGAGCACCGGCTGAGGTGCTCTGCCGGGCGCTGGGGGGATTTGTGAGAAGGCGATGACTATCCAGTTTGAAAGCTAAATAGTTTGCTATCTATTTTGTAGTTAATTCGGACGTTGCGGCAGGCTGCGCTAAGGGGCTCTCTGCGCCGTGCGCCAGCAGGCCATGCTGCAGCGCGTACTGCATCAGCTGCGCGCTATTGTCGACGCCGAGCTTGCGGTAAATGCTGGTCTGGTGGTTGTAGACCGTTTTCAGGCTGAGGTTGAAATCGTCCGCCAGCTGCTTGACCGAACGGCCTCGCGCCAATTGCTGGAAGAGAATGAACTCCCGCTGGCTGAGTTCTATATGCGGCATACCGCGTGTGTCGCACGCAAGCGCGTTTGCAATATCGGCTGACAGGTAACGCTGACCGGCGGCAACCTTGCGCACTGCCTGGCCAAATTCCTCTGGCGAGCTGCGCTTGGAGACATAACCTGTTGCGCCAAAATCAAATGCCTGCTGTACCAATGTTGGTGTGTCGTGCATGGAGAAGATCAGCACACCAATTTCCGGACTGCGCATCCGCAGCCGTTGCAGGGTGTCCAGACCGCCACGCCCCGGCATTGACAGGTCCAGGACCACCACGTCGGCGCTGTGGTCCAGCAACCATTGGTAGGCCGCTTCCCCGGTATCGCACTCCGCCACCACGTCCATGTCGGGTTCAAGCGAAAGCAAGCGGCGGTAGCCTGAGCGCACCACCGGATGGTCGTCGGCAATAAGCACGCGTATCGG
Organism: Pseudomonadota bacterium; assembly: GCA_040384665.1. GTDB lineage: Bacteria > Pseudomonadota > Gammaproteobacteria > Burkholderiales > Burkholderiaceae_C > PCRC01. Next base: position 16,368 of record JAZKIY010000002.1, read on the forward strand.
CATGTCGGGAAATTTTCCTATTCTTGTTTGCCGCGGACTGGTCGACACTCGCGGGTCGAAAAAAATAAATTCACCAGGACTCTTTCCATGAAAACCAAGTGCGTTCGGACACCAGAGGGAGGAAGCATACCGTTTCCCGCAAAGCTGTTGTCGCTGGCCATCCTTTCCGTTTTGAACGCTTCTGCGCTTGCGCAGGAAGTGCCAGCGCTTGGCGAGGTGACCGTGATCGGCACCACGCCATTGGCGGGTTTTGGCGTGCCCAAGGAACAGATCCCTGCCAACGTGCAGAACGCGACTGCCGACGATATCCAGCGCAGCGGTGCGAACGACCTGTCGGATTTCATGAACCGCAACCTTGGGAGCGTGCACGTCAACGAGATCACCAACAACCCCTACGCACCCGACGTCAACTACCGCGGCTACACCGCCTCGCCGCTGCTGGGTACGCCGCAAGGCCTGTCGATCTACTTCGACGGCGTGCGCCTGAACCAGCCCTTTGGCGATGTGGTCAGTTGGGACCTGATTCCCAAGGCCGCCATCTCCACCATCACGCTGATGCCCGGCTCCAACCCGCTGTATGGCCTGAACACGCTGGGCGGTGCGATCGCGTTGACGACCAAGGACGGCATCAACAACCCCGGCACATCGCTGCAGTTGCTGGCCGGCAGCAACCGCCGACGCTCGCTTGAACTGGAAACAGGTGGCTCCAACGCCAACGGCCTGCACTGGTACAGCACCGGTACGCTGTTCCGCGAAAACGGTTGGCGCGACGAATCACCCAGTCGTGTCGGTCAGTTCTTCGGCAAGGTCGGCCACAAGGACCGCACGGGCGACGTCAACCTGTCGCTCGCGTATGCCGACAACTCGCTGTACGGCAACGGCCTGCAAGAGCAACGTCTGTTGCAGCAGCGCTATGACAGCGTGTTCACCAAGCCCGACATCACCGACAACAAGTCGCTCTTTCTGAACCTGTCCGGTTCGCGCGAACTGGCCAAAGATGTGAAGTTCTCGGGCAATGCTTACTACCGCCGCCTGCGCACGGCGACTTTCAACGGTGACATCAACGAAGATTCGCTCGACCAGAACGTCTATCTCAACGCCGCTGGCCGCACCTACCTGCGTGCGCTGCCGGGCAACCCGTATGGCCTGTCGACCACCTACACAGAGAACGCGACCAACACGCCATTCCCCTACTTGTCTTGTATCTACCAGGCGATGATCCAGGACGAACCCGGCGAGAAGTGCACCGGCCTGCTGAACCGCTCGTCGACCCGCCAGAGCAACTACGGCGTCACCGGCCAGGTGTCGTTTGCGGGTGACCTCGGTGGCAACCGCAACCAGTTTGTCGTCGGCGGTGCTTTCGACAAAAGCCGCAGCAATTTCCAGCAGACCGCGCAGCTCGGCTACCTGAACGCCGACCGCGGCGTGACCGGCATTCCCTACTTCGCCGACGGCGTGACCGGAGGTGACGTGGATGGCGAGCCCTTCGACACCCGCGTCAACCTCGATGGCCGTATCCGCACGGGCAGCGTGTTCCTCGCCAACACCACCAGCTTCGGTACCAACCTGCACCTGTCGGTGTCGGGCCGCTACAACCACACCGAGGTCAACAACCGCGACTTCATCACGCCGACCGGCATCAACTCGCTGAGCGGCAACCACACCTTCAGCCGTTTCAACCCGGCCATCGGGCTGGCCTTCACGCCGTCGCGCGAGATCAGCGTCTACGCAGGCTACAACGAAGCCAGCCGAGCGCCGACGTCGATCGAACTGGGGTGCGCCAACCCCGACAACGAATGCAAGCTGCCCAACGCACTGGCCGGTGATCCGCCGCTGAACCAAGTGGTGTCCAAAACCATCGAAGCCGGCCTGCGCGGCCGCGTGGGCAGCAACCTGTCGTGGAACGCCGGCGTGTTCCGTTCGGAAAATCGCGACGACATTCTGTTCGTGGCCGGCAGCACGCCCGGTTTCGGCTACTTCAAGAATTTCGGCAAGACCCGCCGCCAAGGCATTGAGCTGGGCATGAACGGCCGCAGCAGCGGCTTCCATTTCGGCGCCAACTACACCTACCTGCTGGCCACCTTCCAAACACCGGATTCGTTTACCGCCAACGCCAACAGCTCGAACGGCCCAGCGGCCGCTGGCAGCCCAGGTCTGGAAGGCGCTGTCACTGTGCGTCCCGGTGACAGCATTCCGCTGATCCCGCGCCACCTGCTCAAGGTCAACGCCGACTACCAAGTCAATGCCGCATGGTCTCTGGGCCTGAATGTGGTTGCCGTGTCCAGCTCGCTGGCGCGCGGCAACGAAAACGGGGGGCATCAGCCCGACGGCCGTTTCTACATCGGCTCTGGCCGCAGCGGCGGCTACGGCGTCCTGAACTTCACCACGAACTACCGCGCGACGCCGCAGCTCGAGTTCTTTGCGCAGGTCAACAACCTGCTGGATCGCGAGTATGCGTCGGCCGCCCAGCTCGGCGCCACGCCGATCTCTGCCAGCGGCGCCTTCCAGGCCCGTCCGTTCGGCGGCTCTGGCGCGGCCGGTTTTCCGCTGCAAAACTCGACCTTCTACGCACCCGGCGCTCCGCGCGCGCTGTTTGTCGGTTTGCGCTACCAGTTCGACAAGCCAGCGCAATAGTCCTGCCGGGCCGCACGCCGTCCGGCGTGCGCGCTGGCTTTGCAGGTACGATGTGGCGAAAATTGCGGGCGCTGTTCGCAAGACAGGGGACAAATACATCGTGTTGTTTCAATTGCGTTCGCTTCGACGGCTGTCGGAAACCGCATTGCTTGCGCTGCTGCTGGGTGCTGTGGGCCAGGCGCTGGCAGCGCCATCGTCCGAAGACCCCTTCCAGTCAACGCAGTGGCCGCAACTGCGTCAGGAATTCCTGGGTTCGGGCCAGGCCGTTTTTGATGCCCGGGTCAAGGTGGTCGGTCCACGCTTTGCCGACGACCCGATGAACGTGCCGGTCGCGGTCGATGCCTCCGCACTGGTGGCCGATGGCCTGCAAGTTGTCAGGATGGTGGTGGTGGTGGAGCGCAACCCCATCCGCAAGGTGCTGGAGTTCATGCCCGACGGTGTGCTGCCTCGGCTCGCCTTTCGATTCAAGCTGGAGCAGGCGTCGCCGGTGCGGGTTGCCGTGCTCGATGACCGTGGCCTCTGGCATATCGGCGGCGTGCAGATTGATGCCTCTGGCGGCGGCTGTACGGTGGCCGGCGCGACCCGGGCCGATGGCTCCTGGAGCCGGACCCTGAACAACGTCCAGACGCGGTTTTTCCAGGACATTCTTGGCGGGTCTGCGGCACGCCTTCGGATGCGCATCATGCACCCCATGGACACTGGCCTGGTCGCCGGAATCCCTGCCTTCTACATCGAACACATCACGCTGTCCGACCCTGCCGGGCGGTCTGTGCTGCGCCTCGCGCTGTACGAACCCGTTGCGGAGAACCCGACCTTTTCTTTCGACTTCGGCAGCCGCCCTCGCACGGCGCTGCAGCTCACGGGTTCTGACAACAACGGCAACCGCGTTGCAGCTGAGGTTGCGCCGTGAACCCGTTGCGCCATCTGGCCGGTGCCACTGTACTGGCGCTGTGCAGCGCAGGTGTTTTTGCGCAGGCGCCTGATTACCAACTCAAGGCCAGGGCGGTGGCCAAGGACACCTGGGTGATTGAAGGCGCCAACGAAGATTTTTCCCGGCAAAACGGCTGCAACATCATCAACACGGGGTTCATCGTCACCTCGGCCGGTACGCTGGTCATCAATACCGGACCTTCGCGGCAGTACGGTGAGCAGCAGCGCAGGCTGATCCAGCGCACCACCAGCCAGCCCGTGGTGGCCGTCTTCAACCTCAACCTGCACCCCGATTACTTCTTCGGTAACCAGGCCTGGGTCGACGTACCGAGCTTCGCGTTGCCCGGCAGCCGCCGTGGCATGCAGGCCGAAGGGGGTGCCTATGCCGACAACCTCTACAAGTTGTGCGGCGACTGGATGCTGGGCACGGATTCCACGCCTGCCGCACTGCCGCTGGAGCCTGCCACCCGGCAATGGGGTGACCACCAGATTGTTCTCAAGCGGCTGCACGGCCACACCTCCGATGACCTGGTGTTGCTCGACAAATCCACCGGGGTGGTTTTTGCGGGTGGGCTGGTTTTTGCGAACAGGGCGCCGACCACGCCGCATGCAGATGTTGCGGCGTGGCTGGACAGCCTGCAACGGTTGGAAAAAGAGATGGCCGACCTGCCGGCCAGCGTGGTGGTCCCCAGCCACGGGCCGGTCGACCGGGGGCGCGCAGGGTTGGCCCAGACCCGGCGTTACATCACCTGGCTTGATGCCGCGCTCCGGACGGCAGCATTGCAGGGGCTGGATTTGGTGGAAGCCATGCAGTTGCCACTACCCGCCGAATTCCGGGGATTTGCGGCCCTGGAGGCTGAATTTCCACGCAGCGTTGTTCATCTTTACCCGGCGTACGAGAAGAAGGCACTGGCGGGCGATTTGCAGAAGTGAAACGCCTGCCATTGGCGTTCACATTTGGAGCAATTGGTAGAGCCCGGTACACCGGCATTCTCCGCTTGGCACAGGCACTGTCGCCAATAGGCAATTTTCCCGAGTTTTATGGGGTGGTGATGGCTGGCATGGAATTTGCCCTTTACGGTTGGCTCAACGTCGCTGCGCATCCGCCAGAGACGGAGTTACAGGCCATTCTTGGATGGTCCCACAATCACTAAAAGGAGATAAAAAACCATGCGGAAACTACTTCTCTCAGCCTTGGTTCTGGCGGCGGTCAGCAGCCTGAGCGTTCAGGCCGCTGTCACCGACAGCATGATCGAGCAGGAGGCGAAAACGGGCAAAGAAGTTCTTTCTTACGGCCTGGGTACCCGCGGTCAACGGTTTTCGCCGCTGACGCAAATCAACACCAAGTCGATCAAGACGCTGACGCCGGCATGGAGCTTCTCCTTCGGTGGTGAAAAGCAGCGTGGTCAGGAATCCCAGCCGCTGATCAACAACGGCAAGATGTTCGTGACCGGGTCCTACTCGCGCATTTTTGCGATCGACACCAAGACCGGCAAGAAGCTCTGGAAGTATGAGCACCGCCTGCCCGAAGGCATCATGCCTTGCTGCGACGTGGTGAACCGCGGTGCTGCGCTGTACGACAACCTCGTCATCTTCGGCACGCTGGACGCACAACTGGTCGCGCTCGACCAGAACACCGGCAAGGTCGTCTGGAAAGAAAAGATTGACGACTTCGCCGCTGGTTACAGCTACACGGCCGCACCGCTGATTGCCAAGGGCCTGCTCCTGACCGGCGTGTCCGGTGGCGAGTTTGGCGTGGTAGGCCGCATTGAAGCGCGTGATCCCAAGACCGGAAAAATGGTCTGGAGCCGCCCAACCGTTGAAGGCCACATGGGCACGCTCAATGGCAAGGACAACGGCATCACCGGCACCACCAACGCAACCTGGCCTGGTGAACTGTGGAAGACCGGCGGCGCTGCCACCTGGCTGGGCGGTACCTACGATCCCGACACCGGACTGGCGTACTTCGGTACCGGTAACCCCGGCCCCTGGAACAGCCACCTGCGCAAGGGTGACAACCTGTACTCGTGCTCCACGGTTGCTGTCGACGTTGCCACCGGCAAGATCGTCTGGCACTACCAGAACACCCCCAACGACGGTTGGGACTTCGACGGCGTGAACGAGTTCGTGACCTTCGACATGGACGGCAAGCGCGTCGGCGGCAAGGCTGACCGCAATGGCTTCTTCTACGTCAACGATGCGAAGACCGGCAAGCTGATCAACGCCTTCCCGTTCGTCAAGAAAGTGACCTGGGCCACCGGCATCGACCTGAAGAGCGGCCGTCCGAACTACGTTCCTGAAAACCGTCCTGGTGACCCAACCGCTGGCGCCGACGGCAAGAAGGGTTCAACCGTGTTCGCTGCGCCGTCCTTCCTTGGCGGCAAGAACCAGATGCCCATGGCCTACAGCCCGAAGACTGGCATGTTCTACGTTCCTTCCAACGAATGGGGCATGGACATCTGGAATGAGCCTGTGAGCTACAAGAAGGGCGCCGCCTACCTGGGCGCTGGCTTCACCATCAAGACCATCAACGACGACTACATCGGCTCATTGCGCGCCATCGACCCCAAGACCGGCAAGATCGCGTGGGAAGTTAAGAACGGCGCGCCTCTGTGGGGCGGCGTCATGACGACCGCAGGTGACCTGGTGTTCTGGGGCACGCCAGAGGGCTACCTGAAGGCCGCCGACGCCAAGACCGGCAAGGTCGTGTGGCAGTTCCAGACTGGTTCCGGCATTGTGGCGCCACCTGTCACCTGGCAGGAAGGCGATACGCAGTACCTCGCCGTGGTGTCCGGTTGGGGTGGTGCGGTACCGCTGTGGGGCGGCGACGTTGCAAGCAAGGTGAACTACCTCGAGCAGGGTGGCTCGGTGTGGGTGTTCAAGCTCGCTGGCAAGTAATTTGCTAATTAAAGGGGGGATGCCGGCAACGGCATCCCCCCTTTTTTTTGAAAACTGTGGACTGTGAAAATCTTCCAATCCGCGCAAGCGGCCTAACCTGAAAAAAATCATGAGTTGCAAGAAAAGAATGCTGGGCGCCATGCTGGTGTGCCTGTCCATCACCGCCTGTGCGGGCGAGGCCAAAGTCGCCAAGGACAACCCTGCCGCCAAGGAACTGGCCAACAAAAACGGATGCATGTCGTGCCACGACATTGGCTCCAAGATCATCGGCCCTTCGTTTGTGCAGATCGCCGAAAAATACAAGGGCCAGGCCGATGCTTCTGCCGTGTTGGTGAAGAAGGTCAAGGAAGGTGGAAAAGGCGTGTGGGGCCGTATCCCCATGCCTGCCAACGAAAATGTGCCGGAAAAAGACCTGTCCACGATGGTCGGTTGGATTCTTGCGCAGTAGTTTTAAGCGCTGAGATCGGCCCCTGCAGGGGGGGCTTCGTCGCGCTGGGCATTCATGTTCCTTGGTGTCATGCAATGTCACACATACAAAATCTCTGCCAGATTCGGTCTGTAGCTCGCCGTGCTGTTTTGGCGCCAAAGGCTCGGGGCGCGTCAGCACGCAGCTGCACTTACAATCAATTCAAGCAGGATGGTTGTTCGTAAGTCATTGATTTATAGGCTTTCTTGTTGCGGTCTGGGCTACGAGCCCAGGGGTGTGGGTTCAATCCCTGCCAGCCGCCCCAAATTGATAAGGGTTAGCCGTCCATGACCGCTAGCCCTTTTCTCATTTTTCGCACGCAGCAGCGTGTATCGGGAGCCGACACACGATGAGCAAAGCGTTCACCAAAGAAGCCGACAGCGACGACGGTGGCGACGGCGACCTTGGGTTGCCCGCCCTGCCTGCCGGTGGCAAGAATTACATCACCCCAGAGGGCTATGCAAACCTGCGCGCCGAACTTCTCAACCTGATGGACGACGAGAGGCCCAAGGTGGTAGAGGCAGTGCATTGGGCCGCCAAGAATGGGGACCGTTCGGAGAACGGTGACTACATTTACGGGAAAAAACGCCTCCGCGAGATCGACCGCCGCATCCGCTTCCTGAGCAAGCGGCTTGAAATTGCCGAAATCACCGACCCGACGCTGCACCATGGCCGTGACCAGGTGTTTTTTGGCGCGTCTGTCACGTATGCCGACGAGGCGGGCCTGTCACGCACGGTGCGGATTGTGGGCATTGACGAGGCCGAAAGCATGCAGGGCGATGTCAGCTGGGTATCGCCTGTGGCACGCGCGCTGCTGAAGGCCCGTGAGGGCGATGTGGTGAAGCTGGTGACTCCGAGCGGCGCACACGAGATCGAGGTGCTGCAGGTGAGTTATCCCGCCCCCGTTGCGAACGGGTAAGGCGCGGCTTCAGCGGCTGGGCTGTGCCCGCTGCGCCCGCAACACCGAGCCGGTGCGCTTGAGGCTGCGCAGCACAGCGTCCAGGTGTGCAAGGTCGCGTACCGCCACCACAAAACGCAGATCGGCCGCTTCCTGGCCTTGCTCTTCGCCCATGTCCACGTGGGTGATGTCGGCCTCGGCCGATGCCAGTGCGGCGGCCACGCGGGCCAATACGCCCTTGCCATTGGCCACGGTGATCACCAGTCCGGTTTCAAACAACCGGGTGGGTTCGTCCGACCACTCTACGGTGATGAAACGCTCACTGTCCTTGTACTGCAGCCGTTTGCCGACCGCGCATTCGGCGGTGTGCACCACCAGGCCTTCGCCCCGCCCGAGGTAGCCGACGATGGCTTCGCCCGGGATCGGGCGGCAACACTGTGCCAGTTGAATCGAGGCGTTTTCGCTGCCGTCCAGCACCAGCGCGCCTTGCGACACGGTTTCGTGGGCACTGTAGCGCTCGCGGGTGAGCAGCAAGGCGTCTGGCTTGGCGCCAGCCTCGGTCAAGAGGACCACCAACCGTTTGGCGATCATGGTGGCGATGCGTTTGCCCAGGCCAATGTCGGTCAGCAGCTCGGCGCGGGTGCGGTTGCCGCTGAAATGCAGCAACTTGTCCCACAGTGGCTGGTTGTCTTCATCGTCGTCAGGCAAGCGTTCTATGCCCTCGGACCGGATGGCCTGCATCAGCAGTTTCTCGCCCAGTTGCTGCGACTCACTCTGTGCCATGGTTTTCAAATAATGGCGGATCTTGGAGCGTGCACGGCCGGTGCGCACAAAGCCCAGCCAGGCCGGGTTGGGGCTGGCCACCGGGGAGGTCACCACCTCCACCACGTCCCCGTTTTTGAGTTCGGTGCGCAGCGGCATTTGCTCACCATTGACCTTGGCCGCAATGGCCCGGTCGCCCACATCGCTGTGGATGGCGTAGGCGAAGTCCACCACCGTTGCGCCACGTGGCATGGCCATGATCTGGCTTTTGGGTGTGAAGACGTAGACCGCGTCGGGGAACAGGTCCACCTTGACGTGGTCCCAGAACTCGGCTGCGTCGTGGGTTTCGTGCTGGATATCCAGCAGCGACTGCAACCATTTGTTGCCCAGGCGGTCGGCGTGGTCAGACGCGTCGTCGTTGGCTTTGTAGAGCCAGTGTGCAGCCACGCCGGATTCGGCCACCATGTGCATCGGCTCGGTGCGCATCTGGAACTCGACGTTCACGCCCGAAGGTCCCACCACCGTGGTGTGCAGCGACTGGTAGCCGTTGACCTTGGCAATGGCAATGTGGTCTTTGAACCGGCCTGGCACGGGCTTGTAGAGCTGGTGCAGGATGCCGAGCGCGGTGTAGCAGTCGATCACCGTGGGCACGATGATGCGAAAACCATAGATGTCGGTCACCTCGGCAAAGCTCAGGTGTTTCTCGTCCATCTTGCGGTAGATGGAGTACAGCGTTTTTTCCCGCCCGTAGATGTGGACGGGAATGCCGTTGTTGAGAAACACATTTTCCAGCTCCGACTGCACTTTTTGCATCAGGTCGCGGCGTCGGCTGCGGGCTTTTGTCAGCGCCTTGGTCAGGATGGCGTAGCGCCAGGGGCGCAGGTGGCGCAGTGCCAGGTCCTGCAGTTCACGGTAGGTCTGGTTCAGGCCCAGCCGGTGGGCAATCGGGGCATAAATGTCCAGCGTTTCAGACGAGATGCGAGCCCATTTCTCTGGCGGCATGTCACCCAGCGTGCGCATGTTGTGGGTGCGGTCGGCCAGCTTGATCAGGATGACCCGAACGTCTCGCGCCATCGCCAGCAGCATCTTGCGGAACGACTCTGCCTGGCTTTCCTCGCGGGTGTTGAACTGCAGTTTGTCAAGTTTGGTCAGTCCATCGACCAGCTCAGCCACTGGTGCACCAAACCGCTCGATCACCTCGGCCTTGCTGATGCCGCAGTCTTCGATCACGTCGTGCAGCAGCGCTGCCATCAGGGCCTGGGCGTCGAGCTTCCACTCAGCGCACTGCTGCGTGACCGAAATCGGGTGGGTGATGTAGGGCTCGCCGCTGTTGCGCAGCTGGCCCAGGTGGACTTCGTCGGCGAAACGGTAGGCCTGGCGGACCTGCTCGATGTCGACCGGGTCCAGGTAGTCAAGCTTGGCGGTGAGCGCGGCAAAACTCGCGGCCGCGGCGTTGGCCGCGGCCGGATGGGGGGGCTGGGGTTTGGCGTGCGCCGTCCTCGTTGACACTTTCATGGAGCCACTGTAGCGCGTCCGGCCAACGCTGGCCGGCGACCATGAAAAAAGCACCGGCTCGCGGTGCTTTTTGACGGGGTGAACAGCGTGCTCAGCCGGGGACTTTTTTCAGCATTTCGAGGCCGATCTTGCCATCGGCGATTTCGCGCAGGGCGGTCACGCAAGGCTTGTTTTTGCTCTCGACTTTTGGGGCATGTCCCTGGCCCAGCATGCGGGCGCGGTAGGTCGCGGCGAGCACCAACTGAAAGCGGTTGGGGATTTTTTCCAGGCAGTCTTCAACGGTAATGCGGGCCATGAGCTCTCCAGAAGGGGGCAACGGTGTCAAACAATATTGAGGGCGGCGAAAGTGGCGGCCCGGGCACGGCGCTGGGCCGTGAATTTGAGCCGCTGCGCATGAACGATGGCTTTTAAATCGTTCAACGCAACTTCAAATAACTCGTTGATTATAACGAAGTCGAATTCCTGGGCCTGTGTCATCTCTGTGGCGGCGTTCTTCAGGCGCAGTTCGATCACTTCGGCGCTGTCTTCGCCACGGCGTTCCAGCCGGGCGCGCAGTTCTTCCCAGCTCGGTGGCAGGATGAACACCAGCACCGCGTTGGCAAACAGCCGCTTGATCTGCAGCGCGCCCTGGAAGTCGATTTCCAGCACCACGTCGCCGCCGGCCGCAATGCGCGACTCGATGGCTTCACGCGAGGTCCCGTAGCGGCGCCCGTGCACATGGGCCCATTCCAGAAAGCGGTTGTCCAGCACCATGTCGTCAAATGCGGTGTCAGAGACGAAAAAATACTCCCGGCCATGCTGTTCCTGGCCGCGTGGCTGGCGTGTGGTGTGTGAGACAGACGGCAGGATCAGCGCATCCTGCGCCTTCAGCGCCTTGACGAGGCTGGATTTGCCAGCCCCGCTGGGGGCGGCCACCACAAAGAGGTTTCCGGGATAGTCCATGTCAGCCACTCACTCGATGTTCTGGACTTGTTCGCGCATCTGCTCGATCAGCACCTTCATGTCGACCGAGATGCGCGTCAGCTCCAGCGCCGCGGACTTGGAGCCCAGCGTGTTGGCTTCGCGGTGCATTTCCTGAATCAGGAAGTCGAGCCGCTTGCCGAGTTCACCTCCCTTGTTCAGCAGCCGTTCCACCTCGTCGAGGTGGGCGCTGAGGCGCGTGATTTCTTCGGCCACATCGATGCGGATGGCGAACGCCGTGGCCTCGGTCAGCGCGCGGTCTTGCGCGGCTTCTGCGCTGACGCCGCCACCGGCCAGCGCCAGCGTTTCCTGCCAGCGCTCCAGAAAACGCGCGCGCTGCTGGGCCACCAGCTGCGGCACCAGCGGGCCGGCGCGGGCCGCCAGCTCGCGCAGCGAGGCCAGGCGGTCGCGCAGCATGGTGACCAGCTTGTCGCCTTCGCGGGCGCGGGCGTCGAGCAGCGCGTCCAGCGCGGTCTGGGCCAGTTGGGCGAGGTGGGTGTCCAGGTCCTGGGGTGGCGGCTGGTCGCTGGCGGCGAGGCGCAGCACGTCGGCCACGCTCAGGGAGATGGCCTGGGGCAGCCAGGCCTTGACCGTGTCTTCCAGTGCGCTCAGGCGCTGCAGGGCGGCGGGTGGAGGGTCTTTGAGGTGGCTGCCCTGGGCCGAATCCAGCGAGGCGCGCACCTCCACCTTGCCGCGTTTCAGGCGGCTGGCGAGCTTCTCGCGCAGCGCTGGCTCGGCGTGGCGCAGCTCTTCGGGCAGGCGGAAAACGAGGTCCAGAAAACGGCTGTTGACCGAGCGGATTTCGAGGCCCAGCCGGGGTGCCGCAGCGCTGCTGGCGCTGGTGCTTTGCTGGACGCTGGCGTAGCCAGTCATGCTGTAAACTGACATTGCGTTTTGTTCTTTCGGTGTGTTGGTGCGAGCTGGTTGACACGCGCCAAACCCACCCCCACTGCCAAATTATGTCAAAGGTCAAGCCTGCGTCCCTGGAGCCCGGCACCCGGATGGGCGGCTACAAGGTCGTCCGCAAGCTGTCGGCGGGTGGTTTTGGGGTGGTTTACCTGGCGTTGGACGCCGAGGGCCAGCAGGTGGCGATCAAGGAATACCTGCCGTCGTCGTTGGCAACCCGCGCACCCGGTGAATTGTTGCCGCAGGTTGCGCCCGACAAGTTGTCGCTCTACCGGCTGGGCCTGAAAAGTTTCTTTGAAGAAGGCCGTGCGCTGGCGCAGATTTCGCACCCTTCGGTGGTGAGTGTGCTCAACTTCTTCCGTGAGAACGAGACCGTCTACATGGTGATGAATTACCTGGAGGGCGCAACGCTTCAGGACTTCGTCATCACTGCGCGGGAGCAGAAAAACGCCAAGGTGTTCCGCGAATCCACCATCCGCTCGCTGTTTGACGAGATCCTGCGCGGGCTGCGCATCGTGCACCAGCACAAGATGCTGCACCTGGACATCAAACCGGCCAACATTTTCATCACCGACGACGACCGCGCGGTGATGATCGACTTTGGCGCCGCGCGCGAGGTGCTGAACAAAGAAGGCAACTTCATCCGCCCGATGTACACGCCGGGCTTTGCCCCGCCAGAACTGTACCGGCGTGGCACCGCCATGGGCCCGTGGACCGACATCTACTCGATTGGTGCCTGCATGTACGCCTGCATGCAGGGCTACCCGCCCAACGACGCACCACAGCGCCAGGAAAAAGACCGGCTGGCCACCGCGTTGGCGCGGCACCGGGGGGTGTACTCCGACAGCCTGCTGCAGGTGGTGGAGTGGTGCATGGCACTGGACCCGCTGGCGCGACCGCAGTCGGTGTTTGCGCTGCAAAAAGAACTCGGTCGCGAGACCGAGCGCGTCTACACCAAGCTGTCGATGGCCGAGAAAGTGCGCCTGCAGTTGGACAGCTTTGTCACCGACACCCGCAAGACGGTGATGGGTGGCACGGTGATCGGGACCCGCAAAAAATGAAGTTCTCGGTGTTTCAACTCAGCCGGCGCGGCGGGCGTGCCAAGAACGAAGACCGGATGGGTTACTGCTACACCCGCGAGGCGGCTTTGCTGGTGCTGGCCGATGGCATGGGCGGCCACCCCGAAGGCGAAGTGGCGGCCCAGATGGCGCTGCAGACCGTTTCTGCGCTGTTTCAGAAAGAAGCCCGCCCCGTGGTGCGGGACGTGCACCGTTTCCTGAGCAACGCGGTGCTGGCCGCGCACCACCAGATCATTCGCTATGCCGATAGCCGCGGCATGCCCGATGCGCCCCGCAGCACGCTGGTGGTTGCCTTGGTGCAAAACGGCAAGGCCACTTGGGCGCATTGCGGCGATTCCCGGCTGTACTGCGTGCGCCAGGGGATCTTGCTGGCGCGCACGGTTGACCATTCGCTGGTGGAACGTCGCCCGGCAGTGGTGGTGCAAAGCATTGAACCGTTGAACCGCAACGTGCTCTACACCTGCCTGGGTTCGCCCGGTCGGCCGCAGTTTGATGTGTCGGAGCCGCTGCAGTTGCAGGAGGGTGACAAGATCATGCTGTGTTCGGACGGGCTGTGGGACCCATTGGACGAGTCCCAGCTGGTTCGCCAGCTGGCGAACCAGCCTGTGGCCGACGCGGTACCCCTGATGGTGGCCGAGGCGCTGCAGGCCGGTGGCCGCTATGCCGACAACACCACCGTGCTGGCGATGGAGTGGGAAACGCCGGACGACCAGGCCGCCGGCGGCGCCATTTCCACCGACAGCATCAGCGACGAGGTGTTTGCCTCTACCATTCAGGCCGGCGGTCCCGGTGTGGCCGATGACACGCTCGACAACGAAGAGATCGAGCGCGCCATTGCCGAGATCAACGAAGCCATCCGCCGCTCTGCCGCCAAGAAGGCTTGAGCGAAGAACGCTCGGACCATTTTCCCGGCCATCCTTTTTTTCGGAACCCTCCCATGACCTCTTTTGTTCGCAGCGGCCAGCGCGCCGCAGACCAGTTGCGCCCGGTGCGCATCACCCGTGGCTACACCATCCACGCCGAAGGTTCGGTGCTGATCGAGTTTGGCGACACCCGGGTGCTGTGCACCGCGTCGGTGGAAGAAAAAGTGCCTGGCCATAAAAAGGGCAGCGGCGAGGGCTGGGTCACGGCCGAGTACGGCATGCTGCCGCGCGCCACCCACACCCGGGGCGACCGCGAGGCCGCGCGCGGCAAACAAAGCGGCCGCACGCAGGAGATCCAGCGCCTGATTGGCCGCTCCATGCGCGCGGTGTTTGACTTGAAAGCGCTCGGGGAACGCACCATCCACCTCGACTGTGACGTGCTGCAGGCCGATGGCGGTACCCGCACAGCGGCCATCACCGGCGCCTACGTGGCCGCACACGATGCGGTCAGCACACTGCTGGCCAGCGGCAAGCTCAAAGCCTCGCCCATCCTCGGCCCGGTGGCGGCGGTGTCGGTCGGCATCGTGCAGGGCGTGCCCTTGCTGGACCTGGAATACACCGAAGACTCGGCCTGCGACACCGACATGAACGTCGTCATGACCGGCGCCGGCCATTTCATTGAAGTGCAGGGCACGGCCGAAGGCGCGGCGTTTTCGCGCCGCGAGCTCGACGCCTTGCTGGCGCTGGCTGAAAAAGGCGTCACCGAACTGGTGGCGCTGCAAACCCAGGCGCTATTAAAATAATAGCTGTTCCGCAAGGATGCACTAGGGCTTGAGGCAAATTTGGCTTGAAATTTGATGAAAATCGTGCTCGCATCGAACAACCGGGGCAAATTGGCCGAATTGCAGGCCATGTTCCAGCCGCTGGGCGTGGCCTTGCTGCGCCAGGGTGACCTGGGCATTGGCGAGGCCGAGGAGCCCTTCCGCACCTTTGTGGAAAACGCGCTCACCAAGGCCCGCCACGCCGCCCGGCACAGTGGCCTGCCCGCGCTGGCCGACGACGCCGGCCTGTGTGTGGACGCCTTTGGCGGCTTGCCCGGGGTGGACACCGCCTACTACGCCACCCAGTTCGGTTACCCCAAGGGCGACGACACCAACGTGCGTGCGCTGCTGGAGCAAATGCAAACGTTGGACAACCGGCGCGCCGCCATGGTCAGCACCCTGGTGGCGGTGCGCACCGCCGACGACCCCGAACCTCTGATTGCCGTGGGCCGCGTCAGCGGCGAAATCACCCGCGCGCCGCGCGGCCAGAACGGTTTCGGGTTCGACCCGGTGATGTTCGTGCCGGCGCTGGGCTGCACCTTTGCGGAGGTGAGCGACGACGTGAAAAACGCCCACAGCCACCGGGGCCAATCCAGCCGCCAGATGCTGGCGCTGATCCGCGAGCGCTGGCTGTGACCATCCCCATCGTGCCGGCTGGCGCGACGCCAGTGGTGGTGCCAGACCTGGCCCACCTGATGCGCCCCGGCACCCTGCAACTCGCCGCGCTGCCGCCGCTGTCGCTTTACGTGCACCTGCCCTGGTGCCTGAAGAAGTGCCCGTATTGCGACTTCAATTCCCATGAGTGGGGCCCCGCAGCAGGCAGCCTGCCAGAACAAGCCTACCTGGATGCGATTTGTACCGACATCGAATCCGCGCTGCCCCTGATTTGGGGGCGCACCATCCACAGCATCTTCATTGGCGGTGGCACGCCGAGTTTGTTTTCCCCAGCCAGCATCGACCGCCTGCTGGCCGACGTGCGCGCCCGCCTCAAGCTCACGCCCGACTGCGAGATCACGCTGGAGGCCAACCCTGGCACCTTCGAGACCAACCGCTTCCGCGCGTTCCGCGCCGCCGGGGTGACGCGGCTGTCCATCGGCGTGCAAAGCTTCAACGACCGGCACCTCAAAGCCCTCGGCCGGGTGCACGACCGCGCCCAGGCGCTGGCGGCCGTGTCAGAAGCCGCCCAGGCCTTCGACACCTACAACCTCGACCTGATGTACGCCTTGCCAGGCCAGACACTGGCCGAGCTGGGGGAAGACCTGCAGACCGCGCTGGCGTTGGCGCCGCCGCACCTGTCGATCTACCACCTCACCATCGAGCCCAACACCTACTTTGCCAAGTTCCCACCGGCCATTCCGGAAGACGACATGGCCTACGCCATGCTCGACCAGATCACCGCGGGGGCTGAAGCGGCGGGACTGGCGCGCTACGAGGTCTCTGCCTACGCGCGGCCCGGCCACCGCTGCTGGCACAACCTCAACTACTGGCAGTTTGGCGACTACTTGGGGCTAGGCGCGGGGGCCCACAGCAAGCTCAGCTTTGCGCACCGCGTGGTGCGGCAGGTGCGCTTTCGCGAGCCACGCCTCTACATGGACAATGCCCGCGCCGGCACGCCGGTGGCGCAGCACCAGGAGGTGCCACGGACCGATTTGCCGTTTGAGTTCATGCTGAACGCGCTGCGGCTGAAAGACGGGTTTTCACTGCAGCAATTTGCCGAGCGCACCGGTTTGCCCGCCAGCGCGATTGCGCAGGGGCTGGCGGATGCCGAGAAAAAAGGTTTGTTGGTGCGCGAGCTGCAGCAGGTGCGGCCCAGCGACAAAGGGTTTGACTTCCTGAACGACCTGCAGGCGCTGTTTCTGGCTGACAGTTCCTGATCAGCGTTGCTGGTCGGGCGTCAGGCGCTGACCAGTGCCAAACCGGCCACCATGGCAAAACTGCCCAGCACCGCCAGCGAACCCAAGTAGACCGCCCAACCGGCGGTTTGCAGGGCGCTCACCAGCCAATGTGGCAGGTCAAAGTGTTCGGGGTGGGCGGGATGGGGGTGGGTGGTGATCATGGTGTTTGCCTTTTTGAAGACAAGTCCATCATCTACCCTCGCCCCTGTGGTCAACATGCGCCAAGTTCGCCAGCCAGCGTGGGCGGCGTCCTACGCGGCTTTGAAATTACTTGACCGAGAACCCGTCAATCGCCCAGCCCGCCGGGCTGAAAACGCCGGGTGGGGGTGGCACCACCGCCGTGGTCTGGCCACGCGAGGTGCTGCGGCCCTTGCTGAACGCCCAGCCGGTGGGGGTCTGCAGGTATTCCAGTTCGATGCGTTCGGCGTTGGACAGCACCAGGTCGGCAATCGCTTCGGCATCGGGCTTGGTGGCCTGAGGCGCCGAGGTGCCCGAGAACATGTCGAACGATGCAGTGGCCACCAGCGGTGGCAAAGCCGGGTCAATGCGCCGGATGTGCCATTTGCTGCCGCTCATGCGTGCCTGCAACTGCACCCACTGGCCGCGCGCGTCGGCCTCGCGGATCACGACCATCGGGTAAGCCGCCCGCGCGGTAAACACCCCTGCGTTTCTGGAGAACTGTTCGGCGGTTTGCGCCTGGGCGCTGGCAACCAGCAGGGTTGCACACAGGGCCAGACATTGGGCGATGGGTTTCATAAGGGCCAGTGCCTCACAAGACGGTGAACGGTTTGGCGGAAGCTTAGGGATTCGAACCCTAGAAACCTTTCGGTTTGCCGGTTTTCAAGACCGGTGCAATCGACCACTCTGCCAAGCTTCCAAGTCGGTGAGTTTACCGCGTGCGCGGTGCGGTCTGGCACCTCTCAACTGATGGGTTTGAGGTGGGTGTGCCGGTCGGCCGGTGTGTGGGCGTGGTGGTGGCCATGGTCTTCTTCGTTCAGCGGCACCAGGTGGATGTTGCCGTGGCGCACGCCGCGCAGGGCGATCAGCTGTTCGGCACAGGCTTGCACCGAGGCGGTGGCGCCGCGCAGCACCACGGTTTCCAGGCAGTGGGCGTGGTCCAGGTGGGTGTGCAGGCTGGTGACCACCAGGTCGTGGTGCTCGTGCTGCAGGTCCATCACGCGGGCGGTGACGGGGTGCTCATGGTGGTCGTACACGTAGCTGACGCTGGCCACACACCATTTCGCCAGGGCTTGGCTGAGGCTGACGGCACCCAGCTGGCCACGGATCAGGTCGCGCACGGCTTCGGAACGGTTGACATAGCCTTTGTCGGTAATCAGCGTGTCGAACTGCTGTGCGAGCTGGTCGTCGAGTGAAATGGTGAAGCGTTGCATGAGGCCGTCCGATTTATGCCGGTTGCAAAAGCATGCCCTTGCGCTCGATGAAGGCAACCACCTCGGCCAGCCCGGTGAGCGTTTTCAGGTTGGTCATCACAAAAGGTTTGAGGCCCTGCGCGTTGGTGCGCATGCGGGTGGTGTCGGCATGCATCACGTCCAGATTCGCGCCCACGTGCGGCGCCAGATCGGTCTTGTTGATGACAAAGAGGTCACTCTTTGTGATGCCGGGGCCGCCCTTGCGCGGGATTTTTTCACCGGCGGCCACATCGATCACGTAGATGGTCAGGTCGCTCAGTTCGGGGCTGAAGGTGGCGGCGAGGTTGTCGCCGCCGCTCTCGATGAAAACGATGTCGGCATCGGGAAACTCCACCAGCATGCGGTCGATGGCCTCCAGGTTGATCGACGCGTCTTCGCGGATGGCGGTGTGCGGGCAGCCACCCGTCTCCACGCCCATGATGCGTTCGGCCGGCAGCGCGCCGCTCACTGTGAGCAGGCGCTGGTCTTCCTTGGTGTAGATGTCGTTGGTGATGGCGACCAGGTCGTAGCGGTCGCGCATGGCCTTGCAGAGCATTTCCAGCAGCGTGGTCTTGCCAGAGCCGACCGGGCCGCCAATGCCCACGCGCAGGGGTGGGAGTTTTTTGCTGCGGTGGGGGATGTGGTGCAGGGTCATGATCGGAAAAGCCGTGAGTACTGTGTTTCGTGCTGTGCGGAAAGTATGGCGAGCATCGGCGTGAAGGCCATTCTGTCGCCATCCGGCATTTGCAATGCCCGCTCCACCACTGGCGGAATTTCCAAGGCCAGCCGCGCCAGTATGCGCTGGCCCGCGCTCTGGCCCAGTGGCACCGCTTTTACCGCTGCCGACACCATGTTCTCCGCCCAGCCGAAAGCGAAGGCCAGGCAGCAGTCTGGCACGCTGGCGGGTACGCGCGACGCGGCAAAGGCAAAAGAGACAGGGTAGGTGGGGGTGATGCCGGCAAACGCCGCATCAACGTCTGGGTGCTGCAGGCGCAGCCACTCGACCAGCGAGCGGCCCATTTGCTCGGTTTGCGCACGGAATTCGGCGCTCTCGCGGGTGGCCAGCAGCCACTGCGTCAGTTCCTGAACGCGCGCCACGTCGTTGCAGCGCCAGGCCGCAATCGTCTGGGCCAGCAGCGGCAGATCAGCCCGGCCCAGTGACAGTGCGAGCTGGTCTGACAGCCAGCCGCTCACGCCCGATTCTGTTGCTGCAAGACCAGCATCGACGCTGGCCTCCAGTCCCTCTGAGTATGAAAACCCACCAATCGGCAAGGCTGGCGAGGCCAGCCAGATCAACTGCAGCAGGCCAGTGGCCGACAGCGGCGCGGCCATGCTCAGCCGGGCGGGCGGTGCTTGTGGATCTGGATCGCGACGGGCTGCACGGCGGGCGCGTGGTCGTGCCCATGGTTGCAGTGCGGGCCGTGCACATGGGGTGCCGGTGCGGCAACGGACGCCGGTGCGTGGTCATGGCCGCCCGCCGCATAGGCACCGCTTTCCGGCTCGAACGGCGCGGTGGCCTCGTTCACGGTCAAGTGCATGGCGCGCAGCATGTCGGCCAGCACGTGGTCGGGCTCGATCTGCAGAAAGTCGGGCTTCAGCTCAATGGGCACATGGCGGTTGCCCAGGTGGTAGGCGGCGCGTGTCAGGTCGAACGGTGTGCCGTGGGCCTGGCAATGGGTGATGCGCAGCACCGGCTGTGGCGCGGCGGTCACCTTGACCAGCGAACCGTCTTCGGCCACCAGCACGTCACCACCACGCACCACGGTGCCGCGTGGCAGGAAAACGCCCAGCGTGCGGCCTTGGCTGTCGGTGGCGTCAAAGCGGCTTTTCTGGCGCACGTCCCAGTCGAGCTCGACCGTGGCGGCGCGTTTCAGCAGGGCGGGGGCGAGGCCGTGGCCACCGGGAAGGCATTTGGAGGTGTGCAGCATCAGAACAAAAAGTAGCGTTGGGCCATGGGCAGGTGGGTGGCCGGCTCGCAGGTGAGCAACTGGCCGTCGGCGCGCACCGCGTAGGTCTGCGCGTCGATCTCCATCCGGGGCAGGGCGCCATTGTGGACCATGTGCTGTTTGCGCACGCTGCGGATGTTGTGTACCGCGCTGAGCGTCTTCTTCAACCCGAACTGCTCGCCAATCCCGGCCTTCAACCCTGCCTGCGACACAAAGGTGAGCGAACCCCGCGTCAAGGCGCCGCCAAACGCGCCAAACATCGGCCGGTAGTGCACCGGCTGCGGCGTGGGGATGGAGGCATTCGGGTCGCCCATCGCCGCCATGGCGATGCTTCCACCCTTCAGAATGAGCGCCGGCTTGACGCCGAAGAAAGCCGGTTTCCAGACCACCAGGTCGGCCCATTTGCCTTCTTCAACGCTGCCGATTTCGTGCGACATGCCGTGCGCAATCGCCGGGTTGATGGTGTATTTGGCGATGTAGCGTTTGGCGCGGAAGTTGTCGTTGCGCGCGTTGTCTTCGGGTAGCTTGCCCCGCTGCGCCTTCATCTTGTGCGCGGTTTGCCAGGTGCGCAGAATCACCTCACCGACCCGGCCCATGGCCTGGCTGTCGCTGCTCATCATGCTGATGGCGCCCAGGTCGTGCAGGATGTCTTCTGCGGCAATGGTTTCCTTGCGGATGCGGCTTTCGGCAAAGGCCAGGTCCTCGGCAATCGCCGGGTCGAGGTGGTGGCAGACCATCAGCATGTCGACATGCTCGTCCAGCGTGTTCACCGTGTACGGCATGGTGGGGTTGGTGCTGGACGGCAGAAAGTTCGCCTCACCCACCACCCGCAGAATGTCCGGTGCATGGCCGCCGCCCGCGCCTTCGGTGTGAAAGGCGCAGATGCCACGGCCCTTGGTCGCGGCGATGGTGTTCTCTACGAAGCCCGATTCGTTCAGCGTGTCGGAATGGATCGCCACCTGCGTGTCGGTGGCGTCGGCCACGTCCAGGCAGTTGCTGATGGCCGCGGGCGTGGTGCCCCAGTCTTCGTGCAGTTTCAGGCCCACCACGCCGGCGTTGATCTGCTCGTGCAGCGCGGCGGGCAGGCTGGCGTTGCCCTTGCCAAGAAAGGCCAGGTTCATTGGGAAGGCGTCGGCCGCCTGCAGCATGCGGGCGATGTGCCACGGCCCGGGTGTGCAGGTGGTGGCAAAGGTGCCGGTGGCCGGGCCAGTGCCGCCGCCCAGCATGGTGGTGATGCCGGCCGCCAGCGCTTCTTCGATCTGTTGCGGGCAGATGAAGTGGATGTGCGAGTCCATGCCGCCAGCCGTGACGATGTTGCCTTCGCAGCTGATGATTTCGGTGCCGGGGCCAATGACGATGTCCACACCCGGCTGCACGTCGGGGTTGCCGGCCTTGCCGATCTTCACGATGCGGCCGTCTTTCAGGCCGATGTCGGCCTTGACGATGCCCCAGTGGTCCAAAATCAGCGCGTTGGTCAGTACCGTGTCCACAGCCCCTTCGGCGCGCGTCTGCTGGCTTTGCGCCATGCCGTCGCGGATGGTCTTGCCGCCGCCGAACTTCACCTCTTCGCCGTAGCTGCCAGCGGCGAGTGTGTAGTCTTTTTCTACCTCAATCAGCAAATCGGTGTCGGCCAGTCGCACCCGGTCGCCTACGGTAGGCCCAAAGATTTCGGCGTACGCGCGCCGTCCCATCGTGGCCATTACAAGCCCCCCATCACAAGACCACGAAAGCCGTACACCATGCGCGCACCGGCAAAGTCCACCAGCTCCACCGTGCGCTGCTGTCCTGGCTCAAACCGCACCGCCGTGCCCGACGCAATGTTCAGCCGCATGCCGCGCACCGCATCGCGGTCAAAGCGCAATGCACCATTGGTTTCGGCAAAGTGGTAGTGCGAGCCGACCTGGATCGGCCGGTCGGCCGTGTTCTGAACCAGCACCGTCAGCGTGCGCCGACCGGTGTTGAGTGGGTGTTCGCCGTCGTCTGTCAACAACTCGCCGGGCACCATGGGCGCCTCACTTGCCACCGCGCATCAGCCAGACGGCAGCCGCTGCTGCCACAGCCAGCACCAGGTAGCCCAAGGTGTCGCTCGCATGCCAGTGGGAACCATTCAAAC
Source organism: Pseudomonadota bacterium (assembly GCA_040384665.1). Lineage (GTDB taxonomy): Bacteria > Pseudomonadota > Gammaproteobacteria > Burkholderiales > Burkholderiaceae_C > PCRC01. The sequence continues at coordinate 38,463 of JAZKIY010000002.1, forward strand.
CGTGTCCTTCATGGGCGAAACTGCTGCTTGCCGCCATAGAAGCTAGCGATAGTGCTATGTTTTTCATAGTTAATCAGAGGATGGGTTGGTGTACTGTGACCAGTTTGGTGCCGTCGGGGAAGGTGGCCTCAACCTGGATGTCGGGAATCATCTCGGCAATGCCGTCCATCACGTCGGCGCGGGTCAGCACCGCGCGGCCCTCGCTCATCAGCTGCGCCACGGTTTTGCCATCGCGCGCACCCTCCATCACGGCTGCGCTGATCAGCGCCACGGCCTCGGGGTAGTTCAGTTTGAGGCCACGCGCGCGGCGCCGCTCGGCCAGCAGCGCGGCGGTAAAGATCAGCAACTTGTCTTTTTCGCGGGGGGTGAGTTCCATACGTCGGATGATTATGCGGGAAGCCATCCGTGCGGCCATACGCCATTTGGCCCATGCGGACCGGCAGGCACGGGGTGGCCGCAGATTCCGATTTACGATGGGGCCAGCCCATGAACGACCGCGCGCCCTTGCCCACCCCCGAATTGCCCTGGCGGCCTGCAACGCCCGGCGAAGGCGCGGTGGACGACGCACCGCAGCGCATCGTCAAGGTCCGGCGTGACTACAACTCCTGGGTTGGCAGCGAGACCATGGAAGACTATGCGCTGCGCTACACGCCGCAGAGCTTTCGCAAGTGGTCGACCTTCCGGGTCGCCAACACCGCGCTGGGTGGCGCCGCATCGTTTTTGATTCTGGAAGCCATTGGCGCCACGCTGCTGGTGCAGTACGGTTTTACCAACGCCGCGCTGGCGATTCTGGCCACCGGCCTCATCATCTTTCTGGCAGGCCTGCCCATCAGTGTCTATGCGGCGCGCTACGGCGTGGACATGGATTTGCTGACCCGTGGCGCTGGTTTTGGCTACATCGGCTCGACCATCACTTCGCTGATCTACGCTTGTTTCACCTTCATCTTCTTCGCGCTGGAGGCGGCTGTGATGGCCTATGCGCTGGAGCTGGCGCTGGACATTCCGCCGCGCTGGGGCTACCTCATTTGCGCGCTGGTGGTGATACCGCTGGTCACGCACGGCGTCTCGGCCATCAGCCGGCTGCAGGTCTGGACACAGCCGCTGTGGCTGCTGATGCTGGTGGTGCCCTTTGTCTATGTGTTTGCCAAAGACCCCGGTGCCTTTGCCGGCATCACCGCCTACGCCGGTGAGAAAAGCCGCAGCAGCGGTTTCGTGCTGGCCTCGTTTGGCGCGGCGCTCACCGTGGGCATTGCGCTCATCACGCAGATGGGTGAGCAGGCCGACTACCTGCGCTTCATGCCCGCCAAAACCGCTGCCAACACGCGCCGCTGGTGGTTTGCGGTGCTGGCTGGCGGGCCGGGCTGGGTGGTGCTGGGTGTTGTCAAAATGCTGGGCGGCGCGGCGCTGGCCTACCTGGCCATCACCCACGCCGTGCCGCTGGACCGTGCCGTGGACCCCAACCAGATGTACCTGGCGGCCTACGAATACGTGTTTCCCCACTACGGCTGGGCGGTGGCTGCCACCGCGCTGTTTGTGGTGGTGTCGCAACTCAAGATCAACGTCACCAACGCCTACGCCGGTTCGCTGGCCTGGAGCAATTTTTTCTCGCGCCTCACGCACAGCCACCCCGGCCGGGTGGTGTGGGTGGTGTTCAACACGCTGATCGCCTTCATGCTGATGGAGATGAACGTGTTCCAGGCGCTGGGCGACGTGCTGGGCCTGTACTCCAACATCGCCATCGCCTGGATCATGGCGGTGGTGGCCGACCTGGTGGTCAACAAGCCGCTGGGCCTGTCGCCCAAGGGCATCGAGTTCAAGCGCGCCTACCTGTACGACATCAACCCGGTCGGCGTGGGCGCGATGGCGCTGGCCTCGCTGCTGTCCATCAGCGCGCACCTGGGCGTGTTCGGCCCCATGGCGCAGGCGTTCTCCGCGCTCATCGCCATGGGCGTCGCGTTCGCCGCCGCCCCGCTGATCGCCTGGGCGACGAAGGGCCGCTACTACATCGCGCGCACCGACGCGCCTTCCTCCCTCTCCCCCTCGGGGGAGAGGGCAGGGGTGAGGGGGCTGGTCACCCACCACTGCACGATCTGCGAGCGCGAATACGAAGGCCCGGACATGGCGCATTGCCCGGCCTACCAGGGACCGATCTGCTCCTTGTGCTGCACGCTGGACGCGCGCTGCGGCGACCTGTGCAAGCCGCACGCGAGCCTGGCCTCGCAGTGGTCGGCCACCCTGCGCTGGCTGCTGCCCAGGCGCGTCGGCCCGTACCTGGACACCGGCCTGGGCCACTTCCTGCTGCTGATGCTGGTGATCGCGCCGCTGCTGGCCACGCTGTTCGGCCTGTTGTACCGGCAGGAGATGCGCGCGCTGGCCGACCTGGTCGATGCGCAGGGCCTGGCGACGGCGACCCTGCGCTCCGGCTTCCTCAAGGCCTATCTGGCGGTGCTGCTCCTGGCCGGCATCGTGGCCTGGTGGCTGGTGCTGGCGCACAAGAGCCGGCAGGTGGCGCAGGAGGAATCCAACCGCCAGACGCATCTGCTGGTGCGCGAGATCGAGTCGCACCGCCAGACCGACGAGGCGCTGCAGAACGCCAGGCTGCTGGCCGAAGCCGCGCGCCGGCAGGCCGAGCAGGCCAACCAGGCCAAGAGCCGCTACATCAGCGCCATCAGCCACGAGCTGCGCACACCGCTGAACAGCATCCTGGGCTACGCGCAACTGATGGGGGAAGACGCCGCCATCCCGCCGCACCGCAAGCAGGCGGTCAGCGTCATCAAGCGCAGCGGCGAGCATTTGCTGAGCCTGATCGAAGGCACGCTCGACGTCGCCCGCATCGAGGCGGGCAAGCTCACGCTCGACGTGCGGCCCATGCGCTTTGCCGACTGCGTGCACGAGATCGCCAGCATGTTCGAACTGCAGGCCGCTGGCAAGCAACTCGCCTTCAAATTCGAGGCCGACGGCGTGCTGCCCGAAGTGGTGCGGGCCGATGAAAAGCGGGTGCGGCAGATCCTCATCAACCTGCTTGGCAACGCCATCAAGTTCACCGCGCAGGGGCGGGTGACCTTCAGGCTGAAACACGCGCGCGAAATGGCCAGCATAGAAATCCAGGACACCGGCCCCGGCGTTCCGGCAGAAGAACTGGCGCGCATCTTCGAGCCCTTTACCCGCTCTGCTGCGCCTGGCCCCGCGGCACCTGGCGCTGGCCTCGGGCTGACCATCGCCAAGATGCTGACCGATTTGATGGGCGGTGAGCTCACCGCCAGCAGCACGCCGGGCGTGGGCTCGGTGTTTCGCGTCAAGCTGTTCTTGCCCGAGGCGCATGTCTCTTCACGCAGCCTGTTGCCACGCCCTGCGCAGCAGCGGCGCGGCTACGTCGGCACGCGCCGGCGCATTCTGGTGGTTGACAACGAAGAGGCCGACCGCGAGCTGCTGCAAAGCCTGCTGGAGCCCCTGGGCTTTGAACTGCGCACCGCCGCCAGCGGCCACGACTGTCTGGATCTGCTGGCCGCAGGCTACCAGCCCGACGCGATCCTGATGGACTTGGCCATGCCCGGCATAGATGGCTGGGAAACCATTCGCCGCTTGCGGCGCCTCGTTCCGCCACCACAAGCTGTTGTCGCCATCGTGTCGGCGAATGCGTTCGACAAAGGGCTGGACAACGACGCCGGAATCCCACCCGAAGACTTCATCCTCAAACCCGTGCGGCATCCGGAGTTGCTCGACTGGTTGGAGCGCAAGCTGGCCATCGTCTGGCTGGAGAGTGCGCCGGTGACTAGCCCAGCAGCGGCACCTGTTGCCCCGACCAAGCTGGTTCTGCCACCGGCCGCCGAGCGCGCCGCTCTGCTTGATGTGGTCAACCTTGGCTACTACCGCGGCATCATCAACAAGCTGGCCGAGATCGAGGCCGCCGCGCCCGAATGCGCCGCCTTTGCCGAGCAAATGCGTGGCATGGCGCGCCAGTTCCAGTTCGAGGCCATGGGCCGCTTGCTGCAACAGGCGGGGTAAGCTCACCGGCATGCAGCCCCCCCATCCGCCTCCTCATCTGTCCAGCCCGCTCGACAAGACGCTGGACCGCGCCAACAGCGAGGTGGTGCTGATCGTTGACGACGTGCCCGACAACTTGTCGGTGCTGCACGACGCGCTGGACGAATCCGGCTACACCGTGTTGGTTGCCACCCACGGCGAAGCCGCGCTGCAGCGTGCGGCGCAGGCCCTGCCCGACATCGTGTTGCTCGACGCGATGATGCCCGGCATGGACGGCTTCGAGGTGGCGCGCCGGCTCAAAGCCAGTGCGGTGACAGCGCACATCCCCATCATCTTCATGACCGGTCTGACCGAGACCGAGCACCTGGTGGCCGCGCTGGAGGCGGGCGGGGTCGACTACGTCACCAAGCCCATCAAGCCCAAGGAAGTGTTGGCCCGCATGGGGGTGCACCTGGCCGGCGCGCGCGAAAAGCGCCAGGCCCGCAACGCGCTGGATGCCTTTGGCTACGCCACCATCACCGTGCGCGCCAGCGACGGCCGGCTGATGTGGCAAACCCCGTTGGCAAGGCAGATGCTTGAGGCCTACTTTGGCCCGCCCACAGCCACCGTGCCCGAGGTGGTGCGCCAGTGGCTGCAACGGCAAACGCTGCCCTTGGTGCCGCAAGCCGAGCCGCCGCGCCTGGCCATTGAGCAGGGCGCGCGCCGCCTCACGCTGCGGCTGCACCAGCAGGCTGGCGAAGGCGTGGCCGGCGAGACGGGTGGCGATTGGCTGATCGTGATGCGCGAAGTGAGCGACGCCGCCATCATCGAAGCCATGAGCCTGAGTTTCAAACTCACCGCCCGGGAAGCCGAGGTGCTGTACTGGGTGGTCAAAGGCAAGATCAACCGCGACATCGGCGACATCCTCGGCGCCAGCCCGGCCACGGTGAAAAAACACCTGGAGCGCATCTTTGCCAAACTGGGGGTGGAGACACGAACGGCTGCGGCTGGGATGGCGATGAACCGGATACGGCAGCTGCACCCGCAGTTTGAGGGGTGAGATCGCGGTGACCCCGCAGCAGTGCGCGCAACGCTGCTTGAAGGCGTTTGCACATGGCCTCGGCCGAAACCAGCCAACGTCCCAAACGGGTGTTCCAACTCGCCAGCCCCTTCAGCAGAGATTGGGCAATTCCCCCGTGCCATGGGGGTGTCGCGACCGGGGTGTATAAGGTTTGTTCGATCAACCACGAGGATTTCCTATGGGCATTTTCAGCAACATTCTGGCCAAGCTGGGCTTTGGTGACAAGAAGGACGAAGGTGCAGCAACTGCTGCCCCCGCACCGGCGCCCGGCGCAGCCGCCGCTCCCACAGCACCGGTGGCCATCAGCGCATGGGACGTGGTGGCCAAACTTGAAGCCCTGGCCAGCGCACACGCTGAGAAGCTGAACTGGAAAACTTCCATCGTCGATCTTTTGAAGCTGCTGGGACTGGACAGCAGCTTTGCGGCCCGCAAGGAGCTGGCCACTGAGCTGGGCTGTCCGGCCGAGAAGATGGGTGACTCGGCCCAGATGAACATGTGGCTGCACAAGACCGTGCTGCAAAAGCTGGCCGAGAACGGCGGCAATATTCCGGCAGAACTGCTGAACTAGGTCCTGTTGCCACCACCTCTGCAAACCGCCTGCGGGCGGTTTTTTCGTTGCCGGGTGTTGCCCTCTGCGCGTTCTCAGATCTTCTCGAAATCCCCATGCCGGCCCAGCCCGCTGGCAAAGCGGCCGGCACCGGCTGCGCCTTCCTTGAAGTGCGCTTCCACGCCATTGAACCACTCGCGGCGCAGCGCATCGCGCACCGGGGTGCCGTAGGTTTCCAGAATCGAGCGGCGGTCGGCGCGCACGGCGGCCTGCGGAAAGCGGGCAATGGTGTGGGCCATGGCCTCGGCGGCCTCGCGTGCACCGCCAGGTTCCACCACTTTTTCGCACAGGCCGATCTGCACCGCTTCGGTGGCGGGCACCTTGCGCCCGGTCAGCGTGATTTCCATGGCCCGGCCCTGGCCCACCAGGCGCGCCATGCGCACCGTGCCGCCGTCCAGCAGCGGAATGCCCCAGCGCCGGCAGTACACGCCGAAGTAGGCCGTGTCCGCCATCACGCGGATATCGCACCACATGGCCAGTTCCATGCCGCCGGCCACGGCCGGGCCTTCCACCGCGGCAATCACCGGCTTGGACAGCTCCAGCCGGGTTGGGCCCAGCGGGCCGCGCGGTGCCGCATTCGCGCCGGTGGGAAACGCCAGTCCCTCCGACACTTCGTTGCGGAAAGACTCGCGGTCCGACAGCGTGCTGGCGAACTTCAAATCCCAGCCGGCGCAAAACGCGCCGCCTTCGCCCCACAGCACCGCCACGCTGGCGGAAGGGTCGGCGTCGAACGCCAGAAACGCGTCGTGCAGCGCATCGGCACTGGCCGGGTCCATGGCGTTGCGGGCTTCTTTGAAACGGCTGTGGACGATGGTCCAGACGCCGCCTTGCTTTTCAATTCTCACCATGTCAGTTCTTCCTTGTTGCGGTTGGTTTGGCGGGGGATTTGCGTTTGGATGGAGGCGGTGTTGCGGCGTCGGCATGCAGCAGTTGCGCCAGCATCAGGCGCAGCAAATCCTGCGGGCTGGTGTCCAGCGCACCAAGGCGGCCTGCCAGTTGCAGCACCAGCGCGCCAATCATTTGGCTGAAGACCAGTGCCACCCACAGCCGCACCTCTTTGGCAGGCAGGCTGCGGGCTTCGGCCAGTGGCAGGGCAATGCGTTCCAGCACGGTCCACAACGCATCGTTGAGCGCCTGGTCGGAATGTTTGCCCACACCCAGGCGCTTGATGCCGCGAAATGCATACAGCCCCAGATTCACCTCGAACGGGTGCTGGCTGTAGTAGTGCAGAAAGGCTTCGCAGGCGGCGGCCACCTGCGCGGCAGCCAACGCGGGCGCTGCCGCCACGGCGGTTGACACCTGGGCATCAAGCCGGGACAGCGACTGCCCCAGCAGCGCGGCGTAGATGTCTTCCTTGCTCTCAAACAGCGGGTAAATGGCGCCGGTGGTGCAACCCGCGCGCAGCGAGATGCCGCGCATGGTGGCGCCTTCCAGCCCCTTGTCCATGAACTCTTCGCGCGCAGCCTGCAACAGGAAGTCACGCTTGGCGTCTTTCATGGAGAGTGCCCAGTTGGGGGTGATTTTCATGTCTTTGTTACTGATTAATAACAACATTATTAATGGGCATCATTGTTATGTCAAGAGTTGCGCCTTTGGGCGTTGACCACGCCGGGCCACCGGCAGGCGATGGGTGTATAAACCAATCCCCTTTGGTCGTGCGCCCAACCTGTGTTGAATGCGCGCATGGCTTCTCTTCAGGTCGGTCGAGCGCTCGCAGGCGCCACAACAACAAGGAACACCTCCCATGGGCGCGCAGTGGAAAGCAAAAGGCAAGGAGCTGGCGGCCAATGCCAGGGGCAAGCTGTTTGGTCGTCTGGCCAAGGACATCATGATTGCGGCCCGCAACGGCGCAGACCCGGCCTCCAATTCGCGTTTGCGGTTGGTGGTGGAGCAGGCGCGCAAGGTGTCCATGCCCAAGGAGACGCTGGAGCGTGCCATCAAGAAGGGCGCTGGCCTGACCGGCGAGGCGGTGCATTTCGAGCACGTGATCTACGAAGGTTATGCACCACACCGCGTGCCGTTGATGGTCGAGTGCCTGACCGACAACGTGAACCGCACCGCGCCTGAAATGCGGGTGCTGTTCCGCAAGGGCCAGTTGGGCACCTCGGGCTCGGTGGCGTGGGACTTCGACCACGTGGGCCTGATCGAAGCGGAGCCTGCCACGGCCGGGGCCGACGCGGAAGTGGCGGCCATCGAGGCCGGTGCGCAGGATTTCGAGCCGGGCGAGGAAGAAGGCCACACGCTGTTCCTGACCGACGCGACCGACCTGGATCTGGTCAGCCGCGCCTTGCCGGCCCAGGGCTTCACGGTGCTGTCGGCCAAGTTGGGTTACCGGCCCAAGAACCCGGTCAGCGCCGCGAGCCTGAGCGCGGAAGCGCTGGAGGAGGTCGAGGCCTTTCTGGCCGCGATCGACGCGAACGACGACGTTCAAAACGTGTTTGCCGGCTTGGCCGGCTGAGGTGGGCATGGGTGGTTGAAACCAGAGAAATATGATGATCGTCATATTTCTGTTATGCTCCAGCCATGGATGCATCGCCCAGCCGCAAACAAGTCACCCACGACCGCATCGTTGAGACGGCGGCGCGGGCCATTCGCCGCGCGGGTTTTCATGGCGTGGGCGTGGCCGACATCATGAAAGAGGCCGGGCTCACTCACGGCGGTTTCTACGCCCATTTCGCATCGCGCGATGCCTTGCTGTGCGAGGCGCTGGAGCGTGCCGGCCAGGACGGCGCCGCCCGCATGGCCCAGCGCGCCGCCAGCCGGCCAGCAGACGGTGCCAGCGCCTTTTGTGCGCTGGTAGAAGGTTATTTGTCAGACCGCCATCTGGCGGCGACCGAGAACGGCTGCCCGGTCGCTGCACTGGCGTCGGAAGTGCCGCGCCAGGCGCCTGAGGTGCGTGCGGTGGCGGCCAGTCGGGTGCGCGGCCTGGTGGCCAGGGTCCGCGAGGCCTTGCCACCTGGGGCGCCCGCCGATGCCGCGGTGCTGGTCACGGGCCAGCTGGTGGGGGCGTTGCAAATGGCACGCACCCTGGGCGACAACGCCGAAGGCAAAGCCTGGCTTGCCGCAACGCGCCGTGCGCTGCTGGCGCAGCACGACACCCCCGTTTCTCACTGACTCAGGACACGGGTCGTGCGCAGTTTTCCGCTCATCAATATGACGATCGTCATATAAATACCAGCAACCACACCACCCGATAAGGACCACACCATGCAACTCCACAACGCCACCGTTTTCATCACCGGCGCCAACCGCGGCCTCGGACTGGCCTTTGCCCGCGAAGCGCTGGCGCGCGGCGCGCGCAAGGTGTACGCCGGTGCCCGCGACCCGGCCAGCGTCACGCTGGCTGGCGTGGAGGCTGTGCAGCTGGACGTGACCCGGCCCGAAGACGTCGCCGCTGCGGTACAGCGCTGCGGCGATGTGACGCTGCTGGTCAACAACGCCGGCATTGCTCTGCTGGGGGCCTTCCTGGCCGAAGACAGCGAGGCCGCTGCACGCCGCCAGCTGGAGACCAACTTCTTTGGCCCGCTGCGCCTCAGCCAGGCCTTTGCGCCGGTGCTCGGGGCCAACGGCGGCGGGGCCATCCTGAACGTGCTGTCGGTGGCGAGCTGGGTCAATTCGCCGGTGCTGGCCGCCTATGGCGCCAGCAAATCGGCCGCCTGGGCGCTGACCAACGGCTTGCGCCACGAACTGCGTGCACAGCACACCCAGGTGCTGGGCATGCATGTGGGTTTTGTCGACACCGACCTGACACGCGGCTTCGATGCACCGAAGACTGCCCCCGACGTGGTGGTGCGTCGCACCTTTGACGCGCTGGAGGCCGGTGCCGAAGAGGTGCTGGCCGACGAGATCACCCAGCAGGTCAAGCGTGGGCTGTCGGCCGAACCGGGTGTTTACCTGAACGCTCTGGCGCGCTGAGCGCCCTTCAACGGAGTGCCTCGCATGAGCTCAATGACCCTTCCCGATGCCCCCGCGGGCAACGCCATGGCAGACCGCACACGCCAGATGTTGCAGGGGCCGCTGCTGCCCACGCTGTTCCGCCTGGCCACACCCAATGTGATTGGCTTGTTTGCCATGACGCTGGTGATTGGCTACGACGGCTTCATCCTCGGCCGGCTCGGGCCCGACGCACTCGCCGGCGTGGCGCTGGTGTTCCCGCTGTCGATGCTGATGCTGCAGATGTCGGCCGGTGGCATTGGCGGTGCCACCACCGCTGCGGTGGCGCGTGCGCTGGGGGCGGGCCGCAGTGAGGACGCCAGCCGGCTGGCGCAGCACGCGCTGCTGATCGCCTTGGCGTTGGCCGCGCTGTTCACGGTGGTGCTGCTGGGGCTGGGCCGCACGGTGTACGGGGCGATGGGCGGGCGTGGTGCGGCACTGGACGACGCGCTGGCTTACTCCAACCTGCTGTTTGGTGGCGCGGTGGTGATTTGGGCCACCAACGTGTTGGCGTCCATCGTGCGCGGCGCCGGCAACATGCTGCTGCCGGCGCTGATGCTGCTGGCGATTGCCTTTGTGCACGTGCTGTTGTGCCCGCTGCTGGTGTTTGGCTGGGGGCCCATCGAAGGCCTGGGCGTGGCAGGCGCGGCCATCAGCACGTTGACGGCCAATGCGCTGGCCGCCGCCATCATGGTGGCCTACCTGTTGCGGCGTGACGGGGCGGTGCACCTGGCACGCACCCCTTGGCGGCTGCGCACCGACCTGCTGCGCGACATCCTGCGGGTGGGCCTGCCGGCCTCGTTGAGCCCGGTGCTCAGCAACGCGTCCATCGCTGTGGCGACCGCCTTTGTTGGCAGCTACGGGGTGGCGGCGCTGGCGGGCTACGGGGTGGCGGCGCGGCTGGAGTACATCTTGGTGCCGATCGCCTTCGGGTTTGGCACCGCCTTGACCGCATTGGTGGCAACCAACATGGGGGCTGGCCAGCGGGAGCGCGCCCTGCGCGTGACCTGGCTGGGCGGCGGTGTGGTGGCGGCCATCACCAGCGCCATTGGCATCACAGCCGCGGTGGCCCCGGCGCTGTGGATGGACTTCTTCACCAGCGACCCGCTGGTCCGCAGCTTCGGCGCGTCCTACCTGAATGTGGTGGGTGGCTTCTACGGCTTCTTCGGCCTGGGGCTGGCGCTGTTCTTCGCGTCGCAGGGGGCAGGGCGCATGGTCTGGCCCCTGGTGGGCAGCGTGGCGCGGCTGGTGGTGGTGGCCGTGGGTGGCTGGGTCTGCGTCCATGGGCTACAGACGCCGGCCAGCGCATTTTCTGCGGTGGTGGCGCTGAGCTTGGTGGTCTACGCGGTGACGATTGGCAGCGCCATCTGGCTGGGCGGCTGGAAGAAGTGACCGCGTGACATGACAGCGTGAGGTGACCGCGCTCAGCGCGTGACGGCCATGTGCTCGGTCTTCGCGTCGAGCAGCACTTCGGGTTCCTGCGAGGCCACCCAGTCGGGGTTGTTCAGGCGTTCCTTGAGTTGCTCGGTGTCGAGGTCACCGGTCCATTTCGCGACCACGATGGTGGCCACGCCGTTGCCAATCAGGTTGGTCAGCGCGCGGGCTTCCGACATGAAGCGGTCGATGCCCAGAATCAGCGCCAGACCGGCCACCGGCACGGTGCCCACCGCCGACAGCGTGGCCGCCAGCACGATGAAGCCACTGCCGGTGATGCCGGCCGCCCCTTTGGAGGTGAGCAGCAGCACCGCCAGCAGCGTCAATTCCTGGGTCAACGTCATCGGCGTGTTCGTGGCCTGGGCGATGAACACCGCCGCCATGGTCAGGTAGATCGAGGTGCCGTCGAGGTTGAACGAGTAGCCGGTGGGGATCACCAGGCCCACGGTGGCCTTCTTGGCACCGAGGTTCTCCATCTTCTCCATCATGCGTGGCAGCACCGACTCGGACGACGAGGTGCCGAGCACGATCAGCAGTTCTTCCTTGATGTACTTGATGAATTTCCAGATGGAAAAACCGTGGAATTTGGCGATCAACCCGAGCACCACAAAGATGAACAACAGGCAGGTCAGGTAGAACGCACCCATCAGTTTGCCGAGCGAGAGCAGGGTGCCGACGCCGTACTTGCCAATGGTGAAGGCCATGGCGCCGAAGGCACCGATCGGGGCCAGCTTCATGATCACGTTGACGATGGAAAACAGCACGTGCGAGGTTTTCTCGATCATGTCGAACACCAGCGTGCCACGGCCACCGAACTTGTGCAGCGCAAAGCCGAACAGCACCGCGATCAGCAGCACCTGCAGGATCTCGCCTTTGGCGAAGGCGTCCACCACGGTGCTGGGGATGATGTTGAGCAGGAAGTCGGTGGTGCTGGCCAGCTTGCCGGGGCCGGTGTAGGCCGCAATGCCCTTGGTGTCCAGCGTGGCGGTGTCCACGTTCATGCCCACACCGGGCTGCAGCACGTTCACCAGCACCAGGCCGATGACCAGCGCAACCGTGCTGACGACCTCAAAGTACAGCAGTGCCAGGCCACCGGTCTTGCCGACCTTCTTCATGTCTTCCATGCCGGCAATGCCCACCACGACGGTGCAGAAGATGATCGGCGCGATGATCATCTTGATGAGCTTGATGAAGCCGTCGCCCAGCGGCTTCATGGCCGCGCCGGTCTCGGGGTAGAAGTGGCCAAGCAGCACGCCAATGACCACCGCAGCGAGCACCTGCACGTAGAGGGATCGGTAGAGCGGCAGCTTGGCGCGGGGGGTGGACGTTTGCATGGTGCGGGCCTCGGTTCGTTGGAGTGCCTGCGCATTGTTGTACCGAATGACCGTCCGCGGCATGTGGGTATCCACACGCCCAACGGCGGTGCGCCAGGTTCAGGCGCGCGGCGGGGCGGGCGGCACGCCGCTGCGGGCCATCCAGCCAATCAGCGACGAGCGCATCGCTTCTTCCACACTCATCTCGATGGGCGTGACCCAGTCGGCCGGCACAAACACGGTGTAGCCGCCGATGTTGTAGCCCATGGGCAAATAAACCGCCACCCGTTCACCGGGCAGAAAGCCGGCGGGCAGATCGTCGAAGTTGCGGCGGGTCACCAGGCCCACCATCTCCAGGGCGCTGTCGGGCATGCGCAGCAGCACCACCTGCTGTCCGGCTTGGCCGCCGCTGCCCGAAAAGAAGTCGGCAAAGCTCTTGATGGACGAGTAGATGCTTTTCACCACCGGCAGGTTGGTGAACGGAAACTCAATGAACGCCAGCTTGCGCCGCACCTTGCGCTGCGACACCAGAAAACCAATCGCCAGGATGATGGCCACCCCCAGCACCAGGCCCAGCCCCGGTACGTAGAAGGTGCCAATGATGGGGCGCAACACCCACAGCGCGGCGGATTCGGTCCACGACAGGAACAGGAACAGCAGGTAGACCGTGAGCGCCACCGGCAGCACGGTGAGCAGGCCGCGCAGGAAGTATTTGTAGAGTTGCTTGGGAGAGAGGTTCATTCGGGCCAATTTAGCACGTGGGGATGACGCCACAGGCCTGTGGCGGCTGTTTTCAAGCCAAATCGGCCGCAAGCCCTAGTGCAGGCTTGTAGTTAAGCTATTAAATAAATAGCAAACGCATGCCTGGCGGCTGGGACGCCGAGCCGCGTGGGCTGTACGCCATGTGTCGTATTTCCGCTGTGGGGCCAAGTCCCTAGGATCAAGCCATCCCATCCACACCACCCCCAGCGGGCGGGATGCGGACTGTCACTGTCTGTCCCGAATTCACTGCAGGAGAAGCACACATGCAACGTCGATTTACCCTCAAGGCGCTCACCGCCGCCGTCGCTCTGGCCAGCCTGGGCACGCTGCCCGCACACGCTGCCGACACCATCAAGGTCGGCATCCTCCACAGCCTGTCGGGCACCATGGCCATTTCCGAGACCGTGTTGAAAGACACCGTGCTCATGGCGATTGACGAGATCAACGCCAAGGGCGGCGTGCTCGGCAAGAAGCTGGAGCCGGTGATTGTGGACCCGGCCTCCAACTGGCCGCTGTTTGCCGAAAAAACCAAACAGCTGCTGACGCAGGACAAGGTGTCGGTGATCTTTGGCTGCTGGACCTCGGTGAGCCGCAAGTCGGTGCTGCCGGTGGTGGAAGAGCTGAATGGCCTGTTGTTCTACCCGGTGCAGTACGAGGGTGAAGAGCTCTCCAAGAACGTGTTCTACACCGGCGCCGCGCCCAACCAGCAGGCCATTCCGGCGGTGGATTATTTGATGAGCAAGGACGGCGGCGCCGCCAAGCGCTGGGTGCTGCTGGGCACCGACTACGTCTACCCCCGCACCACCAACAAGATCCTGCGCGCCTACCTGAAGAGCAAGGGCGTGAAAGAAACCGACATCGACGAGAAGTACACCCCGTTCGGCCACAGCGATTACCAGACCATCGTGGCCGACATCAAGAAGTTCTCTGCCGGTGGCAAGACCGCGGTGGTCTCCACCATCAACGGCGACTCCAACGTGCCGTTCTACAAGGAACTCGGCAACGCCGGCCTGAAGGCCAAGGACGTGCCGGTGGTGGCCTTCTCCGTGGGTGAAGAAGAATTGCGCGGTGTGGACACCAAGCCGCTGGTCGGCCACCTGGCCGCCTGGAACTACTTCATGAGCATCAAGAACCCGGCCAACGACGAGTTCACCAAGAAGTGGGCCGCCTACGCCAAGGCCAAGAAGCTGCCCGGCTCCGACAAGCCCCTGACCAACGACCCGATGGAGGCCACCTACATCGGCATCAACATGTGGAAACAGGCGGTCGAGAAAGCCAAGTCCACCGACACCGACAAGGTCATTGCCGCCATGGCCGGCCAGACCTTCAAGGCGCCGAGCGGCATTGTTTCCAAGATGGACGAGAAAAACCACCACCTGCACAAGAGCGTGTTCATCGGCGAAATCAAGGCCGACGGCCAGTTCAACGTGGTGTGGAAGACCCCCGGCCCGGTGAAAGCCAAGCCATGGAGTCCGTACATCGAAGGCAACGACAAGAAGCCTGACGAGCCCGTGAAAAAATAACGCCCCCCGAAGTGGCCCACTGCGTGTGGCCACCTCCCCCCACTGGGGGGCGGCTCGGCCGCTACGGAGCGGCCGGGCGCAGCGAGCCCTTGAATCAGTCAACTCAACTCAAGTCAATTCAAGGCACGGTGTTTGCATGGTGTGCATGCGTGCTGCCCACCCTACAGGTTCCCACATGCAACTTCGATCTCTCTTTTTGTTGGCCGCGCTCTGCGTGGCACCCATGGCCCAGGCGCTCACCATGGACGAAGCGCGGGCCATGGCGAGCGGCGAAACCGACGCGCGCATCGAGGCTTTGAACAAGGCCGCGGTCACGGCCGACGACAAAACCATCGCTTTCATCCAGGCGCTGGCCGACGACGCGGTCAAGGTCGCGGGCGACAAGGTCTTTGTGGTGGTGGACGGCAAGGGCCAAGACCCGGTAACCGGTGCGCCCGCCACCGTGCCGGACGACGCCGAAGACCCGAGCAACAACAACCGCATGCGCGGCGAACTGGGCAATGCACTGGCCGCCATCAAGCTGTTCTCGCCCGACGAGAAGGTGCGCCGCGCGGCCATCGCCACGTTGCAGGCCGAAACCGAGTTGAGCCGTCTGCCGCTGATCGACAAAGCGCTGGCCGCCGAACCCAACGCCACGCTCAAGGAACAGCTCACCATGGTGCGCGCCCGCATCCTGCTGGGCAGCGACGACAAGGCCCAGCGCATCGCCGCCGCAGGCCAGCTGGCCGACAGCGGCAACCCCGCCACCAAAACCGCGCTGCTGGAGCGTCTGGCGGTAGAGACCGAGTCCGACGCCAAGGCCGCGATGCAGGCCAGCCTGCGCGCGGTGGACGCCGCACTCGCCTGGGGCGACAAACTGGCCGCCATCTTCAGCGGCATCAGCCTCGGTTCCATCTTATTGCTGGTGGCGCTGGGCCTGGCCATCACCTACGGGTTGATGGGCGTCATCAACATGGCGCACGGCGAACTCATGATGATCGGCGCCTACGCCACCTACGTGGTGCAGGGCGTGTTCCAGACCTACTTCCCCGGTGCGTTTGACTGGTATTTGGTCGCGGCCGTACCGGTGGCTTTTGCCGCCTCGGCCCTGATGGGGGCGGCGCTGGAGCGCAGCGTGATCCGTTTCCTGTACGGCCGCCCGCTGGAGACCTTGCTGGCCACCTGGGGCATCAGCCTGATGCTGCAGCAGCTGGTGCGCAGCTTCTTTGGTGCGCAGAACGTCGGCGTGGAAAACCCGAGCTGGATGAGCGGCGGCGTGCAACTGATGGGCAACCTGCAACTGCCCTGGAACCGCATCATCATCGTCGCCTTCGCGTTTGCGGTGCTCGGCGGCGTGGCCTTCCTCATCAGCAAAACGCGGCTCGGTTTGTTCGTGCGCGGCGTCACGCAGAACCGGCCGATCGCCTCCTGCATGGGGGTGAACACCGCGCGCATCGACACCTACGCCTTCGCGCTGGGCTCCGGCATTGCCGGCCTGGCCGGCTGTGCGCTGAGCCAGGTCGGCAACGTCGGCCCCGACCTGGGGCAAGGCTACATCGTCGACTCGTTCATGGTGGTGGTGCTGGGCGGTGTGGGCCAGCTGGCCGGCACGGTCTACGCCGCGCTGGGCCTGGGCGTGCTGAACAAATTCCTCGAAGGCATCACCGGCGCCGTGCTGGCCAAGATCGCGGTGCTGGTGCTGATCATCGTCTTCATCCAGAAGCGGCCCCAGGGCATCTTTGCGATGAAGGGCCGCTCTGCGGAAGCCTGACATGACATCGACCCCCGTGACCCCCTTGCAACTCCCCGCACCCGCGCCGCTGTTCAGTGGCAAAGGCTGGACGGCTTACATTGCCGCGCTGATCGTCGTCTGCGCGCTGGCGCCGCTGCTCAACCTCTGGGTGCCCGAGGGCAGCGTCTTCCACCTGAGCGACTACGCGGTGGGCCTGATTGGCAAGATCATGTGCTACGCCATCGTCGCGCTGGCCATGGACTTGATCTGGGGCTACACCGGCATTTTGAGCCTGGGCCACGGCGTGTTTTTTGCGCTCGGTGGCTACGTGATGGGCATGTATTTGATGCGCCAGATCGGCCGCGACGGCAACTACAAAAGCGACTTGCCCGACTTCATGGTCTTCCTCGACTGGAAAGAACTGCCCTGGCACTGGGCGCTGTCGGACAGCTTCATCGCCACCCTCGTCCTGGTGGTGGCGGTGCCCGGCTTCGTGGCCTTTGTGTTCGGCTACTTCGCCTTCCGTTCGCGCATCAAGGGCGTGTACTTCTCCATCATCACCCAGGCCATGACCTTCGCGGCCATGCTGCTGTTCTTCCGCAACGAAACCGGCTTTGGCGGGAACAACGGCTTCACCGACTTCAAGCGCATCCTGGGCGTTGCCATTGCCACACCGTCCATGCGCATGTTCCTGTTCGTGCTGACGGGCCTGACGTTGCTCGGCTTCCTGCTGATGGCGCGCTGGCTGGTCAACAGCAAGTACGGCCGCGTATTGCAGGCCATCCGCGACGCGGAAACGCGGGTCATGTTCTCGGGCTATTCGCCACTGGGCTACAAGCTCAGCATCTGGGTCATCTCGGCCATGATGTGCGGCGTGGCCGGTGCGCTGTACGTGCCGCAGGTCGGCATCATCAACCCGAGCGAAATGAGCCCGGCCAACTCGATTGAGATGGCGGTGTGGGCCGCCGTCGGTGGCCGCGCCACGCTGATCGGGCCGATTGCCGGCGCCTTCATCGTCAACGGCGCCAAGAGCTGGCTCACCGTGACCTACCCCGAGTTCTGGTTGTACTTTCTGGGTGCGATGTTCATTGGCGTGACGCTGTTTCTGCCGAATGGGGTGGTGGGCTTGGTGAAGAAACTCAAGAACAGGGGCAAAGCATGACCCCCGACCTGTTGGAAGAAGGCGCCAAGCGACTGGCAGCGCGGCAAGAGAAAGTCCAGGGCAACACCGAGTCCGGTGGCCGCGCCGCCGGCTTCTCGCGCATCGGCACGCCAGGCGAGGTGGACGTGACCCACGGCCGCATCCTGTACCTGGAAGATGTGAGCGTCAGCTTTGACGGCTTCAAGGCCATCAACAACCTCAGCCTGGACATTGCGCCCGGTGAGCTGCGCTGCATCATCGGCCCCAACGGTGCTGGCAAAACCACGATGATGGACATCATCACCGGCAAGACCCGGCCCAACAGCGGCACGGTGTTCTTCGGCAGCACCATTGATTTGCTGCGCCACAACGAACCCGAAATCGCCGCCCTGGGCATTGGCCGCAAGTTCCAGAAGCCCACCGTGTTCGAGCAGCTCAGCGTGTTCGAGAACCTGGAGCTGGCGCTGAAGACGCACAAGGGCGTGAAATCGTCGATGTTCTTCAAGCTGGATTCGGCGCAGAAAGACCGGCTGGCCGAGGTGCTGCACACCATCCACCTGGCCGACAGCGTGACGCGCCAGGCAGGCAACCTGAGCCATGGGCAGAAGCAGTGGCTGGAGATTGGCATGCTGCTGATGCAGGACCCGAAGCTCTTGCTGCTGGACGAGCCAGTGGCGGGCATGACCGATGAAGAAACTGCGCGCACCGCCGAGCTGTTCCTCACCCTCAAGGGCAAACATTCGCTGATGGTCGTGGAGCACGACATGTCGTTCATCCGCACGATCTCGGACATCGTCACCGTGTTGTGCGATGGCTCGGTGCTGGCGCAGGGCACGCTGGACCAGGTGCAGGCCGATGAGCGTGTGATTGAGGTGTACCTGGGACGATGACCATGAGCCAAACACCTATCCTGAACGTCAAGAACATCCACCAGTACTACGGCGGCTCCCACATCCTGCGCGATGTGGGTTTTGAGGCCGAACTGGGCCAGGTCACCGTGCTGCTGGGCCGCAACGGTGTGGGCAAGACCACGCTGCTCAAAAGCCTGATGGGTCTGGTGCCCATCAAGTCTGGCAGCATCGAGTTCAAGGGCCAGCCCATCCAGGGGGCCACGCCGTACGAGCGGGCACGCGCTGGCATCGGCTTTGTGCCGCAGGGGCGCGAGATCTTCGCCCGCCTCACGGTGGAAGAAAACCTGAAGATGGGCCTGGCCTACAAGCCGGCGGGCACGCCGGTGCCGGCCGAGTTGTACGAACTGTTCCCGGTGCTCAAGCAAATGCTGCACCGCCGGGGCGGTGACTTGTCGGGTGGTCAGCAGCAGCAGTTGGCGATTGCGCGTGCGCTGGCCGCCGGGCCAAAGCTGCTGATCCTCGATGAACCCACCGAGGGCATCCAGCCCAGCATCATCAAGGACATTGGCCGCGTGATCCGCATGCTGGCCGACCGGGGCGACATGGCCATTTTGCTGGTGGAGCAGTACTACGACTTTGCCGAAGAGCTGGCCGACCAGTACCTGGTGATGGAGCGCGGCGAGTTCATTGCCCGTGGGCCGGGCAGCGAGATGGTGGACAAGGGCATCCGCCAGCTGGTGGCGATTTAAGGCGCTGTGCAGGCCTCTGGCGGGCCTGCACACCTTGTTTTCAAATAAAACTGGCTTCAAGCCCTAGTGAAACCTTGCGGTTTAGCTACTGTATTCATAGCATTTACTTCCCGTTCGAGGCCAGTTTCACCCCATCGGCGCAGCGCGCGTACACGTCCATCGGTCGCTGGTAAACGCTGGTTTTCAGGTCCAGCAGGCCCAGCACCGAGTGGAAGTAGTTGTCGTGTGACAGCGGGCCGTTCTGCTGGCGCAGGCAGTCGGTGTGCACCGCGCTGCGCTGTTCGAAGCCGGGCGACAGCCAGGTGATCCACGGCACGTGTTTCTGCACGTCTGGCGCCAGGGCGTAGGGCATGCCGTGCAGGTAGAGGTTGTTTTCCCCGAGCGACTCGCCGTGGTCGGCCACATAGACCATGGCGGTGCTGGCGGTGTCGCTGCGGGCTTTGAGCCACTGGACAGTGCTGGCCAGAAAGTGGTCGGTGTAGGCGATGGTGTTGTCGTAGGCATTGACCAGTTCCTCGCGGCTGCAGTTCTGCAGCGCGTTGCTGGTGCATTCGGGCAGGAAGCGCTTGAAGGCGGCGGGTGAGCGTTCAAAATACGCCGGTCCGTGGCTGCCGATCTGGTGCAGCACCACCACCACGCCGCGGGCGCGGCGCTCGGCGGGCAGTGCGGCGATGCGGGCGTCCAGGTCTTTGAGCATCATGCCGTCGTAGCAGCTCTCGCCCACGCACAGTTCCGGGTCTTTCAGGTCGGTGGTGCTGGCGGTCGGGACGCGGTCGCACACGCCTTTGCAACCGGCCTGGTTGTCCACCCACAACACCGCCAGTCCGGCGCGCTGCACCACGTCGAGCAGGTTCTCGTGGTTGTTGCTGCGGCCTTCGAAACCGCTGCGTTGCAGGTGCGAGAACATGCAGGGCACCGAGGCGGCGGTGCTGGTGCCGCAGGACCACACGTCGCGGAAGCTCGCCACCTGTTCCCTGGCCAGTTCGGGCGTGGTGTCGCGCCCATAGCCGTTGGTGCCAAAGTTGCCGCTGCGGCCGGTCTCGCCCAGCACCAGCACCAGCAGCGGCGGTTTGGTGTGCTGTGCGTAGCTGGCGCCGAGCTGCACGTCTTCGCCCAGTGGCAGCAGCAGGTGGGGGTCGCGTTTGGCCGACAGGTTGGCCAGGCTGCCCACCGCCACCAGCGTGTTGAACGGGTTGACCTGGTAGCGCACTTCCTTGTGGTTGCGCACGGTGGACGACAGGGTCTGAAAGCTGGCGAACAGCGCGCCCGCCACCACCGCAGCCGCCACCCCCACCAGCAGCGCGTTGCCAGCAGCACGGCGCGGCCAGTGGCCGTAGTGCACAGGTGTGCGCCACAGCCACACTGCCGGGGCCACCGCCAACACGCCCAGCGTGGCAAACAACCAGGGGTTCACCAGGCCGGCGGCTTCCAGCCGGTCGGTCTGGAACACGTTGCGGATCATGGTGGCGTCGATCACCACGCCGTAGGTGAGCATGAAATACACGCTGCTGGCCGAAATGAACAGCAGCGCCGTGATCGCGGGCTTGAGCGTCCAGCGCCAGGCCACAAGGCCCAGCAGCAGCATGGTGGCGGCGGTCAGCATCACCAACAGGCTGGTGCCAAAGGCCCAGCCCCGCACACCGTCCAGCAGCTGCAGGGTTTTGAGGGTGTGCCACAGCGCCAGGTTGCCCAGGCTGGCCAGCCACAGGCTGCTGCAGCCGATCACCCAGGCCGGGTGGCGTGGCGCCTGGGTGGCCGGGGCGTGGGTGTCGATCTGGGTTGGCAGCGCGCGGTTGGCCGCGGTGACGAGCGGGGTGGAATGCATGCGCAATGGGGGAATGGGGGGGAATCGCATGTCAGTCGCCGGTGGGGGTCAGTGCGGCCGGGCGGGCCAGCAGGGGGAGCAGGCTGTCGGTGGCCCAGGCGGTGCACCAGCAGAGCCAGCCGGTCCACAGGGTGTGGCTCATGAAGTGGGCGCCACGCAGCTGCTGGGCCACGCCCAGCACCAGGCCGGCGGCCAGCGCACCGGCCAGCCAGCGCCGCGCCAGCGCGGGCGAGGCCTGGCGGAAGGCGAAGTAGCCGCCCACAAACGCAAAGCCGGACGACGCGTGCCCGGCGGGGAAGCAGCGGCCACCGCCGCCGTCGGCCACGCCAAAACCGGTCCAGTGCAGGGTGTAGCGCGCCACACCGCCAAAGTTGGCCAGGTCCCAGGGGCAGCTGGTGGCGCTGAACGACTTCAGCGTGCTGATGACCACGACCGAGATCAGCGCCGTCACCACCAGCTGCACCCGGCGCCGGGGCGTGATGCCGCCAAACCAGCCCACGGGCCACCAGACCGCCAGGCTCAGGGCCAGCAACAGCAGCCAGGAGGCGATGCGGCCGCCCTCGTGCAGCACGCTGGTCAGCAGCCAGTGGTCGCGCAGCGGGAAACCGGAGGCGCCGGCCATCTGGCTGGCCAGCCACAGGTCCAGGCCGGAGAAGTCCCAGGCCAGCAGCAGGCCAAACGCCAGCACGGTGGCGGCGCCCAGGCGCCAAGGGTCAGAGGGTGTGTGCATGGGGGCCGAGCATCGGGCCGGCGCCTTAAGGCATTCTTAAGCACCACGGCGCACAATCTGGCCATGCGAGTACTGGTGGTGGAAGACGATGTGGGCATTGCCGTGGGCTTGAGCGCGAACCTGCGCCAGCAGGGCTGGGCGGTGGACTGTGTGGACAGCGTGGCCCAGGCCTGGTCGGCGCTGTGCGCCGAGCCGTTCGACGTGGTGCTGCTCGACCTGGGCCTGCGCGACGGTGATGGGGGTGAGGTGCTGCGCCGCCTGCGCCAGAACACCGGCAGCCGCCTGCCGGCGCCCGCCACGCCGGTGCTGATCATGACCGCGCGCGACCAGGTGGCCTCGCGCATTGCCGGGCTCGACATGGGCGCCGACGACTACGTCACCAAACCGTTTGACATGGCCGAGCTGGCCGCCCGCATGCGCGCGCTGCGCCGCCGCTCGGAAGGCCGGGCGCAACCGCTGTTGCAGCACGGGCCGCTGGCGGTGGACCCGGCCGCCCGCAGCGTGACGCTGGACGGCGTGCCGGTGGAGCTGTCGGGCCGGGAATTTGGCGTGCTGCTGGCGCTGCTGGAAGTCAGCCCCCGGGTGCTGTCGCGCCAGCAGATCGAGGCCAAGCTGTACAGCTGGGACAGCGTGCTCGGCAGCAACGCGGTGGAGGTGCATGTGCACCACCTGCGCAAGAAGCTGGGCGAGAACACCATCCGCACGATGCGGGGGGTCGGTTATTTCATCGCGGCGGAGCCAGCACCATGAGCCACAAATCTTTGCTGCAACACCTGCTGGCCTGGGCACTGGGCGCCCTGCTGGTGGTGTGGGGCAGTTTCATTGGTTTTGCCTACTACGCCGGCGTGCACGAGGCCGATGAGCTGACCGATGGCCACCTCGCCAGCGTGGCGTCGCTGCTGGTGGGCTTGCGTGGCAGCGAGATGGCGTTGGGGTCAGACCCCACGCTGCTGCCCAGTCGGCCGGATCTGCGCAGCCACGACTACCAGCAGTCGATGAGCATTTACGTCTGGGACGCCACCGGCCGCCTGCTCACCCGCACCGGCAATGCGCCCTTGCCGGCGTTTGACAAGAGCGAAGGTTTTGCCACCTTGCAACTGGGCGAACCGGCAGCGGCCTGGCGCAGCTTTTCGCGGTGGGACAACCAGCCGGCGGTGGGCCGCAAGGTCATGACGCTGCTGAGTTTGCAAGAGCGTGACGACCTGGCCGAAGACATTGCCGAAGAAGTGGTGGTGCCGGGCTTCTGGCTGCTGCCGGTGGTGGCACTGGCTTTGGGCCTGGCCATCCGCAAGGGCCTCAGGCCGCTGTACGACCTGTCGCGCGATGTGGACGCGCTCGACATCTACCGCGCCACGCCGCTGCGCAACCCGCACCCACACAAGGAGTTTCAGGTGGTGGTGCAGTCCATCAACACCTTGATGACGCGCCACCACAGCGCACTGGTGCGCGAACGCCAACTCGCCAGCGAGCTGGCACACGAGCTGCGCACGCCGCTGGCCTCGCTGGCGCTGCAAGCCCGCGCATTGCGCACGCCACCGGCGCTGCCTGCGGCGTCACCGCTGGACCCGGCCAGCCGCGACGCCGCGCTGGTGCAGATCGAACGCGACGCCCTGCGCGCCGGGCTGGTGCTGTCGCACCTGCTGGCGCTGGCCCGCGCCAGCCGCACCGAAATGGCCGAGACCGCACAGCCGCTCGACCTGGACACGCTGGCGCGGGAGGTGGTGGGCGGCTACGCGCAGGCCGCGCTCGACAGCCGACACGACTTGGCACTTGTCAGCCCCGGCGCGTTCCCGCTGCGTGGCCATGCGGTGCTGCTGGAACTGGCGCTGCGCAACCTGGTGGAAAACGCGCTCAGCCACACCCCCGCCGGCACCGCCATTGAGGTCCAGCTGGACCCGCAGGCGCGCTGGCTGCAGGTGGTGGACAACGGGGCGCTGGTCACGGCCGCACCGTCCACACCGGCGGCGGACGGCACCGCACTGGCACCGCGCACCGAATGGGGTTTGGGGCTGGGCCTGGGGCACCGGGTGGTGGAAAAAATTGCGGCCATCCACAACGCCCGTTTCAGCCACGAGGTGCTGGCCGTGCCACAGGCGGGCTGGGCCGCGTACCGGCTGGTGTTTGAGATGGAAGCCGCGCCTGCCGCGTCCTGACCGCGCTCAGCAGCCCAGCACGTCGGCCAGCGCCAGCAGGTCGCGGCAGTGCAGGCTGTTGCCAGGCTGGGGCGACACGTCTTTGGGCTGGGTGGCACCAAACTCCAGTGGCCGTTCGATGTAGGCGGTCTGCAGGCCGCAGGCACGGGCGCCTGAGAGGTCGTCGTGGTGCGCGGCCACCAGCATCACGTCGGCGGGGGGCACATCGAACACCCTGGCCACGCCCAGGTAGGTGGCCGGGTCAGGCTTGTAAGCGCGGAAAACTTCGGCCGAGAGCACACAGTCCCACGGCAGGCCGGCGCGCTTGGCCATGTGGGTCAGCAGGCCGATGTTGCCGTTGGAGAGCGAACAAATCGTGAAACGTTGTTTGAGCCGGGTGAGGCCGGCCACACTGTCGGGCCAGGCACTGAGCCGGTGCCAGACGCGGTTGAGGTCGCGGCGTTCTGTTTCGCCCAGGTGGTTCAGACCGAAGTTGGGCAAGATGCTGTCGAGCACCATGCGGTGCAGGTCGTCGATCAAGGTCCAGCCGAGTTCACCCGACATCACACGGGCCATCGCGGGTTTGTAGCCG
Source organism: Pseudomonadota bacterium (assembly GCA_040384665.1). Taxonomy (GTDB): domain Bacteria; phylum Pseudomonadota; class Gammaproteobacteria; order Burkholderiales; family Burkholderiaceae_C; genus PCRC01. The sequence continues at coordinate 62,810 of JAZKIY010000002.1, forward strand.
GCGCGCCAGGCGAGCGCGAAGGCGTTGCCGTCCACCGTTGGGAAGCGCTCGGCCATCTCGCGCACGATGCTGCCATGCCAGTCCACCACGGTGCCGAAAATGTCAAACGCCAGCACCTGGGTGCTGGCGTGGGAATGGTGGGTCGGAGTGGCCATGCCGACAGTCTAAGTCGGCGTGTGCCTTGTGTGGCGTCCTTGCCGCGTTTAACGCGCAGGCAACACCAGAATTGGGCCGTTGGTCTGCGCCTCGAAGGTCACTGCTGGCTCGCCGGCGGGGATCGCGACCGTTTCGGTTTCGCGCAGCACGCCACCCCCGGGGACGCTGCCGCTGGCGTTGCCGTAGCCCAGCACGCGGGCGACACAGGCGGTCTGGGCGTCGCCGCTCAGGGGCTTGCAGCGCTCCACCGCATTGGCCTGGAACTGGCTGCCGTTGTTGTCCAGCTTGCCAGCGCGTTTGTCGGCGGCGGCGTTGGCGCTTTCGCGCAAGCAGGTGGTTTTGTCTTGTTGGGTGGCGCCGGTCAGGCAGGCGCTGCGTTCGCTCTGGGCGTTGCCGGAAGCGTCAATGCCGGTGACCACGCCGGTCTGGCCGTCGGGCCCGGCAATCACCTGTGCGGTGGCGGCACCCACCGCCAGCAAGGCGGTCAGGCCAAAGGCCAGCAGGGCGTGGTGGCTGTGGTTCACGGAAGAAGTTGATGGGGTGTTCATGGTGTGCCTCGTCAATTTGAAATCTGATGAGGCAAGTCTAGGAACGCGTGCCCGCGCCAACAGCCGGAGAACGCCGCCTGCGCGGGCTGGCGGGCAGCGCATGCGGGTGTAGGACAGGGCCTTACAGCCCCTACATGGCCCAGATGCGGGGCTGGGTGGCGTCTTGTTGCCACAGGCCGCCACGCCAGGCGTTGCGCACCGCGCGCAGCAGCTGCAGCGCAGGCTCCACCACCGGCGCCAGCACCCGCACCACCACCACGCGGGGGTTGGGCGCGGTGGCCCCGGCGCCAATTTGCGGCGCGTGGTCCTGAATGGCCGCGCGGGCCAGGTCGAGTGCGGCGTCGCGCCGGGCGCGGGGCAGGGCGCTGCCACAGGCCAGGTACAGCATGGCGCAGCAGCGTTGGCCGGCCAGGCCCAGCGGGCTGTCCATCAGGTGGTGGTCGGTGGCGCTCAGGAGTCCACGCTCCAGCCAGTGGCCGGGCAGTTCGGTGTGCAGTTGCAGTTGGCCTTGTACGAAGGGCTGGTCGGCATGTGGCAGGCCGAGTGCACAGATGTCCCAGCCGATCAGTTCGGCGCCGGGGGCCAGTTGCAGTTCGGTGCGGCTTTCGGCCAGGCAGCCGCTGTAGGCGATGGTTTCCAGCGGCAGCCACTCCAGCCGCGCGCCTTCGCCCACCTGCAGCCGGTTGTGCTGCAGCGCGGGCTCGCCGAGCGAACGGTAGAAGCGGCTGGCGCCCGGCGTGGTAATGAGCCCATGCGCGCCAGGGGCCACCGTCACGTCCACGGTGAGTGTGTCACCGCCCACCAGCCCGCCGGGCGGGTGCACCAGCACGTTGTGGCAGACCGCGTCGCCCTCGGGGTAGAGGCTTTGCAAAATGCGCAGCGGCCCTTCGTGCTGGAAGCGGGCCACGGTGCGGCCGGCCTGCAGGCTGTAGTCGAGTTGCAGCTTGGCTTGCCACACCATCAGGCGGCCACCAATTCAAAACGCACCCAGTCTTCGACCTCGCGTTCGCGCCGTTCGCCCTGGCGCAGGTACTCGCCGGTCCATTCGCGGCGCACCCAGAAACCGAGCGCGGGGGCGAACCAGAGTGTTTCGGTGCGGTTGTTGCCGCGGCGCCAGCGTTCCGGGTGGTCGAACCAGATCTGGCGTTGCACGCGCAATGCCAGGTACTCGCCCGCCGGCACGCGGATGCGTTCCCAGCCCAGGGCTTCGACCCGGGTTTGCCAGCGCAGCGGGTGGTACTCGTCGTCCCGCTTGTAGACGCCCGACTCGTAGGGGCTGGTGCCCAGCTGCAGCCCGTCGGGCAGCCAGCGGCTGGGCGGGGTGAAGCGGTAGGTGGTGTCGTGAAACATCTCTTCCGCCACGTGGGTCAGGCTGGCGAGCACCAGCTGGCCGGTGCGGGCGCTGCCGTCGGTGCGGTAGGTGTTGGAGGCGGGCAGGCGCACCGCCAGCGTGGCGGCCCCGCCGGGGGCGCTGGCCAGCACCTCGTAACGGGCGTTGCCAATCACCAGCCCGTTGTAGAGGTTGGTGGCGTTGAACGCCATCACCTGGCCCACACGCAGTGGTTGCACCGCCAGCGTGGCGGGGGGCGGCTCGAACACCGGTGTGGCGGCACAACCGGGCAGCAGGGGCAGGGTGGTGGGCAGCATGGCCAGGCCGGCCCAGCGGGCCGAGCGCGCGAGCCATTCTCGACGGGTGGGTTGGGTGGGTGTCATGTGTGCATTGCTTTGTAGCACATGGGTCTGGCGGCTGCAGATTCGGCTGGATTCGTCACAATGCCATTCATGCCTATGCCGACCTTGATGCCAGACGCCACCACGGCCCCCGAGTTCCTGCGCCATTTGTTCAACGTCGCGGTACAGCGCGCACAGCCCGCCCACAGCATGGCCGGGCATGTCGCTGCATTGGCGGCGTCGCACACCGGCCGAACGCTGGTGCTGGGTGCCGGCAAGGCGGCGGGCGCGATGGCGCAGGCGCTGGAACAGCAGTGGCCGGCCGACCAAGCGCTGTCGGGCCTGGTGGTCACCCGCTATGGGCACACGCCGCCGCGGCCCGCAGGCTTGCCGCAGCGTATCGAGGTGGTGGAAGCCGCCCACCCGGTGCCCGACGCGGCGGGCCTGGCGGCGGCCCAGCGCATGCTGGCGTTGGCCCAGGGCTTGACCGCAGACGACCTGGTGCTGTGCCTGATCTCCGGCGGTGGCTCGGCGCTGCTGACGCTGCCAGCCCAGGGCCTGACGCTGGCCGACAAGCAGCGCATCAACCATCAACTGCTGGCCAGCGGCGCCGGCATTGGCGAGATGAACTGCGTGCGCAAACACCTGTCGCAGATCAAAGGCGGGCGGCTGGCGGCCGCCTGTGCGCCGGCGCGGGTGGTGACGCTGGCCATCAGCGACGTGCCGGGCGACGACCCGTCCACCATCGCCAGCGGCCCCACCGTGGGCGACGCCACCACCTGCGCCGACGCGCTGGCCATTCTGCAGCGCTACCGCATCGCGCTGCCGCCTGCGGTGCACCAGGCGCTGATGGACGGCGCGCTGGAAACCCCCAAGCCCGCCGACGCGGTGTTTGCCAGCCATGCGCTGCACTTGGTGGCCACGCCGCGCCAGTCGCTCGAAGCGGCGGCTTCAGCCGCGCGTGCGGCGGGCATCGCCGCGCACGTGCTGAGCGACGAGATGGAAGGCGAGTCGCGCGAGGTGGGCAAGGTGCACGCGGCGCTGGCGCGCGCGGTCGCCTTGCACGGCCAACCGTTTGCCCGGCCCTGTGTGCTGCTGAGCGGTGGTGAAACCACGGTGACGCTGCGGCCCCAACCCCCCGGTGCGGTGAAGGGGCGAGGCGGCCGCGCTGGCGAGTTCTGCCTTGGCCTGGCACAGGCGCTGCAGGGCCAGCCCGGCGTGTACGCGCTGGCGGCCGACACCGACGGCATCGACGGCGTGGAAGACAACGCCGGTGCCCAACTGGGCCCCGACACGCTGGCGCGTGCCCAGGCGCTGGGGCTGAAGGTGGACGACCACCTGGACCACAACGACGCTTACCGCTACTTCGACGCCTTGGGCGATCTGGTGGTGACCGGGCCGACCCACACCAACGTCAACGACTTTCGCGCGCTCCTGATTTTGTAGCTGTACCGCAAGGTTTCACTAAGGCTTGAGGCCAGAATGATCCAAAAAATCGCTGCAAAGCACCCTGGAACGCCTGCCAAGGCGCCGGGCGTCGCCCTGGACACCCTCACCTGGCCCCAGGCCGAGGCTGTGCTGACAGCCGACACCGTGGCCGTCATCCCCCTGGGTGCCGCGACCAAGGAACACGGTCCGCACCTGCCGCTCAACACCGACTGGCTGCAGGTCGAGCACCTGAAGCGCCAGGTGATGGCGGCGGCCGATGTGGTCGTGCTCCCCACCATCGCCTACAGCCACTACCCGGCCTTCACCGACTACCCCGGCTCGGTCTCGCTGGACGCCGCCACCGCCCGCGACACGGTGCTGGGCATCGCCCGCAGCCTGGCGCGGCACGGCGTGCGGCGCGTCTACGTCATCAACTACGGCATTTCCACCAACGGCCCGTTGCAGGCCGCCGCAGAGACGCTGGCCGAAGAAGGCGTGCTGCTGCGCTTCACCGACCTGACCCAGGCCGGCCCGGTGAAGGCCGCGCTGCAGCGCCAGCAGGGCGATGGCAGCCATGCCGATGTGGTTGAAACCTCGGTGATGCTGCACGTCGCCCCCGAGGTGGTGGACATGTCCCTCGCCGTGCGCGACCAGCACCCCGACCGCGGCCCCGGCGGCCTGACGCGCGACCCACAAGGCCCCGGCGTCTACTCGCCCAGCGGCACCTACGGCGACCCGACCGGTGCCACCGCCGAACTCGGCGCCCAGCTGGTGGGCGAGCTGCTGCAGGCCATCCTGCAAGACATCGCCGCGTTGCGCGGCGCCGTGCCACCCGCGCCGGCCGAAACACCCGGCAGCGTGCTCGCCTTCTGGTTTGGCGGGCCGTTGGAGGCCGCCACCAACGGCGCCACCGTGGCCGCGCAACAGGCCGCCCTCTGGTGGCAAAAAGACCCGGCCACCGACGCCGCCATCCGCACCCGCTTCGCTGGCTGGACCGCCCGTGCCGCCAGCGGCGCGTTGGACGCCTGGGCCCACACGCCGCGTGGCCGGCTCGCGCTCATCGTGCTCACCGACCAGTTCCCGCGCAACGTGTACCGCGACACACCGCAGGCCTTCGCCTTCGACGCGCTGGCCCGCCGCTGGTGCCAGCAAGGCCTGCAGCGCGGCGACGACCAGGCGCTGCGGCCCATCGAGCGTGTGTTCTTCTACCTGCCTTTGGAGCACTCGGAGGCGCTGGCCGACCAGGAGCGCGCCGTTGCGCTGATGCACGCCCTCACGCAGGCGGTGCCGCCGGCACAGGCCGAGGCCTTCCACAGCTACAGCCGCTTTGCCGAGCGCCACCACGCGATCGTTGCGCGCTTTGGCCGCTTCCCGCACCGCAACGCCATCCTTGGCCGGCCGTCCACGCCGGAAGAAGCCAGCTTCCTCACCCAACCCGGTTCCGGGTTCTGAACGCTTTCACAACGTCTGGAGACATGCCATGAGCGACCGCCACGTCACCCTGTTCCATTGCCCACAAACCCGTTCGTCTGGCGCGCTGGTGCTGCTCGAAGAACTGCAGGCCGACTACCGCCTGCACCCCCTCAACATGAAAACCGGCGAGCACCGCCAGCCGGCTTACCTCGCCATCAACCCGATGGGCAAGGTGCCCGCAGTGCAGCACGGCGACGCGCTCATCACCGAGCAGGTGGCCATCTTCATTTACCTGGCCGACCTCTACCCCGAAGCTGGCCTGGCCCCTGCCATCGGTGACCCCTTGCGCGGCCCCTACCTGCGCTGGATGGCCTACTACGGTTCCAGCTTCGAGCCGGCGGTGGTCGACAGGTCGCAGAAAAACGTGCCCCCGTCTGGCATGTGCCCCTACGGCGATTTCGACACCATGCTCAAAACCCTGACCGACCAGCTCGAACGCGGCCCCTACCTCCTGGGCGAACGCTTCAGCGCCGCCGACGTGCTGTGGGGCGGCGCGCTGGGCTGGACCACGATGTTCGGCCTGGTGCCCAAGCTGCCAGTCGTCCAGGCCTACATCGCCCGCCACCAGGCCCGGCCCAGCGTGGCCAAGGTGCAGGCACAAGACGCGGTGCTGGCCGCGCAGCACGCACCACAACCATAAGCCCCGCAGGAGACACACCACCATGCCCACCTACACCGTCACCGCGCCCGAAGGCCGCCTCACACCCGCCCACAAGCAGGCCGTGGCGAAAGCCATCACCCACACCCACCACACCGTCACCGGCGCCCCCAGCTACTTTGCACAGGTAATTTTTGTGGACGTGAAGCCCGGCAACTACTTCATTGGCGGTGTGCCACTGGCCGACGACCAGGTCTTTGTGCACGGCCAGATCCGCGCCGGTCGCACGGACGAAGACAAGGCCCGCCTCGTCAGAGGCTTGCTGGATGCCGTGGGCGAAGCCGCTGCGGCCCCCGCCCATGCGGTGTGGGTCTACATCCTTGACCTGGTGCCCAGCCAGATGGCCGAGTTCGGCCATGTGTTGCCCGAGCCGGGCGGTGAAGCGGCTTGGACGGCCGCATTGCCGGCGGAAGACCGGGCGCGCATGGCGAAGATCGGCAAGTAGGCGGTCTTGGCCGCGCCCCCGGATCCCACCAGGGTCGGGTGGGGTCGCGGCGTCTGACGCCGACTTTCGGCGTTGCCTTTGTCCTACAGCCAGCGGTGCGACCGGCTGACGGTGCTGGCGCGTGGTTTTTTCTACATTGGAGTTGTGGCGGAACACAACCCGCCCACTTAACCAACCTACGAAGGGAATCACCATGAACAAGAACCAAGTCACCGGCCGTGTTGATCAACTGACCGGCAAAGTCAAAGAGATTGCGGGCAAGGTCGTTGGCAACGAGAAGCTGGAAGCCGAAGGCAAGCTGGAGCAGGCCTCTGGCAAGGTGGAAGCCACCTACGGCGACGTGAAAGAGAACGCCAAAGACAAAGCCAAAAACCTGATCAACAAGATCTGATCCGGAACCGATTCAACCCCCGCCTGAGGAGTAAACCATGCAAACCAAGCACATCAAAACCGCCACCCTGGCCGCATCGATTGCACTGCTGACCACGCTGGTCGCCTGCAGCAAGCCAGCCGACGATGCCACCGCCGGCCAGAAACTGGACTCGGCCGTGGCCAAGACCGAGCAAGCCGCTGCCGACGCCAAGACAGATGCCAAAGTGGCCATGTCCGACGCCGAGTCGTCTCTGAAGCAGGCTGGCCAGGACGCGAAAGTCAGCGCCTCCAACACCGCCAACAAGGTCGGGGTGGCGATTGACGACGCCGCCATCACCACCGCCGTGAACGCCGCGCTGGTGAAAGACAAGGACCTGAGCGCGCTGAAGATCGACGTGGACACCAAAGCCGGTGTGGTGACTTTGTACGGCCCGGCCCCCAGCGCCAGCGCCCGCGAGCGTGCCACCACCATCGCCAAGGCGGTGACCGGTGTGACCTCGGTCAACAACCAGCTGGTGATCAGCGCGAGCTAAAACCGCTCTGCGCCTGACAGCGCCCTGCCTGCCGCCGCCGGACGATTCTGGTGGTTGGCGGCAGGGCGTTGCCACGTCTGGGCTGGGCTATGTCTGGTGCTGGCCGGTGTCGTCTTGCGTTTGCTGCTGGACAGCGGCTTCGACCATGGTGTCGTTGTTTTCCACCACTTCTGCGGGCGTGTCTTCGGTCACAGGTGGCGTTGCGGGTTGTACCGGTGCCGACACGCCACTGGCCTGGATCAGGTCGTGCACAAAGCGCAGCTTGTGCATGGCACCTTCGTACAGCGCAAAGGGGTAAGCATCGTCTTGCCCCAGGCTGCGGTTCAGGCTGTTGAGCAGCAGCGTCACCGGCACCCATTCGCGGGCCAGCTGGTCAAAGTCGGTCGGCCAGGCGGCAAAAGGGTCGCTCACACAGTCTTCTTCGCCGGCACCGGGCACCTGCAGCCGGGTGCTGTAGGCGGCGGCGGTTTCCAGCAGGTCCACCATGTGCAGGTAATGGGCCCAGGTTTCGGCCCAGTCTTCCCACGGGTGGGCGGTGGCGTAGGCGCTGACGTGCGAGGTCTGCCAGTCGTGGTTCTGGCGCGCGTAGTGGGCATCGAGCGCCTGCGCGTAGTCTTGCGACTCGTCGCCAAACAGCGCCCGGAAGTCGTCCAGCCGGTTGCCCCAGACCACCAGCCGTTCCCAGTAAAAATGGCCCGACTCGTGGCGCAAATGGCCGAGCAGCGTGCGGTAGGGTTCGCGCAGCTGCAGGCGGCGGCGGGCGCGCTCGTCGTCGTCGGCTTCGGCCACGTTGAGGGTGATCACGCCGTTGTGGTGCCCGGTCATGACCACCGGCTGGCCTGGCAGGTCGGCCAGCAGGTCAAAGGTCGGGATGTCGGCGGGGTGGGTGTTGGGCGACTGCAGGCCGAGGCGCGCCAGCGTGTAGTACAGGCGGCGCTTGGCCACCTCAATCCGGGCCCAGCGCGATGGGTTGGCCCCTTGTGAGAGATCGGGCAGCAGCCGGGTTTGGCGGCATGAAACACAGAGCGTGTTGTCGTCGTCCGCCGCCACCACAAAGTTGCAGGGCGGGTGGGCCGTGCGGTGGCCGCAGTGCCGGTAGCGTGGCGCGCCGCTGTTGTCACCGTCACCGGTGGGATGAATGGCTTGCCAGAGCGGTACGTCAGGCGCCGTGTCTTCGCTGTCTGGTGCCGGCGTGCCCATTTCTGGCACAGGCACCACCACCGTCATGTCCAGCGCCTCGGGCAGGAAGGCGAGCGTGCTGCCACAGTTCAGGCAGCTGACATTTTCAAAAAATACCGGGTGATCGCAGTGGCTGCAACGGAAGATTTTCATGGGCTGCCGATGGTTTGCCGAGTGGCTCAAAACCGCCCATTGTGCTGCCTGAACGGCGGCTTGGCTGTAGGACGAATGCGCGCTTGGTCCGGCTTCAGCTGCCGCAGACCGCGCAGCCGGTGTGGCGTGGCAGGCGCAGCTCGTTCCATTCCATCGTGCGGCCGTCCAGCATTTGCAGCCGGCCGGCGAGCGACTGGCCTGTGGGCACCAGCAACTTCAGTGCTTCCGCCGCCTGCACCGCGCCGATGATGCCCACCAGTGGCGCGAACACACCCATGGTGGCGCAGCGGGTTTCCTCGAACGTGGCGTCGGCCGGGAACACGCAGGCGTAGCAGGGCGAGGCGCTGTTGCGCGGGTCGTACACCGTGACCTGCCCGTCAAAACGGATGGCGGCACCCGAGACCAGCGGCTTCTTGTGCTTCACGCAGGCGGCGTTCACCGCATGGCGGGTGGTGAAGTTGTCGCAGCAGTCCAGCACCACGTCGGCGGAGCGTACCAATGCGTCCAGCTCGGTGGCACCGGCGCGGGCGATGACCGGGGTGACGCGCACGTCGGGGTTGATGGCCTCGATCGACAGCTTGGCCGACTCGGCCTTGGCCATGCCGACGCGGGCGAGGTTGTGGGCAATCTGGCGCTGGAGGTTGGTGGCGTCCACCACGTCGTCGTCGACGATGGTGATGTGGCCAACCCCGGCCGAACCGAGGTAGAGCGCGGCGGGCGACCCGAGCCCGCCTGCGCCAATGATCAGCGCGTGCGCCGCGAGCAGCCGTTCCTGGCCATCGTCGCCGATTTCATTCAAAAGGATGTGGCGCGAGTAGCGCAGCAGCTGTTCGTCGTTCATGGCCGCTGCGCGCCGGTGCCTGCCGCGTGCTGCGGCAAAGGCATCAGTTTTCTTTCTTCTCGTCCTTGCGTTCGGTCTGGGTCTTGCTGACCAGCACCGGACGGCCCTTGAGCTTGTTGATGGCCTGCACCAACTGGAAGTCTTTGTCGCTGCCGAATTCGGGTGGGCGGCGCTCGGAAGCGGGTTTCTTGGACTCTTCTTCCAGCTTCAGGCGGGCTTCTTCGCGGGCCTTTTCACGGGCCGCGTCTTTTTTCTCTTCGCCCTGGCCACTGTTCAGGTGTTTTTCCAGGTCGGCCTCGCGGGTGCGCAGCGCCGCGAAGATGTTGCCGTCTTCGGTTTCGTCCACCAGCACGTCAGGGATGATGCCCTTGGCCTGGATCGACTTGCCGGTTGGGGTGTAGTAGCGGGCGGTTGTCAGCTTCAACCCGGTGTCGGGGCCCAGCGTGCGCACGGTTTGCACCGAGCCCTTGCCAAAGGTCTGCGTGCCCATCACGGTGCCCCGTTTGTGGTCTTGCAGCGCGCCGGCGACGATCTCGCTGGCCGAGGCCGAGCCTTCGTTGACCAGCACCACCAGTGGCACGGTCTTGATGGCGGCGGGCAGGCGCTTCAGCGCGTCAACACCGCCACGGCGCTGGTAGAACTCGGGCGAGGCCTTGTAGATGAACTTGCTTTCGGCCAGCTGGCCGTTGGTGGACACCACCGTGACGTTTTCTGGCAGGAAGGCGGCCGAGATCGCCACTGCGGCGTCGAGCAGGCCACCCGGGTCGTTGCGCAAATCCAGCACCAGGCCCTTGAGGTTGGGCTCCTGTTTGTAGATCTCTTCCATCTTGCGTGCGAAGTCTTCCACCGTGCGGTCCTGGAACTGGCTCAGGCGGACCCAGGCGTAGCCGGGCTCCACCACCTTGCTCTTGACGCTCTGGGTCTTGATCTCTTCGCGGGTGATGGTCACCGGGAAGGTGCGGCTTTCGTCCTTGCGGAAGATGGTCAGGCTGACTTTGCTGCCAGGTTCGCCGCGCATGCGCTTGACGGCGTCACTCAACGAGAGGCCCTTGACGGCGGTGTCGTCGATTTTGGTGATCAGGTCGTTCGGCTTCAGGCCGGCGCGGAAAGCGGGGGAGCCTTCGATGGGCGAGACGATCTTGACCAAGCCGTCTTCCTGGCTGATCTCGATGCCGACGCCGACAAAGCGCCCCGAGGTGCCTTCGCGGAATTCCTTGAAGGACTTTTTGTCAAAGTACTGGGAATGCGGGTCCAGGCTGGCCACCATGCCGGAGATGGCGTCGGAAATCAGCTTTTTCTCGTCCACCGGCTCGACGTAGTCGCTCTTGACCATGCCGAACACAGCGGCGAGCTGCTGCAGCTCTTCCAGCGGCAGGGGGGCCAGGGCGCCGCGTGCCATGGTCTGGAGCGACACCGTGGTCAGGGCGCCGGCCAATGCACCGACGGACACCCAGCCTGCAATTCTCAAATTCTGACGCATAAATAGGACCTCGTTTCGCAGCAATATACACCTTGGAGAGCCTGCTGCCGTGCGGGTTCCCACAACGCCACTCTGCCGGGCCGGGGCATCGTGACATCGTGGTGTTTTGGGCGGTTTTTCAGGCTTTGCCTTGCGACGCCACGGCCGCCGCGGCGCGGGCGGCGGCTTCGGCGTCACCCAGGTAGTAATGGCGCAATGGCTGGAGCTGTGCGTCCAGCTCGTACACCAGCGGGATGCCGTTGGGGATGTTGACGCCCACGATGTCGTCGTCGGCGATGTTGTCGAGGTACTTCACCAGCGCCCGGATCGAGTTGCCGTGCGCCGCCATCACCACCCGCTTGCCGGCCTTGATGGCCGGTGTCATGGCCTCGTTCCAGAACGGCAGCACCCGCGCCACCGTGTCTTTCAGGCACTCGGTGAGTGGGATCTGCTCCGGGTTCAGCTTGGCGTAGCGCAGGTCGCCGCGTTCGCTGCGCGGGTCGGTGGGCTCCAGTGCCGGGGGCGGTGTGTCGTAGCTGCGGCGCCAGACCAGCACCTGCTCGTCGCCAAACTTCTTGGCGGTTTCGCCCTTGTTCAGGCCTTGCAGCGCGCCGTAGTGGCGCTCGTTCAGGCGCCAGCTGTGCACCACCGGCAGCCAGGTGCGGTCCATCTCGTCCAGCGTGTGCCACAGGGTGCGGGTGGCGCGTTTGAGCACGCTGGTGTAGGCAACGTCGAACTCGTAGCCTTCGGCCTTCAGCAGGCGGCCGGCGTTTTTGGCCTGTTCCACGCCGGTGGGCGTCAGGTCCACATCGGTCCAGCCGGTGAAGCGGTTTTCAAGATTCCAGGTCGATTCGCCGTGGCGGATCAGCACGAGTTTGTACATAAGAGTTCCTGAGAAGGCCGTTGCAAATTCACGAAATAACCCGGCATTCTAAAATCGCCGGTTGTGCGGTGCGCGGCACCGACCCCCGAACGACAAGGAACCACGTGAAATTCATCCTCGACAACCTGCTGCTGCTCTCCGTGGCGCTGACCTCTGGCGGCCTGCTGCTGTGGCCCGCCATCAAGGGCGCGACCGCCAACGGGCTGAGCCCGGAACGTGCGGTGCAGCTGATCAACCGCGAGAAAGCGGTGGTGATCGACGTGAGCGAGCCCGAAGAGTTTGCCAAGTGCCGCATTGGCCAGTCCAAAAACGTGCCGTTTGGCCAGGTGGAAGACAAGCTGCCCGGCGCGGTGAAAAACAAGGCCTTGCCGGTGATTCTGGTCTGCCCGACCGGTGCCCGTGCCAACCGCGCGCTGGCGGCGGTGAAAAAGCTCGGTTACGAGCAGGCCCAGACCCTGGCAGGCGGGCTCAATGCCTGGAAAGCCGCCAACTTGCCGGTCACCAAAGACGAGATGAAGAAGGCCTGAGCCCACCCCATGCAAGCCGTCAAAATCTACACCACCGCCACCTGCCCCTACTGCATCCGTGCCAAGCAAATCCTGCTGGCCAAGGGCGTGAGCCAGCTCGACGAGATCCGCGTCGATCTGCACCCCGAGAGCCGGACCGAGATGATGGAAATCACCGGCCGCCGCACCGTGCCGCAGATTTTCATTGGCAGCACCCACGTGGGGGGCTGTGACGACCTGGTGGCGCTGGACGGCCGCGGTGGCCTGGTGCCGCTGCTGCAGGCGGCCTGAGATAATCGCTGTCAAACCCTGACACCCGCCCGCAGTGGCTTGCCACCGCGGGTTTTCTTTTGATCCCGAAAGACCAACATGGCCGACAACCAAACCCCCGACACCGCGAACGATCCCGTGTTCCAGATCCAGCGCGTTTACCTGAAAGAGCTGTCGCTCGAGCAGCCGAACTCCCCAGCCATCCTGCTGGAGCAGGAGCAGCCGGCGGTGGACATCAAGCTGAATGTGGCCACCAGCCCGGTGGCAGACGGCATTTTTGAAGTGCTGGTCACGGCCACGGTGCAGACCCTGATCAAGGACAAAACCGTGTTCCTGGTGGAAGTCCGCCAGGCCGGCATTTTCGAAATCCGCAACGTGCCGGAAGACCAGATGGGCCCGATCCTGGGCATTGCCTGCCCGCAGATCGTCTACCCCTACCTGCGTGGCAACGTGGCCGACACGATCCAGCGCGCCGGTTTCCCGCCGGTGCACCTGGCCGAAATCAACTTCCAGTCCATGTACCAACAGCAGTTGGAAGCGGCTGAAAACACCCAAACCGTGACCGTCTGAGCGTTTTTCAAGCCTTTTTGTGCTCAAGCCCTAGTAGAACCTGACTGAGTAGCTATGAAAATCATAGTGTTGGGGGCAGGGGCGTGGGGCACGGCACTGGCCATCAGCGCTGCGCGCGCGGGCCGGCACACGGTCACGTTGTGGGCGCGGGACCCGGCGCAAGCGGCCGCGCTGCAGCAGGCGCGGGAGAACACCCGTTACCTGCCCGGCATGGCCTTGCCCCCGGCGCTGCAGGTGGGCGACGCCGCCCAATCCCCGGCCGACGCGGTGGCCGGACACGACCTGGCCATCGTGGCCACGCCGATGGCGGGCCTGCGTGGCATGCTGACCGCGTTGTCTGCCCCGGCGGTGCCGTTGGCCTGGTTGTGCAAAGGTTTTGAGGCCCCGCGCAGCACGGGTGCGAACGCGCTTCAGGAAGCGCCTGTGGGTCTGCTGGGCCACGAAATCCAGCACCAGGTGTGGGCCGGCCTGCCCGCAGATGGCCCCGCCTGCGGCGTGTTGAGCGGGCCCAGCTTTGCCCAGGAAGTGGCGCGTGGCCAGCCGACCGCACTGGTGGCCGCCAGCCGCCACGCCGCCGTGCGCAGCGCACTGGTCGATGCCTTCCACAGCCCGACGCTGCGCGTCTACGCCAACGACGACATCACCGGCGTGGAGGTGGGCGGCGCGGTCAAGAACGTGCTGGCGATTGCCACCGGCCTGTGCGACGGCCTGCAGCTGGGCCTGAACGCCCGCGCCGCGCTCATCACCCGCGGCCTGGCCGAGATGACGCGCCTGGGCGTCGCCCTCGGCGCACGTGCCGACACCTTCATGGGGCTGAGTGGACTCGGGGACCTGGTGCTGACCGCCACCGGCGACCTGAGCCGCAACCGCCGCGTTGGCCAGTTGCTGGCCGAAGGCAAAACACTGCAGCAGGCGGTCGACTCACTGGGCCATGTGGCCGAAGGCGTTTACAGCGCCCGCACGGTGGTGCAACGGGCGCACAGCCTGGGCGTGGAGATGCCGATTGCGCAGGGCGTGGTGGCGCTGCTCGACGGGCAGCTCCAGCCCGCGCAGGCGGTGGCCCTGTTGATGGGGCGCGGCGCACGCGGTGAAGGCTGAGGCCTTGCCGCGGCGGCGCGCTCAGATTTCCAGGTTGTCGATCAGCCGCGTGCCGCCCAGTTTGGCGGCGCCGAGCAGCACCAGCTTGCCTGGCTGCGCGTCGGCCACTTCGGGTGGCTGCAGGTCGCTGCGGCGGCGCACCGTCAGGTAGTCGGGCCGCCAGCCGCGCCGGGCCAGCGTGTGCATCGCACGGGCCTCCAGGCCTTCGCGGGCTGCCGGCAAATCGCCCGCCGCTTCCACCTCGGCCGCCATGGCTTTCAGCGCCAGCGAGAGCTGCACCGCTTCGGCCCGCTCGGCCGCGCTCAGGTAGCCGTTGCGCGAACTCAAAGCCAGGCCATCGTCGGCACGCTGGGTCTCGCCGCCGACGATCTCGATCGGCAGCACAAACTGCCGCACCATGTGGCGGATCACCATGAGTTGCTGGTAGTCCTTCTTGCCGAACAGGGCCACACCACCGGGCGTGGCGCCAAAAACGCAGGAGAACAGCTTCATCACCACGGTGCTCACACCAATGAAAAAGCCGGGCCGGAAATGCCCTTCCAGCAAATCGGCCAGCTCGGCCGGCGGGTGCACCTTGTAGCCCTGCGGCTCGGGGTACATCTCTTTTTCGTTGGGGGCAAACACCAGGTTGCAGCCGGCGTCGGCGAGCTTGGCACAGTCGGCCTCAAAGGTGCGGGGGTAGGTGTCGAAGTCTTCGTGCGGCGCAAACTGCAGCCGGTTCACAAAGATGCTGGCCACAGTGATGTCCCCCAGCGGCTGGGCCTGGCGCACCAGCGCCAGGTGGCCGTCGTGCAAATTGCCCATGGAGGGCACAAAAGCCGGTTTGCGGAAGGCCTGCAGGTGCTGCCGCAGCTCGGCAATGGTGTGGACGACGTGCATGGAGGGGGCGAAAGAATGCAAAGCCGGTACTGTAGCCGCTCCGCTGTGGCTCACCAGGCGTGCAGGGCGTTGTCGGGGAAGCTGCCGTCTTTCACCGCACGCACGTAGGCCGTGATGGCGCCTTGCACGCTGTCGGCGCCGTCCATGAAGTTGCGCACGAACTTGGGGTTCTTGCCCAGGTTGATGCCCAGCATGTCGTGCAACACCAGCACCTGCCCAGCCGTGCCCTTGCCCGCACCAATGCCGATGGTGTGGCAGTGTTTCAGTTCTTCGGTCAGCGGCGTGGCCAGCACTTCGGGCACCATCTCCAGCACCAGCATGGCCGCGCCGGCATCTTCCAGCGCATGGGCCTGCTGCTTCATCAGCACAGCGGCGGCGTCTTCGCGGCCTTGCACCCGGTAGCCGCCGAGCGCGTGCACAGTTTGCGGCGTCAGGCCCAGGTGGGCGCAGACCGGAATACCGCGTTCCACCAGAAAACGCACTGTCTCGGCCGTCCAGCCGCCGCCTTCGAGCTTGACCATGTGGGCGCCGGCCTGCATCAGCACCGTGGCGCTGCGCAGCGCCTGCTCTTTCGATTCCTGGTAAGTGCCGAACGGCAGGTCGGCGATCAGCCAGGCGCTGCCGTTGGCGCGGCGCAGGCCGCGGGCCACGCTGTCGGTGTGGTGGCGCATGGTCTCCAGCGTCACGCCCACGGTGCTGCTGAGCCCCTGGCAGACCATGCCCAGCGAGTCGCCCACCAGAATGCAGTCCACCCCGGCGGCATCGGCCACGGCGGCAAAGGTGGCGTCGTAGGCCGTCAGCATGCTGATCTTTTCGCCCCGCTCGCGCATTTGCGCGAGCCGCGGCAGGCTGACCGGGCGGCGCAGCGGTTGCGGCGAGGTGTTTGGCAGCGAGCCGTAGGCGGTGGCGGGGGCAGGAGCAGCAGCGACGGAAGCGGTCATGGGCGGAATGGCGCGAGGCCAGGGAGTCCGAGAGGCCGCCAGTCTAGTCCATCGCCACCGGTCTAGCTGGCCTTGCCCTTGCGCCAGCGCACGGCTGCAACGAACAACCGCTGGTACAGCGCCGGCATCAGCCGCACCACCCAGTCCAGCAGCCGGGCGTCGGGGCCGATCAGGATGCGGCGCTGGTCGCGTTGTACGCCGCGCACAATGACCTGCGCCGCCCTGGCCGGCGTGGTGATGAAGCTGGTTTCGAACTCTCGCGTGGCGTCGGCCGCGCTCTTGCCGGTGGCGGCGGCCACGCTGGCGTCCACCCGTGCCGCCTGCGCGATGTTGGTCTTGATGCCGCCCGGGTGCACGCAACTGGCCGACACGCAGGAGCGGGCCAGGTCCAGGTCCTGCCGCAGCGATTCGGTGAAGCCCCGCACCGCGAACTTGCTGGCGTTGTAGCCGCTCATCAGCGGCTGCGCGCTCAGACCAAAGACGCTGGAGATGTTGACGATGTGGCCGCTGCCAGATGCTTCAAGGTGTGGCAGAAACACCTTTGTGCCATAGACCACGCCCCAGAAATTGATCTGCATGATCCACTCGTAATCGCGCATGGACAGCGCACCGACCGTGCCCGACAGCGCCACCCCGGCGTTGTTCACCACCACGTTGATGCGCCCGAAATGCGCGCGGGTGCGTTCGGCCCAGTCTGTGACCTGTTCCAGCGAACCCACGTCGACCTGCTGTGTAATCACCTGCCCGCCCCGCGCCTGCAGCTGGGCTGCGGTGTCGTTCGCGGCGTTCAGGTTGATGTCGGACAGCGACAGCAGGCAACCGTGCCGCGCAAATTCGTGGGCCAGCGCGCGGCCGATGCCGGAGCCAGCACCCGAGATGGCAACCACCTGGTTGTGAAGATTTTTCATGGGGCAACACTTTCAATGAAGGCGCGCACATCGCGTGCGGCGCGGGCGGGGGCTTCGAGCATGGGCATGTGGCCCAGGTCGTCGTAAACCATCTGGCGGGCGCCGGGAATGCCGCGCGCCCACACGTCGGCGGCGCTGACGTGCAGCAGCCGGTCGTGCCGGCCCCAGACCACCAGCACCGGCACCCGGATATCGCCGAGCTGGTCGTCCAGCATGCCCACGCCAAAAAAGTGCTGGAAGATGTGTGCGAGCTGGGCCCGCTGCGCAATGTAGCGCTCGCCCACCGCATGCAGTGCCATGCCGGGCAGCCAGGGCGGGCGGGCCATGGTCATCGCGTAGAACTGCCGGAACTCGGCCTGGTTGTGCACCTGGAAGGCATTGCGGCCCTGGGCCAGCAAGCGCTCCATGTCGCTGGGCTGGGGCGAATGCACGCCGGCCGGGTCCACCAGCGTGGCCGAGCGCAAACGCCCGGGGTGGTCGTGCGCCAGCCGGGCGGCAATGAAGCCGCCCATCGAGTTGCCCACTATGTGCGCACGCTGGATGCCCAATGCGTCCATCGCGCGCAGGATGCGCTGGGCCTGGGTGGTGACGTGGTAACTCAGGGCCGGGTCGTAGGCGGTTTCGCCGTGGCCGGGCAGATCAACGATGAGCACGCGGCAACGTTTGATGAAATGCTTTGCAAAGCGCACCCACACCACCTTGTCGGCGCTGAAGCCGTGCACCATCACCACCGTCTCGGTGGCGTTGGCGGGGCCGCCCTCGTAGGCGACCATGTGGCTGTCACCCACATTCACCACGACCTTGCGCAGGCCGTAAAGTGCTGCTTCCAGGCCAATGGTGGCGTTGTAGGCCAGGCGGCCGAGGGCGCCGTAGAGGCGGCTGAAAGTTGTGCTCAAGTGCATGGCGTTTTGTGGAAGGTGTCAGTGGGTGGCCATGCCGCGCTTGCGCATCTCGTGGCGCACCAGCAGGTTCATGAACGCGAAAAACACAGTGGGAAGATGCCGCGCTGCGGCCGCCACCAGCTTGGCCTGCAGGCTGGGAATGACCATCCAGCGCCCGGCGTCCACGCCGGCCAGGATGGCATCGACGGCGGCGTCGGCCTCCATCGAGCCGGCATAGTCTTTCAGTGCCAGCGAGATGTCGTTGAAGTTGCCGGGGCTGCGTTCGTTCGCGACCATCGGCGTTTTGACTTCCGGCGGGCAGATGCAGGTGATGCCTATGCCCAGCGGTTCGTATTCGTAGCGCAAGGTGTGGGCCAGACCCACCACACCGAACTTGGACGCGCCATAGGCGGCGTAGGCGTAGTTGCTGGTGAGGCCCGCCATCGACGCGATCAGCGCCAGCCGGCTGCCGGGCCGCATGTGCGGCAGCACCGCAGCGGCGAGGTGAAAGCTGCCATTCAGGTTGACATCGATCACACGTTTGAAGGCCTGGCTGCTGGTGTCGGCCAACGCGCGGTTGATCAGAATGCCGGCGCAGTGGACCACCAGGTCGGGGCTGCCAAAGCGCGCCACTGCGGCCTGCACCACCGCCTGGGTGGCGGCTTCGTCGGTCACGTCAGCGCTGGCAAATGCCCATTGGTCGGGTCGGGTGGCGGCGGCGTCGAGCTGCTGGCGGGCGGCGTCGCCCAGCGCCAGATCCAGCACGCTGGTGTGCGTGCCGCGCCGCAGCAGCCGCAGCGCCAGGCCCAGCCCCATGCCGCTTGCGCCGCCAGTGACCAGTGCGTGTTTCCAGGCTTTCATGGGCGTCCTCAGGTCAGGGTGTGGTCGGCCAGCTTGAAGCGCTTGGCCAACTGGCGAAAGCTGAAACTGAAGCCGGGGAACATCGCAATCACGTGCCCGCTCTTGGACTGGTACCAGCTCTTGCAGCCGCCCGATTTCCACACCGTCTGCTGCATCTCGCTGTGGATCATGGCGGTGTAGCCGGCCTCGGCTTCGGGCTGCACTTCGATGGCCTGCTTGCCGGTGCGGCGCAGCGCGTCCAGGCTGTGCATGATGTAGTGCATCTGCGCCTCGATGACAAAAATCGCCGAGGTGTGGCCAATGCCGGTGTTGGGCCCCGTGACCACAAAGAAATTGGGAAAGCCGGGCATGCAGGTGCCCAGATACGCGCGCGGAAACTGCGCCCAGAAATCGGCCAGCGTGCGCTTGTCCCGGCCCACCACCGGATAGGAGATTACGCCATCCGTGGCGTCGTAGCCGGTGGAGTAGACGATCACGTCCAGCGGCACCTCCTGCCCGTCCTGGGTGCGGATGCCGGTGGGGGTGATTTCGGCAATGCCCGACTGCGCGGTGTGCAACGTCACGTTGTCGCGGGCCAATGCCGGGTAGAGGGTGTTGGAGAGGATGACGCGCTTGCAGCCCAGGGTGTAGTCGGGCGTGACGGCCGCGCGCAGGTCGGGGTCGGCAATTTGTTGGTGGATGTGCCGCAGCGCGGCCTTTTGCGCGAACAACTTCAGCAGGGTGTGCGAGTACTTGAAGCCAATCACCCGCGCTTCGAGCTGCCAGTAGATCAGCGTGCGCAGCAGCGTGTGCAGCGGCTTGAAAGCCAGCAGCTTGCGCTCCAGCTTGGAGAAGCGCCGGTCCGGGCGCGGCATCACCCAGTGCGGCGTGCGCTGGAACACATGCAGGTGCGCCACGTCTGGGGCAATCGCCGGAATGACCTGCGCCGCCGACGCGCCGCTGCCGATGATGGCCACGCGTTTGCCTTTCAGGTCGATGTCGTGCCGCCAGTTGTTGGTGTGGAAGGTGGCGCCCGCAAAGCTGTCCCGGCCAGGGAAGGGCGGAATCACCGGCGTGCTCAGCGGGCCAGAGGCATTGATGACCACGCGGGCGCTGAGCAGGCCGCCCGCTTCGGTCTGCACCTGCCAGCGCTGGGCTGCCTCGTCCCAGCGCACGCCGGTGACGTTGCAGCCGGTTTGGGTGCGCTCGCGCAGCCTGTACTTGTCGATCACATGGTGGGTGTAGGCCTCCAGCTCGGCCTGCTCGACGAACATCTGCGACCACACATAGGGCTCGTGCGAGATGGAGTACAGCGGCGACTGCACGTCCACCGCCGCGCCGGGGTAGCTGTTCTGGCACCAGGTGCCGCCCATGAAGTCGCGCCGCTCCAGCAGCACAAAATCGGTGTAGCCGCGCTGCAGCAGGTTGATGGCCGCGCACTGGCCGCCAAAACCGCTGCCAATGATCAGGATGTCGTGGTGTTGCATGGGGTCGGGCGGGGTTGCGGTCGGGTGGGTTTGATGTGAAGATGCGTGTCGTCAGTTTAAAACTGACAATAAGCGTAGTCAAATAGTCGCAAACCCTGAGCCATTCCAGACAAGCCTCTCTATTTCCAGCCATGAGCCGCCCCGTGCCCCCCGCCAACGCCCCCCGTGCCTACGGCGGTGAATCGCACGAACAACGCAGCCAGAAGCGCCGCGAGTTGTTCATCGCCGCCGGCAAACACCTGTTCGGCACCATTGGCTACCGCCGCACCACGGTGCGCGGCCTGTGCAAAGAGGCTGGGCTGACCGACCGCTATTTCTACGAATCCTTTGCCACCACCGAAGACCTGCTGGTGGCCGTCTATGCGCAGCTGATTCTCAACATGCAGGGCGCCGTGGTCGGCGCGCTGCAGGCGCTGCCGGAAGGGGCGGAGCCGGCCGTGTGGATTGACCGCGGGCTGGACGCCTTTTTTGCCGCTGTGGAAGACGCCGAGGCCGCCCGCATCGTCTGGCTGGAGGTGCTGGGCGTGAGCCCGCAGGTGGATGCCCTCTACACCCAGACCCAGCAGCAGTTTGCCGACCTGGTGCTGGCCCTGGTGCGCATGGCGCTGCCGCACTGGGCGGTGGACGACGAAGCCGCCCCGGTGGTGGCCCTGGGCGCGATAGGCGCGGCCAGCGAGGTAGCCAAGAGCTGGCTGATGTCGGGCTACCGCACGCCGCGCAGCACCATGGTGCGCGGCGTGGCGATCATTTTCCGGGGCGCTGCCCAGTTGCCGCCAGCATCTGCCGCAATGCCCTGAGCCGGCCCCTGGCCGCCGCAGCCGTTATGCTTCCGGCATGAGCGACCAAGACGACTTTTCCCCTGCCGCGCTGCGTGCGCTGGCCGATGCCGACGTGGCCCGTGCGCTGGCCGAAGACATGCGCGGCGGCGACCTCACCGCCGCGCTGATTGCGCCGACCCAGCGCACCCACGCCCGCGTGCTCGCCCGCGAGGCCGCTGTGCTGTGTGGCCGGCCCTGGGCCGAGGCCACCGTGCGTGCGCTGGACCCCACCGCCACCGTCACCTGGCATGTGGCCGAGGGCGGCCACTGCAGCGCCGACCAGGTGGTGCTGGAGCTGCAGGGCAGCGCCCGTGCGCTGTTGAGCGCCGAGCGCACGCTGCTGAACTTTTTGCAGTTGCTCAGCGCCGTAGCCACCAAAACTGCCACCTATGTAGAAGCCGTGCGCGGCAACCGCGCCGCCATCGTCGATACCCGCAAGACCCTGCCCGGCCTGCGCATGGCGCAGAAATACGCGGTGAAAACCGGCGGCGGCGTGAACCACCGCATCGGCCTGTACGACGCGGTGCTGATCAAGGAAAACCACATTGCCGCGGCCGGCGGCATTGCCCAGGTGCTGGCCGCTGCGCAGGCGAGTGCGGCAAACGCCAAGTTCATCGAGATCGAAGTCGAGACGCTGGCGCAACTGCAGAACGCGCTCGACCATGGCGCAAAAATGGTGCTGCTCGACAACATGGACCTGCCCACGCTGCACCAGGCCGTCAAGATCAATGCCGGCCGCGCAATTCTGGAAATATCCGGCGGCGTGAGCCTGGAGACCGTGCGCGCACTGGCCGAAACGGGGGTCGACCGCATCTCCATCGGCGCGCTGACCAAGGACGTGAAGGCCACCGATTTTTCGATGCGTTTCCAGGAGTTGCCATGTCTCAACTGAGTGGCCTGTTCAAGGTCGAATACGACCAGCCCGAAACCCAGAGCGGCAGCGCCTGCAGCACCCAGCATGCCTGGGCGCGCGTGCCGGTAGAGCCGACGCCGGCCGAGCGGAGCGCGCTGAAAGACAAAATCCGCCGCCTGCTGAAAGAGCGCAACGCGGTGATGGTCTCGCACTACTACGTGCACCCCGACCTGCAAGATTTGGCCGAGGAAACCGGCGGCATCGTCAGCGATTCGCTGGAGATGGCACGCTTTGGCCGCGACCATG
>JAZKIY010000003.1:0-78528 GCA_040384665.1 Pseudomonadota bacterium
GCGCGGGTGGCGAAATTGGTAGACGCACCAGGTTTAGGTCCTGACGTCCGCAAGGATGTGCGGGTTCGAGTCCCGCCCCGCGCACCAGCCCCTTTTCCTTTCACAGGCCCACGGCAACGCCCGTGTCCACCGTGCGTGCGACCGCCTTCAGGATGTCACGCCAGCTGACGATGCCCACCGGCACGTTGTCGCCATCCACCACAGGCACACACGAGATGCGGTGCGCCAGCATCAGGTCAATGGCGGCCGACACCGGGGCGTCGGCCCGCAGTGTCAAGGGTTTGCGGCTCATCACATGGTGCACCCGCTTGTGCAGGGTGGCCACGTCGCGGGCGGTTTCCACAATGCTGTCGATGTAGGGGCTCAGCGCCTTCCACAGGTCGCGGTCGGACACCACGCCAATCAGGCGGCTGTCTTCCACCACCAGCACATGGTGCACCTTGAGTTCGTCAAAGATGTCCTTGACGGTTTCCAGCGTGTCATCCAACTCGACCGTGACCAGCCGTTTGGACATCAGTGACTGCAGATTCATGTGGGGGTCTTTGAAACGCGGCGGCAAAGCCGTCCCTGTTGGTTTCGGCAGCCAGTGCAGGAAGTAAAAGGCCAACCGCACAGAAAACCCCGTCCGAGACGCCGGCGGCCGCTCTGGCGCCCTCGGCGCGGGGAAATACGGGGCGCTCCAATGGCTAATCACCCTATTGGGATGGCGTGCCCTGCCGATAACTGGAGGGCGGGCAACAAGCCCGTGTCCATGGAACACCCGATGCGCACCATCCCGTGTGGTTCAGCCACCGACCACCCGACCAGCCCAGCCGCCGCTGCCGGGCTGCTGGCGGTGTCTGCCGATCTGGCGGCGCTGGAGACTTTGCTCGGCAACGCCTCGCGCCGCCTGTTCACTGCTTTTGCGCAGGCCTCGCAGCTGGTGGCCCGGCTGGAGACCGACCCCCTTGGGGGCGCCCAGCCCGCCTTGCGCCAGGCCCTGGCCGACGCGGCCGTGGCCTTGCAGTTCGAGGACATGGCCCAGCAGAAGCTGGCCCATGCCCAGTCCCGCCTCAAATGCATTGCCGCCACCCTGCCGGGTGACACAACGCCTTATCTGGGCTTGCTGTCCCACCGGGGGCTGGCAATGGTGCCGCCAAGCCCGGTTGAGCAGGCCGATGTGCGTGCCGGCAGCATTGATTTCTTCTAACTTTCAGCCTATCCGGAGCAGCCACCCATGCCCTCAATCCTTGCCGTTGACGACTCGGCTTCCATGCGACAAATGGTCACCTTCACGCTGGAGAGCGCTGGCTACAAGGTGATTGAGGCGGTGGACGGCCTGGACGCGCTGGACAAGCTTCGCCACAGTACCGTCGACCTCGTGCTGACCGACCAGAACATGCCGCGCATGGATGGGCTGTCGCTCACCCGCTCGCTGCGCGCCCAGGGTCAGCACCGGCAGGTGCCAATCCTGATCCTGACGACCGAATCGGGTGACGACATGAAGCAGGCGGGCCGGGCTGCTGGCGCCACCGGCTGGCTGGTGAAACCGTTCGACCCCGCCCGTCTGATCGAAGTGGTGCGCAAAGTTGTTGTCTGACCTGTGAATTGCCCATGACTGAAACCAACCTCACCGACCAGAGCGACAGCAGCCAGAACTTCGACCTGACCCAGTTCTACCAGGTCTTCTTTGAAGAAGCGGGGGAAAGTCTGGCGGGCATGGAGCAGTTGCTGCTGGACATGCAGGTCGACGCCCCGGACGACGAAGCCCTCAACGCGGTGTTTCGTTGCGCCCATTCGATCAAGGGCGGTGCCGCCACCTTCGGGTTTGAGGACGTGACCAGCCTGACCCACGTGATGGAGACGCTTCTGGACAAGTTGCGCCGCCACGAGATCGCGCTGAACACCCGGATGGTCGACGTGTTGCTGGCTTCTGGCGACGCCTTGCGCGCCATGCTGGCAGGCCACCAGGGCGGCACCGAGAGCCCAGGCGATGTGCAGGGTCTGATCGACACCATCCAGACCTTTGATTCCGATGGCCCACACCCCAGTGGTGCGGCCGCCAGCGGCGCAGCCGCAGTGCCCGCTCAGGACGAGCGCACCATGACTTTGCTGGCCGGGCCGCTGGCGCAGCCTGATCTGGCCGACGATTTGTTGACCTTGTTCAAGGAAGTGGGTGGCCTGGGTCGTCTGGAGCGCAAGGCGCCCTTGCCGGGGCAGGACGGGCGCACGGTGCGGTTCAAGTTGGTGACCAGCACCGACGACGACGAACTGCTGGACCTGTGCTGTTTCCACGTACCGCGTGAGCAGCTGCAGATCCTGCCCTGGGCCGAGAGCGAAACCGAATGCGGCTACGGCTTGTTTGAAACCCCGGTGGCACGCGCACCTGCCCCACCGGCACCTGTGGTGGCGCCAGCGGCAGAGAAGGCCCAGGCGGGTGCGGTAGAAACCACGATCCGGGTTTCGGTTGAAAAGGTGGACCAGCTGATCAACCTGATGGGGGAGCTGGTCATCACCCGTGCGGTGCTGGCGCAGCGCGCTGAGAAGCTGGAGCTTGGGGCACACCAACAGCTGCTGTCGGGTCTGGCCGACCTGGAGCGCACCACCCGGCATTTGCAGGACGCGGTGATGTCGATCCGCATGATCCCGATGGCGGTGGTCTTCAACCGCTTCCCGCGCATGCTGCGCGACCTGGCCAGTCGGTTGGGCAAGCAGGTGGAACTGAAAACCATTGGCGAGGCGACCGAGCTGGACAAAGGGCTGATCGAGAAAATCACAGACCCGCTGACCCATTTGATCCGCAATTCGCTCGACCACGGCATCGAGCTGCCCGACGAGCGGATCGCACTCGGCAAATCACCGCAGGGGCGCATCACGCTTTCGGCCCAGCACTCGGGCGGTTCGATCCTGATCGAGGTGCGCGACGATGGCAAGGGTCTGGACCGTGACCGGATTCTGACCAAGGCCCGCAACAACGGCATGGTGTTGCCTGACAACATGACCGACCAGGACATCTGGCAGCTGATTTTTGCCCCTGGCTTTTCCACCGCCGAGGTGGTGACCGATGTCTCCGGCCGCGGCGTTGGCATGGACGTGGTGAAGCGCAACATCCTCGCACTGGGGGGCAGTGTTTCGCTGGATTCGGCCAAGGGCGCAGGCATGCGGGTGCAGGTGCGCCTGCCGCTGACCCTGGCCATCATGGATGGCATGACCGTGGGCGTGGGCGACGAAATCTATGTGCTGCCGCTGGCCTGCGTGGTCGAGTCCTTCCAGGCCAACACCGCTGTGGTCAAGACACTCGCGGGCACCAGCCGGGTCGTCAAGGTGCGCGACGACTGGCTGCCGGTGGTTGCGCTGGACGCGGTATGCGCGGTAGAGCGCACCCGCGCCGAGGTGACCAGCCCACCCATCATGGTGGTGGTGGCGTCGGAAGGGCACCGCGTGGCGCTGCTGGTCGATGAACTGGTCGGCCAGCAACAGGTGGTGGTGAAGAACCTGGAGGCCAACTACCGCAAGGTACAGAACATCTCCGGCGCCACCATCATGGGCGATGGCCGTGTGGCATTGATCCTTGATGTGTCCGCTCTGGCGCAGCCTGACGTGCGCTGAATACGCACAGCGAAACACCCCAAATCACCACTCAGTCTCGGCCATTTTTTGCCGACAACATGGGTAACCCAAGAAAGGTCCTTCCGCATGACGAGTCTTCTCAGAAACCTCAAGATTGGCCAGCGGCTGGCACTGGGCTTTGGCCTGATGCTGGCCATGGTGGTCAGCATGTCAGCCCTGTCGCTGAACCGTTTGTCCGAGCTCAAGCTGAGCTTGGACGACATCGTCAACGTGCGGCACGAGCATGCCCGCGCGGCCCACGACATGTACGGCGCCATCAACCGCAGCAGCGCCTCGGTACGGGACCTCATTTTGTTCACCGTGCCTGGCCAACGTGACCAGGTCCAGCGCGAACTGACCGATGCCCGCAACGCCTACGACGAAGCCGAGAAAAAGCTGATCCAGCTGATGCCCAACCCGACAGCCCGTGAACAGGCGCTGATTGGCACGATCCAGAAGCGCAAAGAGACGGCGCGCCCACTGGCCGACAGCGTGGGCCGACTGGCCAAGAGCGACCAGGCCGCCGAAGCAACCCGCATGCTGGCCGAGGAGACCTTGCCCGCGCAGAAAAGCTGGATCGAGGCGGTGCGCCAACTCTCCGAGTACGAGGAACAGCAGGCGACCGACATTGCCGCAGCCGTGCGCAAAAATTACGACAGCATGCAAGTGGTGTTGGTGTTGTCTACCGCTTTGGCCGTGTTGTTTGGTATTGCTGCCGCCTGGTTGTTGACGCTGAGCATCACCCGTCCGATTGCCCAGGCCGTCACAGTCGCCGAAACGCTGGCCAGCGGCGACCTGAGCACCAAAGTGCCTGCTGGCAGCCGCGACGAACCCGGCCAACTGCTGGCGGCGCTGGGCAAGATGACCGACGCGCTGAGCGGCCTGGTATCCCAGGTGCGCACCAACAGCGACGCGATTGCCAGCGGTTCGGGCCAGATCGCCAATGGCAATGAAGACCTGTCCCAGCGCACCGAGCAGCAGGCCTCCAGCCTGCAGCAAACGGCGGCGTCGATGGAGCAACTCAACGGCACGGTGCGCAACACCGCCGACACCGCACGGCAAGCGTCGCAGTTGGCGACAGCGGCCAGCCAGGCAGCGGTGGACGGCGGCCGGGTGGTGGACGAAGTGGTCACCACGATGGAGGGCATTTCTGTCTCCAGCCGGCGCATCAGCGACATCATTGGCGTGATCGATGGCATCGCTTTCCAGACCAACATCCTGGCCCTCAATGCGGCGGTAGAAGCCGCCCGTGCCGGCGAGCAGGGCCGTGGCTTTGCGGTGGTGGCGGGTGAGGTGCGCAGCCTGGCCCAGCGCAGCGCCGAAGCCGCCCGCGAAATCAAGGGGCTGATTGGCGAAAGCGTCAGCAAGGTGGAAGGCGGCAGCAAGCTGGTGGCCGATGCGGGTCGCACCATGGGCGACATCGTGGCGCAGGTCAAACGGGTCAGCGACATGATTGGCGAGATCAGCTCCGCCGCACAAGAGCAGACCCAGGGCATTGCCCAGGTTGGCCAGGCGGTCACCCAGCTGGACCAGGTCACGCAACAGAACGCTGCACTGGTGGAAGAGCTGGCGGCAGCGGCTGGCAGCCTCAAGTCGCGTGCTGGTGAGCTGGTCGGTTCGGTGCAGCAGTTCAAGATCAGCGGTGATGTAGCGGGTGGTTTTGCGGTTGCTCAAACGCCAGCGGCTCGCGTGACGCGCAGCCAGACGCCCGCGAAGAAGCCGGCACCGTCCACACAGGTGCGGTCGGCATTGCCAGCCCCCGCAAGCCATGCCAAGGCCCCAGTCGCGTCGGGTGCCGACGACGACTGGACCCAGTTCTGACGCTTTCTCTACAGCCTGTCGCTACCAAGGACACACCATGGACATGATCAACGAAGGCGCCCAGCTGGCGCGCCAAATGGCCGAGCGCCAGGACCACCGTTCGCGCCCCGGGGAATACCTGACCTACCGGGTTGGCGCCGAAGAGTACGGCATCGACATCCAGAAGGTGCAGGAGATCCGCTCCTACGAGCCGCCGACACGGATTGCCAACGCGCCGGCTTTTGTCAAAGGCGTGGTGAACCTGCGCGGTGTGATCGTGCCGATCATCGACCTGCGGGTCAAACTCGGTTGCGACACCGCCGACTACACCGAAGTCACGGTGGTGGTGGTGCTCAACGTGTGTGGCCGGGTGGTCGGCGCGGTGGTGGACTCGGTGTCGGACGTGATCGACCTCGACAGCAGCCACATCCAGCCACCACCGGAACTTTCCGCCAGCGATTCCGGCTTCATCACGGGCATTGCCAGCCTGGGCGACCGGATGCTGATCCTGGTGGACATCGAATCCATGCTGGGTGGCGCGGAAATCGGCCTGTCGCAAGGGCTCTGACCGTGGCCTTTCCGAAACTTCGCCTTCGCGGCAAGCTGGCCTTGGCCTTTGGTGTGCTGCTGTTGTTGCAAATGGCCACAGGCTTCCTGGCGGTGGCCCAGTTGCAAGGCATCACCGCATTGCGGCTGAACGAAGCCGCGTCAATGGCGTCGCACGGCATGGCCACAGAGTGGGCACACCAGACCCGCATGAACGTTCAACGGGCCGTGTTGCTGGCCAAGGCTGGCAGCCCGCCGGCATTGGCCACATTCGTGAACGGCTCAATGAAGCAGACATCTGCCCGCATCTCCGAGCTTCAGAAGCAACTGGAGAAGCGGCTGACCACACCCACCGAAGCCACGCTGATGGCCAAGGTGGCGTCGTCGCGCCAGACTTACCTGTCTGTCCGCGCAGCGATCATCGAACAACTTGGCCAGCCCGACAACCTGGCTGCCGCCCAAGCCGCCATCGAACGGCAAATGATGCCCGAGGCCGAGGCCTACCTGAAGACCATCGAGGCGGTTGTGGCCCACACCGAGACACAGGCCACTGCCCACGCCGCAGACGCCGAAGCGCAAATTCAACAGTCCAAGGGCTGGCTGATCGCACTCTGTGGTGCGGCGGTGCTGCTCGCAGGCGGCATGTCGTGGCTGGTCGCGCAAGGGGTATTGACGCCGGTTCGGCAGGCCATTCTGGCGGCCAAAGGGATTGCGGACGGCGACCTGGTCACCACCATCCGGGTGAACCGGAACGACGAACTGGGCGAACTCCAGGGTGCGTTGTCCCAGATGCAGCAGCGGCTGCGCGAGGTGGTTTCGGGCATTCGCTCCGGTTCTGAGAGCGTCAGTGTGGCCACCGAACAGATTGCCACCGGCAACCAGGACCTGAGCTCACGCACCGAACGCACGGCAGGCAGCCTGCAGGAAGCGGCCGCCAATGTGGACCGACTGGCACAAACCATGCGCAAGTCGGCCGGGTCGGCAGCCACCGCCAACCAGCTGGCAGCATCTGCCGTCGAGGTGGCCGAGCGGGGGGGCGTGGTGGTGGCCAAGGTCACCGCCACGATGGGCGAGATCAACGCCAGTGCAACCCGCATTGCCGAGATCACCGCGTTGATAGACGGCATCGCCTTCCAGACCAATATCCTTGCATTGAATGCCGCGGTCGAAGCCGCCCGTGCCGGTGAGCAGGGCAGGGGCTTTGCGGTGGTGGCTGGCGAGGTGCGCAGCCTGGCCATCCGTTCTGCCGACGCGGCCAGGGAAATCAAGGCCCTGATCGGGGTGAGCGTGGACAAGGTTGACGCTGGCTCCCGGCTCGCGCAAGAAGCGGGCCGAGCGATCCAGGACATCGTGCGCAGCGTTCAGAACGTGACCGTGGCCATTTCAGAGATCAGCACCGTCGCCCAGCAACAGACCGGCAGCATAGGCGAGGTGAACGATGCCATTGGCGAGCTGGACCGCATGACCCAGCAAAACGCGGCGCTGGTGGAAGAGGCCGCCGCTGCTGCCCACAGCCTGAAAGACCAAGCCGCCCATCTGGTGTCAGCCATGTCGTCCTTCCGAATGGTCGCACCCGCCTGACAGCCGCACCTCACCCGGACAAAGCCTGCACGATGGCACTGAGCAACACACCGATCCGCACCAGCAACCGCCCGACGCTGCCGCTCTCTGAGCCGCAGCCGTTTGACCGGGATTTGGAGTTCAACCAAGCCGATTTTGAGCGGGTGCGTCGCCTGATCCACGAACGCGTGGGCATTGACCTGCACCCCAGCAAGCAGAACATGGTGTACAGCCGCTTGTCGCGGCGCCTGCGCGAACGGGGGCATTTGACCTTTCGCAGTTACCTGGACGGCGTTCAGTCGGGCAGCGATACCGACTGGCAGGAGTTTGTCAACAGCCTGACCACCAACCTGACCTCGTTCTACCGCGAAGCCCACCACTTCGACGTGCTGGCCGAGCGGCTTCGGCACATCCGCTCTGGTGATGTGCCCCGTATCTGGTGCTGCGCGGCGTCTACCGGCGAAGAACCCTATTCGATTGCCATGACCGCCACCGAAGCGCGGGTTGGCAGTGCCAGTGCCGTGGTGCATGCCAGCGATGTGGACACCGAGGTGCTCGCCACCGCCGAACGTGGGGTGTACAGCCTGGAGTCGGTGGCGGCGCTGTCAGAAGCGCGCTTGCGCCGCTTCTTTCTCAAGGGAAGTGGCACCAATGCAGGAAAAGTCAGGGTCAAGCCAGAACTGCGGGCCATGGTCACGTTTCGGCCGTTCAACCTGCTGACCAACGACTGGCGCATGGAGCCGTACGACATCATTTTCTGTCGCAACGTCATGATTTACTTTGACCGCCCGACCCAGCGCCGGGTGCTGGAAGGCCTGTACGCCTGCTTGAAGCCAGGCGGACTGCTGATGGTGGGCCATTCAGAGAACTTTGGCGACCACCGTGACCTGTTCCACCTGGCCGGCAAGACGGTCTACGTTCGCAGCGGGGCGTGATGGGACTCGCGATGGCCACCGACCCGCCGGAACTGGTGGCGCTGCGCCGGCTGCCACGCAAGGAACACCAAGCCTCGTTCTTCTACCTGGAACACGCGTTCAAGCGCCCGGCTGTCAAGGTGCTGCCGGGTGAATATTTTGTGTCCAGCGAGCCGATCGTGGTGCTGACCACGCTGGGGTCGTGTGTCGCGGCCTGTCTGTACGACCGGCACACGGGCGTGGGGGGCCTCAACCATTTCATGCTGCCCGACGGTGACAGCAACGGGAACGAGAGTGGCCGTTTTGGTGTGTTCGCGATGGAACTGCTGATCAACGAGTTGCTCAAGCGCGGGGTGCGGCGCGAATCGCTGGAGGCCAAGATTTTTGGTGGCGGGCAGGTGATGAAAAGCCTGGCGTCGACCCAGATTGGGGAAAAGAATGTGGCCTTTGTCGAGTCGTTTCTGGCCCGCGAACGCATTCCTATCCTGGCGCGCGATGTGCTGGACGTGTACCCAAGGAAAGTCTGCCTCTTCCCAGACAGCGGGAAAGTGCTGTGCAAGCGGCTGGCGCCAGCCAGCGTCAACGAGCTGCAGCAGCAGGAATCGCGCTATCGCAAACAACTGATGTTGACGCCGCAAACCGGCGACATCGAACTGTTCTAGGACGCTGTGATGACCATCCGTGTGATTGTTGTGGACGACTCTGCGCTGGTGCGCAGTGTGTTGACCGAAATCATCAACAACGAAAAAGACATGCAGGTGGTGGCCACAGCTGCCGATCCCTACATTGCAAGGGAACTGATCCGTGAGCTGAACCCCGACGTGCTGACGCTGGACATCGAGATGCCGCGCATGGACGGGCTCGATTTTCTGGAAAAACTGATGCGCCTGCGGCCGATGCCGGTGGTGATGATCTCCACCCTGACCGAGCGCGGTGCCGAAGTCACCATGCGGGCGCTGGAACTGGGCGCGGTGGACTTTGTGCCCAAACCGCGTTTGGGTGTGAAGACCGGGCTGGACGAGGCTGCGCGCGAGATCACGTACAAGATCCGTGCTGCCGCCCAGGCCAAGGTGGACCGGAAGCTGGCGCCTGTGGTGAATGCCCCGAAAGCGGTGAGCACGCACACCACCCCGCGCCATGGGACTGAGAAGCTGATTGCCATCGGTGCTTCCACCGGCGGTACCGAGGCCATCCGTGAACTGCTGACGGTGCTGCCACCGGATTGCCCCGGCATCGTCATCACGCAGCACATGCCACCGGGGTTCACAGCCAGCTTTGCGTCGCGTCTGAACAGCCTGTGCCAGGTGCGTGTGAAAGAGGCCGAACATGGCGAGCGCATTCTGCAGGGGCATGCCTACATCGCACCTGGAGGGAAACACCTGAGCGTGGCGCGCAGTGGTGCCAACTACGTGGCCGAGGTCAGCGATGGCGAGTCGGTGAACCGGCACAAACCGTCGGTGGAGGTGTTGTTCCGTTCGGTCGCGCGCCAGGTCGGGCCGAATGCCATGGGGGTCATGCTCACTGGCATGGGTGCCGACGGTGCCGTCGGCATGCGCGAAATGCGGGAGGCGGGGGCCTACAACTACGTGCAGAACGAAGAGAGCTGTGTGGTTTTTGGCATGCCGCGCGAGGCGATTGCGGCCGGGGCTGCCGACGAGGTGTTGGCCTTGTCCAGGATCGCACCGCAATTGTTGCTGAGACTGGGCAGCCTGACGCAGGCACACCGCGTTTGAGAGGCTGAGCCGTCAGCGCAGCGGTGCCAGTACCAGGCGCATGGCCTCGTCAATTGGCGAGACGATGTGGTCCATGCCGAATGTGAGCCAGGCCAGGCCGGCGAGCAAGGTGGCGGGAAAGCCCACGGCCATGATGTTGAGCTGCGGTGCCACCCGCGACACATAGCCCAGCACCAGGTTGATGAACAGCAGCATGATGCTTGCTGGCAGGGCCAGGGCCAGGGCCAGCCGAAACACCTCTGAGCCCAACTTGTCGAGTTGGATCAGTTGCAAGCCCATCAGCGGATCGGCAGAAATCGGGAACACCTTGAAGCTGGTCACCAGCGCGTCGAGCAGCATCAGGTGGCCATTCAGCGACAGGAACACCAGCATCGCCAGCGTGTTGAGCCAACTGCTGACAATCGACTGGTGCCCGCCGGCCGGGTTGAAAAAACCGGCAAACGACAAGCCCATTTGCAGGCCTATCGCTTCCCCTGCAATTTCGAACACCGCAAACACCAGCCGCGCTGCAAACCCCAAGGTCAAGCCGATGCTGACCTGTTGCACCACCAGACCCAGGGCCGATGCCGACGTCAGCGTGAGTCCTGGGGGCACCTCGGCGAACGGTGCGACCAGGATCGCCATGACGGCCGCGAGGGCGATGCGGCTGCGGGCGGGAAATGAGCGGCTCGACAGGATGGGTGCCGCCGAGAACAGCGCCAGCAGCCGCAGGAAAGGAAGCAAACCCAAGGCCACCCATGCCTCCAGCTGTCCCGCAGTGAAGGTCACCATGGCATGTCAGCCA
This sequence comes from Pseudomonadota bacterium, assembly GCA_040384665.1. Classification (GTDB taxonomy): domain Bacteria; phylum Pseudomonadota; class Gammaproteobacteria; order Burkholderiales; family Burkholderiaceae_C; genus PCRC01. The sequence continues at coordinate 10,926 of JAZKIY010000003.1, forward strand.
ATGGCGGTGGGCAATGAACCAATGACCTGGCGGATCCAGTCCACCAGTGTGGACAGCATCCAGGGCCCTGCGAGGGCAATGGCGCCCAGCACTGCGAGCAGTTTGGGCAGAAAAGACAGCGTAGCTTCGTTGATCTGCGTGACGGCCTGCAGCAGGCTGATCACCAAGCCGGTGCCCAGCGCGACCAGCAGGATGGGCGCACAGACCGACAACATGACCATCATGGCCTGGTGGCCGTAGGTCAAGACCATTTCTGGCGTCATACACCACCCCCAAAGCCGGCCACCAGCGAACCCATCATCAGGTTCCAGCCGTCCGCCAGTACAAACAGCATCAGCTTGATGGGCAGTGCCACCAGCACCGGCGACAGCATCATCATGCCCATCGCCGTCAGCACGCTGGCGACAATCAGGTCCACCACCAGAAACGGGATGAAAATCATGAAGCCGGTCTGAAAGGCGGTCTTGAGTTCACTGGTCACAAACGCTGGCACCAAAATCTTCAGCGGCGTTTTGGCCACATCAACCGGCGCGTCTTTGGCAATGCGGGTGAACAGGGCGAGGTCGGCTTGCCGGGTCTGCTTCAGCATGAAAACGCGCAACGGTTCCGAGCCTTTGGCCACCGCTTCTTCAAAGCCGATTTTTTGCTCGTTGTAGGGCTTGTAGGCGTCCTGGTGGATTTTCTCCAGCGTCGGGCTCATGATGAAGAAGGTCAGGAACAGCGACATGCCCACCAGCACCTGGTTTGGTGGCGTGCTCTGCAGCCCCAGTGCTTGCCGCAGCAGGCCAAACACGATGATCAAGCGGGTGAAGCTGGTCATCAGCAGCAGGACAGCTGGCAGGAAAGACAGGGCGCCAAACGTCAGCAGCGTCTGGATGGGTACCGAGTAGGTGGTGTTTGCGCCACTGCTCTGCGCCACGACGGACAAAGGCGCTGCCTGTGCGAGAACAGCTGGGCTGACCAGCGCCAACGCAGCAAAGGCGGAAATGGACAGCAACTTCATGCGCGGCGACCGGTGTAGCTGGACAATGTCTCGCGCAGCAGGTTGGCAAAACCTGCTGCGGGCGGCAGGGGCTGTGCAGACAGGGTGGCTTGAGGCAGGTTGTCCAGCTGGTTGATCAAGGTGACCTGGTGCTGTGTGACGCCCAACACCAGAACGCGGTCGTCGGCCCGTACCAGCACCACCCGCTCACGGGGTCCGAGGGACACCTGGCCCATCAGCTCCAGGGCATAAGGGTTGGCACGCCGGGAAGGCAGCTTGCGCAGGCTGGCCAGCACCAGCGGGATGGCCACCATGACCAATACCAGAACACCGAGTGTCCACGTCGTCATTGACATGGCGTCCTTTCAGGCGAAACGGTTCAGGCGGCGCATCCGCTCAGACGGCGTGACGATGTCGGTCAGCCGGATACCGAACTTGTCGTTGACCACCACCACCTCACCCTGCGCTATCAGAAAACCGTTGACCAGCACGTCCATCGGCTCACCGGCCAGCGCTTCCAGTTCGATCACCGAGCCTTGGGCCAGTTGCAGGATATGTTTGATCGGGATGCGTGTGCGACCCAGTTCCACCGTGAGCTGGACGGGGATGTCCAGCACCATGTCAATGTCGTCACGCTGGGTCAGTGGCCCATTGGGGGACAGCGGAGGGAAGATTTCAGGCCGTGTTGGGCTGGCACCGCTTTGCTGCGACGCCTCGGCCTCGGCCAGCGCGCTGGCCCAATCGTCGGCCATGGCATCCTGTTCAACACCGGAATCAAAAGTGGACATTCGTTTTCTCCTAAATCAGCGGACCGCTACGGTGCCGTGGTCGCCAGGCGGCTGCGTCAGCACGTCTTGCACCCGCAGGCCGTAACGGGCCCCCAGCGTGCCGTAAGCGCATTCAAACAGCGGGACGCCATCGACCTTGGCGGTCAGGGTAGGGTTGCGGTCCAGTTCAATGAAGTCGCCAGCCTTGAGCCCCAGCAGCGCCCGGACGGACGATTCCTGCTGGGCCAGTTCTGCGGTCAGCTCTACCGTGGCCGACTTGATCTGCTGCGTCAGCAAGGTGACCCAGCGGCGATCGGGCTCTGCCTGGTCGCCCTGAAGGGGGGAGTACAGGGTCTCGCGGATGGGCTCGAACGTGGAGTAAGGGATGCAGATGTGCAGGTCGCCACCGCCCTCGCCAATTTCGATCCGGAAGGTGGCGGTGACCACAATTTCCGATGGCGTGGCCACGTTGGCGAACTGCGTGTGCATTTCGGAGCGTGCGTACTCCAGCGTGATCGGATAGATGGTCGACCAGGCCTTCGTGTACTCGGCGGCGATGACTTCCACCAGCCGCAGGATGATGCGTTGCTCTGTGGGCGAGAATTCACGGCCTTCCACGCGCACATGGTTGCTGCCGCTGCCACCGAACAGGTTGTCGATGATGCTGAACACCAGTACGGGGTCGCAGATCAGCAGCCCCGAGCCGCGCAGCGGCCGGATGTGCATGATGTTGATGCTGGTCGGCACCACGATGTTGCGCAGGAAGGCGCTGTACTTTTGCACCTTGACTGGCCCGACCGAAATGTCGGGACTGCGGCGCATGAAGTTGAACAGACCGATCCGGAAATTGCGTGCAAACCGTTCGTGGACGATTTCCAGCGTTGGCATGCGTCCGCGGACGATGCGTTCCTGGCTGGACAGGTCGTACTGGCGGACGCCCGAGGCATCTACCGGGGCGGCAGCGGTGGTCTGGGTTTCTCCCGTGACCCCCGCCAGCAGGGCATCAACTTCGTCCTGAGTCAGGGTGTTCTGGGTCATGCCGCCGCCTTACTGAACCAGAAACTGGGAAAACAGAACGTCTTTGATCGGGTTGACGATCTTGGGCTTGGACGGTGCCGATGCCGTGCCCTCCGGCGCTGCGATCAGGTCGGCGTCTGTGATCTCGACACCAATGGCCTGGGCTGCGCGGACGCCGATCTGGCGGGCCAGCAGTTGTTTGCCTTCGAGTGTGAGCAAATCCTCGGTGCGTTTGGACGCGATCAGCAGCAGGATGTTGTTTCTCAGAGCCGGCAGCCGTGTTTTCAGGTCGTTTTCAACGGCGGCGTCCTCCAGTTCCAGGGTGACGCCGATCTGTGCGTAATGGTCGCCCCCTTCGTCCCTCAGGTTGACGGTGAAATTCTCCAGCGGTGTGAAGATGCTTTTCGGCGGTGTTTTCCGTTTGGCCACTTCTGGCGCATGGGACTCGGCTTTTTGCTGCTGCATGTAGACGTAGGCAGCGCCCGCGGCGCCGCACACCAAAAGCAGGCTGGCGGCCACGATGACCAGGCGTTTCCTGGACGACTTTTTGGGAGCGGTGGCGGTGTTGGTTTCCGATGACATGGGTACTTTCGTTCTGAGCTTCATTGTGCTCAGACGGGCCCATGGCAATGCAACGATAAGGATTCTGAAAGCCCCGCAGTTTCGCGGAGTCGCCCATTGGCTCAGGCGTACAGATCCAACACCCCTTGCGCACGCTGAGTGTTGCCACCAACCCGCATGTCTGTGACCGCCGTTGTGGTGCGGTCCTCAACGGTGCGTGGTGACGCATCAAACCGTGGTCGGTCTTGTGGCGCCTGCTGCTGCCCTTGCGTTTCTGCGCCAACGCTGGTCTGCCCCAGGCTGAGGCCCTGGCTGTTCAGCATCTCGCGCAGTTGTGGCAAAGACTGTGTGATGCCTTCGCGGGTGGCGGCGTGGGCTGCCGTAAACCCAATGTCGGCGACCTGGGACGACAGACGCAGTTCAATCTGGATCGGGCCGAGTTCAGCCGGGTTCATCCGCAGCTCGGCATGTTGCAGCCCCCCTTTGACCAGAAACCGCACCTCGGACACCAGTTCCGTCTGGAACGCGGGCGACGACGGCTGGGTTTGCAAGGTGTTCCGGTAGATGGCAGTGGACTCCGTGGCGTGGTTGACCGCTTGGCGAAAACCGCTGGCCAGATCAATCGCGCCGGGCGTGGCGGGCTGGAACGGCTCGGTCAACGGGATGTCTTGGCCCTTGGCTGCGGTGTCCAGCACGCTTGCCAAACCAGGTCTTGCCGATTTGTTGGTCGTTGGCTCGGGTGCTGCCATGAGGTTGGCCGCACCCGCTTCTGGTGCAGGTCGCGGTGTGGCGGCAGCCATGGCGGTCATGGTTGTGGGCGCAGGCGTTTCCGTGCCAGGTGTGTGGCCCCGCACCAGAGCGAGCAGCGCATGGGTTGGGGACTGGGCCTCGCGGTTCAACTCGATGGGCGTGGGGTTGGGGGTGACCGTGCTGTCGCTGGCCAGAGGCAGCGGTTGACCCTGAGCGGTGTCTCTGACTGTGGGGAGAGGCAGCGGTATGGCCTGCGGCAGTGCCAGCCCCAATCCCAGAAATTCCGGGGGGAGCACCGCTTCCTGTGTAGGTACTGAAAAACCTTCCGACAAAGTGATGGCATTGCCCGTATCTGCTGGAACGGCGTCGTCTGGCACTGCCGACAGGGCTTGCATCAGGCCCTGAAACAGGTCTGCGGGTGCGTCGTCTGTGCTTTGGGACGCACTGGCCGTGTCAGCCACCTTGCGTGTGCTGGCGGAGGTGGGTGTTGCCGGTGCCGTGATGGTGGGCGCACTCATTTTGTCTTGCCCTCTGGCTGGATCTGGATGGCGCGCGATGCCCAGGCGTCAGATTCTTTCTGGTCCCGGCGTACCTGCAGCACTTGCTGGGCCGTTTTCTGCCGTGTGTGCAACGATTGCAGTGCCAGCAGCCGCTTTTGACGCTCGACCAACTGGGCCTGGGCCTGGGCGCTGAGCTGTTCGCGCTCGTGGCAGGCCTGCTGCTGCGCACCGATGGCATGGCCAATGGCACTGGTGAATTGTTGGCGGCTTTCCAGTGTGGCAATGGTGAAGGGCTGCGAGCCAGTGCCTGGCGCACGGTTCAGGAATTCGGTTTTGAAGGTTTGCAGCCGGGCCAGCGTCTGTTGGGACTCCTGTGCCAGGCGTTTCACCGCATTTGCCTGGGCTATTTCGCCGTCGCGGTCGGCCTCGGCGCGGTCGATCAGTTTGATCAGCGTTTGCGGTTTCATGGGTTCACGGGTTCCAGCAGTTGCTCAAGTTGTTCCAGACTTTGCGCCAGCGGAACGCCTTCCAGCATGCCCTGCTGGAGAAAGCGGGCGACCTGGGGGTACAGGTGGATTGCCAGGTCGGTGGCAGGGTCGCTGCCGGGGGTGTACGCGCCCACCGCGATCAGGTCGCGCTGCCGCTGGTAGCGGGCATAGACCGATTTCAGGGTCAATGCCAGCTTCTGGTGCCGCTCGGTGGTGACGTTGTGCATCACCCGTGAAATGGATTTTTCGATGTCGATGGCAGGGAAGTGGCCTTCGTCGGCGAGGTCCCGCGACAGCACGAAATGCCCGTCCAGAATGGCCCGTGCGTTGTCGGCCACCGGATCCTGCTGGTCGTCCCCTTCTGCGAGCACCGTGTAAAAAGCCGTGATGGAGCCACAGCCATTCAAACCATTGCCAGTTTGTTCCACCAACTGGGGCAAACGGGCAAATACCGACGGTGGGTAACCGCGTGTGGCGGGTGGCTCCCCGAGAGCGAGCGCAATTTCGCGGTGTGCCATCGCGTACCGTGTGAGCGAATCCATCAGCAGCAGGACGTGCTGGCCCTTGTCGCGGAAATGGCTGGCCAGGGCGGTGGCGTAGGTGGCGCCCTGCATGCGCATCAGTGGCGGCAGGTCGGCGGGGGCGGCCACCACGATGGCACGGCTGCGGCCCTCGGGCCCCAGGATGTCTTCGACGAACTCCTTCACCTCTCGGCCCCGTTCGCCAATCAGACCAACGATGATCACATCGGCTTGCGTGTGGCGCGCCATCATTCCCAGGAGCACGCTCTTGCCAACGCCCGAGCCTGCAAACAGGCCCAGCCGCTGGCCACGGCCCACCGTCAGAATAGAGTTGATTGCGCGGACCCCCACGTCCAGCGGTTGTCGAACCGGGTCACGGTCCATCGCGTTCAGTGGTTCGCGCACGATGGGCTGCATGCGGGTCTGGTACAGCGGTGGGCCACCGTCCAGCGGCAGGCCTGCCGGGTCCACCACGCGGCCAAGCAGGCCTTCGCCCATCGGCAGACGCCGTGTGTGCGATTCCTTGCGTGGGCGATCGGGCAGGTCACTGCCGTAGTGCAGCCGTTCCAGCGGGTAGTGAACCGGCTCGACGCAGGCGCCCGGGGACAGGCCATTCAGGTCGCCGGTGGGCATCAGAAACAGGTGTTCTCTGGAGAATCCGACCACCTCGGCTTCGGAGGTGTGTTCGCCATCGCGCACCACACAGACACTGCCCAGTGGCAGGCGCAGGCCGCTGGCCTCCATCACCAGGCCTGACACGCGCACCAGGCGGCCACTGGCCGTCAGCGGTGGTGGGGTGGCAATCAGGCTGCGGTGCGCCTGCAGGTGGGCCGACATGGCGGCTGCCACTGGACCGGGTCGGTGGGTGGCGACTGTCAAGGCAAAGGTTCCTCGTCACGTCCGAGGTTGGCCATGACCGCCTGCCAGCGTGCTTCGAAGCTGGCATCGACCACGCCAGAATCCGCTTCCAGACGGAGGCCGCCGGGGCGAACACTGGCGTCTTCCACCAGGTGACACCGGGCGCCACCTGGCCGTTTGTTCAGGTGTGCTCCCAGCATCGTTGCATCGTCCGGATGGACCCGCAGCTCGATGTGGGAAACGCCTTCACCAAGCGCCCGAAGGGCTTCGGTTGCCACCGGGATCAGGCCTTCTTTGGACAGCACCAACTCACGCCGCAGGACTTGCCGTGCAATGTCGATGGAGAGCGATACCAGGTCGCTGGCCACCTGCGACTCCAGCCCGACCATTTGGTCCTGAAAGCGCGTCAGCACCTCGTGCAGGCGGGTTGCCACATCGGACGCGTCGTCGGACTCGCGCTGGCGCAGCACTTTGGCGCCTTCGGCAAACCCCTGCTGCTGGCCAGCACGCAGCCCGGCTTCGTAGCCGCGCTGGCGCCCGAGCGCAAAGGCCGCGCGTGCGGTGGGGTTGTCGTGGTCCCGGGTGCCGAGCAACTGGATGCGCCCCGGTGCGGCTGGCGCCAGTTCCTGCAGCCACGACATGTCGGGCTTGACCCCAATGGCTTCAGACGAAGCTTTCATCGCCACTGCCTCCCAGAACGATTTGACCTTCTTCGCTCAACCGACGCACCAGCTTCAGGATTTCCTTTTGCTGGGCTTCAACCTCGGACAGCCGGACCGGGCCACGGCTCTCCAGGTCTTCCTTGACGGTTTCGGCGGCCCGTGCGCTCATGTTGCTGAAAATCTTCTGGCGCATCTCGGGCTCTGCGCCTTTCAGGGCCACCACGAGCGATTCGCCTGGCACTTCGCGCAGCATCAGCTGGATGGCCTTGTTGTCGAGCTTCAGCAGGTCGTCGAAGGTGAACATCTGGTCTTCGATCTTCTGTGCCAGATCGCTATCCAGGTCTCGGATGGATTCCAGCACCGCGCCCTCGGCACTGGCGCCCAGAAAGTTCAGCATTTCTGCGGCTGTTTTTGGACCGCCGAGTGCGGCCTTGCGAACCCGTTCGCCACCGGCCAGCACTTTGGAGAGCACGTCGTTGAGTTCCTTCATGGCGTTCGGCTGCATCCCGTCGAGGGTGGCAATCCGCAGCACCACGTCGTTGCGCACGCGGTCGGTGAAGCAGGTCAACACACCGGAGGCATGGTCCCGATCAAGGTGAACCAGGATGGACGCGATGATTTGCGGGTGCTCGTTGCGGATCAGCTCGGCCACCGCGGTGGCGTCCATCCATTTGAGGCTTTCGATGCCGCTGACATCCCGGCCTTGCACGATGCGGTCGATCAGCAGGCCAGCCTTGTCGTCGCCGAGGGCCAGTTTCAGCACATTGCTGACATAGGCATTGCTGTCGTCCACCAGCGACCGTTGCGACTGGACTGTGCCCATGAAGCGGGCCAGTACTTCGTCAAATTGCTGGTCGGCCACCGTGGTGAGCCGGGCCATTCGCTCGCCCAAGCGTTGTACTTCCTTGGGCGTCAGGTGTTTGAAGACCTCGGCGGCACACTCCTCCCCCAGTGCCATCAACAGGATGGCGCTCGAATGCAACCCTTCTTCTTCTGTCACTGCGCTTGCCATGGCACTTCCTTGTTTCAGGTGGGTTGGTTGACCCAGTTGCGGACCACGTTGGCCACCGTCCCTGGGTTTTGTTTGGCCAGTTGGCGAATGTCTTCCAGTTGCGCTTGCTGCAGAGACGGTTGGCTTCCCAGCAAGGCGACCGGTGGGCTCGCCTGCGGGGAGGGTAGGCTGAGCGGGTCCTGCACCGTGGTTTCCAGGGTATGCAGCGGTGATGGATTTCGACCGAGCTTGAGCGCGGGGCGTACCAGACCAAGAATGATGATCAGCGCCAACAGGGGCAACGCAATCCAGCCACCCAGGTTGCGCGCCAGGTCCAGGATTTCAGGGCGCTGCCACATCGGCAGCTCGGCCGCTGGGGGGGGGGGCGCTGCGACCGAGAAGGGGGCATTGGCCACACTGAGGCTGTCGCCGCGTTCCTTGTTGTAGCCAATGGCTTCTCGCACCAGGCCGGTGATCTGTTCGATCTGTGCGGCGGTCAGGGCGGTGGTGGTGGCCTTGCCATCGCTGGCGGTGACAGTCGCGTGGTTGAGCACCACCGCGGCGCTCAGTCGCTTGACAACGCCCGTCGCGCTGCGGACGACCCGAACGGTCTTGTCTACTTCGTAGTTGGTGACGGCATCGCGTTTCACCCCGCCAGCCGCCAACGCGGTGCCACCAGCGGTGAGTGCCGGGGCTGGGCCATTGACCGGGGAAGCCGCCGTGGCAGGTGGCTGGTTGGACAGCACCCCGGCCACACCTGTGGCGTTCGCATTGGCCTGTGCTGCGCCGCCAGCGCCCCCGGGTGCCTCGGACAGCTGTTGGCTGCGGATCGCGGCCGGTGCGCTGCCCTGGTTGGGGGTGTAGATCTCGGCGGTCGACTCGGACTGGGTGAAGTCAATGTCTGCTGCGATCTGGGTCTTGACGTTGCCCACGCCCACAATCGGCTCGACGATGGCCAGCACCCGGGCGGCCAGGCCTTGCTCCAGCTGGCGCACATGCAGCAACTGTGCGCTGTCCAGTCCGTTTGGTGCAGCGCCCGCGTTTTGTGACAGCAAATTGCCGTGCTGGTCCACCACGCTGACCGTGTCCGGGTTGAGTTCGGGCACGCTGGAGGCCACCAGGTGGACGATGCCTGCAATCTGCCCGCGTTCCAATGTTCTGCCGCCATGTAATGTGAGCAGCACCGATGCCGACGGTTTTTGCTGTTCACGGAGGAAGGCCGTTTGCTGGGGCAGGGCGAGGTGGATGCGAGCCGACTGCACCGCCGACAGCGCCATGATGGAACGGGCCAGTTCACCTTCCAGCCCGCGCTGGAAGTTCAACCGCTCCTGAAACTGTGTGACGCCAAAGCGCTGGGTTTCCATCAACTCAAAGCCCACCGCACCACCTTTGGGCAACCCTTGGGAGGCCAGCTTCAGCCGGGCCTCGTGCACCTGCGAGGCCGGCACCATCACAGCGCCGCCACCTTCGCTGAAGCGGTGCTGTACGTTGAGCTGGCTCAAGGCCGCGATCACCGCGCCGCCGTCCTTGTCACTGAGGTTGGCAAACAGCACGCGCCATTCGGGCTGCTGGCTGCGGAGCATGGCGGTGGCAGCCACCGCTGCCAGCAGCACCACCGCCAGTCCCGCCATCAGTTTGGCGCGTCCAGGCAGGTTGCCCAGGGAACCCACAAGGCCTGTGGGTGGCTGCGGTCCGCGTGCCGGATTGGCAACTGAGGGAAGTGTGGTGTCCATGGGCGGCGGTGAAAGGGGTGACGGGCCATTGTCTGCCTGCACCCGTGTTTCCCGAAGCCGGATATGCGGGGGTTTGGCCGTGCTATTCCAACGAGAGCGCTGCGCTGTGACTTCTATACTGGCCAGACACCACAGGCACTCCCATGGACATCAAAACCTCATCTCCGATGGTCGCCACGCGGCTGATTGATGCGGCGGGCAACCGCTTGTCGGCGCCCCGTGCGCCAACCAAGTCGGTGGAATCGTCGTTCGCCGGGGCCATGGACCAGGCTTTGCGCTCGGTCAGCAGCCAGCAAAACGACGCCAGCCGCATGGCCAGTCAATTTCAGGCCGACCCCGCCAGCCAGAGCCTGGAGCAAACCATGGTGTCCATGCAAAAGGCGCAGATCGGTTTTCAGTCGACGCTCCACGTCCGCAACCGGCTGGTGTCTGCTTACAGCGACATCATGAACATGCAGGTGTGAGCGCTTGCCGCGCCGGTTCAGTGCAACAGGTTGCTGACAGGGGCGCTAGACAGGTACACCGGGTCAAACCGCAGGGGTGGCTCCTGGCAGATGCGGCAAATCTCGAGGTCGTTTTCCATGATGGTCTGCAAGATGCGGGTGCGTTGTCGCTGTTGTGACTCTGTCAGTGCCACGCCCTCTCCCATGCCCCGCAAACGGACGATCACCACCGCGCAGGCCGCTTCCAGGCGTGTCACGTTGTCCCACTGGCCTGCATGCGCAGCCAGCAGCATCTCTTCGCTGGCAAATTCCAGCGCGGCGTAGTGGTTGAGCAGCAATGCTGCCGAGGGTGTTTTTTCGCTCATGGTGTTGGGCTCAGGCTTGCAGGCGGGTCGGTGGCGCACCTGCTGGTGCAATTGCAATCCAGGCGTCGCGGAGTTCAGCCAGCAGCTGGCCGGCTTCTTCCAGAGGGGCTTCCGTGTTGCGCACATTGGCTTCCAGCAGCCGGCCAACGATGTGGTCGTACAAGGCGTGCAGATTGGCCGCGAGGCCGTTGTCGGCATCTGACTGCAACGACGCCTTGAGGCCTTCGTCCACGATCCGCATGGCCTTGCTGATGGACATCAGCTTGGTGGGGGTGTCTGCGCTGGCGATGGCGTGCCGTGCCTGCATGACAGCGGCAATGGCGCCGTCAAACAGCAGCGTCACCAGACCGTGGGGGTCGGCCTGGGACACGGCGGTGAGCGTGTCCACACGGCGGTACTGGTCGATGGGGGTGATGACGGTGGCAAACATGGCGTTGTCTTGTCTCAAGTGTTCCCAGTATTTATCGACGGCAATCGCATTCGATGTAGGGCTGGCTTAACTGCTGCTGAGCTGGTCGAGCGAACTCAGGCTGCCCTTGAGGCGTGACATCTCGGTGTCGAGCCGCTGGTACTGGGCGCGCAGGCGCGCCTCGGTGCGTGCAATGCGGTCTTCTTCAACCGTCTGACGTTTGTCGTTCGCCGTCTGGCGGCGTTGCAGGCCTTCGGTCCGGCTGGCCAGAGAGCCCGTGTCCCCGGTCAGGGCCTGGGCCCAGTCTTTCAGGCGCAGGCCAAAGCCATGCGCCTGGCTGTCGGTGGTGCTTTTGGGGCTGGCAAACAGGGCGGCCAGTTGCGCCGGCGATTCCAGCAGCGTGGCAAACCGGTCTTCTTTGATCAAAAGTGAGCCGTCGCGCTGGACTTCAATGCCCGCCGCAGACAGCGAGTTGGCGCCAGACAAACCACTGACACCGCCGCGCAGGATCTCGCGCATGGCGTTGGTGACGCCCACGGCGGTCGAGTCCGCCTGCAGGGTGCCCCGTGTCTTGCCCGACGGGTCGGCCTGGGTCTGGCTGCGTGCGAGCTTGTTCAGGTCGTTGTAGGCTTTGACGAAATCGTTGATGTTTTTGCGAACCGCGACCGGGTCGGCCGTGATGGTCACGCTGACGGGCGCGGTGGTCACCTTTTTCAGTGACAGGCTGATGCCTTCCAGCACCTCGGCAGGGGAGTTGGTGGCGCTGGTCAGGTCAATGCCGTCCAGCTTGTAAAGCGCGTTTTGCGCGGTCTGGGTCTGTGCCATGTTGCGGCCATTGCCCACTGTGCCGCCCGGCGTCCAGGCCAAGGCAGACAAACCAGCCGCATCCGAGTTGTTGGTGTCGCTGTCGGTGACGCTGATGTCGAAGGCGCTTTCTGCGCCGTCTTGCCCACGCAAGACCAATTTCGAAACGCCGCCGCTCGACACAATGCTGGCAGAAAGGCCGCTGTCGGCGGCGTTGATCGCGTCGCGGACACCCGCGAGGGTTTGTGCGCCGGTGCCAATGACAACCGACGTGGGTGAGCTGCCCGGCTTCGGCGTGAACACGCCGGAGACGATGCTGCCCTGTTGTATGTGCAGGGTCCCTGTGCCTACCACCGCGGTGGATGCGGCAAAGCTGCCGCTGACCAGGGTCTGCGATTGGGCCAACTGCTGTACTTCCAGGCTGTGCCGGCCAGCCACGGCCTTGGCCGAACCGGTGGCGGTCACACTGGCCGAGTCGCTGCTGTCAACCCGAACCGGGTTCCAGTTGGCCTTGTCAGCGAGCCGGGTGGCCACGTCGCCCAGCGCCGCAATCTGCCCTTTGAGGGCGCCGAAAGCGGACAGCTGGGTCTGAACCGTGGCCGATTGTTGCTGCAGCAACGTGAGGGGGCGCCGCTCCAGCGTCATCAACGACGTGATGATGGTGCTGACGTCGAGGCCGCTGCCGACCCCGGTGCTGGTGATGGTGGCCATCGCGGCGACTCCTCAGTTCAAACGCTCAACGCAGCAGGGACAGCACTTGTTGTGGCAGCTGGTTGGCTTGCGACAACATGGCCGTACCCGCTTGCTGCAGGATCTGGGCACGCGTCAGGCTGGCGGTTTCAGACGCGAAGTCGGTGTCCATGATGCGCGAGCGGGCGGCCGTGGTGTTCTCCGAATTGATCTGGATGTTGGCAATCGCGTTGTCGAAGCGGCTCTGCACAGCACCCAGACCGGCGCGGGCGGTGCTGATCTGCTTTTGTGCGGCATCCGCCTGCTGGATTGCCAGCTGAGCGCCACCGTAGGAGCTGATGTCCAGCGACGCCATGTTGGCACTGGCAGCGGCCGTGGCCGAGTCGGCGGCAACAAAGCCGACCGAGGCACCTGCGGCTCCGGTCAAGGTGATGGTGCTGGCCGATGTCAGCGCAATCACGTTGTTCTGGCTGTCAAAGAAGGCGCCCACACCGGTGGTGCTGGAAATGCGGTTGATGGCGTCAACCACCTGCGCCTGGCGCTCCTGGGTGGTGCCGGCGGCCGACAACACACCGATGTCGGTGCCGTTGATGGTCAGGTCGCCCAGCGAGGTGGCCGTCAGTGTGGTGATGGCTGTGGAGCTTTGGGTCGAGGCGCGGTTGACCACGCCCATGCCAGCCAGTTGCGCGTTGGTGATGCTGGCCACGGTGATGGATTCACCGGCATTGGAGCCGACCTGGAACTTGGCCGACGTGAAGCTGCCGTCCAGCAGCTTGGTGCCGTTGAAGTTGGTGGTGGTGGCCACGCGGTCGATTTCTTCTTTCAGCTGGGAGACTTCAGATTGCAGCGAGGCGCGGTCGTCGGCGCTGTTGGTGGCGTTGGACGACTGGACGGCCAGTTCGCGGATGCGCTGCACCATGTCACCGATCTTGCCGAGCGAGCCTTCAGCGGTCTGTGCCAGCGAGACACCGTCGTTGGCATTGCGGGCAGCCACGTTCAGACCACGCACCTGGGCGTTCATGCGCTCGGCAATGGCCAGGCCAGCGGCGTCGTCCCGTGCACTGTTGACGCGCATGCCGGTCGACAAACGCTGGATCGAGGTGGCCAGTGCCGACTGCGAGGAGTTGAGGTTGCGCTGCGTGTTCAACGAAGCGAGGTTGGTATTGATAACTGATGGCATGACAATGGTTCCCTATAAATCAGACCTCATCAGAGGCCTTGGTGATAACACCGCAAGTTGTCTTGCGGCTCTGCGGGTAATGCCCGTACCAATCCTTATCGGGTGGGTCTCCCGGCAGCTTTAGGGTGGCTTTTCAAACGAAGCGCCTGCGAGTCTTGTCCACGTCTTTTGCCCGCCACGTCCGGTCGGTTTTCTGGCGCAGGGGCGCTTGCATTTGCATGCTTTTGGGCTAGCAGGTCGCGTTCTTTCTCCTTGTGCGAATTCAAAAGTAGTCAGTGGCCAAGGGGGCTGAAAAATTTCATGTCCGGGGCAGATTTACATGTCTATTGACAAGGCGTATTCCACACGGGTACCAGCCTGTTCAGGTTCTATCAAGTGTGTGGATTCGTTGCCGTAAACAAATGCACAGCCCTGAAGCTGTTCACTCAAGGAAAGAAAGCGCCCCATGATCGTCATCGTTGGCTACATCCTTGTACTGGCCTGTGTGCTCGGCGGGTACGCCATGGCCGGTGGCTCGTTCGGTGTGTTGCTGCACGCAGCACCCCATGAGCTGTTCGTCATTCTGGGGGCCGCGCTCGGTGCCTTTCTGGTCAGCAACAACACCAAGACGATCAAGGCCACGGTCCGTTCGCTGCCCAAGCTGCTCAAGGGCTCTAAATACACCAAGGTGCGCTCAATGGAGCTGATGTCCATGCTCTACGACGTGCTGTCCAAGGCGCGCAAAGAAGGCCTGATGGCCATTGAGCAGGACATCGACGACCCGGACAAGAGCCCTTTGTTTGCCAAGTACCCCAATATCCAGGCCGACCACCACCTGATGGAGTTCATCACCGACTACCTGCGGATGATGGTCTCCGGCAACCTGAATGCGCACGAGATCGAGGCGCTGATTGACCACGAAATCGAGACCCACCACCACGAAGCCATGGTGCCCGTCGGGGCGATCCAGGCGGTGGGCGATGGTTTGCCGGCCTTTGGCATCGTAGCCGCGGTGCTGGGCGTGGTGAAAACCATGGCCTCGGTGGGCGCCTCACCCGCAGTGCTGGGCGCGATGATCGCTGGCGCGTTGGTGGGCACCTTCCTCGGCATTTTGCTGGCCTATGGTTTTGTGTCGCCGTTGGCCAACCTGGCCAGCCAGAAGGCCGACGAAGCCACCAAGGAGTTGCAGTGCGTCAAGGCCACCTTGCTGGCCAGTGTGCAGGGCTACGCCCCCGCCATCGCGCTGGAATTTGGCCGCAAGGTGCTGTATTCGACCGAGCGACCCAGCTTCTCCGAACTGGAAGACCATGTCAAAGGCCGCAAAGCGGCGGTGACCTCCTGATAAGAAAGCCACAGCATGACCTTGTCCAGCCGAAAACCCCAAACCATCGTCATCAAACGTGTCAAAAAAGCAGGACATGGCGCGCACCATGGCGGCGCCTGGAAGATTGCTTACGCCGACTTCGTCACCGCCATGATGGCTTTCTTTTTGCTGATGTGGCTGCTTGGCTCCACCGCCCAGGGCGACCTGCAGGGGATTGCGTCCTACTTCCAGAGCCCGCTGAAGGTGGCGCTGGGTGGCGGCACAGGCTCGGGCGACAGCTCCAGCGTGGTCAAGGGCGGTGGCACCGAGCTGACCCGTTCCACCGGCAACGTCCGCAAGGGCGAGATTGATGCACCGAAAAAATCCGTCAACCTGCAGGCCCTGCGCAACGAGGTGATGGACAAGGAGGCGGCACGGCTGCGCCAGGCGTCTCGCCTGATCGAGGCGGCCGTGCAGTCCAACCCCAAACTGGGCGCACTGAAGAACCAGTTGCGCATGGACATCACGCAAGACGGCCTCCGCATCCAGGTGGTGGACGACCAGGGGCGCCCGATGTTTGACGCTGGCAGTGCCCACGTGAAGGAACACATGCGCGAGTTTTTGCGCAGCATGGGCGCGTTGCTGGACCAGGCGGAAGCCAAGATCGTGCTGTCGGGCCACACCGACGCCATGCCCTACAGCGGCGGTGAACGGGGCTATTCCAACTGGGAGTTGTCGGCCGACCGGGCCAACGCCTCCCGGCGCGAGCTGCTGGCCGGTGGCCTGCGCGAAGACCGTGTGCTGCGCGTGCTGGGCATGAGTTCGTCGTCCCTGTTCGACCAGGCCGATCCGAACAACCCGATGAACCGGCGCATCTCCATCCTGGTGCTGAGCCGGATTGGCGAAGAGCGCTGGACACGCAGCGGCGAGACCCCGATTTCCGAAGCCGAGGCGCTGGAAAAACTGCTGCAGAAGCAGGGCGCCATTCCCGCACCTGCCCCGGGCAACCCGGAGCGCTGAGCTTTTGTTACTTTGAACGACCTGGAGCCCACCATGACACAACCCACCGACCTCAAGTTCCTGATTGTTGACGACTTCTCCACCATGCGGCGGATTGTGCGCAACCTGCTCAAAGAGATGGGGTATGCCAATGCCGATGAGGCCGAGGACGGCGTCAACGCACTGCAAAAGCTGCGCAACGGCCACTTCGACTTTGTGGTCACCGACATCAACATGCCCAACATGAACGGCTTCGAGCTGCTGGCGCAGATCCGGGCAGAGGATGCGCTCAAAGGGCTGCCGGTGCTGATGGTCACCGCCGAAGCGCGCAAGGAAGACATCGTGCTGGCCGCCAAAAATGGCGCTTCGGGTTACATCGTCAAACCGTTCACCAAGGCTACGCTGGACGAGAAGGTGAACAAAATCATGCAGAAACATGCACTGACCGCCTAAACCACCAGGGGACATCCATGTCTGAACATCCCGTTACCCTGGCAGAGGCTGCAGAGCCCGAGGCTTTTGATGTGTTCCACCGCATCGGCAACCTGACCCGCAGCCTGCATGACGCGCTGAAAGAGCTGGGCTACGACAAACAAATCGAGAGCTCCATCGGCAGCTTGCCCGATGCACGCTCCCGGCTCAGCTTCATCGCCCGCTTGACCGGCGAGGCGGCCGAAAAGGTGCTCAACACGGTGGATTGCGCGCAGCTGCAGCAAAACGCGCTGATCACCGAGGCCAACCGGCTCGAAACCCTGCTGGACGCCGGTGGCAACGACGCCGCGGTCCGCGCCGAGATGAAAGCCTTTGTCGGCTGTGTGCGCGGTACGGCTCAGCAGGCCGGCGCGCAGCTCACCGACATCATGCTGGCCCAGGATTTTCACGACCTGACCGGCCAGACCATCCGCAAGGTGGTCGAAATCGCCACCACGCTGGAAGACTCGCTGGTCCAGCTGTTGCTGGACGCCACACCCCCCGAGGAGCGGATGGCGGTTCAGTCAGAGGGTTTGCAGGGTCCGGTGGCCGATGCCACCGGGCGGCTCGATGTGGTGTCCAACCAGGCCCAGGTCGACGAGATGCTGGAGAGCATGGGCTTTTGAACAACCGGGTTTTTGCCCGCTTGATCCGAACTTCAGAAAGGTGACCTGCTGCGAATAATGGTGCGCAACACCAGGTTCGTGCATGTCCGCATCAGAAACAAGTCGAGAAGACCGTCAGTTACCCGCCACCGAGCGACGCCTGGAGCAGGCGCGCGAAGAAGGCCAGGTCGCCCGGTCCCGTGACCTGGTGCACCTGGTGGTGCTGTGCGTGATGATCGCGTTGATCATGGCGCTGGGCCCCTGGCTGGCGCAGAGCGCGCTGGAGCTGATGGCCAGCAGCCTGCGTTTTGACCGTGCCACCGTGTTCGAGTCCGGGCGCATGCTGCCCCGCCTGCTGCAAAGTGGCATGGCCGGTGGTCAGATTGCACTGCCGGTTGTGGGCGGTCTGGCGCTGCTCACCGCCGGTGCCACCGTGGTGGTGGGTGGCTGGAACCTCACCGGCCAGGTGCTCGAGCCCAAATTCTCCAAAGTTGATCCAATGGCCGGTCTTGGTCGGCTGTTCGCCGTTCGCCACCTGGCCGACCACAGCCGGGTGATTGCGGTCACCGCCGGTTTCCTGTGCACCGCCGGTTGGTATGTGTACAGCCACCTGGGTGAGTTGCAGATGCTGGGCCGCATGCCGCTGGAAAAAGCCATGCAGGTCGGTTTTGAGTGGTTTTCCGCCGGCCTGCTGGGCCTGGTGGTGGTGGCGGTGGTGTCGGCGTTGGTCGATGTGCCGTTGCAGCTCTTCAAGCACCATTCCGAGCTGCGCATGACGCTGGAAGAGGTCAAGCGCGAGAACAAGGAGTCCGAAGGCGACCCGCACATGAAAGGCGAACGCCGCCGCCGTGCGCGCAGCATGTCGCGTTCCCGCATGCTGTCGGCTGTGCCGCAGGCCGACGTGATTGTGGTCAACCCAACCCACTACGCGGTGGCCCTGCGCTACGACGAAACCACGATGCAGGCGCCCCGCATCGTGGCCATGGGGGTGGACCTCGTGGCCCTGAAGATCCGGGAGGTGGCCAAGGCCGCCCGGGTGCCGATTCTGGATGCGCCACCACTGGCCCGGGCACTGTACCGCCATGGCGAGGTGGACCGTGAAGTGCCGGTGGTGCTGTACACCGCTGTGGCCCAGGTGCTGGCCTACATCGCCCGCCTGCGCACCGCCCTCAAGACGCCGCCAGCGCCTGACATTGCCGTGCCACCGGGCTTGGACCCGTTGGAGGTCAAGCCATGAGCCAGCCGATGACCGCCGCTTCCGCGCTGGCCATGCTGCGCCGCATTCCCGACGGCCGCGCGCTGGGCGCGCCGATACTGATCCTGCTGATTCTGGCGATGATGCTGGTGCCGGTGCCACCGCTGATCCTGGATTTGATGTTCAGCCTCAACATCGCGGTGGCGCTGGTGGTGCTGATCGTCTCTAGCTACACCAAGCGCACACTGGATTTCGCCAGTTTCCCCAGCGTGCTGCTGGTCACCACCCTGTTGCGTCTGGCGCTGAACGTGGCGTCCACCCGCGCGGTGCTGATGAACGGCCACACCGGCACCGCCGCTGCTGGCCATGTGATCGAGTCGTTTGCCGAGTTCATGATCGGCGGCAGCCTGGCGGTGGGCGTGGTGGTGTTTGCGATTCTGACGGTGATCAACTTCGTGGTGATCACCAAGGGCGCCGGCCGCATTGCAGAGGTGTCGGCCCGGTTCGCACTGGACGCCATGCCTGGCAAACAGATGGCGATTGACGCCGACCTCGCCGCCGGCAGCCTGGACGAAAAAGAAGCCCGCCGCCGCCGGCTGGAAGTGACGCAGGAGGCCGAGTTCTACGGCTCGATGGACGGCGCCTCCAAGTTCGTGCGCGGCGATGCGATTGCCGGCATCCTGATCTTGTTCATCAACCTGCTGGGTGGCCTGGCCATTGGCATGTTCCAGCACGGCATGAGCTTCTCTGCCGCCATCAACAACTACGCGCTGCTGGCCATTGGCGACGGCCTGGTGGCCCAGGTGCCGGCGCTGGTGATTTCGGTGGCTGCCGGCCTGATCGTGTCGCGCGTTGGGGAAGACGACATTGGCCGCCAGATTGCCGGCCAGCTCTTCAACATGCCGCGTGCCCTGGGCCTGACGGCGGTGATGATTGGCATGCTGGGCATTGTGCCGGGCATGCCGCACTTTGCCTTCCTGTCGCTGGCCGCCTTGTTTGGCGGTGGCGCCTGGCTGCTGACGCGGGCAGCCGCGAGCCGGGCCATTGCCGAGCAACAGGCACCGCCGCCACCGGCGGTGGGCGCCGAAGCCACCTGGGACGATGTGTTGCCCATCGACGTGATGTGCCTCGAAGTCGGCTACCGCCTGATTGCGCTGGTGGACAAGAACCAGGGTGGCGACCTGCTGCAGCGCATCAAGGGGGTGCGCAAAAAATTTGCCGCCGAGGTGGGCTTTTTGCCGCCTGCCGTGCACATCCGCGACAACCTGGAGCTGCACCCGTCGTCGTACCGTTTGCTGCTCAAAGGCGTGGTGGTCGGCGAAGGCCAGGCCCAGACCGGCATGTACATGGCCATCAACCCCGGCCACATCAACGTGCCGCTGATCGGCACCCCCACCACCGACCCGGCCTTTGGCCTGCAAGCCGTGTGGGTGGAGCAGCGGGTGCGCGAACAGGCACAGGCGGCCGGCTACACCGTGGTGGATGCCGCCACCGTGATCGCCACCCACCTGAACCACATCATGCAGACCAATGCCGCCGCGCTGCTGGGCCGGGCCGAGGTGCAGATGCTGATGGACCACGCCCGCAAGTTCACCCCCGGCCTGGTGGACGACGTGGTGCCCAAGGTCGTGCCGCTGGGCACGGTGCAGAAGGTGTTGCGCAACCTGCTGGACGAATCCATCCACATCCGCGACCTGCGCGGCATCCTGGAGCTGTTTGCCGAGTACGGCAGCGCCACCCAGGACGTGACCGAACTCACCCGTGACCTGCGTGTGGGCCTGTCGCCCGCGTTTGTACAAAACCTCTATGGCGCCGTGCGCGAGCTGGGCGTGATCGCGGTGGAGCCCGGCCTGGAGCAATTGCTGGTGCAGGCCCTGTCGCCCGGCGCCCAGGTGCCGCTGGACCCGTCGATCGCCGACATGCTGAGCGAACAGGCGGCCGAAGCAGCCAAGCTGCAGGAAGAGGCCGGTGTGCCCGCCTGCCTGCTGGTGCCCGACCGCATCCGCCTGCCACTGTCGCGCCTGCTGCGCCGCGCCGCATCGCGCCTGCACGTGCTGGCGCATTCTGAAATTCCCCGTACCCACTCGATCCGCATCCACCGCGTTATTGGAGCCCACTCATGAACGTCCAACGATTCACTGGCAAGAATGCCCGGGAAGCCATTGCCAAAGTCCGCGCCACCCTGGGCGAACACGCGGTGGTGCTGTCCAACCGGCCGATCCCCAGCGGCGTGGAAATCCTGGCGATTCCAGGCACCGACGTGCCCGATGCCAGCGCCGCACCGACCACCCCGTCGGTCGCCCGTGCGGTGGTGACGCGCTCGAAAGTGGAGCCGATGAGCACCGTGTCGTTCGAGACCTTTGTGCGGGAACGCCAGAAGCAGCAGGTGACTGCGCCTGAGAGCGAGGCACCGGTGTCGCCGCAGCGTGCCGCCATGGCCAATGCCCCCCGTGCGCCCCAGCAGCCTGGCCGTTTTGCGGCGGAAACCCTGGCGGCCACAGCGACAACGCCCACCCCCATCGCCACAGTCCCCAGCCTGCCTGAAAAAGGGCCCGCCAGCGTGGCCAGCCCGGCCGCGTTCGATGCCAACCAGGTGCTGATGGAAGAGCTGAAGTCGATGCGCAGCATGATCGCCTCGCAGCTGTCGTCGCTGTCGTGGTTTGACACGGTGCGCCGCAGCCCGGTGCAGACGCAGCTGCTGCGCCTGATGCTCGGCAACGGTTTTTCGCCCGCACTGGCCCGCCACATGGTCAACCGCCTGCCGGCCGACCGCAGCGACGCCGAGGCCGATGCCAGCCAGTGGCTCAAAGACGTGATCTCGCACAACCTGCACTGCATCCCCGAGCAGGAGTCCATCCTCAACGCCGGTGGCGTGTTCGCGCTGGTCGGCCCGACCGGCGTGGGCAAAACCACCACCACCGCCAAGATCGCCGCCGGCTTCGCGCTCAAGCACGGTGCCGGCTCGGTGGGACTGATCACCATGGACACCTACCGCATGGCCGCGTCCGACCAGCTGCGGGCCTTTGGCCGCCTGCTCAACATCCCGGTGCACACCGCACGCGACGCCGCCTCGCTGGCAGACCTGCTGGAGCTGTTTGACAAAAAGCAGCTGGTGCTGATCGACACCGTGGGTGCCAGCCAGCGCGACCAGCGCCTGGCCGAGTTGTTTGCCGCCTTGCCGTCCAACAAGGTCACCCGCCTGCTGGTGCTGAACGCCGCCGCCCAGGCCGAAACGCTGGACGAAGTGGTACAGACCTACGGCCACGGCCCCGGCACCCGCTGCGTCATCACCAAACTGGACGAGGCGGTGAAAACCGGCGGTGCGGTGGACGTGGTGGTGCGGCGCCACCTGCTGGTGGAAGGCATTGCCAACGGCCAGCGTGTGCCAGAAGACTGGCACAGCGCCCGGCCGCAGCTGCTGGCCCAGAAAGCCCTGCAGACCCGGCCCTCTTCGGTGTTCACCACCGACGACAGCGAGCTGGGCCTGGTGATGACCGCCCCCGAGATTGCCTGGATGAACGCCGGCATGACCGAGAGCCGCCATGCTTGACCAGGGCCGCGACCAGGCCGCAGGGCTGCGGCGGCTGATGGGCCGCCCGGCGCTGAACCTGATGGCTTTCCCCCTCAGTGCGAACGACGCGCAGGGCGGTGCCTGGGTCGGCCAGGTGGCCCGCACGCTGCACAGCCTGGGCTCGCGCGCGCTGGTGATCGACGCCAGCGGTGGTGAAGTCGCCCGCGCGCTGGGCGTGGCCCGGCCCACCAGAGAACTGATGGACCTGCTGGCCGGCAGCCACCGCTTTGACGACGTGGCCACCGTGACCCGCGAAGGGGTTTATCTGGTGCGGGCCGATGCCGGGCTGGACGCTTTCGTCGCCAGTGGCGGTGCACCGCAAGACCTGTTGCGCGGCTTTGCCGATTTGTCGCACGGCTTTGACGTGCTGCTGCTGGCCATGCCGGCCGGTGAGCTGGCCTCGCTCACGTCCCCCACCAATACCGTGCCGGTGATGGTGGCCGACGCTGGCCCTGAGGGCGTGCAGCAAGCCTACGCCACCATCAAGCAACTCTCGGCCGATTTTGGCTACGGCCAGTTTGCGCTGGCCCTGCGCGGCGCCGTGGGCCCCAGCGAGGCCATGGCGGTCCACGCCCGCGTGGCCCATGCCGCCCGCACATTTTTGAACGCTGGCGTCACGCTGGCAGGCTGGATACCGGCCGCAGCGGCCGGTGGCGCTGTGACGCACGCGGCGCTGGAGCGGCTGGTCCAGTCGCTGCTCGACACCGCGTCCACCCCCGTGTTCAGGCACTGATTCATGTTGGAGAACCATACGATGTACACCGCCAAAGGCACTTTGCAACGCACCGCTGGCATTGAGCAGTACCTGCCGATGGTGCGCCGACAGGCGTCCAAAATGATAGGCCGCCTGCCCGCCAACGTGGAGCTGGACGACCTGATCCAGGCCGGCACCATGGGACTGATGGACGCGATGCAGCGCTACGAACAAGGCCATGGCGCTGAGTTCGAGACCTTTGCCATGCTGCGCGTGCGCGGCGCCATGCTGGACGAGCTGCGCGGCGCCGACTGGGTGCCCCGTTCGGTGCGCAAGAGCCAGCGCGGCATTGCCGAGGCGGTACACAAGCTGGAGCAAAGGCTCCGCCGTGCGCCCAAAGACACAGAAATTGCCGCCGAACTCAAAGTGTCACTGGAGCAGTACCACGACATGCTGACCGACGTGCGTGGCGCACAGCTGGTCTACATTGGCGACTACGACTCGGAAGACGGCGAGTCCAGCTACCTGGACCGCCACATGTCGGACGAGAGTTCCAACCCGGCCGACCAGCTGACCGACCTGCGTTTTCGCCAGGCGCTGGTGAACGCCATCACCCAGCTGCCCGAGCGCGAGCAGTACATCATGAGCATGTACTACGAGCACGACATGAACCTGAAGGAAATTGCCGCTGTGCTGGGTGTGACCGAGTCCCGCGTCTGCCAGCTGCACAGCCAGGCGGTGGCCCGCCTGCGCTCCCGCCTCAAGGAGTGGTGAGGTCTGACACTGGCCGTTCAGGCCAATTTTTGGCCTTGAAACGCCTCTGGCGGGCTTTTCAGGGCAATTTTTAAGTCTTTTATGCCTCAAGCCCTAGTGCAGGCTTGCGGTACAGCTATGAATACCATAGCTGTACGCAGTCAGGCAGGTGGGGTCAGGCAGAGCCCATGGCGCGGCTGCTGAGCGACGACAGCAGCAAACCGGCAGGGGCGTAGACGCGTTGCGTCTGCATCTCGGAAAGTGACCCGTGCGACGAGCCCAAAGCGTCCAGCGAGCGGCGCACGTCTGACTGGCGGCGGTGCAGCATGGTGCCCACCGTCATGGCCTGTTTCTGGATCGCTTCCACCCGCTGGCGCTGCGCCGCCATCTGCGGCGTGCCGGCATACGCCAGCACCTGGCCCAGCGCCTGCGACAAGCTGGTGCTCAGCACCGGCAGCGAATCGGCCACGCCCTCCAGCACCAGCGTGCGCTGGCTTTCCAGCAACAGCTCAATGCTGTCGAGCAACTGGTCGAGGGTGGGCTGTGGGGTCATGGTTCAGGAAGCGCGTGGGCGGAGCAGGGCGCTCGCCTCGGCGATCAGGCGGTCGGAAATCACTTCTGGGTTGACGTTGAAGCGGCCTTGCTTGATGGCCTCCTTGATGGCCTCCACCTTGGCGCTGTCAAAGTCTACTGTGGTGTTGGGGGCGCCAATACGGGCGCCTGCGGCCGACAGGTCGACCCGGTCGACACCTTGCGTTGCCGCGCCTGCGGTGGCCTTGGTGGCCGGTTTGCCGCGCGCCGCCGCGTCGGGCGTGGCGGTGCTGATTTCTGGGGGAAGTCCGATTTTCATAAAGTGCTCCAGTCAGACAATGCTCTTCTTAGGAACTTTTTTCGGCATGGCTTGGGCAAACTGTAGGGTTGCCGGCGCGCAAAGTCCGAATTCCTGAGCAGTGGTGTGTCTCTGGCTTCCTTTCAGGGCTGCAGGTCCACAATCCGGCCGGCGCGCGCCACGCCGGTCACGGTGCGGCCAAAGTCGGTGCGCACACGCACCGGCTGGCCGTCGGCCGCCGTGCCGAGCGATTGGCCCGAGGCGGTGATGGCAAAACCACCGCCCAGCACCCGCAGCCGCACCACGTCGCCGGCAGTCACCACCGTGGCGGCACGCACCACGTCGGCATGCAACGGCTGGCCGGCCTGCAGCGGCCGCACCAGCACCTTGCCCAGCAGCGCTTCGGTGCCACGCGGCAGGCCGGTGCGTTCGCGCGTCAGCTCCACCTCGGTTTCGCGCAGGTCGTTGGCGCTCAGGGTGGTGCCGGCGGGCAGGGCAGACGCCGCCACCCAGGCCGGGCCCCAGACCGAGACCGTCACCGGGAATAGCACGCGCCAGTTGGCGCCGTCCACGCAGCGCACCCCCACCGAGGCGCGGCCCCACAGGCGCATGCCTGCCGGAACGAATGGTTCTGAGCGCAAACAGGGCGCCACCGGCGCCTGGGCCTCGGGCATGCCCAACTGCACCTCGATCCGCGCAGCGGGGTCGTTCACCGCCAGTTGTGCCTGCTGCAGGGCATAGGCCCGCAGCTCGTCGGCCGTCATCAGCGGTTGCACGGTTTGCGCCCACAGCGGCAGTGCCAGGCACAGGGCCAGCGCGGTGGTGGTGGGGCGTGTGAACGGCATGGCTCGGCGGAAAAATCGCATAGGGCACTGTAGGCCTCTGCCATGCGCAGCGCGGCGCGATAAGCCGCACAAACAGGCGTCTTTTCTGGCCTTTGCAAATTCGTTACATGCCGATACTCATTTCAAACCTCCCACCTCCGGGTGTTCCCACCATGACGCAACCCTTGACATCTCTTCTCGACCGACAAGGCCGGGTACTTGAGCTTTTGGCACAACGTCAGCAAGTGTTGGCAGGCAACATTGCCAACGCCGACACCCCGGGCTACAAGGCGCAGGACGTGGACTTTGCCAGTGCGCTGAAGCAGGCCCGGGCGGTGCAGACCGCCGCCCACAGCGCGCACCTGCCGCTGGCCGGTGGCGCCGATGGCAAGGCTGCGGTGGTCTTTCGCGCCGCAGAGCAGCCCAGCATCGACGGCAACACGGTGGACCTCGACCGCGAACGCGCCAACTTTGCCGACAACGCGATGCGTTACGAAGCCACCCTGCGCTTCATCAACGGCCATGTGCGGACCATGCTGTCTGCCATCACCGGCCAGTAAGCCTCGGCCCTGAAAGGAAACCACCATGTCCCTGTTTGATGTGTTCGCTATTTCCGGCAGCGCGGTGTCGGCCCAGAGCAAGCGGCTCAACGTGGTCGCCAGCAACCTGGCCAACGCCGACTCGGTGGCGGGGCCCGACGGCCAGTCGTACAAGGCGCGCCAGCTGACCTTCCAGGCCCAGCCCATGCCCGGCAGCACCACACCCGGCGTGACCGTGACCGGCATTTCAGAGAACCAGACGCCCGGCCGCCGTTCGCACGAACCGGCCCACCCCATGGCGGACGCCGAAGGCTACGTGACGCATTCCAACGTCAGCGTGGTGGACGAGATGGTCAACATGATCTCGGCCTCGCGTTCGTACCAGAACAACGTCGAGGTGATGAACACCGCCCGCACGCTGCTCTCCAAAACCCTGCAGATGGGCCAGTAAAAGGAACACCCGATGGCCATCTCCCAAGTCAACAACACGGCATCCAACCCGCTGGCAGCGTCCAGCAACAGCGGCACGTCGAGTGCCGCCGAACAGCAAGACCGCTTCATGAAGCTGCTGGTCGCGCAGATGAAGAACCAGGACCCGCTGAACCCGATGGACAACGCGCAGATGACCAGCCAGATCGCGCAGATCAACACGGTCAGCGGCATTGAAAAACTCAACACCACGGTCACCTCGCTGCTGGCCAGTTTCAACAACCTGCAGGCGCAGTCGGCCACGCAGTTGCCCGGCCGTTCGGTGCTGGTGCCAGGTACCGGCCTGACGCTGGCCGATGGCAAGGCCATGGGCGGTGTGGAACTGGGCGGCGCTGCCGATGCGGTGACGGTCGACATCGTGGACGCCACCGGTGCCACGGTGCGTTCGCTGTCATTGGGTGCATCAACTGCCGGTGTGCGCAGCTTCAACTGGGACGGTCTGCTGGCCGACGGCAAGACCGCGCCCGCAGGCGACTACCGCATCCGCGTCAGCGCCACTGCCGGTGGCAATCCAGTGCCCGCCGGTGCACTTGCCGTCAGCCGGGTGCAGGCGGTGAGCACCGGCAGCAACGGCGTGCAGCTGGACCTTGGCAGCGCGGGCACACGCGCCTACAGCGACGTGCGCTCTTTCCTTTGAACCGTTTTCCTTCGATCTGAACTGGAGTACACCATGGGTTTTCAACAAGGCGTCAGTGGTCTGAATGCAGCCTCCCGCAACTTGGAGGTGATTGGCAACAACATCGCCAACGCCAACACCGTGGGTGCCAAAACCTCGCGCGCAGAATTCTCCGACGTCTATGCCAACGTGGCTTACAACGCAGGCAACACCTCGGCGGGCGTGGGCGTGCGGGTGCAGTCGGTGACGCAGCAGTTCACCCAAGGCGGTATCCGCACCACCGAGAACCCGCTGGACGTGGCCATCAACGGCCGTGGCTTCTTCCGCGTGGCGCAGCCCGGTGTCAGTACCGACGTGGCCTACACCCGCAATGGCCAGTTCCAGCTCGACAGCGCCGGCTATGTGGTCACCAACCAGGGCCTGCGCTTGCAGGGTTACCAGGTGGACGCCACGACCGGCAAACCCGGCGGCATTGTGGGCGACATCCTGCTGCCGTCCCAGGGCATTGGCCCCCGCGTGACCTCGTCGGCCGCGCTGCGCATGAACCTGGACGCCCGCACCGCCGCGCCCACCGCCACCACCCCGGCGTTCAACCTGACCGACCCCAAGTCCTACACCTCGGCCACTTCGGTCGCCACGTATGACCAGCAAGGCAACCAGCAGGTGCTGTCGGTCTATTTCCGCAAGACGGCCGTGGCCAACGAATGGGAGGTCTACACCGCCCACGAAGGTGTGCCCGTGCCCGCCCTGTCGGGCGCTGGCGCCCAGCAAGAGCCTGTGGGCCGCATCACCTTCAAGGCCGACGGCACGCTCGACGCGGCCAACACCGGCAGCCTGTCGGGCGGCACGCTGACCGCTGGCGACGTGGCGCTGGCCATCCCGTTTGCGGCGTCCACCTTGCCGGTGGCGCCATCGGCTTCCACCACCTCGGCACCCGTGACTTTGTCGTTCACTGGCGCCACCCAGTTTGGCAGCCCCTTCGGCGTGACCGAGGCCACGCAGGACGGCTACGCTCCCGGGCAATTGGCCGGCTTTGGCATTGGCGCCAACGGCATGGTCGAAGCGCGCTACTCGAACGGCAAGACCTTGAACGCGGCCCAGATCGCCCTGGCCGATTTCCGCAACGAGCAGGGCTTGTCCCCCGCGGGCAGCAACCTGTGGCACGAAACCCCGGCTTCCGGCCAGGCGGCGGTGAGCGCTCCCGGCACTGCCAACCTGGGTGCGCTGCAGGGTGGCGCGCTGGAAGAGTCCAACGTCGACCTGACGCAGCAGCTGGTGGACATGATTTCTGCCCAGCGCAACTACCAGGCCAATGCCCAGACCATCAAGACCATGGACCAGATGCTGTCCACGCTGGTCAACCTGCGCTGAACGGCACCGCTGACCCATGGACCGCCTGATCTACACCGCCGCTTCCGCCGCCAGGGCGCTCACGCTCCGGCAGGACGGCATCACGCAAAACCTGGCCAATGCCAACACCACCGGCTTCCGCGCCGACCTGGTGGCTTTCCGTGCCGTGCCAGTGCAGGGCGAGGGGGCCAGCACGCGGGTGCAGGCGCTGGAGGTCACGACCGGCTTTGACAGTCAGTCCGGCCCGATCAACGCCACCAGCCGCAACCTCGACGTGGCGATCAAGGGCGACGGCTACATCGCGGTGCAGACCGCCGCCGGCGGCGAGGCCTACACCCGCAACGGTGGTTTCGAGGTGAATGCCGAAGGCGTGCTCACCGCCTACAACGGCCAACCCGTGGCGGGCGAGGGTGGCACGCTGACCATTCCCCAGGGCACCCAGGTGCACATTGCCGACGACGGCACAGTGAGCGCCAAGCCAGCCACCGGCCCGGCGCAGACGGTGGGGCGCATCAAGCTGGTGAACCCGCTCGCCGCAGAACTGCAAAAAGGCGCCGATGGCCTGCTCCGCACCCGCTCCGGTGACCCGGCGCCTTCCGACGAGGCGGTGAAGATCACCTCTGGCGCGCTGGAGGGCAGCAACGTCAACATCATCGACGCCATGGTCAACATGATCGCCGCGTCGCGCCAGTTTGAAACCCAGATGAAGCTGCTGCAGAACGCCGAGCAGAACGACCAGCGTGCTGCCCAGCTGCTGGCCCAGTCGCACTGATTGAAGGAGTCATCACCATGATGCGTTCACTGTCCATTGCCAAAACCGGCCTGGAAGCCCAGCAAACCCAGCTGGATGCCATCACCCACAACCTGGCCAACACCGCCACCAACGGCTACAAGCGCAGCCGCGTGGTCTTTGAAGACCTGCTGTACCAGAACCTGCGCCAGGCGGGTGCCCCCTCCAGTGCCCAGACGGAATTGCCCACTGGGCTCCAGCTGGGCACCGGTGTGCGTTCGGTGGCCACGGTGCGCAATTTCAGCCAGGGGGGCTTGAACCAGACCGGCAACAACCTGGACCTGGCGGTGAACGGCCAAGGGTTTTTCCAGGTGCAAATGCCCGATGGCACCACCTCTTACACCCGCGATGGCTCGTTCCAGGTGGACGCCCAGGGCCAGTTGGTCAACTCCAGTGGCTACGCGGTCAGCCCCGGCATCACCATGCCGGCCAACACCCAGAGCATCACCATCGGCCGCGACGGCATCGTGTCGGTCACCGTGGCCGGCACCACCGCGCCACAGCAGATCGGCCAGATCCAATTGGCCAATTTCATGAACCCGGCCGGGCTGGACCCGCGGGGCGGCAACCTGTTTGCCGAAACGTCGGCTTCGGGCAACCCGCAGACCGGCAATCCCGGCGCCAATGGCCTGGGGGTGGTCACCCAGGGCGTGGTGGAAAGCTCCAACGTCAATGTGGTCGAAGAACTGGTGGCCATGATCCAGACGCAGCGCGCCTACGAGATCAACTCCAAGGCAATCCAGACCTCTGACCAGATGCTGGCCCGCCTGACCCAGCTGTAAAGGAACACCCGCCATGTCGTTTGCCTGGAAGATGGTTGCCGTGTCCCTCTTGTCTGCTGTGCTGGGCGGCTGCGCCGCAGTGGCCACCCCGCAGGTCGACATGCTGACCACCGTGCCTCCGATGGCGCTGCCCGCGCCGCTGCCAACCCCGACCCAAGGGGCCATCTTTCAGGTGGCCAGCCACCGCCCCCTGTTTGAAGACCGCCGCGCCCGTTTGGCCGGCGACACCCTGACCATCCAGATCGAAGAGCAGTTGACCGCCAGCCAGCAGTCCACCAGCAAGCTCAACCGCGACAGTTCCCTGTCGGCCGGTGTGTCGGCACTGCCATTTGCCTCGACCCGCTTGCTGGGCCGCTTGTCGGCCGATGCCACCTCGGGCGTGGACACCTCTGCCGATGGCAAGACCAACAGCACCAACACCTTTGCCGGCACCATCACGGTGCTGGTGCAGCAGGTGCTGCCGAACGGCAACCTGGTGGTGGCAGGCGAAAAGCAGCTGGGTGTGAACCAGAACGTGGACGTGATGCGCTTCTCTGGCATCGTGAACCCGGTGTCCATCCGTGCCGGCAACGTGGTCAGTTCCACCCAGGTGGCCGAAGCCCGGCTGGAACAACGCGGCCGCGGCGACATTGGCCGGGTGCAGGGACTGGGCTGGTTGTCCCGTTTCTTCCTCAGCGTGGCACCTGTATGAACAGCCCATTTCTTCGTCTGATCGCGCTGGCATTGGCCTGTGTCGTCACCCCGGCAACCTGGGCTGCCAACGGTGGCAGCGAGCGCATCCGCGACTTGGCCAGCATCTCTGGCGTGCGCGTCAACCAACTGATCGGCTATGGCGTGGTGGTGGGCCTGGACGGCAGCGGCGACGCCACCAACCAGGTGCAGTTCACCGGCCAGAGCGTGCAGTCGTTGCTGAGCCAGTTTGGTGTCACCTTGCCACCCGGCGTCACGCCACAGATGAAAAACGTGGCGGCGGTGATGGTCACGGCGGCACTGCCGTCGTTCGCCCAGACCGGGCAACAAATTGACATCACCGTGTCATCGCTGGGCAATGCACGCAGCCTGCGCGGCGGTACTTTGTTGCTGACGCCGCTGCGTGGCGCGGATGGCCAGATCTACGCCATGGCCCAGGGCAACCTGGTGATCGGTGGGGCAGGGGCTTCGGCTGGGGGCAGCAAGGTCGCCATCAACCACCTGCTGGCCGGCCGCGTGCCGGGCGGTGCCACGGTGGAGCGGGTGGTGGCCAACGCGGCATTGACCGCCGACGTGATCCATCTGGAACTGAACCAGACCGATTTCTCCACCGCCCGTCTGGTGGCCGATGCCATCAACCGCAAGCACGGGGCCGAAGACGTGGCCGCCGCGCTGGACGGCCGGGTGGTGCAGGTGCGCTTTCCCGGCGTGGGCAGCCGCGTTGCTTTCATCTCGTCGCTGGAAAACATCGAGGTGGCGCTGGAAGCGCCTCCCGCCCGTGTGGTGGTGAACGCCCGCAGCGGCTCGGTGGTGATGAACCAGTCGGTTCGCCTCGGTGCCTGTGCGGTGGCGCACGGCAGCCTGTCGGTCACGGTGTCGAGCACACCGGTCATCAGTCAGCCGAATGCATTCTCTGGTGGCCAGACGGTGGTCACCGAAAAAACCGACATCCGTGTGCAACAAGACCCCGGTGTGCTGTTCAACATCCCTGCGAGTGCCGACCTGGCCGACATCGTCAAGTCGCTGAATGCGCTCGGGGCCACGGCGCAGGATTTGATTGGCATCCTCCAGGCCATCAAGGCGGCGGGCGCACTCAAGGCCGAGCTGGAAATCATATGACCATCTCCGACGCTTCCAGTTCGTCGCTGGGCATTGACAGCCGGTCGCTGGACGCGCTTCGGAACGAGGCCACGCGCAACCCGAACGGTGCCGCGAGGCAGGCTGCCGTGCAGTTCGAGTCGATGTTCATGCAGATGGTGCTCAAGAGCATGCGCGACGCGACCATCAAGGCCGACGAGTCCAGCAACACCGGCGGCGACACCTTCACCGGCATGCTGGACACACAAATGGCCAAACAGTTTGCCGGCCGCCCCGGTGGCCTGGCCGACATGATCGAGCGGCAGCTGTCGCGCCACATGCAGGCGTTGCCTGCGGGCACGAGCGATGCTTTGCCCGCCGTGGCCATACCCGCATTGCCTGCAGCCCTGCCAGTGAACGCCAGGCCTGGCACACCACAGGCGCAGTTCATCGAGAAGCTGAGCCCCCACGCCCGCGCTGCCGAGCGCGAGACAGGTGTGCCCGCGTCCTTCATCCTCGGGCAGGCGGCGCTGGAGTCCGGCTGGGGCAAGGGCGAAATCCGCAACCCGGACGGCAGCCCGTCGTTCAACCTGTTTGGCATCAAGGCCAGCGCCGGATGGAAAGGTGCCACCACCGACGTCCGCACCACCGAGTATGTGAACGGTGAGCCGGTGAAACAAACCGCCCGCTTTCGCAGCTACGGTTCCTACAGCGAGGCGTTTGCCGACTACGCCCGCATGCTCAGCAACAGCCCGCGTTACAGCAGCGTTGTGCGCGGCGCCACCAGTGCCGAAGGTTTTGCCAACGGCATGCAGCGCGCGGGCTACGCCACCGACCCGGCGTACGCCTCCAAGCTGACCCGCACCATCAATCTGGCGCTGGCGGTGCAGCGCTCCACAGGCTGAGGAGATTGCCATGACATCCTTGTTGAACATTGGCACCCGCAGTCTGGCTGCGGCGCAGGGCGCGCTCAGCACCATTTCGCACAACATCGCCAACGTGAACACCCCTGGGTATTCGCGGCAGGAGGCGGTGCTGTCCACCGCGTCGGGTCAGTTCACCGGCTCTGGCTTCTTTGGCCGGGGTGTGGACCTGACCACAGTGCGCCGCCAGTACGACCAGTTTTTGATGGGCGCAGTGCAGTCCAACACGGCCCAGGCCTCGGCCGACGCCGCGCGTTCAGACGCCATGGCCCAGCTCGACAGCCTGTTCTCTGACCCGGAACTGGGCATTGGTGCCGCAGTCGACGGTTTGTTCTCGGCTGCAGGCGACCTTGGCAACCGGCCTGCAGACACCTCGGTGCGGCAGGCCTTTGTGGCCCGTGCCGACCAGCTGGCCCAGCGTGTGACCGCAGTGGGCAGCCAGCTGAGCGAAATGGGCCAGTTGGCCGATCTGCGGCTGACCCAGTCGGTAGCACAGGTGAACCAGCGGCTGACCGAGATCAAGAATCTGAACAACCAGATCGCCCAGTCCCAGACCTCTGGCCATGCCCCCAACGACTGGCTGGACCAGCGCGATGTTGCCTTGAAGGCCTTGAACGAGCTGATTGGCGTGAGCACGGTTGCGTCGTCTGATGGCAGCATCAACCTGTTTGGAGCCAACGGCGCGCCCTTGCTGGTGGGCAACCAGCAGTCGGAACTCCAGGCCGTGCCAGACCCGGCCGACGCCTCCCGCCTCAGTCTGCAGCTCAAAGTGGGGGCGATCACCCAGCCGCTGGATGGCCAGTCGCTGGGCGGTGGCATTTCCGGGCTGGTTCGCTTCCGCAGCGACGACCTCGCCAATGCCATGAACCAGGTTGGTCGGCTGGCTGTGGTGCTGGCCGACAGCTTCAACACACAACAGTCTCTGGGTGTGGACGCCAGCGGCGTGCCGGGGCGTGCGCTGTTCACCGTGCCCCAGCCAGTGACGCGTGCCAATTCCGCCAACAGTGGCACGAACACCATCACCGCCACGGTCAGCAACAGCGCAGACCTGCAGCCCAGCGACTACCAGGTGGACTGGAACGGCACCGCCTACACCATCACCCGGCTGTCGGACGGGCACACCACCAATACCGCAATGGTGCCCGCCACGATGGACGGGCTGACCTTCACTTCGTCCGGCCCGATCGCCTCTGGCAACTCGTACACCATCCAACCCTATGCGGCGGCGGCCAAAGGGCTGGCAGCCCAGCCCCTGCTGCCGCGTGAGATCGCCACGGGCTATGCCGCCACGGTGGAATCGACCGCCACCAACAGCGGCAGTGCGTCGGTTCGGCAATTCCAGGTGAACCGCCAGACCACCGACACCACGCTGCCAGTGACCATTGCCTTCAACAACCCACCCACCACGTTCAACGTGACGGGCCTGGCCAGTGGCAACCTGACCAACGTGCCCTACACCCCCGGCCAGCGTGTACCAGCGGCACCCGCCGATTACAACGGCTGGTCGCTCACGCTGGACGGGGCGGCGGCGGCGGGTGACAGTTTTGTAGTCAAGAAGACCCTGAGCCCGGCCAACAACAACGGCAACGCACTGGCGCTTGGCCGCCTGGCCGATGCGGCACTGGTCGATGGCGCCACCCTGAACGAGTCTTACGCCACGCTGGTAGGGGATGTCGGCATACGCATTCAGAGCGCACGCGACAGCGCCAACGTGTCGTCCCGCTTGCTGACTGAAGCGACGTCGCGCCAGCAAAACGTGTCGGGGGTGAACCTTGACGAAGAAGCCGCCAACCTGTTGCGTTACCAGCAGGCTTACCAGGCTTCGGCCAAGATCATTCAGGCCAGCCAGCAGCTGTTTGACACCTTGTTGTCGGCCGTTAATCGTTAACCGGAGGCGCTATGCGCATCGCCACATTCCAGTCCTCCCAAAACGCCATGACGGGCATCGCCGCTCGCCAGGCGGAACAAGACCGCATTCAAAACCAGTTGTCCACCGGCTTGCGGGTCAACGCCCCCAGCGACGACCCGGTGGCCGCCGCCCAGGCCGAACTGGCACGCTCGCGCCTGACGCGGGTGGCGCAAGACCAGCGTGCCGCCCAGCTCAGCAGCAGCCTGCTCACCTCGGCCGACAACTCGCTCGCCCAGGGGGTTGATGTCCTTCAAGGGATGCGTGACACGTTGGTGGCGGCCGGCAACGGCAGCTACAGCCCTGCCGAGCGAAAAATCCTTGCCGAGCAGTTGAGCGCTGCACGCGACCGGCTGCTGGCGGTGGCCAACACCCGCGACAGCACCGGTGGTTTTGTTTTCTCGGGGCAGGGCACAGCGGACAGCCCGGTCAGTGGCAACAGCCTGCCAAGTTATGACCCTGTTGCTGGTGAACAGCGGATTGGTGCCGATGCCCGCTACGCGAGCAATGTGGATGGCAGGGCTGCCTTTGTGGCTTTGCCGCGTGGCAATGGTGTGTTTGTGCCTGGATCTCTGGCGGCCAATACCGGTTCGGCCTCGGTCGACGCAGGCCGCGTCACCGACGCTTCCTTGCTGACAGGGCACGACTACCAGATCACCATCACCGGCACGTCGGGCAGCTTGCAGTACAGCGTGAACGACCTGACGGCAGGCACCATGCTCAGCACCGGCACACCATTTGCCAGCGGCAGCGCCATCGACATTGAAGGGCAGCGCGTGGTGGTCACCGGTGTACCCCAGGCGGGTGACCAGTTTGAACTGAAGCCCGCAGGCCAGCAGTCGATTTTCAAGACGGTGGACGATGCCATTGCCTTGCTGCAGGACCCGAGCGTTTCTCCATCCCGTTACGCCGAACGCCTGCAGGCGGTGCAAACCAGCCTCGATGGTGCGCTGGACCGGATGTCTTTCCTGCGCACCAAGGTGGGGGAGGAGCTCAACTCCACCGACGCGGCCTTCGCCAGCAACAGCCAGCTGGCGCTGCAGACGGAGTCCCGGCGCAGCGACCTGCGCGACCTGGACTATGCCGGTGCGGTGTCGGACATGCAGGTCAACCAGACCGCTTTGCAGGCTGCCCTCAAATCCTACGCCAACTTCGCACGCCTGTCGCTGTTTGACAGCCTGAACTGACGCCTGCGACCGCACACCGCGGTCATCTCCTGTTTGCTGCGCAGCCTGCCCGTGTGGGGACACGGGCGGGCCGCAGCATTGTCTGGCTCGGCAAGGCCAACATTGGCACTGCACAACCGCCCATTTGCACCCAAAACACGGTGTTCAGCAGTGGATATGGCGCCTGTCGACCGGCCTTATTCATCTCAAGTTGATTTCACCTCTGCCGTTACTAAATGCATCAACGCAATTTGCGTCTGAGCAACAAGAAGTGCAGAGGTGTGAGATGTGTCAGTGGGCGATGGGCGTGCAAAGGCGGATCAGCCGTGCTGGCACGCAAGACCATTTGCCCTGCATGCCGACACGCTCTTGCCTCCCTCACATCGATTGACACCATGCAGGCAAACACTTCATCACTCACCAGCCAGTATGGCGTTTCAGACGCTGGCCCATCGATCACTGCCCGTTGCAGAGCCTGGTTCGGTGCGAGAGCGTCGAAACCTGCGTCTGTACACACCTCCAGCATGGCCGCCGACATTGGCGAACGGCTGGGTGAAGCCTCGCGCATCTGGACGGCACATTTGGGAACAGCCCAAAACCAGATGCGTGACGCCACTGAGAATTTGCTGGCTGGTTTCACCAGCATCCTCGACGAGCTGAACCACATCACCGGCTCGGGCGGTCACGCGTTGCCGGGCGCAGCGAATGCCGCCGAACTGGACGAACGTGCCACCATGTTGTCGCGTTGCGAGTCGCAACTGCATGGCCTGTTGCAGAACTTCGAGGCCTTCATCCATTCCCGCGACCAGGTGCTGGGGTCGGTCAAGACCCTGTCGGCGTCTTCGGGCAGCCTGAGCGAGATGGCCGACGATGTGGCCAAGTTGGCCCGTCAGACCAGCCTGCTGTCGATCAACGCGGCCATAGAGGCGGCGCGTGCGGGCAACAGTGGTCGTGGCTTTGCCGTGGTGGCCGGTGAGGTGCGTCGCCTGTCCAATGAATCGGGCGACACCGGCCGGCGCATCAGCAGCCAGGTGCAGGAGTTTTCGGGCTGCATGCAGCGGGCATTGGCACAGGCCTCAGAGTACTCGCTGCGCGACGCCCACACGATCAAGGCTTCCGAGGACACCATCAACGAGGTGGTCACCCAGGTGGACACCACGGTCTCGGCCCTGAACGCCCGTGCGGTGGAGCTCAGCGCACGCGGTGAAATCATCAAGGCGCAGGTTGAGCAGCTGATGATTTCCTTCCAGTTCCAGGACCGGGTTCATCAGATCATGACCCAGGTCAGCGATTCCATGGCCAGCTCTGTGGCCTGTCTCCAGGAGGCCCTGGCCACTGGCACGGTTCCAGACCAAACCGAATGGCAGGCCCTGCTCAACGCTGGATACACCACCGATGAGCAACGGGCCGTTGCCCATGGTGGCTCGACAGAGCCAGCGCGGTCCACCGGCGGCGACACCACTTTTTTCTGAACTGAATGCCCATGGCAAAAACCATACTCATCGTGGACGACTCCAGCTCACTCCGCACCGTCGTCAAGCTCGCACTGGTCCGTGCGGGTTATGAGGTGCACGAAGCCGGTGATGGGGTAGAGGGCCTGAGCAAGCTCGACAGTGTCAGCAAGGTCAACCTGATCGTCAGTGACGTCAACATGCCCAACATGGACGGCATCACCTTTGTGTCACGTGTCAAGCAGCACCCTCGCCACAAGTTCACGCCGGTGATCATGCTCACCACCGAAGGACAGGACGCCAAGAAAGAACAGGGGCGGGCGGCCGGTGCCAAGGCCTGGATCGTCAAGCCCTTCAACCCACCGCAACTGCTGGATGCGGTGTCCAAGCTCATTCTCCCCTGAGGCACCATGTCCCATTCACTTGCCTTGCCCCGGGAATTGACCATATACACGGCCAGTGAAACCCGCACCGATTGGTTGACCTGGCTGACCACGTTGCCCGTGGACGCCATCGTCGATGGCTCAGCCGTTGACCAGGTGGACGGCGCCGGCCTGCAATTGCTGGTGGCCCTGCGCCGTGCGGTGCTTCAACGCGGGCACAGCTGGTGCCTGCAGTCGGCCAGCGCCACCTTGAATCAGGCCTGCGAGGTCCTCGGTGTTGCTGCGTTGCTGTCTGCCAGCCCTGCCAAAGGAGACGCCGCATGAGCCGCAGCACCGAAGAAATGGACAGCAGCTTCATTGCCGAAGCGCTGCCGGCTTTCATCAGCGAAGCCCAGGAGCAGATTGAGGGCATCGAGTTGCTGTTGCTGCAACTGGAAGACAACCCCAGTGACCGCAATGTGCTGGATGCGTTGTTCCGCTGCGCCCACACGGTCAAAGGCTCGGCCGGCATATTTGGTCTGGACCGGGTGGTCGCTTTCACCCACCACGTCGAGTCTTTGCTGGACCGCATGCGCGAAGGCGAAGTGATGCTCACCCCCCAACTCAGCACCTTGTTGTTGCAATGCAATGACCAGATCCGTTTGTTGGTCGAGGCGGGTACTGAGCATTCGACTGCCGATACCCAGCCTTTGCGCGATGCGCTGATCGCGCAGCTGTCGGCCGCCAGTGGCGCTCCGGCTTCCGGGCCTGGGGTGTCAGCGGCGGTCACAACGCCAGAAAATGCCACGGGCTGCTGGCTGGTATCGGCCAAGTTTGGCGTGGACACTTTCCGCAATGGCATGGACCCATCCACGATTGTTGCCTACCTCGGTGGTTTGGGGGCAGTTAACGCGGTGGCCTGCGACATCGGCGAGATCCCGTCACTGGATGCACTGGACGCCGAATCGTGCCACTGGCATGTGCTGCTGACGCTGGACACCGAAGCCGCGCTCGAGAAAATCGAAGCGGCGTTCAGTTTCGTCAGCGACGACTGCGAACTCGACCTGGTTGCACCCAATGCAAGGCCAGAGGCGTTGCAGGTCTTGGTCGCCAAATACGCCGGCAACGCCGGATTTTCCGGGATGTTGCAAACCGTCGGGATGGCGCCCGCCAATGTGGCGCAGTCCACAACCATTGGTGAGTGTGCGGTTGTGGCCAACGTGGCTGCCGAAGTGTGCGGCACCGCAGCCAGTCCATTGCCTGTCACGGCCCGGGTTCAGCGGCAGGGTGAAGTCAGTGCGTCCGACGACCAGCGCTTCATCCGTGTCCAGGCCGACCGGTTGGACGCTGTGATCAACCTGCTCGGCGAGCTGGTGATTGCCGGTGCCGGTGCCTCGCTGCTGGCCCGCCAGACACGCCAGGGCACGCTGATCGAGGCCAACCAGCAGATCACCCGCTTGGTCGAGGAAGTCCGCAACGGCACGCTTCAGCTGCGCATGGTGCCCATCGGTGAGACCTTCTCCCGCTTCCGCCGCGTGGTGCGTGACACCGCGGCTGAATTGGGCAAAGACGTGGCACTGGAAATTGTTGGCGGTGAAACGGAACTCGACAAATCTGTGGTCGAACGCATCGCCGACCCCCTGATGCACTTGGTGCGCAATGGCCTGGACCATGGCCTGGAGACGCCTGAAGTGCGGCTGGCTGCTGGTAAAT
The DNA here is from genome assembly GCA_040384665.1 of Pseudomonadota bacterium. Lineage (GTDB taxonomy): Bacteria > Pseudomonadota > Gammaproteobacteria > Burkholderiales > Burkholderiaceae_C > PCRC01. The sequence continues at coordinate 49,724 of JAZKIY010000003.1, forward strand.
CAGAGCAGGGCAAGCTCACCCTGTCGGCCTGCCACGAGGGTGGCAGCATTGTCATCCGCATCCTGGACGATGGACGCGGCATTTCTCGCGAGCGGGTGTTGGCCCGCGCCTGGGACCGTGGCCTGGTGGACCGTGCGGTCACGCCGTCCGACAGCGACATTCTCAAACTGATTTTTGAACCCGGCTTCTCCACCGCAGAACAGGTGACCAACCTGTCGGGTCGCGGTGTTGGCATGGACGTGGTCCGTCGCAACATCGAGGCCTTGCGTGGCACGGTCAACGTGTCCAGCGAAGAAGGCCACGGCAGCACCATCGAGATCCGCCTGCCATTGACGCTCGCCATCATCGACGGCTTTCTGGTCAGTGTGGGCAACAGCAAATTCATCTTCCCGCTGGACGCGGTTGTCGAGGTCATCGAAACCCGGCCGACTACGTCGCAGACCGATGCCAAAGGCCGCTCGGTGCTCGAACTGCGTGGTCAAGTCCTGCCGGTGGTCAGCCTGCGCAGCCTCTACGCATTGGAATCGGACGAACCCGAGCGCGCCAGTGTGGTGGTTATCCAGACGGGCACCAACCGCTATGGCGTGGTGGTCGACCAGTTGCTGGGCCAGCACCAGACCGTCATCAAGCCGCTGGGCCGCATGTTCCGCAGCCTGCGCGGCATGTCGGGTTCCTCCATTCTGGGCAACGGTGAGGTGGCCCTGATTTTTGATGTGCACTCCCTGAGCCAGCTCGCCGCCGAGCAAACCCTTACCTCCCTCAACCCCTCGCGGGATGCCAGCGCGCTGGACCGCGCCCACTGATTTTTGTACGAAGGAAACGCAACATGACTGACACCAACGCCTCGTGGGTGGCCCGCCTTTTCGCCGGCCAGCAGATTCAACAGGCTCTGGACGCCGCCAAGAAGTGCGAACAGTCGCGCCTGGGCACCGAGGCCACGATGGCCGAGATGAAGGCCCGCATGGCCGAACTGGAGGCCGAGCTGAAGGTGCGCACCGACATCATGAACGTCACCAGCATCGTCTCCGAAGCCGACAAAAAGGGTGACATCCTGACGGTGAACCAGAAGTTTCTGGAAGTCTCCAAGTACCCCAAAAACGAGCTGATCGGTTTTGGTCACAACACCACCCGCCACCCTGACATGCCGAAATCGGTTTTCAAGGAAATGTGGGCGACCATTGGCCGCGGCGAAATTTTCCGCGGCATGGTGAAAAACCGCGCCAAGGATGGCACACCCTATTACGTCGACGCAGTGATCGCCCCCATCATGGGTGAGAACGGCAAACCCATGAAATACCTGGGTGTGCGCTACGACGTCACCGAGGCCGAACTGGAGCGCCAGAACGCCCGCGGCATCCTGGATGCGATCAACGCCTCCTATGCCTACATCGAATTCGACCTCGGTGGCCATATCCTGAATGCCAACAGCAACTTCCTCGGCGCCATGGGCTACCAGCTGGAGGAAATCAAGGGCAAACACCACCGCACCTTTGTCGAGCCGTCGTTGGCGGCCTCGCCGGCCTATCGCCAGTTCTGGCAAGACCTGAACGACGGCAAGCCACAGAGCGATGTGTTCAAGCGCCTCACCAAGAGCGGCCAGGAGATCTGGATTCAGGCGGTCTACGCCCCGGTCAAGGACGAGATGGGTCGGGTTGCCAAGATCGTCAAGATCGCCACCGACGTCACCCAGGCTCGCCTGCAAGAGGCCGATTTCTCAGGCCAGTTGGCCGCCATCGGCAAAGCTCAGGCGGTGATCGAGTTCAGCCTGGACGGCAAGATTCTGAATGCCAACGAGAACTTCCTGAAAACGCTGGGGTACACGCTTCAGGACATCAAAGGCCAGCACCACAGCATGTTTGTCGACTCAGAGCACCGCAACAGCGTGGAGTACCGTTTGTTCTGGGAAAAGCTGGGCCGCGGCGAGTTTGACGCCGGCCAATACAAGCGCGTGGCCAAAGGCGGCAAGGAAATCTGGATTCAAGCCTCCTACAACCCCATCATGGACTTGAATGGCAAGCCCTTCAAGGTGGTCAAGTACGCGTCCGACGTGACGGCCCAGGTGTTGGCCGCCAACATGTTGAGCCAGGCGGTGGAGCAGGCCCAACGCGTGACCTCGGCCGCCCGAGACGGCGACCTGAGCCAGCGCATCCCGTTGGAAGGCAAGAGCGGGCCCATCGAGGTGCTGTGCTCGGGCGTCAACAGCCTGATGGAAACCACCGGCGTGATCTTCTCCGATGTGGGCCGTGTTTTCGGCGCCCTGTCTGCCGGTGACCTGTCGCAGCGCATCACCCGGGACTACGAAGGCACTTTCGGCCAGGTCAAGGACGACGCCAACGCCACCAGCGAAAAGCTGGCCAACATCATCGAAGACGTGGGCCGCGTGTTCAGCGCCATGGCCACCGGTGACCTGGGCCAACGCATCACCCGCGACGCCGAAGGCACCTTCGAGCAGGTCAAGAACGACGCCAACAGCACCTGTGAAAAGCTGGCCAGCATCATCGAGGAAGTGCGGGCCGCGGCCGATGCCCTGACCGGTGCTGCCAACCAGGTCAGCGCCACCGCGCAAAGCCTGTCGCAGTCGGCCAGTGAGCAGGCCTCGTCGGTGGAGGAAACCACCGCCTCAATCGACCTGATGTCGGCCTCGATCTCGCAGAACAGCGACAACGCCAAGGTCACCGACAGCATGGCCACCAAGGCCAGCAAGGAAGCCGGCGAGGGCGGCTCTGCAGTGACGCAGACGGTGACCGCGATGAAGCAGATCGCCGCCAAGATCAGCATCGTCGACGACATCGCCTACCAGACCAACCTGCTGGCACTGAACGCCGCCATCGAAGCCGCCCGTGCCGGTGAGCATGGCAAGGGCTTCGCGGTGGTGGCCGCCGAGGTGCGCAAGCTGGCCGAACGCAGCCAAGAAGCCGCCAAGGAAATTGGCGATCTGGCGGGCAACTCGGTGTCCACTGCCGAGCGCGCTGGCAAGCTGCTGGACGAGATCGTGCCGTCCATTCAGAAGACCTCTGAGCTGGTGCAGGAAATTGCCGCAGCGTCGTCGGAGCAAAGCCAGTCGGTCACGCAGATTGGCGGCGCGATGTCGCAACTCAGCAAGGCGACGCAGCAGAATGCATCGGCTTCCGAGGAACTGGCTGCCACCTCCGAAGAGCTGTCTGGTCAGGCAGAGCAACTCCAGCAGTCGGTGGCATTTTTTAACCTGGGCGGTGACGCCGCACCCGTGGTCAAGCGTGGAGGTCGCCAGGAAGCTGAAATGACGAACAAGCGCCGTCCGGTGGCCGCCCCCAATCTGCGCGTTGCCTCGGTGGCCAATGGCGCCAGCCGGGCCGTTGGTGGCAACTTCCGCCCTTATTGAAAGGTGTTGCCATGAAACGCGATCCAGCTTCGGCAGCCCAGTCTGCCAACGCACTGGAAGCTCCAGCGCAATACCTGACCTTCAGTCTGGGACGTGAGGTCTTTGCGATGGACATCCGCACCGTGCGCGAAATCATCCAGTACGGGCCCATGACCACTGTGCCCCTGATGCCCGGATTTGTCCGGGGGGTGATCAACCTGCGTGGTGCCGTGGTGCCGGTGATCGATCTGCAGGCCCGCTTTGGAAAGCCCTCCGCGGTGGTGAGCAAAAAGACCTGCATCGTCATCTTTGATGCGGTGCGCGAGGGGGAACGTGTGGAGCTGGGCCTGTTGGTGGACGCGGTGAGCGAGGTGATCGAGATCGCAGCCTCGCAGATCGAACCCCCCCCCAATTTTGGAACCTCGGTGCGCCGCGACTTCATCCGGGGCATGGGCAAGGTGGCTGACCGGTTTGTGATCCTGATCGAGCCCGACAAAGCTTTCGATGTGGAGGACATGGCCCAGCTGTGCGAGAACGCGCAGGAAACGGTGGCTGGCTGAGTACCGTCCCAGCATGGGGTACCACCGATGGGTGGTCCTGTTGTTGACGATTTAACTTTTGAGGAATGACATGGACGCGTTGCGCGACGATACCTTTCGGAAGATCACAGGCCTGATGTACGAGTCCATTGGACTGTCGTTCGCTGACAGCAAAAAACCACTGGTGTCATCCCGCTTGGCATCGCGCGTACAACGTCTGGGCATGAGCGCCTTTGAGGAGTACCTGGCGCTCATCGCCAGCGACAACGACGGTGGCGAGTTCCAGATGGCAGTGGACCTGCTCACCACCAACGAAACCTACTTTTTTCGAGAACCCGCGCATTTCGAGATATTGACCACCGAGTTGGCCCGCCTGAAGGGGCAACCGCTGTCGGTGTGGAGCGCGGCCAGTTCCTTCGGTGACGAGGCCTACAGCGTGGCCATGCTGATGGCGGACATGCAGCAGCAGGGCCGCATTGGCAATGTCTGGTCTATTCTGGGTACAGACATCAGCGACCGGGTGTTGCGCAGCGCCAGTGAGGCCATTTACCCTGAAGAACGGTTGCGCGAGGTGTCTCCCGAGCGTCTGAGGCGTTACTGTTTGCGTGGCGAAGGCCCTTCTGCCGGTTTGGTGCAGATCAGCCCAAAACTCACTGAGCATGTGCGCTTTGGCCAGTTGAACCTGTGCCAGCCGATCGAAGACATTGGCCCGTTTGATGTCATTTTCTTGCGCAATGTATTGATTTATTTTGACGCACAGACCAAACGCGACGTGGTGGATCGGGTGCTTACCCAGCTCCGGCCTGGTGGCCTTTTGTTTCTCGGTACCGCCGAGGGGCGAGTGCCCTGCAACACGCCGCTGCAAACCATCGCCCCTGGCGCTTTTCGGAAGGTGGCTGCATGACCGAAGGTGCCATGCACACCTTGCACCCTGGCGACGTGGCGCTGGGCGAGCGCGGCGACCGCCTGGAGACGTTGCTGGGTTCTTGCGTGGCCATCATCCTCACTGATCCACGCCGCACGCTGGGAGCGATGTGCCACATTGTTCATGCCTCAGAGGGCACCGGGCCCCAGAAAGACAGCACTGCGCACGCCAGCAACGCGATGCTGGCGATGTACCGGCAACTGCTGGACCGCGGCATTAACCCGCGGATGTGTGAAGCCTATGTGTATGGCGGTGGCAACATGTTCCCAGCTGTTTTCCCCCAGGCCCATGTGGGTGAAACCAATGCCCGCTGGGTGATGAAAGCCCTTGCCGAAGAAGGAATTCCTGTGGTGGAACATGACCTCGGTGGTGCCAGCTACCGCCGTCTGGGTTGGACGGTAGGAAACAACCTCCCCGAAGTGATCACCGTACGGGTGTAAGGACAAGCGATGACGATTCAGGTGTACGTAGTGGACGACTCTGCCGTGGTGCGGCAGACGGTGATGCATTTGCTGCAGGGGGATCCTGAAATCTCGCTCATGGGCAGTGCACCCAACCCATTGATTGCTGGTCCGGTGATTCGCAAGCAGCGCCCCGATGTGCTGTTACTGGACATTGAAATGCCTGGCATGGATGGCCTGACTTTCTTGCGCCAGATCATGGCAGAGCAACCCATTCCAACGGTCATCTGTTCCACGCTGACCGAGCGTGGCAGTGCGGTTGCACTGGAGGCCTTGGCCGCCGGCGCGGTCGCGGTCGTTGGCAAACCCCGCCTGGGACTGAAACAGTTTCTGGAGGAGTCACGCCGCGAGCTGGTGCAAACCCTGAAGAGTGCGGCACGCAGCCACCCACGTGTTGGCGCGGCGCTGCGCAAACCTGCGCCTTCGGTTCGTCCGGCTGCCACCAGTGCACTGGTGGGCATCCACGCATTGGCGGTTAACAAGCCGGTGGTGATTGGCAGTTCTACCGGTGGCACCCAGGCGCTGGAACTGATCATGACCTCGTTGCCTGCTGACAGCCCCGGGATTGCGGTGGTTCAGCACATGCCTGAGAAGTTCACGGCCATGTACGCACAGCGCCTGAACGGTTTGTGCGCTGTTGAGGTCAGGGAAGCGAAGGACGGCGACAGGCTCGAGCGAGGGGTGGTTTTGATTGCGCCAGGAGGTCGACACCTGCAGCTGCGCAAAGCGGGCGGCCAGTACTTCGCCCGGGTGATCGAGGGCCCTCCGGTCAATCGGCACAAGCCATCGGTGGATGTGCTGTTCAAGTCGGCGGCCGAATGCGCTGGAAAAGACTTGTTGGCCATCATCCTGACCGGGATGGGTGACGATGGCGCGCGCGGCATGAAGCAGTTGCACGATGGTGGTGCGCGCACCATCGCGCAGGACGAAGCCTCTTGTGTGGTGTTTGGCATGCCCAAGGAAGCTATCAAGCTGGGTGCTGTCGACGACATTTTTCCGCTCGACCGCATGGCCCAATCCATCACCCAGTTTGACGCACGCGGCTGACAAGGCCACAGGACCTGGGTATCCCAGGGCAGGCCATGTGCCAGCCCGCCTTTCCCATACAATACGCGGTTGCATTCGGGTTGTACCGAGGTACTTGCGCGGCATCCGCGCTCCCATGCCTTGCCCTCTCCGCTGCCAGATTAGGACGCAGGGCCACCGTTGGCTGATCCTGCGTCTGCCCGTTTAAATGGAGTAAACAATGACCGTCACTGTAGAGACCCTGGAAAAGCTGGAAAGAAAAATCACCCTGACATTGCCAGTCGGTGTGATCCAGTCAGAAGTCAACACCCGCCTCAAGCGCTTGGCGCGCACCGTCAAGATGGACGGTTTCCGGCCTGGCAAAGTGCCGATGAATGTTCTGACCCAGCGCTATGGTTATTCAGTGCACTACGAAGTGATGAATGACAAAGTGGGTGAAGCCTTCGCAAATGCTGCCAACGAGGCCAACTTGCGTGTGGCTGGCCAGCCACGCATCACCGAGAAGGAAGTTGCGGCAGAAGGTGAAGTCGCTTTTGACGCCATTTTCGAGGTGTACCCAGAAGTCACCATTGCCGATTTGTCCACTGTGGAAGTCGAGCGCGTGACAGCCGAGGTGAGCGATGCTGCCATTGACAAGACGCTGGACATCCTGCGCAAGCAACGCCGCACCTTTGCCCAGCGCCCAATGGATGCTGCTGCGCAAGACGGCGACCGCGTTACGGTCGACTTTGAAGGCAAGGTCGACGGTGAGCTGTTCGACGGTGGCCGTGCCGAAGGCTTCCAATTTCTGGTGGGTGAAGGTCAGATGCTCAAGGAGTTTGAAGACGCTGTGCGAGGCATGAAGTCCGGCGAAAGCAAAACCTTTCCTCTGGCCTTTCCCGAAGACTACCAAGGCAAGGATGTGGCGGGTAAGACCGCCGACTTCCTCGTGACACTCAACAAGGTTGAAGCGGCACACATGCCGGAAGTCAACGACGCTTTTGCCAAGTCGCTCGGCATTGCTGACGCCAGTGTGGATGGTCTGCGCAGCGATGTGCGCAAAAACCTGGAGCGTGAAGTGAAGTTTCGCGTGCAGGCCCGCAACAAGCGTGCAGTCATGGAGGCTTTGGTCTCCAAGGCCGAACTTGATCTGCCCAATGCCAGCGTCCAGGCCGAGCTGGGCCGCATGGTCGAAAGTGCCCGTGCCGATTTGAAGCAGCGTGGCATCAAGGATGCTGACAAGGCCCCCATTCCTGAAGAAATGTTCCGACCCCAGGCCGAGCAGCGCGTCCGTTTGGGCCTGGTGGTGGCTGAACTGGTTCGCAAGGAAAGCCTGCATGCCACGCCCGACCAGATCAAGAGCCATGTGGAAGAATTGGCCAGCAGCTACGAGCGGCCTGCAGAGGTGGTGCGCTGGTATTTTGGTGACAACGCCCGCATGGCCGAAGTTCAGGCGGTGGTGCTGGAAAACAACGTGACCGACTTCATTCTGTCCAAGGCCAAGGTGGCAGACAAGAATGTGTCATTTGACGAATTGATGGGCCAGCAGGGCTGATCCACCATCGCCGTTTGCGTTGACCACAGGGGCTTGTGTCTGGCCGCACAAGCCCCATTTATTTTTTCGGTACAGTGACAAGCCTGTCTGGAGCAAACATGATTTTTGGTTCTAAATCTTTCGGTTCCCAATCGCAGGACATTCAAGGCCTCGGCATGGTGCCGATGGTGATTGAGCAGTCCGGCCGCGGCGAGCGGTCATACGACATTTACTCGCGCCTGTTGAAAGAGCGGGTTATTTTTCTGGTTGGCCCGGTCAACGACCAGACTGCCAACCTGGTGGTGGCCCAACTGCTGTTTCTCGAGAGCGAAAATGCCGATAAGGACATTTCGTTTTACATCAACTCGCCCGGTGGTTCTGTCACGGCCGGCATGGCAATTTACGACACCATGCAGTTCATCAAACCCGAGGTGTCCACCCTGTGTGTCGGCATGGCCGCCAGCATGGGTGCGTTTCTTCTGTCGGCTGGCGCCAAGGGCAAGCGGTTTTCGCTGCCAAATTCACGCGTCATGATCCACCAGCCGTCGGGCGGGGCGCAAGGCCAGGCAACTGACATTGAAATTCACGCCCGCGACATCCTGAAAACCCGTGACCAACTCAACCGCATCCTGGCGGCCAACACTGGGCAACCGGTCGAAAAAATCGAGCGTGATACGGAACGTGATTACTTCATGTTCGCCGATGAAGCCCGAGACTACGGCATTATTGACAAAGTTCTCGATAAACGGCCCTGAATGCGGTTGTCGCGTACCGGTTGACACAGGACGCGACACCGATCCCGGGCTGTTGCGGGGATTTGGTTATCATTGAATTACCACGGTAACAAGGCATTCCCACATGGCCGAAAAAAAAGGCGCCACCCCTGAAAAAACGCTCTACTGCTCGTTTTGCGGTAAGAGCCAGCATGAGGTCAAAAAACTCATTGCCGGGCCTTCGGTCTTCATTTGCGACGAATGCATCGACCTGTGCAACGACATCATCCGTGACGAATTGCCCGCGTTGGAGTCGGTGGGTGATTCGCGCAGCGAGTTGCCCACGCCCTCGGTCATCAAAGCCAACCTCGACAACTACGTGATTGGTCAGGAGCATGCCAAGCGGCTTCTGTCGGTGGCGGTGTACAACCATTACAAACGGCTGAACCACAAGGACAAAGCCAAAAAAGACGAGGTTGAGCTCAGCAAAAGCAACATCCTGCTGATTGGGCCGACTGGTTCTGGCAAAACCTTGCTGGCGCAAACGCTGGCCCGGATGCTCAATGTGCCTTTCGTGATGGCTGACGCCACTACACTGACCGAGGCTGGTTATGTGGGCGAAGACGTCGAGAACATCATCCAGAAACTGCTGCAAAGCTGCAATTACGAGGTCGAGCGAGCGCAGCGCGGCATTGTCTATATCGATGAAATCGACAAAATTTCCCGTAAATCAGACAATCCCTCCATCACCCGTGATGTGTCGGGTGAAGGCGTTCAGCAGGCGCTGCTCAAGCTGATTGAAGGCACCATGGCCAGTGTGCCACCGCAGGGCGGGCGCAAACATCCGAACCAGGACTTCCTGCAGATTGACACCACCAACATCTTGTTCATTTGTGGCGGCGCTTTTGCCGGCATTGAGAAAGTGATCGAAGGCCGCACGGAGGCTTCTGGTATTGGTTTTGGCGCGGCTGTTAAAAGTAAGAAAGAACGCAGCCTGACGGACATGTTCAAGGATGTTGAACCGGAAGATCTGATCAAGTTCGGACTCATCCCGGAACTGGTGGGTCGGATGCCAGTGGTGGCATCGCTTGCCGAACTGACCGAAGATGCCTTGGTGCAAATCCTGACGGAGCCAAAGAATGCGCTGGTGAAACAGTACGGCAAGTTGCTGGCCATGGAAGGTGTAGATCTGGAAATCCGTCCGGCAGCCTTGCGGGCGGTAGCGCGCAAGGCGCTGGCCCGCAAGACCGGTGCCCGTGGCTTGCGCTCCATTCTTGAGCATGCACTGATGGACACCATGTACGAGTTGCCCAATTCGGCCAACGTCGACAAGGTGGTGGTGGACGAGTCCACCATCGAGGAAAACAAGCCGCCGCTGCTGGTGTACCGTGAAACGGCTAAAAAAGCCTAGTTTTCACTGGTTTCACGCCAAGGGGCTGTGGTCAGATGCATGGCTGTGAGCAAGGCTTGCAATCCCGTATTTGACCCCCAACATCATTTGCAACGTTAAAGGTAAAAAATGTCTGGCCATACACCGTTGCCTCCCACCCCGATCGAATTGCCGCTGCTGCCATTGCGCGATGTAGTGGTGTTCCCCCACATGGTGATCCCGCTGTTTGTGGGGCGCCCGAAGAGCATCAAAGCGCTAGAGTCGGCCATGGAAGCTGATCGGAAGATCATGCTGGTGGCCCAGAAAGCCGCAGCCAAAGACGAGCCCGAAGTCTCCGACATGTTTGAAGTCGGTTGCGTTTCAACCATTCTCCAGTTGCTGAAACTGCCGGATGGAACCGTCAAGGTGTTGGTGGAAGGCCAGCAGCGGGCCGCCGTGAACCGCATCGAAGACGGTGAACTGCATTTCACAGCCAATGTGTCGCCTGTAGACCCCGAACTCGAGGCGGCGGGCAAAGGCAGTGAGGTGGAGGCTCTTCGCCGTGCGGTGATGCAGCAGTTTGACCAGTACGTCAAACTGAACAAGAAGATTCCTCCAGAAATCCTGACTTCCATTTCCAGCATTGATGATCCAGGCCGCTTGGCCGACACCATTGCCGCCCACTTGCCGCTGAAGCTCGACAACAAGCAGGCTGTTCTGGAGTTGTCGGACGTGCGTGCCCGTCTGGAAAACCTGTTTGGCCAGCTCGAGCGTGAAGTCGACATCCTGAATGTTGACAAGAAAATCCGTGGTCGCGTGAAGCGCCAGATGGAGAAAAACCAGCGCGACTTTTACCTGAACGAGCAGGTCAAGGCGATCCAGAAAGAGCTGGGCGAGGGGGAAGAGGGCGCCGACATCGAGGAGATTGAGAAAAAAATCAAGCTCGCCAAGATGCCGAAGGACGCACTGAAAAAGGCGGAAGGCGAGTTGAAGAAACTCAAGCTGATGTCACCCATGTCGGCCGAAGCCACCGTGGTGCGCAATTACATTGACGTGCTGACCGGTTTGCCCTGGGGCAAGAAGACCAAGATCAAGCACGATCTGGCCAATGCCGAGAACGTGCTGAACGAAGACCACTATGGCCTGGAGAAGGTCAAGGACCGCATCGTTGAATACCTTGCAGTGCAGCAGCGTGTGGACAAGGTCAAGGCGCCTATTTTGTGTCTGGTGGGCCCACCCGGTGTAGGCAAGACCTCGCTTGGGCAGTCGATTGCCAAAGCCACTGGTCGCAAATATGTGCGCATGGCGCTTGGTGGCATGCGCGACGAGGCGGAGATTCGTGGTCACCGCCGGACTTACATCGGCGCAATGCCCGGTAAGGTGTTGCAAAGCCTGAACAAGGTCGGCACTCGCAACCCGTTGTTCCTGTTGGATGAAATCGACAAGCTTGGTACCGATTTCCGGGGGGATCCGTCCAGCGCGCTGCTGGAGGTGCTTGACCCTGAACAAAACCACACCTTTGGGGACCATTATGTCGAGGTCGACTTTGACCTGAGCGATGTGATGTTCGTGGCCACGTCCAACTCGATGAACATCCCACCGGCATTGCTGGACCGGATGGAGGTGATCCGGCTGGCGGGCTACACGGAAGACGAGAAGACCAATATCGCCATCAAGTATCTGTTGCCCAAGCAACTGAAGAACAACGGCGTCAAAGACGGCGAGCTGGAAGTGACCGAAGGTGCGATTCGTGACATCGTGCGTTATTACACCCGTGAAGCGGGTGTGCGTTCGCTGGAGCGCGAACTCTCCAAGGTTTGCCGCAAGGTGGTCAAGGGCTTGCAGCTCAAAAAAATGACACCCAAAGTCATTGTTGACGGCGAGAACCTGAACGATTTTCTGGGTGTGCGGAAATTCAACTACGGCCGCGCTGAGCAACAGAACCAGGTCGGCCAGGTGGTTGGCTTGGCCTGGACGCAGGTGGGTGGTGACTTGCTGACGATTGAAGCCGTGACCATGCCCGGCAAGGGCGTTATCACCCGCACCGGCTCACTTGGCGATGTGATGAAGGAGTCTGTGGAAGCTGCCCGCACTGTGGTGCGCAGCCGCGCGCGCCGGCTCGGAATCAAGGATGAGCTGTTTGAGAAGCGCGACATCCACATCCATGTGCCCGATGGGGCCACTCCCAAGGACGGCCCGAGTGCGGGTGCTGCGATGACAACGGCCTTTGTCTCGGCTCTGACCGGTATTCCGGTGCGCAGCGACGTGGCCATGACCGGTGAAATCACGCTGCGGGGTGAGGTGACTGCCATTGGTGGTTTGAAAGAGAAACTCCTGGCTGCGCTGCGCGGTGGCATCAAGACGGTGCTGATCCCCGAGGAGAACGCCAAGGACCTCCAAGAGATTCCCGAGAACGTGAAGAATGGCCTTGAGATCGTGCCAGTCAAATGGATCGACCAAGTGCTTGAAATCGCACTTGAAAAAATGCCCGTGGCCTTGCCTGAAGATGAAGCCCCTGTGGTGGTTGCTGCTGTGGTGCCGCCGGTTGAGAATGTGGGCTCAATCAAGCACTGAGATTCTGGAAAAAACATTTGCGGCTTCTCATGCGGTTTAAAATAGCGCTATAATTTGAGGCTGCAATATGCGGGAGTAGCTCAGTTGGTAGAGCGCAACCTTGCCAAGGTTGAGGTCGAGAGTTCGAGACTCTTCTCCCGCTCCAATTTAAAGGGCAGCATGGCAACATGCTGTCCTTTTTTATTGAAACCGTTGGCCATGTGAATGGCAGGTTTCAAACCACGGCGCGGTAGCAAAGCGGTTATGCACCGGATTGCAAATCCGGCTAGGGCGGTTCGATTCCGCCCCGCGCCTCCAGTTTCCCCCACTCTGTTTTCACTATCCAGCCCATGCCGGGCTGCGGATGAGGGTGTCTTCCTCGAGGGTTGGTGATGAAAGTTTGGATACACCAGTGGCTGCTGGTGCTGAAGTCGTGGTTTGTCACATGGCTCAAGCTGGTGTTGCTGCCATGGCGGTGGTGGATCGCCGGGCGGCGCCGCACTGACAATGCGCCCGATGCTGCGCCTGCAGCCCCAACCAAGCCTCGTCGAAGCGTTGTGCAAGCCGGGCCCGTTCCACCGACGACGCCAACCAAACCCAAGGCCCGAAAACGGCGTCCATCCGTCTTTGCAACGGGCACGTACCGCCATACCACCGGACAGCGCGACTACAAACTGTACGGTGCCCCCGTGGCCGGAGCCGAGCCGGTGCCGCTGGTGGTGATGTTGCACGGCTGCAAGCAGTCTCCCGACGATTTTGCGCTGGGCACCCGAATGAACCAGCATGCTGAAGTGCGTGGCTGCATGGTGCTGTACCCGGCACAGTCCCGGCTGGCCAATGGCTACGGCTGCTGGAACTGGTTTAACCCGCACGACCAGGCGCGCGAAGGGGGCGAGACCGCGCTGCTGGCGGGCATGGTTCGCCATGTCATGGCGAGTTACCCGGTGGACCATCAACGGGTGGTGGTGCTGGGGCTCTCGGCGGGGGCGGCGATGGCGGTCAACCTCGCGTGTGCTTATCCGGAACTGGTGCGGGGGGTGGGCGTGCATTCAGGCTTGCCGTTCGGTGTCGCACAAGGGGCCATGGCGGCATTGAAAGCCATGAAGCAAGGTGCGCCTTTTGCAGGCCAGTGGCCCACAGGGAGCCTTGCTGTTCCGGTGGTGATTTTTCATGGAGACAGTGACGAGGTGGTTCACCCGGTCAACGCCACACAGTTGGTTGCCCAACTCGCAGGCACGGTGTGGGAGGGTGGTGCGGACGTGAACGCAGAAGCCACCATGCCAGTGCCTGCGCAGTCCGAAACGGTGCTGGCAGGTGCGGTACGTGGCTACACACGCCATGTCTACCGTGGTGCAGACGGCCAGACCGCGCACGAGTACTGGCTGGTACACGGGGCTGGGCATGCATGGTCGGGTGGCGATACTGCGGGCAGTTTCACCGATGGCGATGGTCCGGACGCCACCCGCGAGATGTTGCGTTTCTTGCTGGGCCCCATGGACTGATGAGCGTTGCGGGGGGCGTGTCGTCTGCGTCCTACAGGGGTTGCTAGTCGAGGCTGACAGCCCCAGTGTCTGTGGTTGCGTAGAGTGTGGTTTCTGGCAACGTTGCCAGCATCCAATGAACCCAATAACCAGAGACACGATACGACCGATGCACCATTCCCTGGCCAGAACCGAAACCAACGGCGACCGCAAATGCTGGGGTGAACGCCGTGCCGTAGAGCCCATCAGGACACCCCATGACCACCATCAACTCTTTCACAGTCGGAAAATTCATCGTGACACCGATGGCACAGGCCATGCACAACGGCGAATGGCTCAGCAAAGCGAGCATCGCGGAAGTTGACCGAAGTGCGGTTGACGAAGATATCTACACCTTCGACATGCCGTCTATAACCGAGGCCAACGCGATGCTTTATGCAGAGGAAGAGGGCCGCAAGAAGGCCATGGCCATGGCGGCCAAGGGCTGAGCCAGAGTCACCTTCCGGTCTACCTGCGAGCAGTCCTGTGTCTGCGAAAGCATCGCTTATCATCACTGCCGCACTTGCAGGCCCGAGTGGTGAAATAGGTAGACACATCGGACTTAAAATCCGCCGCCACCAGAAATGGAGCGTACCGGTTCGATTCCGGTCTCGGGCACCAACGTTGTATTTATTGCAACGGCATTGCGTGCCGGATTTTTCAGGGAATTTCTACCGCTGCACGGCGGCTTGCTTGACGCCAAACACATCGAGTGCGGGTCGGGTTTCGGGCAGCACATACACCACGCCATGCTGGCGGCCCAGCACTGGACCAACCACCCTGTCGTAAAACGCGCCTGGCACCACCACACAGCCGAGAGAGATGCGGTTGTCGTGCGGGGTGGCCGAAGCCAAGCGTTGCAGGCGTTGTTCTTCGTCGTTGCCGGGGCGCACGCGGTGGATGGCGAGCGCAGCGGCGTAGTCGAACCAGACCACCGATTCACCGCTCAGGTTGCGGCCGGGTTCCGACAGGAAACGCCCGGCCGGTGTGGTGCGCTCTTGCAGGCTCAGGCCACTCAGCACACGCTGGCCGCTTCCGGGCAGTGCGTGGTCGCCGGGCGCCAAGCCGAGCAGCACTGGTGACGTGCCTTGCAAATGCCCCTGGCCACTGAAAACATGGATACGGGCGTCTTTTTTGTCCACCAGCGCAAACGGCAAGCCTTGGTGGTTGCCAGTCGCCATCACCCATTGCGCAATCTCCAGCGCTTCGGTCGAGACAGGCACGCCGGCAAAGTCGATTTGGCGCACCGGACTGGCCATCTCCGCCAACCCGGGTTGTGCGATGGCCGATGTCGCCCACAACACCGTGACCAGCACCCACAAGGTGGTGGCTAATTTGTAGCCAGTCGTCTGCATTGCTGTTCTGCCTGCTCCAAGCGCGCTCGGTGCGCGGTTGGCGGCCATGGTAGCAATGGCTTATGGCTTTGGCAAAGTGCTTTACCCAGGGGCGTGCTTTGGCATTCGCTTCGTTTTTGATAGCAATAGAATGTTATTGGGAAAGCTTCAGCGCCGACTTGTTGATGAACTTGAAGTCAAACTGGCTCGGCGCCTGGTGATGTTCTCGGTACGGACGGCGTGACAAAGTCGCGCTTTTTGCGCTTGTTACAGTGCCTTGGCCTGCAGCGTTGCGCGTTTCCGTGGGTCGTAGGCGTTGGCAAACACCTCGCCGAGTGGCTTGGCTTCAGGCAACACATAGACCACACCGTAGCGGGCATTGAAGACGGGCTTCACCACGCCTTCGTAAAACGCCACGGGGATGTTGATGCAGCCGTAGGAAATGCGGTTGTCGTCGATCTCGGGGGTGGCCAGCCGCTCCAGTCGGCGTTCAGCAGGGTCTGTGACGCGCACGCGGTGCATCGACACGGCGGCCTCGTAATCCACCCAGACCACGTCTTCACCCAAAGTGTTGCGTCCCGGCTCACCCATGAAGCGGCCGGCGGCGGTGGTGCGCTCTTCGGGGCGCACCTCGTGAATGGGGCGTTTGCCAATGCCAGTGACCGCGTCATCGCCCCGCGCGGCGCCGATCAGCACCGGTGTGGCGCCATTCAGCTTGGCTTGTGGGTCGAAAACAAAGACTTTGGCGTTTTTCTTGTCGATGACGACAAAGGCGAGGCCTTGGCTGTCACCGGAATCGGCCACCCAGTGGGCGATCAGGCGGGCGTCGTCGGAGGCGCTTTCTGTGCCAAAGTCAGCAAGTCGAACACCTTGGTGGCGCAGCGACGTGTCCATCTTCATGCCGAAACCGGCCTGCGCGCCAACCATGGCAACGCCCGTCGGGGGCAGCACCAAAGCCAACGCCGCTGCGCCCATCAGCAGGCCACGCCGGGCGTCATGCAGCCAGTTGGATGGGACGGCCCGGCCGGTAAATTGGTTTGTGGGTGTGCGTGACATCGGCACGTGCCAAACCCATTGAGGCCAACCGGTGTGTCGGTTGGCCTCAATGGGATTCAGCCATCAGCGCTTAGTTGCGGTCAGCCTGTGCAGGACGCTCGCCCTGGAAGCTGGTGCTGTCCGCGCTCATGGGGGTGGGTGTCTGCACGCTGTTGTCAAGGCTGGTTGGTGCTGGCACGCTGCCGCTCTGGTTTTGAGTCGTAGCCGCGTTGTCGGTGCCCTGCGGGTTCAGCGAAGGGTCTGACGTTTGCGCATAGGCCAAGCCAATGGCGCCCACGAGGGCGGCGGCTGCGACGGTCGAAGTGAGGATTTTTGAGGTGTTCATGGAAGCTCCTTTATGCCTTGGTAGGCAGTGGTTTCGGTGAGTGGCCGGCCTCATTGCCGACTGATTTCACTGTACCGAACGCAGCTCGCATGTGGTGTCGGTCCAGCGCCGCGAGTGGTGTAGGACAGGGCAGGTCACAAAAAGTAAGCGCCACACACGGCCCCGGCAACCTCACCATGGCCAAACAGTGCCTTGGAGCGCTGTTTTCAAGCCATTTATGCCATGAGCCCTAGTAAAACCTTAGGGCATTGCTATTTATTTGGTAGCAAATGATGGTTTCTTCGGGGCAGCCAACGCCCAGGCCCGGTCAAAGAAAGCGTTCCAGTAAGCGGCGCGAGGGGCGGTCTAGCGCGTGCATGTCGGCAATTCGGAACAGCACGCCTTCACCGCTGGCAATCAGCAAAGCACCGCCCCCCAGGCGGCGGATGTCTTCCTCCCCCTTGAGCACCAGCCGCGTGTCGCCACGGTCGGTGCTGACGTCCCAGGTGCTGGGCGTGGAGTAGGTGGACACGCTGCGCAGCTGCAGGATCTGGGGTGCAAAGTCGCGGGTGGCGAGTTCTTCTTCCAGCAGCTGGCGGGTTGCCTCTGGCAGGTCGTCCAGATTCGGCACCCACAGCACTTCATGGCCGTCCACGCTGATGAGTGACAAGCCCAGCTTGGGCGCGCCCACGGGGAAGGCGCGCACCGGCGTCACGCCGGTGTGGGTGTCGCCGTCGGCGGTGGTCAGGACCAGGCGGCCAAACGGGTTGCGGTCGAGTTGAAATTCAGGGGCGGTCATCCGGGGTGCGCTCCGGTGGTGGCTGGCACTGCGGTGGGCTGGGCTGGCAGGGCAAGGCCGTTGTTGAGGGGGGCGTCCAGGGCCGCGTCGGCTTCTGCCTTGCGGGCCTGGGCGTCGTAGAGGCGGAAATAGGCGCCTTTGCGCGCCATCAGCTCGTCGTGCGGGCCGACTTCAACAACCTGGCCGCGGTCCATCACCACCAAGCGGTCGGCCTTGCGCAGGGTAGACAGGCGGTGGGCGATGGCAATGGTGGTGCGGCCTTGGACGAGGTTGTCGAGCGCCTTCTGGATTTCTTTTTCGGTCTCGGTGTCCACCGACGAGGTGGCCTCGTCCAGGATGAGGATGCGCGGGTCGATCAGCAGCGCACGGGCGATGCTGATGCGCTGGCGCTCGCCGCCGCTCAGGCCCTGGCCGCGTTCGCCCACCAGCGAGTCGTAGCCCAGCGGCAGGCGCAGGATGAACTCGTGCGCGTGCGCTGCACGGGCGGCGGCCACGATCTCTTCGCGTGTGGCATCGGGCTTGCCGTAGGCGATGTTTTCTGCCACGGTGCCAAAGAAGAGGAAGGGCTCCTGCAGCACCAGGCCCACATGGCGGCGGTAGCTGGCCACGCCAAAGCGGCGGATGTCGGTGCCATCGACGCGGATGCTGCCGTCGGTGACGTCGTAGAAGCGGCAGATCAGGTTGACCAGCGTGCTTTTGCCCGAGCCGCTGTGGCCCACCAGGCCGATCATCTCGCCGGGCTCGATGGTCAGGTTCAGGCCACGGATCACCGCCCGGTTGCCATACCGGAAGCCGAGGTTGTTCATCTCGATGCGGCCCTGCAGCGATGCGGGCTCGACCGGCTGCGCCGGCTCCGGCACGTTGGAGACGTGGTCCAGGATGTCAAAGATGCGTTTGGCGCCGGCGGCAGCCTTCTGCGTGACCGAAACAATCCGGCTCATTGAATCGAGCCGGGTGTAGAAACGCCCGATGTAGGCAAGGAAGGCGGTCAGCACACCCACAGTGATCTGGCTGTGGCTGACGAGCCAGATGCCAAACGCCCACACCACCAGCAGGCCCATGTCGGTCAACAGCGAGACGGTGGGCGAGAACAGCGACCAGGTCTTGTTCAGCCGGTCATTCACGGCCAGGTTGTGTTTGTTGGCTTCGTGGAAACGCTTGGACTCGCGCTTCTCCTGGGCAAAGGCCTTGACCACGCGGACGCCGGGAATGGTGTCGGCCAGCACGTTGGTGACCTCGCCCCAGACACGGTCGATCTTCTCAAAACCGGTGCGCAGCCGGTCGCGCACGACGTGGATCATCCACGCAATGAAAGGCAGCGGCACCAGCGTGGTCAGCGCCAGCCAAGGGTTGATGGAGAACAGAATGACCGAGGTCATCACGATCATCACCACGTCGGTGGCGAAGTCGAGCGCGTGCAAGGATAGAAAGACCGAGATGCGGTCGGTCTCAGAACCGATGCGCGCAATCAGGTCGCCGGTGCGTTTGCCACCAAAGTAGTCCAGCGACAGCTGCAGCAGGTGGTCGAACGCGGCGGTGCGCAGGTCGGCCGCGATGCGCTCCGACACCAGCGACAGCAGGTAGGTGCGGGCCCAGCCCAGCCCCCAGGCGGTGAGCGCAGCGCCAAACAGCCCGGCCAGCAGCATGGCCACCAGCCCAGGCGGGATTTGCTGGCCATTCTGGAACGGGATCAGCACGTCGTCCATCAGCGGGATGGTGAGGTAGGGCGGGATCAGCGTGGCGGCGGTGGACGTCATCGTCAGCGCAAAGCCGGTGGCCAGTTGCTTTTTGTAAGGCTGCGCGAAGCGCCACAGCCGCAGCAGCACCCAGGTGGACGGTGGTTCGTGTTTTTCCTGCGTGAACAGGCCTGGCTCCTCGGACTCTTCCGGCTCCAGTTGGGTGGTGTCTGCTGCCACGGCACCCGCCTGCAAGGCGTCGGACTGCTGTTCAAACTGTTTCAGCAGGCGCAGGGCCGGCAGGCTCAGGGCCAGCGTGAAGCGCCAGCGGCCCACACAGGCGGTGGTGTCGTGCAGTTCCAGCGTGCCAATGCCGGCATGGTCGGTGTAGTGCAGTGTCAGGTCGGGTTGCAGTGGCCAGGCGGCCCAGGACGCACCGCCGATGCCGGAGGCCAGAAAACGGTGGGACGTCAACACCAGCGTCTGCTGTGCGAAGCGCAGTGTCGGGTCAAGGTCAACCACCAGCTCGGCTAACACGTTCTCTTGGTCAGTGAGCACGGCCTGCAGACTGGCTGCGGCAGGCTCTGGAATCTTGTTTTTATCGGTGACTTGAGGGTGTTGCATTTGTTGCATTTTGAATCTGGGCGACGGCCACGCGGCAGCGGTCATGGGAGTGACCATACAGCCTGGCCCTGTATGCAACGCATGAGCCACCGCCTGTGCCGACCTGCAGCGGCTATTTTTATCCATGCAACGGGTGGCTGAACCTAAAATCAGTGCCACAGAACGGCTTTTTGGCCCGTTCCCCATTCCGCATTTCACGCAGAGCCCATGAGCCACATCAAAGACATCGCGCTGTTGCGCATCAATTATCTGCGCGGCCCCAACATCTGGACCTACCGCCCCGTGCTGGAGGTCTGGCTCGATCTGGGCGAGCTCGAGGAACTGCCGTCCGACAAAATGCCGGGCTTCACCGACCGGCTGGTGGCCTTGCTGCCGGGCCTGGGCGAGCACCATTGTGGGGTGGGTGAGGTGGGTGGTTTCTTGCAGCGGCTGCACGGTGGCACCTGGGCCGGGCACATCCTGGAGCACGTGGTCATCGAGTTGCTGAACCTGGCGGGCATGCCCACCGGTTTTGGTCAGACCCGCAGCACGTCCAAACATGGCGTCTACCGCATGGTGTTCCGTGCCCGCGACGAACAGGTGGCCCGCACCGCACTGGAACTGGGCCACCGCCTGCTGATGTCGGTCATCAACAGCCTGCCGTTTGACGTGGCGCCTGCGGTCGCGACCCTGCGCGAGCGGATTGACGACTGCTACCTCGGGCCCAGCACCGCCTGCATTGTCACCGCCGCGACAGATCGGGGCATTCCGCACATCCGTTTGAACGATGGCAACCTGGTCCAGTTGGGCCACGGCGCGCGCCAGCGGCGCATCTGGACCGCCGAGAGCGAATTCACCAGCGCGATTGCCGAAGGCATTGCCAGCGACAAGGACCTGACCAAAACCCTGCTGACCGCCTGCGGCGTGCCGGTGCCCGAAGGCCAGGTGGCGACCAGCCCGGAACACGCCTGGGAACTGGCACAAGACATTGGGTTGCCGGTGGTGGTCAAACCGTCCAACGCGAACCATGGCCGTGGCGTCACGTTGGACCTGAACCACCAGGAGGAGATTGAGGCCGCCTGGCGCCTGGCCGACCCCGAGGGGCGCGAGGTGCTGGTGGAGCGCTTCATCCGTGGCGAAGAGCACCGCCTGCTGGTGGTGGGCAACAAAGTGGTGGCCGCAGCCCGCGGTGAGGTGGTCAGCATCACCGGCAACGGCCAGTCCACCGTGGCCGAACTGATCGACAGCCAGGTCAACACCGACCCACGCCGCGGCATTGAAGAAGAATTTCCGCTGGAAACCATCCTGGTCCACAAGGATGCGGCGGTGCAACTCGAACTGCAGCGGCAGGGCCTCGGGCCCGACGCGGTGCCCGAAACAGGCCGCGTCGTGGTGGTCCAGCGCAACGGCAACGTGGCCATCGACTGCACCGACGACGTGCACGCCGACGTGGCCGCCACCGCCGTGCTGGCAGCACGGGTGGTGGGGCTGGACATTGCCGGCATCGACATGGTCGCGCAGGACATTTCCCGCCCGCTGCAAGAGCAGGGTGGCGCGATTGTCGAGGTCAATGCCGGTCCCGGCCTGCTGATGCACCTGAAGCCCGCTGAAGGCGTGCCCCGGCCAGTCGGCCAGGCGATTGCCGACCACCTGTTTCCACAGACCGACAACGGCCGCATCCCCATCGTCGGGGTGGCCGGTTCCGAGGGCACCCACACCATCGCCCGGCTGATCGCCTGGCTGGTGCATTTGGGGGGCACGTCGGTCGGGCTCGCCTGCCGGGATGGCCTGTTCCTTGACAACCGCTGCGTGGACCACGGCAACAACGCCCGCTGGGCCAGTGGCCACCGGCTGATGATGAACCGCAGCATCCACGCCGCGGTCATCGAAAACTGTGCCGACCACATCCTGCGCGATGGTCTGGCGTACGACCGCTGCCGCGTCGGTGTGGTCACCGACCTGTCGGGCGCCGACACGCTGGCCGAATTCGACATTGCCGAATCCGATCAGCTGGTGAAAGTGCTGCGCACCCAGGTGGACGTGGTGCTGGCCGACGGCACCGCCGTGCTCAACGCCGCCGACGAACGCATTGCCGACATGGCCCGTTTGTGCGACGGCGACGTGACCCTTTATGCCGCCGATGGCACGCTGCCCGTCCTGGCCAGCCACCGGGCCGAGGGTGGCCGCACCGTCAGCTGGCGCAACGGCCAGTTGATGCTGGCCACTGGCACCACCGAGACGCCGTTGGGCCTGAGCGACAAGCTGCGTGGCTGGCGCGATGAACCCGATGGTTCTGCCCGCCTCGCGGTGGTCATGCCTGCCGTGGCCGCTGCCTGGGCCATGGACATCTCGCTGGACCTGATTGCCGTGGGCATCGAAACTTTTGCCTGGTCGGCACCTGTGGCCACCCGTGCAGCGGTGCCCCATGCGCTCTGATCTTTTTCCCGCCAACACCACCCACACAAGGTTGATCCGATGGAAGTGACCCGCATCCGCGCCCTGCGCGGGCCCAACCTCTGGAGCCGGCACACGGCCATGGAGGCGGTTGTGTCTTGCCCGCCCACTGAGCGCGCCATGGCCGACCTGCCCGGTTTCGAAACCCGTTTGCGGGCCTTGTGCCCGGCCATCGGTGCCTTGCGCCCGGCATCGCCCACCAGCCAGGTCACCCTGGCCCATGTGCTCGAAGCCGCCACGCTGGCCTTGCAGGCCCAGGCCGGCTGCCCGGTGACCTTCAGCCGAACCTCTGAAACCTCAGAGGACGGCATCTACCAGGTGGTGGTGGAGTACAGCGAAGAAGCTGTTGGCCGGATGGCGCTCGACGTGGCTTGCGAATTGATCTCCGCTGCACTGGCAGACCAGCCCTTTGATTCGGTGGCGGCCATCCACCGCATGCGCGAACTGGACGAAGACGAGCGCCTCGGCCCCAGCACCGGCGCCATCGTCTACGCCGCCGTGGCGCGCGGCATTCCCTACCGGCGCCTGACGCAGGGCAGCCTGGTCCAGTTTGGCTGGGGATCGCGCCAGCGGCGCATCCAGGCGGCGGAAATTGACGCCACCAGCGCGGTGTCTGAGGCGATTGCGCAGGACAAAGACCTGACCAAGCAGCTGCTGCACGCGGCCGGTGTGCCGGTGCCGCGCGGTCGCCCGGTCACGGACATGGACGACGCCTGGGCTGTGGCCAACGAAGTCGGCCTGCCGGTGGTTGTGAAGCCGCAGGACGGCAACCAGGGCAAAGGCGTCACAGTCAACATCGTGACCCGGGAGCACCTGGAAGTGGCCTACCGCGCTGCCGCCGAAATTGGCCAGGTGATGGTGGAAAGCTTTCTGCCAGGCAACGACTACCGCATGCTGGTGGTGGGCCACCAACTGGTGGCTGCCGCCCGCCGCGACCCGCCGAATGTCATTGGTGACGGTGAACACACGGTGCAGCAACTGGTGCAGTTGGTCAACAGCGACCCGCGCCGGGGCGATGGCCACGCCACCTCGCTGACCAAAATCCGTTTTGACGACATCGCCGTTGCCCGCCTGCACGCCCAGGGCTTGCAGCCCGATTCGGTGCCTGAAAAAGGCTGCCGCGTGGTGCTGCGCAACAACGCCAACCTCAGTACCGGCGGCTCGGCCACCGATGTGACCGAAGACGTGCACCCCGAGGTGGCTGCCCGCGCGGTGGCTGCGGCGCGGATGATCGGACTCGACGTGTGTGGTGTGGACATCGTCTGCGAAAGCGTGCTGCGCCCACTGGAAGAACAACACGGTGGCGTGGTCGAGGTCAATGCCGCACCCGGTCTGCGCATGCACCTGTCGCCCTCGTTCGGCAAAGGCCGGCTGGTGGGCGAGGCGATTGTGAACAGCATCTTTCCGCCCGGCAATGACGGCCGGATTCCGGTGATTGCCGTCACCGGCACGAATGGCAAGACCACCACCGCGCGGCTGATCACCCATTTGCTGGCCAGCACCGGCCTGCGCGTTGGCATGACCAACACCGATGGCGTCTATGTCAACGGCAAACAGACCGACAGCGGCGACTGCAGCGGCCCACGCAGTGCCCGCAACGTGCTGATGCACCCCGAGGTCGATGCAGCGGTGTTCGAGACCGCGCGCGGCGGCATCCTGCGCGAAGGGCTGGGCTTTGACCGCTGCCAGGTGGCCGTGGTCACCAACATCGGCGTGGGCGACCACCTGGGCTTGAACTACATCACCACGGTGGACGACCTGGCCGTGCTGAAACGGGTGATTGTTCAAAACGTGGCCCCAACCGGTTACGCCGTGCTCAACGCGGTCGACCCGATCACCGCGGCCATGGCATCGAGCTGCCCTGGCAGCGTGATTTACTTTGCCACCGACCGCAACCACCCGGTCATGGCGACCCACCGCGCGCAGGGCCACCGCACGGTGTACGTGGACGGTGACGCGGTGATCGCCGCCGACGGCGCACGCCGCGAGCGTTTCCCGCTGCGTGGCATCCCCATCACCCGCAACGGCGTCATCGGTTTTCAGGTTGAAAACGCCATGGCTGCCGTGGCCGCCGCGTGGGGCGCCGGCCTGAGCTGGGATGCGGTGCGCAGTGGCCTGGCCAGCTTCCTGAACGACGCCGACAACGCGCCCGGCCGCTTCAATGTGATGGACTACGGTGGTGCCACCGTGATCGCCGACTACGGCCACAACCCGGACGCCATGCGTGCGCTGGTGTCTGCGGTGGATGCAATGCCCGCCAAGCGCCGCATGGTTGTCATCAGTTGCGCCGGTGACCGCCGCGACCAGGACATCAGCGACCAGACCATGATCCTCGGCGACGCGTTCGACAGCGTCGTGCTGTACGAAGACGCCTGTCAGCGTGGCCGTGCCGATGGCGAGGTCTTCAAACTGATGCGCGAGGGCCTGGTGAACGCCAAGCGCGCGCGCGACGTGGTGGAAATCCGTGGCGAATTCACCGCCATCGACCAGGCCCTGGCGCGGCTGGAGCCCGGCGACCTGTGCCTGGTGCTGGTCGACCAGGTGGAAGACGCGCTGGCCCATCTGGCCCAACGCTGTGCCGCTGCCGGATCAACCGCCCAGCGGGCCGAGGGCGTCGCCACAACTGGTTAAGATAGATTGCATGCCGAGTTACACCACGCCCTTTGAAATCCACGTGCATGGCGAAGTGCCACTGCGCGAAGACGTTGGCTACAACCAGTTGCAGGACGCGCTGATGCCGCTCTGGCGCTACGCCGGTGCCAAGTCACTGGCCGACGGTGCTGCCAGCAGCTACGAGGAAGAGCCCGGCATCAAGTTCGACCCGCAGGCCCATCTGCTGCGCATTTGCTGGACCGTGCCAGGCAACGACGACTTCCGCCAGGCGGTGGACGAAATGTGCATGGCGCTGAACGAACTGGCCCTGAGCGGCGCACCGATCGAGGTCACCTTCTACGACACCGAGTTCGACGAAGACGAGGCCGGTGACAGCGACGAAGAGGGCGATGGCAGCCGGGACGACTTTGCCATGTACTTTGTCGGCCCCACGCCGGCCGCGATCATGCGGGTGCAACGCGACCTGCTGGTGCAGGACGTGGTCAACCTGATGGAACGGCATTTCGACAACAGCGAGCTGTCCGATGTGGTGGCCTCGGTCGACCGCCTGTTTGAGAGCCGTTTTGACGCTCTGGCCAGCTCCATGCAACTGGGCAAACCGCCCCGGGGTTCTGGCGGCGCACCGGGTGGCAATGGCCACGGCGGCGGGCGCAAACCGCGCCACCTGCACTGACCGGTCTTCAGTCTGCCTTGATGGCAGGCAAATCGGCTGTGGCCTCAAAGCCCAGCCCAGCCAGGTAGGCGTCCATCGCCTGCCTGCCCACTTTCACCAAGCCAAAATCGCCAGGCTCCAACAGCCAGTTCTGGATCAACCCATCTACCAGGGCGTGCAGGCCGTGGGCAGCGTGGGCCACTGGCATCGGCAGCCGCAGCTTGCGCTGGCGCGCGGCGCGCTGCAGGGCCTTGCCGGTTTGCTCAATGCACTGGTTGCGGATGCTCAGGTGGCGTTGCCGCACCGCCTGCAGTTCTTCCACATACTCCACCTTGTGGGTGGCCACCTCGAACACGCGACGCGTGCGTTCGTCGGTTTCGGTCTGCCTGAGGGCGTCCAGCATGGCCTGGCGCATCCCCTGCAGGGCGTCGACCGTTGGGTCGGCACCCAGGCGCTGGAAGGTGGCTTCCAGCGGCAGGGTGACCCGTTCCATCATCGCGTTGAACAGATCCGCCTTGTCCTTGAAGTGCCAGTAAATAGCCCCCCGGCTGGTACCGGCCTGCAGCGCAATCTCACTCAGCGACGTGCGTGAGACGCCATGGGCGTGAAACACCAGCTCGGCCGCGTCCAGCAGGCTGTTGCGGGTGGCGAGGGCGTCTTCACGGGTGCGGCGGACCACGGTGGGCTCCTGTCATGTCGGCTCTCAAATGCGGGCTCAATGGTTCGTCTCTTGAATGGGGTGTAAATATACATTCATAAATGTATGTAAACTACGCGGGCGTAAAAAATGCGCCTGTATTCCCAAAAGAAATTCACGGCCGCCCCCAAGTCAACCATGGAAACCCCCGTATGCGCGCTTTTCGCCCTGCCCGTAACCCCGTTGCCCTGAGCCGCACCAGCCTGGCCGCCGCCTTGTTGCTGGTAGCGCTGGTGTCCGCCTGCGGCAAGGCCGACAACGCCGCACCGGCCGCTGCGCCACCTCCCCCTGAAGTGGGTGTGGTGACCGTGTCGCTGGGCGATGTCGGGCTGGTGACCGAGCTGCCAGGGCGGCTGGAAGCCTCGCGTGTGGCGCAGGTGCGGGCCCGTGCCGCCGGCATCCTGCAAAAACGGCTGTTCACCGAGGGCAGCGACGTGCGCGCTGGACAGGCCCTGTTCAGCATTGACGCAGCGCCCTACCGGGCGGCTTACGAGAGCGCACAGGCCAGCGTGGCCCGTGCGCAGGCCAATTTGTCACAGGCCACGGCGCTGGCCGAGCGCTATGCCCCGCTGGTGGAAGCCAACGCGGTGAGCAAGCAGGAATACGCCAGCGCGGTGGCGTCGCAGAAGCAGGCACAGGCCGATGTGGCGGTGGGCAACGCGGCGGCGCAGACCGCACGCATCAACCTCGACTACGCGACCGTGACGTCGCCAATTGCGGGCCGCATTGGCCGTGCGCTGGTGACCGAAGGCGCGTTGGTGGGGCAGGGCGAGGCGACCCAATTGGCGGTGGTGCAGCAGATCAATCCGATGTACGTGAACTTCACCCAGCCCGCGGCCGACGTGATGCAGCTGCGCAAGGCGCTGGAAGCTGGCCAGCTCAAACGTGCCACCGGCACGGCCGCCGCTGCTGTGTCGATTGTTCTGGAAGACGGCACGCCGTATGCCCAGCCGGGCAAGCTGCTGTTCAGCGACCTGTCGGTGGATGCCAGCACCGGCCAGATCACTTTGCGGGCCGAGGTGCCCAACCCCGGTGGCGTGTTGCTGCCTGGCCTGTATGTGCGGGTGCGCCTGGCCCAGGTCGAGGCGGGCAACGCCATCACGCTGCCGCAGCAGGCGGTGACCCGTGCGCCCACAGGCGACACGGTGATGGTGGTGGCTGCCGACGGCAAAGTGGCACAGCGCCCGGTCAAGGTGGGCAATGCCCAAAACGGCCGGTGGGTGATTTTGAGCGGCCTGCAAGCCGGTGAGCAGGTGATGGTGGACGGCTTCCAGAAGGTGCGCGGGACCGGGCCAGTGAAGCCGGTGCCATGGCAGCCGGCAGCGGCATCGGGCAGCGCCGCCAGCGCGCCTGCTGCAGCGGCACCGGCAGCAGCTTCCGCACCGGCCAGTGTGCCCGTGGCCACGGCTTCGGCTGCGAAGTAAGGGGCGCGCAGCATGGCCCAGTTCTTCATCAACCGACCCATTTTTGCGTGGGTCATTGCGCTGTTCATCATGGTGATGGGTGGCGTGGCGATCACGCAGTTGCCGGTGTCGCAGTACCCGTCGGTGGCGCCGCCGTCGATCATTGTTTCCGTGGCCTACCCCGGTGCCTCGGCGCAGACGCTGGAGAACAGCGTCATCAGCGTGATCGAGCGCGAAATGAACGGCTCGCCCGGGCTGATTTACATGGAGTCGGTGTCGCAGGCCGACGGCACCGGTTCCATCACCCTGAGCTTCGAGCCGGGCACCAGCCCTGACCTGGCGCAGGTGGACGTGCAAAACCGCCTGGGCCGCGCCTCGCCACGCCTGCCGCAGGCGGTGACGCAGCAGGGCGTGCGGGTGGACAAAGCCCGTTCCAACTTCCTGCTGTTCACCATTTTGTCCAGCGACAACCCGGCGTTCGACCCGGTGGCGCTGGGCGACTACGCCTCGCGCAACGTGTTGCCTGAAATCCAGCGTGTGCCCGGCGTCGGCCAGGCGCAGCTGTTCGGCACCGAACGCGCGATGCGCATCTGGATCGACCCGGCCAAGCTGGTCGGTTACCGCCTGTCGTCCGCCGACGTGACGGCCGCGATCTCGACACAAAACGCGCAGGTCGCCTCCGGCACGATTGGCGACCTGCCCAACATCCCAGGCCAGTCCATTTTTGCCACCGTGGTGGTGAAGGGGCAGCTGACCTCGACCGAGCAGTTCGGCAACATCGTGCTGCGCGCCAATGCCGACGGCTCCAGCGTGCGGCTGAAAGACGTGGCCCGGGTGGAACTGGGTGCGCAGTCGTACAGCCCGCAGGCGCGGCTGAACGGCCAGCCGTCCACCGGCATTGGTGTGCAGCTGTCGCCCACCGGCAACGCGCTGGCCACCGCCACCGCAATCAAGAAGCGCATTGACGAGCTCTCGCGCTACTTCCCTGAAGGCGTGAAAGCCACCATCCCCTACGACAGTTCGAAGTTCATCAAGATTTCCATCAGCCAGGTGGTGGAGACGCTGATCGAGGCGGTGATTTTGGTGTTCCTGGTGATGTTTTTGTTCCTGCAGAACATCCGCTACACCATCATTCCCACACTGGTGGTGCCCATCACGCTGCTGGGCACGTTTGCGGTGCTGCTGGCCATGGGCTTTTCCATCAACGTGCTGACCATGTTCGGCATGGTGCTGGTGATCGGCATCGTGGTGGACG
>JAZKIY010000004.1:0-12581 GCA_040384665.1 Pseudomonadota bacterium
CATCGGCAACCGCATCTACGGCTGCGACGACTGCCAGCTCGCCTGCCCCTGGAACAAATACGCCCAGCGCAGCCCCTTGCCCGACTTCGACACCCGCCCCGGCCTGGCCGGCACGCCGCTGACCGAGTTGTTTGCGTGGACCGAAGCCGAGTTTTTGCGCCTCACCGAAGGCTCCGCCATCCGCCGCATTGGCCACGAGCGTTGGCTGCGCAATGTGGCGGTGGCGCTCGGCAACGCGCTGCGCGTGGCCAGCACGCCCGAAGAAGCCGGCGCCATTCAACACGCGCTGCACCAAAGGGCTGAAAATTCAAGCGATTTGGTGCGTGAACACGTTCTGTGGGCACTGCACGGGCAGTTTTCAAGCCAAATTGGCCTTGAGCCCTAGTGAAAACTGGCGATTCAGCTACACATTCAGGAGCAAACATGAGCCAACTCAACACCCTGCTCGGCACCCGCTACCCGCTGATCCAGGCGCCCATGGCCGGCATCCAAGGCAGCGCCATGGCCGTGGGTGTCAGCAACGCCGGTGCGCTCGGCTCGCTGCCCTGCGCCATGCTCACGCCAGACACCATCCGCCAGGAGCTGCAAGCCATCACCAGCCAAACCAGCCAGCCCTACAACATCAACTTCTTCTGCCACACACCGCCCGACCCCAAAGCCGAGCGCGAGGCCACTTGGCGCCAGGCCCTGGCCCCGTACTTTGCCGAGTTCGGCATCGACGCGGCCACCATCCCCGCCGGCGCCGGCCGCGCGCCTTTCAGCCATGCGGTGTGCGACGTGGTCGAACCCTTCCGCCCGCCGGTGGTCAGCTTCCACTTCGGCCTGCCGTCGCCCGAGCTGCTGGCGCGGGTGAAAGGCTGGGGCGCCCAGGTGCTGTCGTCCGCCACCACGGTGGAAGAGGCGCTGTGGCTGGAAGCACACGGTGTGGACGCCGTGATTGCCCAGGGCCTGGAAGCCGGCGGCCACCGGGGCCACTTCTTGAGCGACGACCTCACCCGGCAAATGGGCAGCTTCGCGCTGCTGCCGCAGGTGGTGCGGGCCGTGAAGCTGCCGGTGATCGCCGCTGGCGGCATTGCCGACGCCGCCGGCATACAAGCCGCCCTGGCACTCGGCGCCGCCGGCGTGCAGGTGGGCACCGCCTACATGCTCTGCAACGAGGCCACCACCACCGCACCCCACCGCGCCGCCCTGCAAAGCGAAGCCGCCCGCCACACCGCACTCACCAACCTCTTCACCGGCAGACCGGCACGCGGCATCGTCAACCGGCTGATGCGCGAGCTGGGGCCACTCAGCAACGCCGCACCAGAGTTCCCGCTGGCCACGGCCGCCATTGGGCCGCTGCGGGCGAAAGCCGAAGCGCAGGGCAGTGGGGACTTTGCGCCGCTGTGGTCGGGGCAGAACGTGGGGGGGTGCAGGGCGGTGTCGGCAAATGATTTAACGGCGGGATTAGCAGTCGGATACTCAAATTTTGTAGGTGACCTTTCCACCGCACATAGGCATTAGTGTTGTCGGGCTAATTTTTTAGCACGTTGATGCTAATTAATTTTTTTGAAAGATATATATGAGGCAAAAATTAAGAGTTTTTATTGCTTCTTCCATTGAGGGATTGCCAGTCGCGGAGGCTGTTAATATTAATCTTGATCGATCTGTTGAAGCGACACTATGGACACTCGCTGCTCCAGCTCAGAATTTTATTGATAATTTATTGAGTGTAGCTGGTAGTGTCGATTGTGCTGTTTTTATTTTTTCTCCAGATGATACGGTGATGATGCGTGGAACGGAGCGACATGTTATTAGGGATAATGTTCTGTTCGAGTTGGGCTTGTTTATGGGGCGTCTCGGTAAAGAAAAATGCTTCGTTATTAAACCCAGAAATACTGAAATCCATATACCTTCCGACTTGCTGGGATTTACAGTATTAGATTACGAAGAAAATCGCAGTGATAAAAACTTGATAGCGGCTACAAAATCGGCATCATCTATCATGGCGACTGCTATGGAAGGAATGGTGACACCAAAAAGAGTGTTGAAATTATCTAGTAGGTTTGATGAATTATCTGGAGGTGAAGGAGGGTTGGAGTTGATCAGTTCTTTTCCTAAATTAGGAGATAAAATTTCAAGGACTGAAATACCCAAGATTTATCTGAAGTTTAATAAAGCCATCGATCGAGACTCTGTGATGTATATATGCAATTATTACGTGCAACAGAATATGTTTGCTCAATGGAATGTTGGAGGTTGGATCCAGTTTGCTGAAAATGATACTAAATTAATTTGGCATATACATGATCATTGGCTTAATCAAGACGGTTTGCATGATCCGTTAACTATTGACTATCAAAAATTTGAAATTCATATAGGTCGTGATGCAGAAGAGTGGCGATTGAAAGATGTGGAGGGTAATTATTTCCCTAGAACAATAATCCCAGTTTTTATTAAGGAGTAATTAATTGTTATGACGTTAAGCGCCTAGCTTTAATCGAATCTGGATTTGTGGGCGTATTGCCTTCGATGGCTAAGCTTTTAGCCTGCATGTATAAAAAGCGGCTGCTACAAAAGTGAGCCATTGGGGTCTCGATCTTGTCAACGTCGATACATTGATCTGGTGTCATAACGATTGATCTGTTTTTTGCATACGCAACGTGGTGCAAGTTCGATCAGCGACCTGTCGTAGGGAAAACCGCTACAGCAACACCCGGTACGAGCGTGTACCGGTCAGGTAGACTCGGCGACGCTGGCTTGGTACTGGCAAGTACCGCGTTCGCACTGCCGACTTCCCGGGGCATTGCACAGCATCCCCTTTACCTATCTTTTTGAGGACACCCAACATGACAACACTGCTCACCCTGGTGGTGGAAATGGCCGTGATCACCTGGCTCACGCTGATTGCCGCCAGCGCCATCCGTGCCCGAATCTGGTTGCCCGCTGGCATGAAGGTGGGGCTGGGCAACCGCGACAACTTGCCCAACCCCACGGGCTTTGCGGGCCGTGCCGAGCGCACCGCGCGCAACACGCTGGAAAACTGCCTGCTGTTTGCGGTGCTGGCGCTGACGGCGCATGCGAGCGGTGCCACGTCGCCGCTGGTGCTGTTGGGCGCGCAGGTGTTTGTGGTGGCGCGCCTGGTGTTCATTGCGGTGTACTACCTGGGCATTCCGTACCTGCGCACGCTGGTGTGGCTGGTCAGCCTGGTTGGGCTGGGCATGATGGTGCGTGGGATGTTCTGAGCAATTCCTAACGCAGCACGGCCAGCGCAAACGGCAGGCTCGCCATGCCCAGCAGGGTAGAGAGGGTGATGAGCCCGGCCACAAATGGCGCGTTGTAGCCCATGCGCGCCGCCAGCACGTAGCAGCTGGAGGCGGTGGGCAAAGCGCTGAAGGCCAGCAGCACGGTGGCCTGCAGCGGGTTGAGTTTGAAGGCCTGCACCATCACCCAGGCCAGCAGCGGCATCACCACATGGCGAATGGTCAGCACCCCGGCGGCCACGGTGCGGGCGCTGGCCAGCTGGCTGATCTGCATGCCGGCGCCGGCGGCCATCAAACCCAGTGCGAGCGAGGCCTGGCCAATGCGCGTGACGGTGGGTTCGGCCCACACCGGGATCTGAAAACCCGCCACGTTGGCCAGCAGGCCGCCGGCGGTGGCCAGGATCAGCGGGTTGCGCGCCAGTTCGCCCACAAAGCCGCGTTGTGAGTTGCGCGCCATGGGCCACACGGCGGCCACGTTGCACAGCGGCACACACACGCCAATCAGCACCGCAATCAGCAGCAGGCCTTCGGCCCCGGCCAGCCGCTCGGTGATGGCCAGCGCAATGAAGGAGTTGAAGCGAAAGGCCACCTGCGCGGCGGCGGCGTGGTCGTTGGCGTTGACGCCAGGCAGCTTGGCCAGGCCGTAGCTCAGCGCCACGCCGATCAGCACCATGGCCAGGCCGGCGCCAATCAGGCTGGAAGCGGCGCTCAGGTCCAGCGGCGAACGCACGATGGACTGGAACAGCAGCACCGGGAACAGAAAGTAATAGACCAGGCTTTCCACCTGGCTCCACACCGTGCGGTTGAGCGCGGTGTAACGGCACACCAGAAAGCCGCAGACGATGAGGGCGAAGTCGGGGATGAGGAGTTGGGCGTAATTCACCCACGCAGAATAAGGCCAAACAGGGGTTTGCACGTATGGGTCTTCCACATTGGCGCGCGGCTTTCTGGCCTTACGATGGTGGTTATTCCGTTTCAAGGGGCACAGGCATGGATCGTCGTATGACTCGTCGTTATTGGGTGGTGTTGTCGTCGTTGGCTTTGGCGGGTTCTGCGCTGGCGCAGGCCTACCCGAACAAGGTGGTCAAGCTGCAGGTGCCGTTTGCACCCGGTGGCACCACCGACATCGTGGCCCGCACGATTGCAGACCCCTTGGGCAAGGCCCTGGGCCAGCCGGTGGTGGTGGAGAACAAGGCCGGCGGCGGCGGCGTCATTGGCGCCACAGAAACCGCGCGTTCTGCGCCCGACGGTTATTCGCTCGGCATTGCCACGGTGTCCACCACGGCGGCCAACCCGGCCATCAACACCAAGATCCCCTACAACCCGGTGACCGACTTCACGCCCGTCATCAACATCGCCGCCACGCCGAACGTGATCGCGGTGCACCCCAGCTTCCCGGCCAAAAACTACGCCGAGTTCATTGCCGAGATCAAGAAGTCGCCCGGCAAGTACTCGTACGCCTCGTCGGGCACGGGCGGCATTGGCCACCTGCAGACCGAGCTGTTCAAAGACCTGACCAAGACCTTTATTACCCACATTCCGTACCGTGGCGCCGGCCCGGCCCTGAACGACACCGTGGCCGGCCAAGTGCCGATCATTTTTGACAACCTGCCGTCGGCGTTGGCCTTCATCAAGACCGGCAAGCTGGTGGCCATTGCGGTGGCCGCACCGCAGCGCCTGGCCGTGTTGCCCGACGTGCCGACCTTCAAGGAACTGGGTCTGGAGCCGGTGAACCGCATGGCCTACTACGGCATCCTCGGCCCCAAGGGCTTGCCGCGTGACGTGGTGGACAAGGTCAACGCCGGCGTGCGCAAGGCGCTGGAAGACCCGGCCGTGCGCAAGCGCATTGAAGACACGGGTTCGCTGGTGGTGGCCAACACGCCAGAGCAGTTTGCCGCGCAGATTGCCGCCGAATACGACGTGTACAAAAAAGTGGTGGAACGCGCCAAGCTCACGCTGGAGTGACCGCCAGCGCAGACGCCACCAACGCCGCAGCCATAGACGCCTTCATAGACGCACTGTGGCTGGAAGACGGCCTGTCCAAAAACACGCTGGCCGCCTACCGGCGTGACCTGACGCTCTACGCCAACTGGCTGGCGGCGCAGGGCAGGGTGCTCAATAACACCACCGAGCACCACCTGCAAGGCTACTTTGCGGCCCGCATGGCGGACAAGGCCACCTCGGCCAACCGCCGCCTGACGGTGTTCAAGCGCTACTTCCGCTGGGCGCTGCGCCAGGGCGTTGTATCGGCCGACCCGACCTTGAAGATGCAGCCCGCCAGGCAGATGCTGCGCGTGCCCAAGACCCTGACCGAACAGCAGGTGGAGCTGCTGCTGAACGCGCCCGATGTGGCCACCCCCCTCGGCCTGCGTGACCGTGCCATGCTGGAACTGATGTACGCCAGCGGCCTGCGGGTGAGCGAGCTGGTGACGCTGAAGCTGCACCACCTGGGCATGAACGAGGGCGTGCTGCGCATCCTTGGCAAAGGCAACAAGGAGCGGCTGGTGCCGTTTGGCGAGGTGGCCCGCGACTGGCTGGGCCGCTACTTCGCCACCGCACGGCCGGTGCTGGTGCGTGGCCGCCAGAACGACGACCTGTTTGTCACCCAAAGCGGCGCCCGCGCCGGCACCGCCATGACGCGGGTGATGTTCTGGGTGACGGTGAAAAAACACGCGCTCGCGGCCGGCATCCTGTCGCCGCTGTCGCCGCACACGCTGCGCCACGCCTTTGCCACGCATTTGCTGAACCACGGGGCCGATTTGCGGGCGGTGCAGATGCTGCTGGGCCATGCCGACATTTCCACCACCACCATCTACACCCACGTGGCGCGGGAACGCCTCAAGTCCCTGCACGCCGCCCACCACCCCCGCGGCTGAGGCGGTGCGCCGATATACTGGGTTGACCACCCAGAGGCACACACCATGAGCAGCTACTACGAGTCGGCAGACCTCGCCAAATTCCCGCAGATCGGCCAGCATGGCCAGCCCATGGCCGACGGGTTTTTCAAGTACTACGGCATGGTCACCGGCAGCGACGGCGCGCTGACCAAGCGCGAAAAAGCGCTGATCGCGCTGGCGATTTCGCATTCGGAAAAATGCCCGTACTGCATTGAGGCCTACACCACCGCCTGCCTCGAATCCGGTGCCAACCCAGAGCAGATGATGGAGGCGGTGCACGTGGCCGCCGCCCTGAAGGCCGGCATCACGCTGGTGCACGCGGTACAGATGCAGAACCAGCTCGACAAGCTGGTGCTCTGAACGCATGAGCGCCACCATCCCCATCCAGCGGGCACCGCTGGCCGAGGCCGCACGGCACGATTTCCAGGGCCTGCTCAACGCGCATGGCCTGGCCCTGCCGCCGCTGGCCATCGACACGCTGCAGATCAACCTCACGCGCATGTGCAACCAGGTCTGCCGCCACTGCCATGTGGACTCGTCGCCCACCCGCACCGAGGCGCTGCCGCGTGCGGGCGTGGTGCGCTGCCTGGAACTGCTGGCCCAGTACCCGCAGATCAAACACCTCGACCTCACCGGCGGCGCCCCCGAGCTGCACGACGACTTCGACTGGCTGGTGGCCCAGGCCACCGCCATGGGCCGGCACGTGATGGTGCGCCACAACCTGACGGTGACCTTTGACGGCCACCCGCAGACGAAAGCCTCCAAGGCCTACCTGCCGGAATTTTTTGCGCGGCACCGCTGCGAGGTGGTGTCGTCGTTGCCCTATTACCAGGCGTATTTCACCGACGCGCAGCGTGGCGACGGCGTGTTCCAGAAAAGCATTCAGGGCCTGCAGCAGCTCAATGCGCTGGGCTACGGGGTGGCGGGCACCGGGCTGCTGCTGAACCTGGTCTACAACCCGGTGGGGCCCTACCTGCCGGCGGCCCAGGCCACGCTGGAGGCCGACTACAAACGCGAGCTGCAGCAGCACTTCGGCATCGTGTTCAACCAGCTGTTCACCATCACCAACATGCCGATCAACCGCTTCAAGCTGCACCTGCAGAAAAGCGGCCAGTACGAGAGCTACATGGACAAGCTGCTGGGCGCGTTCAACCCCGGCGCGGCGCAGGGCGTGATGTGCCGCAACATCCTGAGCGTGGGCCACGACGGCGCACTCTACGACTGCGACTTCAACCAGATGCTGGAGATGCGTGTCATGAACGGCGCCGAGCCGGCCACGCTGGACAACTTTGACTTTGACCAGTGGCTGCACCGCGACATCCGCTTTGCCAGCCACTGCCTGGGCTGCACCGCCGGGGCGGGCTCCTCCTGCGGTGGTGCCACCGCGTGACGCCTGGCCCTAAGCCGGCATGAGGCTGGCGGGTGACAACCAGTCGCCCTGCAGCAGCTGGATGCCGTAGCCGGTGACCTGCACCACCTGGCCTGCGTCGCGGATCTGGGTGGCCACCAGCCGGGCGTGGCTGTAGGTTTGCGCACAGCAGGCCAGCCGCTCAAAAGCGCCGGATTCGAGCCGGCCAATGTCCATGCGGATGTAGTTGGCCAACGGCAACCAGGCCGCGTAGGCCGGCGTCAGCACCGTGTGGTCGAACGACAGCCGGACACCCCGCGCCTGCAGGCGTTCCAGCGTGTCGGTCAGGCTGCGAATCTGTGCCGGGGTGTCGTGTTCGGTGGGGGAGATTTCGGCCACCCAGCGGTGGGCTGTCGGCTGCGCCAGGCTGGCCAGCTGGGCTGTCTGTGTGTGGCTGATGGGAACGAACACCCGCGACGCGTGGCCCACCGTGCCTTTGCCCTGGGGCAGGGGCTGTGCCAGCTGGGTCAGGGCCTGTTCCAGCCAGCTGTTGCTGGCGTGGGGGCGTTGGTCGGCCAGGGTGGCGGGTGAGCGCCATTCGTGGCCGTACACCTGCCGGTCGGTGTCCACAATGGCCTGTCGCAAGATGGCCACAGGTCCACGGGCCACCACCGCCGCAGCGGGGGTGAATACGGGTTCGAGGAGGATCGGTGGTGTCACGGTTCAGGGCTTGAAGGTGGTGCCCTGATTCTGGGAAGTTGTGGCCCGGGCCATGCCCCGATATGTCGCCGCTAATCCGGCCTTTTCTGCCGCTGGCGGGCCAGCTCAGGCCTCAAGTTCGGCCAGCTCGGCGTCGGTGAACCCGGCGGCGCGGCGGGCGGCCAGGTTGAACGGCGGTTTGAGCAGCGGTGCGCGGTACCGCCTGCGCAGCGCGCGGTAGTGCGCCACCGGCTCCAGGCCGTCGCGTTCGCAAAGCCAGCGGTACCAGTGGTTGCCAATCGCCACATGGCCGATTTCGTCGCGCAGTATCACGTCGAGGATCTCGACCGTGCGCCGGGCGTCGGCCGAGCCCACGCCGCGCAGCCGGGCCTGGATGCGCGGTGACGCGTCCAGCCCGCGGGCTTCCAGCGTGCGCGGCACCAGCGCCATGCGGGCCACCACGTCGTCCGAGGTTTTGGCGCACATGGTCCACAGGCCGTCGTGCGCGTCAAAGCTGCCGTAGTCCCAGGGCGTGCCGCCGTGCGGCAGGCTTTGCAGGTGCGCCCGCAACAGCGAGAAGTGCAGCGCCTCTTCGCTGGCCACGCGGGCCCAGTCGCGGTAGTAGGCGTCGGGCAGACCGTCGAAGCGCCAGATGGCGTCGAGCGCGAGGTTGATGGCGTTGAACTCGATGTGCGCAATCGCGTGCAGCAGGGCCGCCAGCCCGGCGGGGCTGGCCGGGGCGCGGTGGGCCACTTCGGTGGGTTCGACCAGGCGTGGCAGGGCGGGGCGGCCGGGCACACCGGGCGGTTCCTGCAGCAGGCCGTTTGCTATTGAAAGCGTAGCTGAATCGCCAGATATCACTAGGGCTTGAGCCACTTTTGATGCCAAATCGGCGGTTTGCAGCACCGCCAGGGCACGTTGACGCAGGTCCATCCCTACAATTGTAGGTTTTCAGCAGAGGGAGCCGGGCGCATGGCGATTTACGAACTCGATGGCGTGGTGCCGCAACTGGCCGACAGCGCCTGGGTGGCCGACAGCGCGCAGGTGATGGGCCGGGTTGCGCTGGCCGAAGACAGCAGCGTCTGGTTTGGCACTGTGATCCGGGGCGACACCGAGTCCATCCACATCGGCCGGGGCAGCAACATCCAGGACCTGAGTGTGCTGCACGCCGACGTGGGCATGCCGCTGGTGGTGGGCGAGAACGTGACGGTGGGCCACCAGGTCATGCTGCACGGCTGCACGGTGGGCGACGGCTCGTTGATTGGCATTGGCGCGGTGGTGCTGAACGGCGCGAAGATCGGCAAGCATTGCCTGGTGGGCGCCGGTGCGCTGGTGACCGAAGGCAAGGAATTCCCCGACGGCTCGATGATCATTGGCAGCCCGGCCAAGGTGGTGCGCCAGCTCACACCCGAGCAGATCGACGGCCTGCGCGCCAGCGCCCAGCACTACATTGACAACGCGCGCCGCTACCGCGCTGGTTTCCACAAGGTGGCCTGAGGCATGTCGGAACTCCACAAATTCCTGTTCGACGGTTTGCCGGTGCGCGGCATGGTGGTGCGCCTGACCGACGCCTGGCAGGAAATCCTGCGCCGCCGGGCCAGCAACCCGAACGCCGAGCCGTTGGCCGAGCCGGTGCGCGACATGCTGGGCGAGATGGTGGCCGCGGCCGCGCTGATGCAGTCCAGCATCCGTTTTGACGGCGCGCTGGTGCTGCAGATTTTTGGCGATGGCCCGGTCAAGATCGCGGTGGTGGAGGTGCAGCACGACCTGAGCCTGCGCGCCACCGCCAAGGTGGTGGGCGACCTGCCCGCAGGCGCGAAGCTGAGCGACATGGTCAACGCCACCAACCAGGGGCGCTGCGCCATCACGCTCGACCCCAAAAGCAAATTCCCTGGCCAGCAGCCCTACCAGGGCGTGGTGCCAATGTTCGACGACCAGCACGAGAAGATCGAGCAACTCAGCGAGGTGCTGGAGCACTACATGCTGCAGAGCGAGCAGCTCGACACCACGTTGGTGCTGGCGGCCGACGACAAGGTGGCCGCAGGCCTGTTGATCCAGCGCCTGCCGGTGCAGGGCGAGCGCAACCTGGAAGGGCGGGCCAAAGCGGGGGGTCCGGCCCTGGAGGGCGTGGTGCTCAACCAGGCCAACGAAGACGAGATTGGCCTGAACGAGCACTACAACCGCATCGCGCTGCTGGCGTCCAGCTTGAAGCGCGAGGAGTTGCTGACGCTGGACGTGGACACCATCCTGCGCCGTTTGTTCTGGGAAGAGCAGGTGCTGCGGCTGGCACCGCAAGAAGGCGACCAAGGGCCGCGTTTCGCCTGCACCTGCAGCCGCGAGCGTGTGGGCAACATGATCCGCAGCCTGGGCACGCAAGAGGCCGAGGCCATCATTGCCGAGCGCGGCAACATCGAGGTGGGTTGCGACTTCTGCGGCCAGTTTTACTGGTTTGACGCGGTGGACGCCGCCCAGCTGTTCACCGAGGCCAGCGACCAGGCGCCTGGCAGCTCAGCGGTTCAGTGAGCGCCGCCGCACCAGCTGTGTGAACAGCCGGTGCTCGCAGTCCGGGTCGCTGCAGTTGGCGCATTGCCAGGGGGCGTCGCTGCCGTCGCCCGCCATGTCACGCTGCACGCCAGAGCCCACCGCCATGCCGCGCAAAGCCGCTGTCAGCCGCTGCGGGCCCAGGCCGTAGACCACCTGGTAGCGCAGGCCCTGGCCGTCCAGTGCGGCGCGCAATGTCTGGTCCACCGGGCCACGCACCTGCGGGCCATCGCGCTGCAGGCCATCGGCCACCCAGGGCACGTCCTGGCCCGTCACCAGGATGTGGTCAAACCCCTGCAGCTGTGCCAAGGCCATGGGGTAGAGCGACGTGTCGTTGAACAGCAGGTCGCTGTAGACCGCCACCATCAGCGGCGTGGTGTCGGCGATCAGCCAGTCGCTGACCGCGGCCTGGTCAATGCGCCGGGCATGCTCGGTGGCAAGGGCCAGCTGTTCGTCGGCACGGGGCGTGCGGCCTTGATGGTCGCACCATTCGCGCAGGTATTCGGGCACCACGGTGACGCTGTGGCCCAGGCCGCGTGCGTGGGCCGCCAAGGCCTGGGCCAGCTGCGTCTTGCCGGTGCTTTCGGCACCGAGCAGTGCCAGTTTCGTGCTCACACCAGCCGCTGGCGCCAGGCGCGCCAGCCGACCACACTCAGGCCAATGAACAGGGTGTAGAGCAGCAGCGTCAGCCACAGGCCTTTGTAGGCAAACAGGCCCACGCTGACGGTGTTCACCGCCAGCCAGGCCAACCAGTTCTCGATGTACTTGCGGCCCAGCAGGAACTGGCCCACCAGGCTCACGGCGGTGGGGAAGGCGTCCCACCAGGGCACGTCGGAGTCGGTGTGCTGGCTCAGGAACAGGCCAATTGCGAGCCACAGTGCCGCGCTGGCCGCGACGGCCAGCCCGGCGCCGCGTGGGCTGAGCCGGGCCACCCGCAGGGGGCTGCCGTCACCACGCTTGCCGCGCAGCCACTGCGCCCAGCCCC
Organism: Pseudomonadota bacterium; assembly: GCA_040384665.1. GTDB lineage: Bacteria > Pseudomonadota > Gammaproteobacteria > Burkholderiales > Burkholderiaceae_C > PCRC01. Next base: position 11,713 of record JAZKIY010000004.1, read on the forward strand.
AGAACGCCAGCACCGCGAACGAGACCTGCAGCACCGCATCGCCATAGATTTTGCTGCGCCAGAACAGGCCGAAGTACATCACCGAGCTGACGATGGCCAGCGGCCAGCCCCAGTGGATTTCACGGATGTTGCAGCCGACCATGACCAGCGCCAGCACAAAGGCGACGATTTCCAGCCAGGTGGTGGGAGAGCCCCACACAACGAAGGCTTCGGCGAACAAGAAGTCAGGCATACCGTCTTACACGTGCCCAACCAGCGTGACATGGCTCACTTGGAGATTTGCACGAAGATTTCATTCGGCTTGACCATGCCCAGCTCTTGCCGGGCACGCTCTTCCACCATCTCCAGACCCTCCTTGAGGTTGCGCACCTCGGAGGACAGCCGCTCGTTGACCAGTTTGGCCTCGGCATTGCTGGTTTTCTGCAGGTCGATTTTCTGGCGCAGCTCGGCCACATGCGGCAGGCTGCCACGCCCCCACCACAGCTGGGCGTGAAACACCCCCAGCAGCACCAGCAACACGGCCGGGACGACGCGCGGGTTCATGGGCTGAAGCGCAGGTCAGGCCGGTGTGGGGGCTGCGCGGTTCAGCGCAGTTGGCGGAAGGCGTCGCGGCCGGGGTAGCTGGCCACGTCACCCAGGTCTTCTTCGATGCGCAGCAGCTGGTTGTACTTGGCCATGCGGTCGGAACGCGAGAGGCTGCCGGTCTTGATCTGGCCGGCGTTGGTGCCCACGGCGATGTCGGCAATGGTCGAGTCTTCGGTCTCACCGGAGCGGTGGCTGATGACCGAGGTGTAGCCGGCGCGCTTGGCCATCTCGATGGCGGCGAAGGTCTCGGTCAGGGTGCCGATCTGGTTGATCTTGATCAGGAT
>JAZKIY010000005.1:0-45602 GCA_040384665.1 Pseudomonadota bacterium
TCTTTGATCGTGATCTTCTCATCCGCATAACGGATGCCCTTGCCTTTGTAAGGCTCGGGAGGACGAATCGCACGAATCTCGGCAGCCACCTGACCAACACGTTGGCGATCAGCACCCTTGATGATCACTTCGGTGGGGGTGGGGGTTGCCACGGTGATGCCAAACGGCATGTCTTTGTTGACCGGGTGCGAGTAACCCACCGCCAGGTTCAGTTTGGCACCTTGGGCCGCAGCCTTGTAACCCACGCCAACCAGGCTGAGCTTCTTTTCGAAGCCTTTGGTCACACCGACCACCATGTTGTTCACCAGCTGGCGCATGGTGCCACTCATGGCGTTCGCTTCACGCGAGTCGTTGGCAGGCACGAAAGTCAATTTACCGGCGTCAAGCTTGACCGTGACCAGCGGGTTGCTGGCCAGTTTCAGGGAGCCATTGCTGCCCTTCACACTGATCTCTTCTTGCGCCACTGCAATGTCAACCCCAGCGGGGACGACAACAGGCATTTTTCCAACACGGGACATTTCAGTTTCTCCTAGGCGCCGGGCTTAAGCCACGTAGCACAGAACTTCGCCACCGACACCGGTAGCGCGCGCCTTGCGGTCGGTCATCACGCCTTGCGGCGTGGTCACAATCGCCACACCCAGGCCGTTTTGGACCTGAGGAATTGCGTTGCTGCCTTTGTAGACACGCAAGCCAGGGCGGCTGACGCGCTCAATGCGCTCAATCACCGGGCGACCGGCATAGTATTTCAGGGTGATTTCGAGGTCGGCTTTGCCGGCTTCGGACTTGACCTGGAAACTGTCGATGTAGCCTTCGTCTTTCAGCACTTGCGCAATGGCCACCTTCACCTTGGAAGACGGAACCGACACAGTGGCCTTGGCCACCATTTGCGCATTGCGGATGCGTGTCAGCAAATCGGCAATGGGATCACTCATGCTCATATCAAATCTCTCCTGCCTGGCTTACCAACTGGCCTTGACGATGCCGGGAATGTCGCCTGCGAAGGCCATTTCACGGATCTTGGCGCGGCCGAGGCCGAACTGACGGAATGTGCCGCGTGGGCGACCGGTGATCGCGCAGCGGTTGCGCTGGCGCGTGGGGTTGGCGTTGCGCGGCAGCTTTTGCAAGCCGAGGCGGGCCAGGGCGCGCTCGTCGTCGCTCTTCTTGGCGTCGTTCGAGGTCGCCTTCAGTTCCGCGTATTTCTTCGCGTACTTGGCAGCCAGTTTGTCGCGCTTGAGTTCGCGCTGGATCAATGATGCTTTAGCCACACGGCACCTCAGTTCTTGAACGGGAAACGGAAGCCGGTGAGGAGCGCCTTGCACTCTTCGTCGGTCTTGGCCGTTGTGGTGATGCTGATGTTGAGGCCGCGCAGGGCGTCAACCTTGTCGTACTCGATCTCAGGGAAAATGATCTGTTCCTTGACACCGATGTTGTAGTTGCCACGGCCATCAAAGGCACGACCGGAGATACCACGGAAATCGCGCACACGGGGCAGCGCGATGGTGACAAAACGGTCGAGAAACTCGTACATCTTGACGCCACGCAGCGTGACCATGCAACCAATCGGCAGGTCTTCGCGGATCTTGAAACCGGCGATGGCCTTCTTGGCCTTGGTGACCACAGGCTTCTGGCCTGCGATCTTGGTCATGTCGCCGACGGCGTTGTCCATGACCTTCTTGTCTGCAACCGCCTCGCTCACACCCATGTTGAGCGTGATCTTGGTGATGCGTGGAACCTGCATCGGCGAGGTGTAGCTGAACTTTTGGATCAGTTCAGGCGCGATTTTTTCGCGGTAGATTTGCTGGAGTCGTGCCATGATTTACTGCCCTTCAGGCCGTCTTGATTTCTTCACCGCTGGACTTGAAAACGCGAACGCGTTTGCCGTCAGCAGCCATTTTGATGCCCACGCGGTCAGCCTTGCCGGTTGCCGCATTGAAGATGGCAACGTTGGACTGGTGAATCGGCATGTTCTTTTCGATGATGCCGCCGGTGATGCCCTTCATGGGGTTGGGCTTGGCGTGTTTTTTCACCACGTTGATGCCCTCAACCAGCACATGGGAGTCGCTGGCGCGCAGCGACACGGTGCCGCGCTTGCCTTTGTCGCGTCCCGCGATGACGATGACTTCGTCGCCTTTGCGAATCTTGTTCATGACAGGTCCTTACAGAACTTCAGGTGCCAGGGACACGATCTTCATGAACTTTTCGGTGCGCAGTTCGCGCGTGACCGGTCCGAAGATGCGGGTGCCAATGGGCTCGAGCTTGGCGTTGAGCAACACGGCGGCATTGCCGTCGAATTTCACCAGCGAGCCGTCTGCACGGCGGATGCCTTTGGCGGTACGCACCACCACGGCACTGTAAATTTCGCCTTTTTTGACGCGACCACGGGGTGCAGCTTCTTTGATGCTGACCTTGATGACGTCGCCAACGCTGGCATAACGGCGCTTGGAACCGCCGAGCACCTTGATGCACAGGACGGATTTCGCGCCGGTATTGTCGGCCACTTCTAGCCGGGATTCAGTCTGGATCATTTCTATATTCCCAACTTGTACCAGCGGGCTTAAAAAGCCAACCGGTCAGTCTTGGGCCCGTCGTCCACGTTGCAAACCATTTGCAGCGCTTTTGCTGGGCAGATACATCACCTTTTTAGGGCGAAGCCTGCGATTATGGCAGAGTCTTTGAGGGGCGTCAACCGATCTGCAGAAGAAAATCTGTTGACCGGTGGCGGGGGGCTGCTTTCAAGACAGCTGGTAGGTGGCAGCCAGCCTCTGGAAAACACTGGCCGCCGCGCCAGCAGCCACAGAGGGGCCGATTTCAGCCGCCAGCAGTTCGGCCACCGCAGGAGCGAGCCGTGCGGCCTGGGCGGCGTCCAGAAACAGCAGGCGGGCACGCCGGGCCAACACGTCTTCTACCGTGCGGGCGTACTCGTGGCGCACGGCAAAACGCACCATGGCCTCGGTCAGGCCGCTACCCAGCACGCGGTCCGCGCCGGGCAACGCCGTCACCGCCCTGGCTTCGCTGCCGTAGGCGGCCAAGCCGCCGCCCTGGCCGGGCGCTGAAAAGGACGCGCCCGCTGCGCCCACCAGCGGCAGGCTAACCGTCACGCCTGCCGGGCGCTCGGGCAACAGGCCTTGGTCCATGCAGTGGGCCAGCACGTCTTCGGCCATTGCGCGGTAGGTGGTCCATTTGCCACCGGTCACCGTGACCAGCCCGTTGGGGCCGGTGCGCACCGCGTGTTCGCGGCTGATGGCGCGGGTCTGGCCTTTCTGGGGAAAGTCGTCGGGCTTGACCAGTGGCCGCAAGCCCGCCCAGACGCTCTTCACATCGCTGCGCTGCGGGGGACGCGTGAGGAAACGGCCGGCCTCGGCCAGAATGAATGCCACCTCGTGGGCCAGTGCCTGCGGTTCGCGGGGAATGGCGTCACCTTGCAGTTCGGGACGGGGCGTGTCGGTGGTGCCAAGCACGGTGTGGCCGAGCCAGGGCAGCGCGAACAGCACCCGGCCGTCGCGGGTACGGGGCACCAGCATCGCGTGCTGGCCGGGCAAAAACGACGCGTCCAGCACCAGGTGCACACCCTGGCTGGGGCTGACCATGGGCGTGGCGGCGGTTTCCTGCGCACGCAGACCATCGACCCAGACGCCGGTGGCGTTGACCACGCAGCGCGCCTGCACCGTGTAAGTCTGGCCAGTTTCGGTGTCCTGGCACGCCAGCCCCGAGACGCGGCCTGCCGTGTGGTGCAGCGCGGTCACCGCACAGTAATTGAGCACCAAGGCGCCCTGCACTGCCGCCGTGCGGGCCAGCGCCAGCGCCAGACGGGCGTCGTCGAACTGGCCGTCCCAGTACTGGATGCCGCCTGTCAGGCCCTGGGCCTGTACCGTCGGCAAACGGGTTTGCACCTCGGCCGGGCTCAGCCAGGCGGTGCCGCCCAGGCCCACCGCCGCAGAGGTGCGGCCGGCGAGTGCGTCGTACAGCGCCAGGCCGGTGCCGTAAAAAGGCTTTTCCCACCAGCGGTAGCAGGGCATCACAAACGGCAGGGGGTGCACCAGGTGGGGCGCGTTGCGCAGCAGCGTGGCGCGTTCGTGCAGGGCCTCGCGCACCAGCGGCAGGTGGCCTTGCGCGAGGTAGCGCACGCCACCATGCACCAGCTTGGTCGAACGCGACGAGGTGCCTTTGGCGAAGTCGTGCGACTCCAGCAACACCACCCGCAACCCCCGGGCCGCCGCGTCCAGCGCCACGCCCAGGCCGGTGGCGCCACCGCCGACCACCGCGAGGTCGTAGGGCACCGGCTCGGCCAGGCGGGCCAGCAGCTCGGCGCGGCGGGTGGGCAAGGGGCTGGTCATGGTGCCGGGGGTGGCGGGCGCGCCCAGCCGCGTGATCGGGCCACGGCCTCGCGCCAGCGGGCCAGCTTGGCGGCGCGCTGGGCGTCGGGCAAGCGGGGCTCGAAGCGGCGGTCGGCGGTGGTGACGGCGTCGCCCACCATCTCGGCCATGCCGGGCCAGACGCCCACGGCCAGACCGGCCAGCCGTGCCGCGCCGAGGGCGGTGGTTTCGGTGACGCCGGGGCGCACCACCGGCACGCCCAGAAAGTCGGCCTGCATCTGCATCAGCAGGTCGTTGCGGCTGGCGCCACCGTCCACCCGCAGTTCGCGCAGGGGCATGGCGGCGTCGCGCGCCATGGCGTCGAACACGTCGGCGGTTTGCAGCGCCACCGACTCCAGCGCGGCGCGGGCGATGTGGCCCCGGCCGGTGCCCCGCGTCAGGCCCACCAGCGTGCCGCGGGCATGGCCGTCCCAGTAGGGCGTGCCGAGGCCGGTGAAGGCGGGTACCAGGTAGACGTCGCCGGTGTCGGGCACGCTGGCGGCCAGCGCCTCCACCTCGTCGGCCGACTGGACAAGCTGCAGGCCGTCGCGCAACCACTGCACGGTGGCGCCGCCCATGAACACACTGCCTTCCAAGGCGTAACACGCGCGGTGCGCGGCGGTGGGTGGGCCGAGCCAGGCCACGGTGGTCAGCAGCTGGTGCTGGCTGGGCACCGCCGCGGTGCCGGTGTTCATCAGCATGAAGCAGCCGGTGCCGTAGGTGTTTTTGGCCATGCCGGGCGTGAAACAGCCCTGGCCGAAGGTGGCGGCCTGCTGGTCGCCGGCCAGGCCGGCAATTGGCAGCGGCGTGCCGAACCAGCGTGCGTCGGTCTCGCCCAGCACACCGCTGGACGCCACCACCTGTGGCAACACGCTGCGGGGAATGTCGAACAGCGCCAGCAGGGTGTCGTCCCAGGCCAGGGTGTGGATGTTGAACAGCAGCGTGCGCGAGGCGTTGCTGGCGTCGGTGACGTGCACGCGCCCACCGGTGAGGTGCCAGACCAGCCAGCTGTCCACCGTGCCAAAGGCCAGTTCGCCACGCTGGGCCCGTGCCCGGGCGCCGGGGGTGTGGTCGAGCAGCCACTGCAGCTTGGTGGCGGAAAAGTAGGCGTCGGGCAGCAGGCCGGTGGTTTGCTGGATCAGTGGCGCGTGGCCCTGGGCACGGAGCGTGTCACAAGCCGCGGCGGTGCGGCGGTCTTGCCAAACGATGGCCGGCGCCAGCGGCCGGCCGGTCAGGCGGTCCCACAGCACCGTGGTTTCGCGCTGGTTGGCAATGCCTATTGCTATGTTTTCAATAGCTGATTTGCCAGATTTCACTAGGGCTTGACGCGCTTTTTGCACACATTCCTGCGCCACAGCCAGTTGCGACTGCCAAATCTCGGTCGCGTCGTGCTCCACCCAGCCGGGCTGCGGGAAGTGCTGCGCGAACGGCCGCTGCGCCTGCGCCAGCACCTGGCCGTGCCGGTTGAACAGCATGGCCCGCGAACTGGTGGTGCCTTGGTCGAGCGCGAGGAGGTAATCCATGCCGACAGCCTAGCGCAAACAGGGCGGTTTGAAGCACCGAATGCGCCTCGGCGCTGCGACAATCGGACCATTCCCACCTGCCACGCCGAGCCCGCCCATGAGCACACCGCCCAAATCCGCCACGCCCCGCAAAAAAGCCGCCGTCACCGGCGACACGCTGGCTGGCGTGACCCAGTGTGTGGCCTTCATTGGCGGTGGCAACATGGCCAGCGCCATCATTGGCGGGCTGGTCAAACAAGGCTTGCCGGGCGACCAGATCGACGTGGTGGAGCCGGTGGCCGAAGCGCGCGAGCGGCTGGCACGGCATTACGGTGTGCGCTGCAGCGCCCAGCCGGGCGAGGCGCTGCAGCGCAGCGAGCTGGTGGTGTGGGCGGTGAAGCCGCAAACCTTCAAGGACGCGGCGCTGCAGAGCCGCTTCTTCACCCGCAACGCGCTGCACCTGAGCGTGGCCGCCGGCATCCGCTCCGACAGCATTGCCCATTGGCTGGGCACCGAGCGGGTGGTGCGGGCGATGCCCAACACCCCGTCGCTGATTGGCAAGGGCATGACGGCGCTGTTCGCACGGGCCGGCGTGACCAGCGACGACCAGCGGCTGGTGGCCAAAGTGATTGCCACCACCGGCGAACACCTGTGGGTGGCGCAGGAAGCCCAGCTCGACGCGGTGACCGCGCTGTCGGGCTCCGGCCCGGCCTACGTGTTTTATTTCATCGAGGCCATGACGCAGGCGGGCGCCGAGATGGGCCTGTCGCTGGAGCAGGCCAAGCGGCTGGCGGTGGGCACCTTCATTGGCGCTGGCGAACTGGCCCGCGAATCCAACGAGCCCCCAGAAATCCTGCGCCAGCGCGTCACCTCCAAGGGCGGCACCACCTACGCGGCCATCACCTCGATGGAGCAGGACGACATCAAGGGCCGCTTCATGAAGGCCCTGAAAGCGGCGCAGGTGCGTGCCAAGGAGCTGGGCGACGAGTTCGGCGACGCCTGAATTTTTGCGTTTACATTCGGGGGGTTCAGGTCCGATTGCCGGCCTGGGCGAAGACCCGCCTTTGTTGCACAACCTTAGACCGAACCATGAAAAAACTGCTCTCCGCACTGATCAGTGCCGCCGTCATCGCCATGCCGCTGGCGGTGGTGTCCACCCCCGCTGCTGCCAAAACCGCAGCCGAAGCCAAGAAGGTCAAGAAAACCGCTGTGAAGAAACACAAGCGCGCCAAGGTGGTCAAGCCCGCCAGCACGCTGTAAACCGCCGGCCCAGCGCCCGCCCAAGCCGCCTGCCACCCAGGCGGCTTTTTTACGCCCCCGTTTGCACCTGCCAACAGCCCAGCGCGATGCCGGCAAACAGCGTGGCGCCGATCCAGTGGTTGAGGCGGAAAGCCTGGAAACAACCGCCACGCTCGCGCTGGCGGATCAGCCGGTAGTGCCACAGCACCTGCACCGCCACGAGCGTAAACGCTACATAATAAATAGCACTCCAACCAGATTTCACTAGGGCCAGTAGCCAAAAACACATAAAACTGGCGTAAAACAGCATCACCGCGGGCACGTCCAGCCGACCGAGCGTGATGGCGGAGGTTTTCATGCCGATCTTCAAATCGTCGTCGCGGTCGACCATGGCGTATTCGGTGTCGTAGGCGAGCACCCAGAACAGGTTGCCGGCGAGCATCAGCCAAGCCACGGGTGGCACCGAGCCCTGTACGGCGGTGAAGGCCATCGGGATGCCGAAGCTGAAGGCGACCCCCAGCACCGCCTGCGGCATGGCCACAAAGCGCTTGGCGTAGGGGTAGATCAGCGTCACCGCCAGCGCGCCGAACGACCACACGGTGGTGGGCACGTTGGTGGTCAGCACCAGCGCGAACGCGGCCAGTGCCAGCACCGCACCCACGGCCAACGCCTCTTTCACCGACACCGCACCCGAGGTGACCGGGCGCTGCGCGGTGCGCTTGACGTGTTTGTCAAAGTCGCGGTCGGCCACGTCGTTGATGCAGCAGCCGGCGCTGCGCATCAGGATGGTGCCCAACGTGAAAACGGCCAGCAAATGCCAGCCCGGAAACCCGCCCGCCGCGACCCACAGCGCGCTGAGGGTGGGCCACAGCAGCAACAGCCAACCGGCCGGGCGGTCCCAGCGGATCAGCTGCAGCCAGAGCGAGAGGCGGGAAGCGCCTCGGGGGGGGGTCATTCCTCCAGGAGGGAGCGGAGCATCCAAGCCGTTTGTTCGTGCACCGTGAGGCGCTGCGTGAGCAGGTCAGCGGTCGGTTCGTCACCGGCTTTGTCGGCCAGCGGAAACAGCGCGCGGGCGGTGCGTGCCACGGCCTCGTGGCCCTGCACCAGGATGCGGACCATCTCCAGCGCCTTGGGTGGCTCGGTCGGCGCGTCGGGCACCGAGGCCAGCTTGGCGAACTGGGCATACGAGCCGGGCGCCGGGTGGCCGAGTGAGCGGACACGTTCGGCCACCGGGTCGACCGCGTTCCAGAGTTCGGTGTACTGCGCCATGAACATGGTGTGCAGTGTGTTGAACATCGGGCCGGTGACGTTCCAGTGGAAATTGTGGGTGGTGAGGTAGAGCGTGTAGGTGTCGGCCAGCAGGTGGCTCAGGCCCTTGGCAATGGCGGCACGGTCTTTCTCGCTGATGCCAATGTTGATGGGCGGGGCACTGGGAGTGGACGTGGTTTTGGGGGTGGCTTTGGCCATGGTTGTTGTCCTTCTGTCGGGTTTCTAGAAAACCGTTTTACTGTAGCGCAAGCGGGCGTTTGACCGCGCCATCTGGTGGCTTGCCCCGGTGTCAGCGCGGGCCTACGACAGCCGCTTCACGCCCGGCAACTCGCAGGCGTAAATGGCGTTGCGCAGCGCGGCAATGGCCTCGTAGCGGGTGAAGCTGCGGCGCCACACCAGCACCACCCGGCGGGTGGGCGGTGCGCCACCGTCTTTGTCGCGGATTGGCAGGTACTTGATGTAGCCGTCGTCGCCCACCTTCTTGCGTTTGGGCTTGGGGGCCAGCGCCTCGGCCGGTACGCCCAGGCGCGGCACCAGCGTGACGCCCATGCCGGCCGCCACCATGTACTTGATGGTCTCCAGCGACGAGCCTTCGAAGCTTTTGCGGATGCCATCGGCGTCGCTGGAAAAGCGCGCGAACTCGGGGCAGACCTCCAGCACGTGGTCGCGGAAACAGTGCCCGCTGCCGAGCAGCAACATGGTCTCGCTTTTCAGTTCGGCCGAGGTGATGCTGTCCTGCGCGGCCAGCGGGTGTTTGATGGGCACGGCGGCCATGAAGGGCTCGTCAAACAGCGGCGCGGTGGCCAGCCCGGTGTCGGGGAAGGGCTCGGCCATGATGGCGGCGTCGATCTCGCCGGTGCGCAGCATGTCCAGCAGCTTCACCGTGAAGTTCTCCTGCAGCATCAGCGGCATTTGCGGCGTGCGCTGGATGACCTGGCCCACCAGGGCGGGCAACAGGTAAGGGGCGATGGTGTAGATCACGCCCAGCCGCAGCGGGCCAGCCAGCGGGTCTTTGCCGCGCTTGGCGATTTCCTTGATGTTGGCGGCCTGCTCCAACACGCTTTGCGCCTGCCGCACGATGTCTTCGCCCAGCGGGGTGACGGTGACCTCGGAGGCAGCACGCTCGAACAGCTTGACTTCCAGTTCGTCTTCCAGCTTCTTGATCGCCACCGACAGCGTGGGCTGCGAGACGTAGCAGGCCTCGGCCGCCTTGCCAAAGTGTTTTTCTCTGGCAACGGCAACGATGTATTTGAGTTCGGTGAGGGTCATGCGCGTTCAGGCTTTCAGGTACTCGGATTTTCCACCCAGCCAGCGGTCGATGTGTTTCTGGGCCAATTCGGGGAAGCGGTCCAGCATCGGCGGGGCCAGCGCCCGCGCCCAGGCGAGCAGCGCGGTGTCGGTGGCGAGGTCGGCAAAGCGCAGCAACGGGGCACCGGACTGCCGGGCGCCAAGGAACTCGCCGGGGCCGCGGATCTCCAGGTCGCGCCGGGCGATCTCGAAGCCGTCGCCGGTTTCCACCATGGCCTTGAGGCGGGCGCGGGCGGTTTCGCCCAGACGGGTGGCGTCGCCGGTGGAATACAGCAGCACACAGGCCGACGCCGCCGCACCGCGCCCGACCCGGCCACGCAGCTGGTGCAACTGGCTCAGGCCAAAACGTTCGGCATGCTCGACCACCATCAGCGAGGCGTTGGGCACATCGACACCGACCTCGATCACCGTGGTGCTGACCAGCACGCCCATTTGCCCACCGGTGAAGAGCGCCATCACGGCCTTCTTCTCGGCCACGGGCATGCGGGAGTGCAGCAGGCCGACCACCACACCTGGCAGGGCAGCACTGAGATCGGCATGGGTTTCGGTGGCGTTGGTCAAGTCCAGCGCCTCGCTTTCCTCGATCAGCGGGCAGACCCAGTAAACCTGCCGCCCCTCGCCCAGCTGTGCGCGGATGCGCGCCACCACCTCGTCGCGCCGCGACTCGGACACCACCTTGGTGACGATGGGCGTGCGGCCGGGTGGCAGTTCGTCGATGGTCGACACGTCCAGGTCGGCGTAGTAGCTCATGGCCAGCGTGCGGGGAATGGGGGTGGCCGTCATCATCAGAAGATGGGGTTCCTGCACGCCGTCGGCCATCTTGCTGCGCAAGGCGAGGCGTTGCGCCACGCCAAAGCGGTGCTGCTCGTCGATGATGGCCAGCGCCAGCCGCTGGAACTGCACCTGCTCCTGGATCACCGCATGGGTGCCCACCACCAACGCGGCCTCGCCACTGGCCACCAGCGCCAGCATGGCGGTGCGTTCTTTTTTCTTCTGGCTGCCAGTCAGCCAGGCCACCCGCTGGCCACGTGCGGCGAGCAGCGGGTCGAGCCAGCCGATCAGCTTGCGGAAATGCTGCTCGGCGAGGATTTCGGTCGGCGCCATCAGCGCGCATTGCCAACCGGCGTCGATGGCGATGGCCGCCGCCAGCGCCGCCACCACGGTTTTGCCGGAACCCACGTCGCCCTGCAGCAACCGGTTCATGGGCCGTGCTTTGGCCAGGTCGTGGGCGATTTCTGCACCCACGCGCTGCTGTGCAGCGGTCAGCTGAAAAGGCAAAACGCCCAACAGCTGCGCACGCACACCGCCATCGCGGGCCGGCATGGCGGGCGCCCGCAGCGCGTCGCGCCCCCGCTTGGCCACCAGCTGCGACAGTTGCTGCGCCAGCAACTCCTCGGCTTTGAGCCGTTGCCAGGCCGGGTGGCTGTGGTCTTCCAGCGTGGCCAGCACCACGTCGGGGCTGGGTTGGTGCAAAAATGAGAGCGCCTGTGCCAGGTTCCACGCTGGCTCAGCACCGATTTGGCTTGAAAAATCGCCTTCAGGGCCTGCTGGGAGCGTTTCCGACAGGTCGGCACGCCCCAAACCGCCCAGCACCGCCTTGCGCAGCCAGGGCTGCGGCAGCCCGGCCACCGTGGGGTAGACCGGCGTGAGTGCGGCGGGCAAATCACCGCCCGCCGCTTTGAAGCTCGGGTGCAGCATCTGGCAACCGGCAAACCCGCCCTTCACCTCGCCCCGTGCCCGGATGCGCTGGCCCACCGCCAGCGCCTTTTGCTGCGACGGGTAAAAGTTGAAAAAGCGCAGGGTGCAGGTGTCGGTGCCGTCGTCCACCGTGACCAGCAACTGGCGGCGCGGGCGGAACGTGACTTCGCAGGCGGTCACGGTGGCCTCGATCTGCACCACCTCGCCATCGCGCGCGTCGCGCAGTAGGGTGATGCAGGTTTCGTCTTCGTAGCGCAGTGGCAGGTGCAGCGCCAGGTCGATCGCGCGCACCAGCCCCAGCTTCTGCAGCCCCTTGACCATGGGCGACGCCTTGGCCGCCGGGGCGGGTGGGGCATCAAGGGTCTTGGCGCGAGGCATGGGACAATTCTGCCTGTCTTATCCCAAGGCAACCCCCTGGGACACCCCTTCATTCCACTTGGTACGGGTTCGTCCGACCCTCAAGCCCATGCGCACCTTCACCGTCAGCGATTTCGACTTCGCCCTGCCACCCGAGCTGGTGGCCCAACACCCCGCCCCGGAGCGCACCGCCTCCCGCCTGCTGGACGGCACCGGCCAAGCGCCGGTGGACCGCATCTTCCGCGACCTGCCGCCGCTGCTGAACGCCGGTGACCTGCTGGTCTTCAACGACACCCAGGTCATCAAGGCCCGGCTGTTCGGCGAGAAGCCGACCGGCGGCAAGGTCGAGCTGTTGGTCGAGCGGGTGCTGCCCGGCAACCAGGTGGTGGCCCACATGAAGGTCAGCAAAAAACCCTTGCCCGGCACCACGCTGCAGATGGACGGCGGTTTCATGGCCATCCTGGTCGGCCGCTGGCCCGACGCCGAGGGGCGCTTGTTCCAATTCGTGCTGGCCAATGCGGCGGGCGACGACCCGTACACGCTGATGGCGCAGCACGGCCACGTGCCGCTCCCGCCCTACATCACCCACACCGACTCGGCCGACGACGAGCGCCGCTACCAGACCGTGTTTGCCAAACACCCCGGCGCGGTGGCCGCGCCCACCGCCGCGCTGCACTTTGACGAAGCGCTGCTGGCCCAGCTCGATGCGCGTGGCGTGCGGCGCGCCAGCGTCACGCTGCATGTGGGCGCCGGCACCTTCCAGCCAGTGAAAACCGAGAACCTGGCCGAGCACCACATGCACAGCGAGTGGTTCAACATCCCCGAGGCCACAGTGCAGGCACTGGTCGACTGCCGCGCCCGTGGCGGCCGGGTGGTGGCCGTGGGCACCACCACCGTGCGCACGCTGGAATCGTGGGCGCGCAGCGGCCAGACCACCGGCGACACCGCCATCTTCATCACCCCCGGCTTCGCCTTCCAGGTGGTGGACCTGCTCATCACCAACTTCCATTTGCCCAAGTCCACGCTGATGATGCTGGTCAGCGCCTTTGCGGGTTACGAGCAGGTCATGGCGCTGTACCGCCATGCGGTTACCAGCCAGTACCGCTTCTTCAGCTATGGTGATGCCATGCTGTTGACCGCCTGCACCGCCGCGCGCCCATCACCCGCGCCACGACACGCCCTGCCATGACCACCACCGACCCCATCCTGCAGCAGCTGCACGGCATTGAGCAACTGCTCGTTGGCGGTGACCTGCCTGCGGCAGCGGCGCAACTGGACGCCGTGGCCCGCGTGGCGCCCAACGACCCGCGCGTCCACCTGATCGGCGCGCACATGGCCGAGGCCGCTGGACGCCCCGACGACGCGCTGCACCACACGCGCCGGGCCGCCAGCCTGAGCCCGGCCTGGGCCGTGCCGGCCACGGAACTGGCCTTGCTGCTCGCACGCATGGGCCGGACGCCGGAAGCGCTGGACGCCGCCCAGCAAGCGGTGGCCCTCGCGCCCAACAGCCTTCAGGTGTTGACTGGCATGGTCGGTATCGCCCACCAGGCCCTGAACCCGCAACTGGCCCTGGCCTGGCTGGAAAAAGCGCTGCAGCTGGACCCGAACAACGCCACCCTCAAGCGCCACCTGGTGCGCGACCTCGCCCAGCTCGGCCACCACGCCCACGCGGTGCTGGTGAGCACCCAGTTGCTGGAACACAATGCAACCGACGTGGACGTGCGCCTCGGCCGGGCCAAGGCCGCACTGGCGGCGGGCGACACCGCACTGGCGGTGCAAGACACCGAAACACTGCTCGCCCACGACCCGGCCAACGCGACCTACCAGTTCTGGCACAGCGTGGCCCGTGGCGAGGTGCCACCGACCCAACCCGCCGCCATGACACAGGCCCTGTTCGACGGCTACGCCCCGGTGTTTGACATGCACTTGGTCGAAGGCCTGCAGTACCAGGTCCCGGCCCGTGTGGCGGCGCTGGTTGGCGAGCGCTACCCAGACGGCATGCTCGACCTGCTGGACCTCGGCTGCGGCACGGGCTTGCTGGGCAAGTACCTCGGCGGCATCCATGGCCTGCTGATCGGGGTGGACCTCTCGCCAGGCATGCTGGCGCAGGCGGCACAGCTGCAGATTTACGACGACTTCCTGACCACCGACCTGCTGACCGCCCTGCGCGGCATGCCGGCCGATTGCTACGACGTGGTCGCCGCCTGCGACGTGTTCATCTATTCGGGCGACCTGACCGAGGTGGTGCCCGCGACCGCACGCGCCCTCAAACCCGGTGGCCACTTCATTTTTTCCTGCGAAGCGGCGCAGCCGGACGAAGCCGATCTGGTGCTGCGCCCAAGCACGCGCTATGCCCACAAGGCCCGCCATGTGCGCGCGCTGTGCACGGCCGCCGGCCTCACCAACGTCACGCTGGAAGACACCACCATCCGCGTTGAGAGCGGCCAGCGGATTGGCGGCTACATCGTGGTCGCCCGCAAGCCTGCTTAACCATTTTCCCCATGCTGCAGTTCCAACTCCTCGCCACCGACACCACCACCCACGCCCGCCGTGGCCGCCTGACGCTGAACCACGGCGTGGTGGAAACGCCGATCTTCATGCCGGTGGGCACCTACGGCACCGTCAAGGGCGTGATGCCGCGCTCGCTGGACGAGATGGGCGCGCAAATCATTTTGGGCAACACCTTCCACCTCTGGCTGCGGCCCGGCATCGAGGTGCTGAAGCAGTTTGGCGGGCTGCACCGTTTCGAGAACTGGCACAAGCCCATCCTCACCGACTCGGGCGGCTTCCAGGTCTGGAGCCTGGGCGAGATGCGCAAGATTTCGGAAGAAGGCGTGAAGTTCGCCTCGCCGGTGAATGGCGACAAGCTCTTCCTCACGCCCGAGGTCAGCATGCAGATTCAGACCGTGCTGAACAGCGACATCGTGATGCAGTTCGACGAGTGCACCCCCTACGACACCAAGGGCCACATCACCACCGAGGCCGAGGCGCGCGTGTCGATGGAACTCAGCCTCCGCTGGGCCAAGCGCTGCGAAGACGAGGTGGCCCGGCTGGAGAACCCGAACGCGCTGTTCGGCATCGTGCAGGGCGGCATGTTCGAAGGCCTGCGCGACGAATCATTGGCCGGGCTGGAGGCGCTCGATTTGCCGGGCGTGGCCATCGGTGGCCTGAGCGTGGGCGAGCCGAAAGAAGACATGCTGCGGGTGCTGCAGCACATTGGCCCCAAGCTGCCCGCACACAAGCCGCATTACCTGATGGGCGTGGGCACCCCCGAAGACCTGATCGAAGGCGTGAGCAACGGCATCGACATGTTCGACTGCGTCATGCCGACCCGCAACGCCCGCAACGGCCATTTGTTCACCCGCTTCGGCGACCTGAAAATCCGCAACGCCCGCCACAAGACCGACGAGCGGCCGCTGGACGAAACCTGCACCTGCTACACCTGCAAGGGTTTTGGCGCGGCCTATGCCAACGACGACACCGTGCCGTCAGGCCAGGGCGGCTTCAGCCGCGCCTACCTGCACCACCTGGACCGCTGCGGCGAGATGCTGGGGCCCATGCTGGCCAGCATCCACAACCTGCATTATTTTTTGAACCTGATGCGCGAGGTGCGCGCCGCGCTGGACGCCGGGCGGTTCGCCGCCTTCGTCAAACAGTTTCACGCCGACCGGGCGCGCGGCGTTTAGCGCTCAGAGCGGCAAGCCGTCCAGCGTGGCGTAGGTGCCCCGCAGCCAGGTTTTCAGGCGCTGGCGCTCCAGCATGCCCAGCGCATCGGTGCCAGTGCGGGTGTTGACCGCCGACCAGAAACTGGCGTTTTGCCGGTCGATCTTGCGCATGCTGGCCTCGTGCAGTTGCGCCAGCGACACCACCTGCGCGCCCAGTGCCTGTGCTTTGTGCATCGCGGGCGAGGCGTCCAGCAGCGAGAAGTCGCTGCCGCGGCCCAGGTTCTTGACCACGATGTAGTTGGGGCCGGCGCCGTAGGTGTCCACCAAGCGGTCGAGCAAATCCACCGACTCTTTCCCCGCGTCCGCCAGGTGCCAGAAGTTCACCGCCACGCCCATTTCGGCCAGCAGCCCCAGCAGGTCGGAGTCGTTGACCCAGCGGGCCAGCGGGGCGGCGGTTTGCGCCGCCAGGTCCACCACCACGCTGCGCGGGGCGGCGTCGCCGGGCTCTTCTTCAAACACCTGCGCCACCAGGTCCAGGCTCTCGTAGCTGTCAATGACCACCGGCGACGCGTAGTCGGCGTAGAAGCGGGTGAAAGAAGTGTGTGAGCGGTCGGTGTCAAAGCCGATGAAAGGCCGGCCGTGGTCAATGAAGTACTGGGCCAGCACGCGGGCGGTGACCGATTTGCCGACGCCGCCTTTTTCGCCGCCGATGAAATTGAGGGAACGCATGGAAATGTCCTGTGGTTGGTATGGGTTGGGTGGTTGCGGACACTACCACGCAAGAACTGTGCGTGTATGACGCCCGGTGCGCCAGCCGCTCTCAGGCCACGGCCCGCGCCGGCGTGCCACAGGACTGGCAAAAGCGTGAAAACGCGTTCTTGCGGGTCTGGCACTGGCCGCAATGGTCAAACAGGCCAATGCCGCAGTGCGGGCAAAAGTCCTGCGCCTTGTCTTTCAGGTCCACCGCCCGTTCGCAGCCGGGGCACACGCTTTTGGCCAGCCGGGCCAGCGCCACGTCGTAACTGAGTTCCTCGCGGCGCTGGGCGTCGGGCTTTTGCTCGGCCAGCTTCTGCCGTTCCAGGTAGCGGTTCAGCGCGACGATGGCCTGCCGCCCCACCAGCGCGGTGACCACGATGCCCACCACATAGCGCACGTAGCCGCCGTAACTGGGCAAGTACGGCACCAGTTCCACAAAGAAAGCGAACAGCGCAAAGAAAATGAAGCCCCAGACGAAGGGCCACCAGGTGCTTTTGCGTTTTTTGGCAAACAACCACCCTGCCACGCCCAGCAATGGCAGCGTGAGCGCCAGCCGGTAACCAAACACCCGCAGCTCCTGGCCGCGCAGGGCGGCGTTCAGCCCGGCCTGGCCAGCCTGCTCCAGCTCGCCCAGCCGGGTTTGCGCCTTGCTGGCGGCCTGCTGCGCGTCCAGCGCCACCTGCTGCTGGTCTTCCACCTGCGCCAGCGCCTGGCGTTCGGTGGCCTTGAGTTTGTCGAGCGCCGCAGTGCGGGCCACCAGCTCGCCGTCCTGCTCGGGCCGTTCGGTGGCGCGGCGGGTGGCCAGCCAGTTGCTGAAGGTCTCGCGGGCGGCGGCCGCGTCGGCCTGTGCCGCCTTGTGCTTCAGGCTGGCCTGGTCCAGCGCGTCCTGGGCGGCCTGTTCGGTGCGCTGCGCGGCCTTGATCTCGGCGCGCGCGGCGTTGGCCTGCGGGCGGTCCATGAAGTCGTCCAGGCTGTAGCGGCCCTCCACCTGGGGGAGGTCGCCCACCAGCGTGCCGCCCAGGCCAATCAGGAAACTGGCGAACACCAGCGCCACGACCCACAGGCCCCGGTGAAACCACTTTTCGGACAGTCGCAAGGCTTTGCTCATCACATCACTCCCGGTAACAAACGCATTAGCGCTATGGTTTTAATAGCTTTTCTGGCAGGTTTCACTAGGGCTTGAGGCCTATTTGATTCAATTCTGGCAGTTTCTGGCCTGCCGGGGTGCCCGCAGGCCGGTTGGGACCGCTTTCCCATGGTGGCGGGGGCTGGCGGGCCACTCATGCATGGCAACAAGCGGTCAATCTGCTGAAAAAAGTCACAGAAACCATGCATACCGAAGTATGCAAAAGCTTCAGGTTTGGCGCCAAGGGTTCGATATCCATAAGTAACAGCCATTCATTCCTGTCACTTTTTTTCAAGGACCCTACCATGAGCATCGCCGAACTCTCCTCGCCCCCCGTCGTCGCCGTTATGGGCAGCGAGTCGCCCGTCCTGGCCCAGGCCAACACATCGGCCGCAGCCAATGTGCCGGTGTACAACGCCCCTGCCGCCGTGGCGCCGTCCGCCCCTGTGGGCCTCGGTTCGCTGTCGGGCGCCACGCCCGGCACCCAGATCATCCGCGGCGACGTGCGTGTGCCAGTGAATGGCGACACCGCGCTGATGGTCGGTGACCGCGTGGTCGTGCCACAAGGCGGCAGCGCCAACGTGACCTTCCCCGGCCCGGCCGGCAAGACACCGCTGAACGGCGTGTTGTCCGGCGGCAGCGATGCCACCATCGGCGTCAAACAGCTGGCCTCCGGCGCCGAACAGGTGCAGGTGGACATGGCCGCTGGCGACCTCTTTGTGGCCATGCCCGAAGAAGCCGGTGACGCCTCTGTGGCGGTGCGCAAAAAAGGCGCTGCCGGCGGTTCGATGCTCGACAACTTTGCGCTCGGCGCACTCGGTCTGGCGGGCCTGGCCGGTCTGGCAGGCGGCGGTTCGGACGGCCCTGGTTTGGCCACATTGGTGCCGCCCAACCCCAACGGCCCGACCAACCCCACAACGCCCACCGAGCCGGTCACCCCCGCACCGGTGGCCACCCAGGGCCTGCTGGCACCTGCTGCCGCCACGGTCAACAACGCCACCAACGCCCTTGGCGGTGGCATTCTGCAAGGCTCTGGCCTGGACACGCTGGCCGCACCGGTGGACGGCATTGTGGCCACCGCAACCGACGGTTTGAACAGCGCCCTTGGCCCCCTCGTTGGCGAAAGCTTCACGCCCAACAACCCAAACAACTTCGACCCGATTGACAACGCGGTTGGCAGCGTCACCACCCCGCTGACCGGCGCCATCAGCCCGGTCATTGACTCGCTGCTCGGCAGCGGCACCACCGGCTCGCTGGTGAGCCCGATCACCACCCAAGTGGACTTTGTCACCGACGCCGTCAGCGGTCTGGCCAACACGGCGGGCCTCGGCTCGCTGGCCAACGGCCTGTTTGCCGGCGAAGCCGCACTGGCCCCGGTCACCGGCCTGGTGAGCGGTCTGGTGGGTGACCTGCTCGGCACCACCAACACCCTTGGCGCGCCGCTGAATGATTTGCTGGGCGACCTGACCGGCGCTGGTGGCCTGAACCTCGGTGGCGTGGTCGGCGATGTGCTGGCCCCCGTGACCGGCCTGCTGGGCGGCCTGACCGGCAACCTGAATGGCTCGGAAGTCGGCGGCAGCCTGACCACCGGCGGCCTGGGCGGCTTGCTCGACCCGGTGCTGGGCAGCGACAGCCCGCTGGCCCCTGTGACCGACATCCTGAACGACCTCACCGGCGGCTTGACCGGCGGCCTGCTGGGCGACGGCACCACCGTGGCCGGCGGCGGCGACCTGGGCGACATGAGCAGCGGCTTGCTCGGCCAAATCACTGGCCCTGTGGAAGGCCTGCTGGGCGACCTGCCCATCCTGAGCCTGGCCGACACCGGCGCCAACCTCGGCACCGGCACCGACTTGCTGAGCAGCCTGCTCAACACCCTGAACGGCTCGGCCAGCACCGGCGTGCTGGACCTCAGCACCAGCAACCTGCCGGTCTCGGCAGACGGCCTGCTGGGCACGCTGAACGGTGCCGACCCCACCGGTGGCCTGCTCGGTCAGGTGACCGGCTTGCTGGCGCCTGTGACCAGTGCCGCTGGCGTGCCCGATGCCGGTCTCACCGCCGACGCCGGTGGCCTGCTGTCCACCGTGACCGGACTGCAAGACACCGTGACCACCGTGACCCAGGACATTCCCGCCATCTCCAGCGTGACCGACCTGGGCCACAACTCGCCCCTGGGCGGCCTGCTGAACAACCTGTGATGTTTTTCTGAGCGTTTCTCCTCGTCGGACGCATTGACTGCTCCGTTCGCCGGTGGCGCTGTGGTGATTCTTCACCGCAGCACCACCGGCGTTTTTACGTTCGGGCCAGGAAGAGGCACTTCGCACCGTGACTTGGCGCGCCACGCACCAAGCTGTGGCCTGCACACCCCCCACAACCCACCACGCAGCCCCAGCCTGAGACCAGCGGCAGAGACGGCGAGGCCAAGAACTGCGGAAAAAGTCACAGAAACGCGACCAAAGGCATACGAAAGGCATAAATATTAGGGTTAACCCTTAATTTGGCGTACTACTTGCTGGGTACCGGCGCACATCTGCACTTCCCAATTGAAAGGAAACCACATGGCCGACACCTACGCCCTCGCCAGCGCCGAACTCCAGATCACCGCCACAGCGGTGCAAGTCCAGCGCTCCAACCTGCTTGACCCGACCCTCGTGTTCGTCGACACCCTGACCGACGGGCTGGACGCCGGGCCGCTCCATGGTTCTGGCCTGATCACCTTGAACGACCCGGTTGACGGCGTCGCGGCCGACCTGCTGCGTGGCTTGAACATCGGCCTGGCCCCGCTGGTGGGCACCGGCTACGCGGCCGACCACCCGAACGGCCTGGACCCGATCGACAACCTCGTGGGCGGCACGGCCACCACCATCAAAAGCGCCGTGGGCGCCGACATCGACGCGCTGTTTGGCACCGACACCACCGCACACCTGCTGGCACCGCTGGGCCTGCAGTCCGACTACCTCACCGACGTGCTCTACACCGACCTCGAAACCCTGGGCCTGAGCGGCCCCGTGGGCGACTTGCTGGCCACCACGGAGTCCACGTTGGCGCCCATCAACGCCACGCTGACCGGGGTGGAGAACCAGGTGTTCGCGCTGGGCGCCCAACTCGGTGCACCCGGTACCGACCTGCTGGCCGACATTGGCAGCGGCGAGTTGCTGGGCTTGGGCGAGCTGGCCGGTGGCCTGCTGTCGGCCGTGCCACTGGGCGACCTGCTGGACACGGTGGTGGGCGCCTTGCCATCGGTCCCGCTGGGTGACACGCTGGGCGGCCTGCTGACCCCGATCAGCAGCACCGCCAGCAGCCTGTTTGCCAGTGCCACGGGCGCCTTGCCCGACCTCGGCACCGCCCTGCCGGTCTGATGCAGTGGGCCCGGGGAACCCTCGGGGGGCCCACATCACCGCAACACCTCGGGCGCTGTGGCCAGCTGGGCCCGCACCAACCAGGCGAAGACCGAGTCCACCGTCACCGTCTCGATGCGGTCTGAAAACCGCTTCTCGTTCGGGTGGTCGTCAAACGCCACGTTCGCCGCGCTGACCCGCCCGCCCAACCGGGTCAGCGGGCCCAGCGTCAGGGCGGTTGGCTCGTAGCCCTTGAACTGCAGCCAGGCCTGCGCTTTCTGGCGCGTGGTTACCGCCGGCTCCACCGCCATGGCCAGCGTTTCAATCGCCCACTGGTTGGACTGCTGGTAGGTCTGCCCCCACGCGTAACTCACCAGGCTGTAGGGCCGCTGGTGCAGCGCGGTGGCGCGGGCCGGGTCTTGCAGCACCGCCAGCAACCTGGCCTGAACATCGGGCGTTGGCACCGCCCAGGCGGCCTCAAAACGCCACAGGTCGTCCAGGAAAAAATCGCCCAGCCCCTGCCGGTACACCGCCGCCACCGCGCTGCCACAGTCGTTGAGCTTGTGCAGCACGCGCCACACATGGCCGCCCGCACCGTCTGGCTGCTTGTAGGCAAAACCAAGGTGCGAGTAACGCAGCTGGTATTTGCCCAGGTCTTGCCCGGCACGGGCCAGCACCACCACCGTGGCCCCGCTGGCCTCCAGCGTCGCCTGGGTGCGCTCGGCCAGCGCCAGCCCCCGCGTGAGGCTCTGCACGCTCGGGGGTTTTGCCTCGCAGGAGCGCCCGGCGTGGGCCAGCGGCGCCATGAGCAGACCCGTGACCAACAAGCCACACACCCACAGCCTGGAAAAGAAAGCATGCGCTGCCATCGGTCGCCCCTCAGTGCGTCACACGTTCGTTGTGCAGCAGCGCACGGCCCAGTGTGTTGGGAATGAAAGCAATCGCCTCGCCCGCCACCGACAGCACCACACCGGCACCCACCACACTCACCGCCACCACCGTGCCCACCCCAACCGACAACGCCCCCAGTCCGCGCCCTGCCAGCACGATGCTGGCCTGCGCGCCGTCAGACGCCCGCTCCAGCAGGTAGACCGTGCCCCGGGCCGAAGCCGTTACCGCCCGCACGGTCAACACCGCACCACCCACCGACAGCGCGACCGGCAACGCCACCAACGCCCCCGCCGTGGCCGAAGCGGCACTGCCGGCCACCACCACCGAAGCGACCGGCAGTGCGCTCAGGGCCGACGCCTCGCTCTGCGCCTGGGCACGCATTGGGCTGCCGGCCAGCGCAAAAGCAGCCAACAACGCCATGAAAAATGAAGTGAACTGTGTGGTCATGTCGTGTGCTCCTGCGGGTGGACGTTCATTGCGCGGGGCGCACCGCAGCGCGGTCGGCCTCGTGTTTGTCGCGCAGCGTTTTGGCCAGTGTGAAGGTGCTGGTGACCAGGTAGAGCCAGCTCACGCCCAGAAAGGCCTTGTAGGTCTCGTTGATCGGCATCTGCCACAGGCCCCAGCCGGTCAGCCCCATGGCCAGAAAGAAACCACCCCAGACCACCCACTTGAACATGGGTGTGTCCGCCGGTTGTGCGCTGCGGCGGGCCTGCTCGCTGTCGCGCACGAACTTGGCCAGCACGAACGCGGCCGACAAACAGAAGACATAGCCCATCACCATGAACGCCTGCGCCATCGCCTGCCCCGGCAGCCAGGCCAGCCCCACGCCGCACAAAAACACGGCCATCAGGAACGACAACCAGACCTGCAGTTGCCAGGCGGGGGTGTCACGGTGCATCTGAGCTTGCATACAAACCTCTTGTGTTGTTGAGAGGCCTGCAGTGTCCGGTGGGCCGGGCCGAAAGGTCGCCGAATTAATCCAAATGGCGCTTTAAATGCACCATTGGTATTCTTAAACGGTACTTTTCTTGGGTGATGGGCGTTACTTGGCCAGTACCCAGGCGGCGGTTTGCTGCACCACGCTGGCCTCGATGCCGTTGAAGCCGTGGAAAGCAAAGGCCTCACAGGGGTCGCCGCGCGATTCGCCGCCCCGGTAAGACAGCACGCCGGTTCTGGGTGCATGGGCCAAGCGGCCCTGGAGCGTGGGCACCCAGGAAAACGCGCAGTGCGCACAACCATCTTGCTCGTGGTGCACCAGCAGCACCGGCACCCGGATCTTGTCGAGCGGCATGGCAGGCACCGGCCGGCCGCGCGGGTCGGTCATGAGGGTGGCGGTGAGCACCACGCCGTCGGGCCCGTCGGCACCCGTCAGCTCGGTGGCCACATACGCGGCCGACTCGGTGCCCCGGCTGGTGCCCACCAGCCACACCGGCACCTGGGCCCGTCCGCGCGCCCAGGCAATGACGGCCCTGAGGTCGGCCACATGGCCAAGCGTTTGCCGAAAGCCGTTCAGGTAAGGCGGCGACTGCCGGTCTGACGGCGCATCGACCACCACCACCAGCAAACCCTGGTCAACGAACAATTGGCGCGATCGCACCAGAAAGTTGCCAGCGCCCCACCGCATGGCCCCGTCGGGAGACAGCTGCAGGCCGCCGTGGCCGCCCGCCAGCAGCACCACCGTGGCCCGCGGCTGCGGTGGCGCCAGCACCAGCAGCCGCTGCGTCACGCCGGGGCGGGTGGCGATGTCCACCACCTGCGGCGTGGTTTGCGCCTGCGCAGGCAGTACCAGAGCACACAACAAGGCGGCAGCACACCGCCAAACGGGGTGCCAGCCACTCATGGGCGGCCACCAAAACGCGCGGCAGACCGCGCCCGGGCGCGGGCCGCTTCAATGTCGCGGTCGCGCGGCTCGGCGGTGGTGACCAGCGTGCCGATGAGCGCTCTGGCGGTGGCGGCAACTTCTTGCACGGCACGGTCAAACGCCGCTTCATTGGCCTTGGACGGCACATTGAAGCCGCTCAGCTTGCGGACGAACTGCAGCGATGCGTCGCGGATTTCCAGTTCCGTGGCGGGCGGCTCAAAGTTGAACAAGGTCTTGATGTTGCGGCACATGGTGGCCTCCCAAATGTCGGGCGAAATGTCAGACGTCGGTACGCTCGTACAACTGCTCGTTGACTTCGCGCCCCCACTGCGACCCGCGCTGGGTACGGACCACGCGAAAGCCGTGTTTTTCGTACAGGTGGCGTGCCGCAGGCAGTTCGTCAAAGGTCCAGAGATACACCTTGCGGTAGCCCTTACTGGCGCAAAACGCCATGGCGGCCGCCAGCAGCTGCTGACCCATGCCAGTGCCACGGGTCTGGTCGGAAGTGATGAACCAGCGCAGATGCGCACCGTGCTCGGCGCTGTGCGACGCGTCAATGGCCATCGACCCCTCGATGCGTGCACCGTCCATCACCAGCCAGAGCCCGTCGCGCCCTTCGACATAAGACAGGCAAAAGTCAGACAACTCTTTGGCCACCTTGGCCTCGAAGTCAACGCCAAAGCCCGTTGCGGCGGCATAGAACTCTGCATGCAACTCGGTGATGCGACCGATGCAGCCGGGGAGGTAGCCTAGGTGGATGTTCATGGTCACTCGATTTTCTCAGGGTCGCCCAATGTTTTTTGAGCACTACGGCAGCTTGAATGAGACTGCGAGAAACAGCGGGACTGACATCAACTTTCTCATGCAGCACTCTGTTCACCATCTCGTATTTGCCACCGGGCTTCACTCGACTGAACATCTGAGTTCATCGCACTCTTATGAGAAATATGGCAAACCACCAACCCAACGCCGTAAAAGTTACCACCACGATGAAGCTGCCAGCGGTCGGCGGGTGATACAGGAACAGACATAGAACGGGGAAAGAGATGGCCAAACACAACGCAACGACAAGTCCGAATCGAAATTGATACAGCGCGCCGACACAAACCGTGGCAACCACCGAAATCATGGATACAACAATGCCTATCCCGGCAAGGTAGACCGCGACAACAAATGACAGCGACAAATACGGTGGCGCCCGGAAATATCTCAAGTCAGCGGCTATGAAAGAAACCATCGCCAGCAAGCCCAGATACCACGGCAGCACCGAAAGCAAGACGAGCCAGTTCCTGCGCCTGGTGTATGCAGAGTCAACTATCTTGATCACACACTACGCCTCTGGGCTTGTTGCCCATAGCCTAGCCAGCCAAAAAAACAACTATCAATATGCCCAACTGAAGCATCAAGAACATATGCGGAAGGTAGCCAAAGGTTGAATCTGGGCCCAGCCGTAATAGCTGAATTGCATCGCGGACAACTTTGCATCACGCATTCAGAAGACTTGCCACCCGCTCCCGCAACCCCAGCGGCGACACATCCCCCGCCGCCACCGGTGCACCCACATTCAGCCCCACGCGGCTGTAAAACCCGCGCCGGAAAGGCTTGGTCATCGCCGTGCCCTTCTCCACGCGGCTGAAGTAGCTGCCCCACAGGTTGGTCAACGCCATCGGCACCACCGGCGGGTGGATGCCGTCGGCCTTGGCGCGTTCCAGAATCTTCATGATGCCGCCCTTGAACTCCTGCAGTTCGCCGTCTTTGGTCAACCCGCCTTCGGGGAAGATGGCGAGCAAATCGCCTTCGCGCAGCACTTGTGCAGCGGCTTCAAACGCAGCCGCGTAGGCGGCGGGGTCTTCTTTCTGCGAGGCGATGGGAATGGCCTTGGCCAGCCTGAACAGCGGACCGAGTACCGGCGTGGCAAAGATGCGGTGGTCCATCACGAAGCGGATGGGGCGGGGGCTGGCGGCCATCAGCAACACGGCGTCGACAAAGCTCACGTGGTTGCAGACCAGGATGGCCGGGCCTTCGGTGGGGATGTGTTCGTCGTCGCGCACCTTGAAGCGGTAGACGAAGTGCGACACCACCCAGGCCACAAAGCGTAAAAAGTACTCGGGCACCAGCAGAAAAATGTAGGCTGCCACCACCGCGTTGGCGATGCCGGTGAACAGAAAAATCTGCGGAATGGTGAAGTTCATTTTCAGCAGCACACCGGCGATGACCGAACTGCCGATGAGGAACAGCGCATTCAGAATGTTGTTGGCCGCGATGATGCGGGCACGGTGGGTGGCGGCGCTGCGCAACTGGATGAGCGCGTACATCGGCACGCTATAAAGACCAGCAAACAGGCTCAGCAGGCCCAGGTCGGCCATCACGCGCCAGTGCGCGGGAATGGCGATGAACTGCATGGCGCTCAAACTCTCTGCCGGTGGCAGGCTGCGGCAGGCGAAGTAGAGGTCGATGGAAAACACACTCATGCCGATGGCGCCCAGCGGCACCAGGCCAATTTCCACCTGGCGGCGGCCCAGCACCTCGCACAGCAGCGAACCGATGCCGATGCCGATGGAAAACACCACCAGCAGCAGCGAGGCCACCTGCTCGTTGCCGTGCAGCACCTCTTTGGCAAAGCTGGGAAACTGGCTCAGGAACACCGCGCCAAAAAACCACATCCAGCTGATGCCCAGCAGCGAGCGAAAAACGACGATGTTGCCGTGCGCCAGCTTCAGGTTGCGCCAGGTCTCAGTGACCGGGTTCCAGTTGATCTTCAGGCCGGGGTCGGTGGCCGGTGCGCTGGGAATGAACTGCGCCACCGCACGGCCCAACAGCGCCAGCAGCACGCAGGCCACGGCCACGTCGCGGTGGCCGGTTTCGGGTATCGCCACCAGCAGGCCGCCGGCCACGTTGCCGAGCAAGATGGCCACAAAGGTGCCCATCTCCACCATGCCGTTGCCGCCAGTGAGTTCCCGGTTGTTCAGCACCTGCGGCAGGTAGGCAAACTTCACCGGGCCGAACAGCGTGGAATGCAGGCCCATCAGAAACGTGCAGGCCAGCAGAATCGGCACGTTGTCCTGCAGAAAGCCCCAGGCGGCCAGCGCCATGATGGCGATCTCGAGGTTCTTCACGAAGCGGATCATCCGCGTCTTGTCGAACTTGTCGGTGAGCTGGCCGCTGGTGGCCGAGAACAGAAGGAACGGCAAGATGAACAACGCGCCAATCACCAGCCCCGCCAGCGCAGGCGGCATCCAGCCCACGCTGAGCTGGTAGGTCACCATCACGGTGAAGGCGAACTTGAACAGGTTGTCGTTGGCGGCACCCGAAAACTGTGTCCAGAAAAACGGTCCAAAGCGGCGCTGGCCGAGCAGCGCAAACTGGTTGCTGTGCCCGGAGGTCGACGCGTTGGGGGGCGCAGTGGGAAGGTGGTTGTCAACGCTCATGAAGAAGCCTTGGTTTTGAATTTTCTGAGGGGCACGGTGGCGGCCTGCGAACGATTCTGCCCTGAAATTGGGGCCGCCCGAAGTGCTGACAACACCGGCCAGGCGGCCAGGCTCGCAGCAAGGTGCTTCAGCGTATGGCCCGACACCCATTCGCCGCTGGCGGCAAACACTTGGCCATCGCCCAGCTCCAGCAGCTTGGCCGCCACATAGATGGCAATGACCGTGGCCCAAGACACGGCCAGGGCACCATCGCGCGGCTTGCAGACGGCGAAGCCGAGCACCAGCACCATGCCGCCGCCCTGCAGCAGCACCCAGGGCAGCAGGTTGCCGTTGAATGACCACAACGCCACGCTGGCGGCACCCAGCAGCAGAACCGCAGCGGCCAGTGCGTGGCCTGCGCGTTCGCTGATGCGCCCACCTGCGCCCAGCCCCAGCAAGCCGGCAAAGGCCACCAACATGCCGACGCGGTCTGCCGCCAGGCCGGCGTTGTCGGGTTGCCAGTGGTAGCCACTTGATGCTGCCGCCGTGACCATCAGGCCGGCGAAGAACAGCGCCGCCATCGCTTGCTGGCCTGATGAAACCGAACCGGTGGGCACGCGCCGCAGCCAGGCAAAACCGAGCAGGCCACACAGCGCAAACGGCAGATTGCTGAGCACGTCGAGCGCGCAGGGCATGCCGAACAACGTGCGCTGGTCGGCAAACGCGTGGTAATGCGCGGGCTGGGCAACGTGTGGGCCGAACACAGCCGCAGCCAGCAACGCGGCGCAGAAAGCCAGCAGGATTTTTTCAATGCGGGAAAGTGGGAAATGCATGGCGCAGTCCAGAAGCTGAAGGTGGCCACAGTGTGCGCAACCCCACCCGAAAAGGCGCTTCATTTGTTCCAAGAATGCCGTAAAGTCACCGACAGTATCTGAAATTGATACCAAGGATGTTTATGAGCACCACCGCTGACCTCGTTACCGCACTCAAGCTGGAACTCAAAGCCGCCCGCATGACCTATGCTGACCTGGCGCTCTCGCTGGGCATGGCGGAGTCGAGCGTGAAGCGCATGCTGGCGCGGGGCGAGATGCCGCTGTCGCGGATTGACGCGATCTGCCGTGCGTTGCGGCTTGACTTTGCCGACCTCGCCCGCCGCGTGGCCGACGCGCAGCCGTTGCTGGCCGAAATGACGCAGGCGCAAGAACAAGCGGTGGTGGCGGACAAGAAGCTGCTGCTGGTGGCGATTTGTGTGCTGAGCCAGTGGACGCTGGAGCAGGTCACCGGCCAGTACCGGCTGAGCGAGGCCGAGGGCATCAAGTACCTGGCGCAACTGGACCGCATCGGCATCATCGAGCTGCGGCCACTGAACCGCTACCGCCTCAAGCTGGCCAAGACCTTCCGCTGGCGGCCGCATGGCCCGGTGATGAGCTACTTCCGCGAGAACGCGCTGGTGGACTATTACGCCGGTGGTTTTGACGGCCCGGGCGAAGGCCTGCTGATGGTGCATGGCGCCATCAGCCGCGCGTTGGCGCCGTCGTTCATGGAGCGCATGCAGCGGGTGGCACAGGACTTTGCACAGCAGCACCTGGCCGACCAGAAACTGGCCGAGGCCGACCGCGAGGGTTACACGCTGCTGCTGGCGATGCGGCGTTGGGAGTTTGGGGCTTTTACCGTGCTCAGGCGGTGAAAACGGTCAGTACGCCGGTATAGCCATACAAGTGGTGCCGGGCGATTTCGCCGCCTGCAAAAAACCCCACCAAGGGCACATCGCCCAAAGCGCGGCGGACGATTTGCAGTTCGGCATTGGGCGCGCCAAAGTGCGGGCCACCCCGGCCAGCGCAACTCACGTAAATGGCGCCAGCAATGCGCCGTGCCGGGTGGGGGGCGGATTCGGCTTCGGGTGCTGACAGCGCACTGGCGGTGGCCAGCGGCATGTCTTCGGGTTCCAGTTCTTCGCGGATTTCGGCACAGATGCGCACCAGGTCGGCGCGGGCGGCGGTGGCGTCGCGCTGGCAGAAGGCCACGCGCATGCCAGGCTCGGTGCGGTCGGAAATCGCCACGCCCTTGCGGGCTGGGTCGAGGCCAATGATATGGCGCACCACCACGTCGGTACCGAAGTTGCCGGTGCGGCCCACGCCGCCATCGCCGGCCTCGCCCTGCGGCACGATACCGGCCAGCGTGGCGCGCAGGCGCTGCATCGCCACCTGGGGCTGGTCGAGCGTGATGTCGAGGTCGCGCAGCAGCACATCGAGCGCGGGTTCGCCATTCAGGCTGATGACCACGTTCTCCTGCACCGCTGTGATCTCGCGTGCCGGGGTGATCGGCTGGCAGCCCTGCGTGACGCGCGAGACCAAATTCACGCCCTCGGCAAAGGCCACACCGCACATGCCGCCGCTGAACACGCCGCGCGCCGCGCCCTGCCCTTTGATGTTGCCATTGCCCCCCAGCGCAAACTGCACTGTGGCACCCCGGCTGGACGACAGGCCGCCAAACAGGTAGCCGGTGGTGGTGCGGTCGGCCATGTCGTGGATGAGTTCGGCCACATCGGGCATGCTGCCGTCCACGTGCACCAGCGCGGTGTGGGCCTCAAAGCCCAAGCCGAGGGGTGCCACGCCGGAGAACACGCGGTACTGGTCGGGCGGCAGTTCCAGCAGCATCAGCGCCATGGCCGGCTCGTCAAAGTACTCGGCGTTGTTGGCGGCAATGCCCACGCCCACCGTGCCAGACCAGTCGGTCACCTCGGCGAGTTCGCCGCTCAGGTGGTCTAGGATGTCTTGCGCCTCGCTGGCGTAGTGGTCGGTGATGTAGAGCAGGCCCAGCGTGGGGGCGCTGGCGTAGTCGGGCAGCGCCATCTGGGCACGCAGTTGTGCCAGCACCAGGCCGGCGGCCATGCGCCATTGCGGGTGGGTGGCGTGGCCGTAAGGAAAGAGTTTCACGGGGAATGTGGGGCTGAGTTGGCCCCATGGTAGAGCAAACCGCACCCACCCGTCACGGCATGGCCCCGCCGCCGGTTGGGGAATGGCCGCTGAGCGCGCGGCTTACCGTGTGGATTTGCGGCGGGTGGTTTTGGCGGCGGCCTTGCGGGGCGCGGCCTTGCGCGGGGCGGACCCTGCGGTCAGCGTCTTGCCCGCCGCGCGGGCCATGCCGGTGGCGCTTTTGATGGCTTCCTTGGCCATGCCAGTGGCCATGTGGCGGGTGGTGTCGATGGCGGTGTTGCGGGCCACGTCTTTCATGGCACTGGCGGCAATGCCCTGGAACTGCTCGGTGAGCGCGCCCCACCACTGCATCGGGTCCACCACGCCACCGGCGGCGGCCGATTTGGCGGCGCTGGCCTGGCGTTTGTTGGCCACGGCTTTCACCGCGCCGGTGGCGGCACCGCCCACCGCGCTGGCGGCCATGCCAGCGGCACCAGAGGCCATGTTGAACGCCGATTTGGCGGTGTCGCTGGCTTTTTCACCCACCTTTTGCGCGCCGCCCATCAGCGTGCTGCCAACGGCTTCGGTGGCCTTGAGCTTGAAGGCGTTGGCCATGTCGCCCATGCTGAAGTTCATGCCTTTCAGCGTGGCCAGCGTCATCTTCTGCACCTCCAGTGCCTGGATGGTGGCGCCCAGCACCTTGGAATTTTGCTCCAGCCAGAAGTGCACCGCCTTGAGTTCTTCAATGCGCTTTTCAAGCTCTTCCACGTTCAGCGTGGGGGCCACCCAGCTGGACAGGTTGGGCATTTGCGGAATGGCCCCGGACGCGCTGGCCGAGGCCTGCTTGGTCAGGTTCTGCAAAAAATCAAAACCCGGCACGAACTTGCCGAAACCACCAAAGCCTTGTGAATCGCCCATGTTTGTCCCCAGGAGTTGCCGTAGATTGTGCTGGCAGCTTACTCCAACGCACACGCCCCTGGGGCAGGGATTTATCAGTGTTTGTGCCCGTGCCCGGCGCTGGCAGGCATGCCCGGTGCGCCAATCGCCACCGGCAGCTTGAGCGCCAGCTCGCTGGGCTTGCCCTGCGCGTCTTTGAACAGCAGCGTCACCGGCACGGTGCTGTCTTTGGCGAGCGGCTGTTTCAGGTCCATCAGCATCAGGTGGAAACCACCAGGCTTGAGTTCCACCGTTTTGCCAGCGGGCAAGGCCAGGCTGGGCACGGCGCGCATGCGCATCACGTCGCCGTCCATCTTCATCTCGTGCACCTCGGCCACGCCGGCCACGGGGGAGCTGACGCCGACCAGGGTGAGTGGGGTTTTGGCGGTGATTTTCATGAAGCCGCCGGTGCCTTTCTGGCCCGCCACGGTGGGGCGGACCCAGGCGTCTTTGACTTCGACGTTCTGGGCGTTGGCCAGGGTGGTGAACAGGCCAATCAGCGTGGCAAACAACACATGGGAAACGGGTGTCATGGGAACTCCTTGTCAGGTGAAAAGCATGCTCAATGCACGTGGGCGGGAGCCTGCGCGGGGGCGGCAGCGGGCTGGATCTCCAGCAACGCGGCCGGGGCTTTCAGGCCTTTGGTGCTGGTGCCGGATGTGGGCACTTCCGCCCAGTCGTTCTGGCCTTTGGTGCAGCTTTGCAGCACCTTGAACCACATGGGTCCCGGCGCATCGGGCAAGGTGCCGCGCAGCACGAACTCGTCGTAGTGCGCGTCGGGCAGGGCGTTGGCGGCAGTGGCCGCGGTCCAGCTGACCTCGACCACGTCTTGCGCGATGGTTTTGCCGTGGCTGGTGTAGGGCACGGCGAGCTTTTCCACCCGCGTGGTCAGCACCCAGCCCGGTTTGGGCATGGGCTTGGCGCCCTTGAAGCCGGGCGGGATGGCCACGCGGAGGCGCTGGGTGGCGGCGCCATCGCAGCCATGGCCAACGCGCAGCACGGCTTTGTAGCCGCTGCCGGCCGCTGCGGCCTGGTTGTCGAGCGTTATATGGCCAAAAGCGACCTGAGCCTTAGTGAAGGCTAGCAGTATTGCTACGATTTTGAGAGTGTTTTGAAGTGTCATGGTGTGGGGCTCACAGGTCAAATTTCAGCTCAGCGGTGTAGGTGCGCTGTGGGTAGGGGTGGAAGTTCCAGTACTTGTAGTTGTTCAGGTTGTCGATGCCAAAGGCCGCGCTCCATTGTTTGCTGACCTGCCAGCGCACCCGAACGTCGGTGGTGAAGTACTTGCTGGCGCCCATGTAGGCAAAACCGTTCGGGTCGTCGTTCTCCAGCGTGGAGAACTGGCGGCCGCTGTAGCGGGCGGCGAAGGTGTACGACCAGTTGGCGTCGGGCCGCCAGGTGGCCACGGCGGTGGCGCGCCAGTTGGGCACGCGCGGCTGCTCTTTGCCAACCGACAGCGGGTTCTTGGCGTTGCGGGTGATGGTGGAGTCGGTCCAGGTGACGCTGCCGCCCAGGTCCAGCCCGCGCCAGAACACGTCGGCGCCCTGGAAGGCGGTTTCGATGCCGTGGGTGCGGATCGCGTCGACGTTCTGTACGGTGCTGACCGTCTGGTTGTCACGCCGGTTGATCTGCGAATACAGCGCGTCGTGGGTGCGCTCAAAGAACGCGGTGACGCGCCACAGGCCGTAGCCCAGGTCGCGCTCGGCGCTGAGCTCGCTGGTGTTGGACTTTTCGGGTTTCAGGTTGGGGTCGTTGTTGACCAGGCTGCCGTTGGCGTTGAGGCCACCCTGGTACAGCTCGGACACGGTGGGGAAACGCACCGCCCGGCCGTAGGAGGTTTTCAGCACCCACTCGGGCGACACCTGCCAGGCCAGCGCGGCCTTGGGCGACAGCGCGTTGTCGCTGCGGCGGGCATGCGGGGCCACGCTGGTGGCATTGGCGGTTTCACCGTCGCGGGCTTCCCAGTGCTCGGCACGCAGGCCGAGCACGGTTTTCCAGGCCGGGGCGAAGGTCCAGGCGTCTTGCGCGTAGAGGCTGTTGAGTTCGGTGTTGCCACGGAAACCCTGGCGCCGGGTGGTGGGCGCGCCGTTGAGCCAGTCGGCGGTGTTGTTCTCGGTGCTGCGCAGCTGGTAGGCGTCGCGCTGGTAGCCAAAGTCCACCAGGTGCGCGCCTTTCACGCCGTTGGGCCGCCAGATGCCTTTGGCAGCGAAGGTGTTCCAACCGGTGCCGCTTTGGTCGACGATGCGGCCAGCCCCACCGCTGGCGGCGGTGGGCAACGCCACGGTGGGCGCGCGCAGGGTGTCGCGGTGGTAGTCGTATTGACTGGCGGCAATTTCCCAGTCCCACTCGCCCAGCGTGCGGCTCTTGACCGACAGGCCGTGCATCACGTGCGCAATGTCTTCGTTCGACTGGTTGAAGTCGGTCGCGGCCAGCGTGTAGCTGCGGCCATTGACGTTGACCGGGCCGCTGAACACCGGGTTGCCACCGGCGTCACGCAAATAGCTGTCGGGCCGGCCTTTGGAGGTGTTCTCCCAGTAACCCAGGGTGTAGCTGGCGCGGACGGTGGGCGTCAGGTCGTAAGCGAGCTTGACCTTGTAGTGGTCTTGCACCGTGTCGTAAGCGGTCGTGGTGCCGAGGATGAACCAGGGCTGGTTGTTGCGGTTGAGGTCTTGTACCGCGCCGGTCACGGCCGTGCCCGTGGTGTTGACGGCGCCCGAGGCCACGGTGCGGGTGGCAAACACCAGCGGCTGGCCGCCGCTGTCGGTGCGGCTGGCGTTGAAGAACCACGAAAAGTCGCCGCTGCGGTTGCCCGCCGAGGCGCTGACCTGTTTGCCGCTGAAGCTGTCGTGGGTGTTGTAGAGGTCGAAGTTCTGGCGCGAATAGCCGAGCTTGCCGTGTGCCTCAAACTTGGTGGGCATGCGGGTCACGTAGTCCACCACCGCGCCGACCGAGTTGCCGGGGTAGGCGGCGGAAAACGGGCCGTAGAGCACGTCCACCCGCTCGATTTCTTCCGGCGTGACCAGGCCCCAGCGCGGCGCAAAGGTGGCGCCGTTGCCGAGGTAGTTGCTCAGCAAAATGCCATCGGCATAGACCATGGAACGGGCGCTGTTGCCGGTGCCCGAGGCGCGGGTGGACAGCACCGCGTGGTTGTAGTCGCCGATGTAGCGCTTGCGCACCAAGAGGCTGGGCAGGTACTTGAGCGCGTCTTCACTGTCGGTCGCATTGACGGTGCGTTCCAGCTGCTCGCGGGTGATGCCCTCGATGGTGGTGGGAATCTGCGTGGGCAGCGAGGTCGGCTGACCGCTGTTGACGGTGACGGTGCCCAGGGCCTTGACGGGGGTGTCGGCCTGCGCAAACGCCAGCGGCGCGCAGACAAAAGGAAAGGCGATGACCATGCCCGCTGGCAAGACCACACCCAAGCGATTTTTTCGCATGAAAACTCCAAAATACCAATGAAAACCACCCGAAGCCAAGGTAAAACCTGCTTCAGGCGCTATGAATTTGATACTTCAGAGTGTGGGTGGCCCGCGTGCGGGCAGGGGTGCGCCCACCAACGCGGCAATGCGCGCGGCGGGAATGGGCTGCGTGGCGTAGGCCAGCGGCTGCAGCGGTGGCACCAGTGCCACCACCTCGGGCGGCGGCGCGGCCAGCGTGGCGCACATCGGGCAGTCCAGCTTGTGGCCGGTGGCCTGCTCGGTGCCGTCGGCGTTCTTGATCAGCAGCTTCATCGCACCAGCGGTACAAATCAGCTGCACGTCTTGCGGGTTGACCAGCGGCGACGCAATGGCCACGCCGATGGACAGCATGAACCAGGTCAGCACGAGGCGAACCAGTCTGTGGCCGTAGCGGTGGTCAATGCGGAGCTTGTACACGGGTTGATTATCGGTGATGAACAGTCGTCACCAGCACATCAATGACTTCGCATGCACCGCAGCGCCTGCGAAGGCCATTCGTTGAAGCGTCGCTGGTAGGCGGCACTGAACATCATCACATTGTCGTAGCCCCACTGTCGCGCAACGGTGCCGACCGTACTCCCGGGCGGTGCAGCCCGCAAGGCGGCCCTCATGCCAAGCAGGCGTTCCTCCCGAAGAAAAGCCCCGGGTGTGGTTTGGCGCAACTGGTCAAATGCCATGGACAAGGCCTGCACATTGGTCCCGATGCCTGCCGCCACCATGGACAGGGTCGGCGCACTGGCGGCGTGTGCCCGCATGTAGCGCTCTGCCGCCACCACATCGCCCAGCGTCAGGGGTGTTTCCGCAACAACGGCCTGTGACGGGTTGCGCTGGCGTTCCCATTGGGCCAACAGATGCATGCCCAGCTGTTCTTCCAGATGTTTGCCCAAAGGCCCCACGGCCACTTGTTCGGGCAACTCGGTAACACAGCGGCCACAGTAGTCCAACAGCGCCAGCCAGGCCGATCCGGCACCGCCGAATTTGACCTGCTTCTGCCACATCCGCTCGTCGGCAGCACGGCCATACCAGCGCAAGTACAGATCGGCGAGCAACTGGTGCGGGAACACCAGGTTGAGCTGCAAATGCTGCGCATTGAAGTCGGCACGGTATGCGCTGCGGCTGGTATCGACCAGGTAAGCGTCGCCAACGCCGGTTTCGACCATCGCCCCATCAGGCTGCCAGTGGCGCACCGCACCGCGCAGCCCGGTCAACACCAGGCCCATGCCGGCTTCACGCGAAAAATCACGCGTATGGATGGGAATCCGGTAGTGAAAACGGCTCAGCGTGAAGCCACCAATGGCTGCCGCGTACAGGCTTGAATCGGGCTGCCGGGCCCGGCCCGTCGGCCGCACCGTGTAAGGCATGTAGACCTCGTCAGACCAGAGCTTGATCTCATCCCAGTCACGCGAGGCCACCACCAAGTGTCGGGTGGTCGGCTCACCCAATTTGTCGGCCACCAGCAGGTCTTGTAAGCGGTGCATGGCAATGCCTTCACTCACTGAATGCGCAGCCGCCGCAGCGTCTGCGACGGAGACTCTGCGAAACGGCGCTTGTAGTTGACGGCAAACAAGCCCAAATTATTGAACCCCCACATCGATGCCACTGAAGCCACCGTGGTGCCAGTTGGCGCCACCATCAGCGCGGCGCGAACCCCTTTCATGCGCTCCTCCCGCAGGAAGTCCATCGGCGTGTAGCCACGAAACTCCTGGAAGGCCCGGTTCAGCGAGCGGACGCTGACGCCAATGGCGGAGGCCACAGCGATCAGTGTCGGCGTCTCGGTGGCATGCTGGCGCATGTAATCCTCGGCCCGCTTGACCTGCACCGGCGCCAGCCGCGGTACATGCTGGAAACTTTCCTGGCCGAGGCTCTGGCGCCACTGCATCAACAGGTGCATTCCCAGCAATTCCTCCAGGTGTTTTCCCAGCGCACCCTGTTCTGTTTCTTCCGGCATTTCAATCACGCAGCGACACGCGTATTCGAGCAATGCCATCCAGCTTGAATCGACCCCACCGAATTTGACCTTACCCTGCCACAAGCGTGCATCGGCCGGCGCGCCGTACCAGCGCTCGTACAGATCAGCCAGCATGTCGTGCTGAAAGCACAGGTTGACCTGCAAGTGATTGGGAGCGAAGTCGACCCAGTAATCGGTGTGGCTGTTGTCCACTAGAAAGGTTTCACCCACTAGCGTATCAGTCGACTTCTGTTTGTCTGCCCAATGTCTCGCCGATCCACGAATCGTGGTCAACACCATACCAGTGCCCGCTTCGGGTGAAAAATCGCGGATGTTGACACCGATCCCATAATTGAAGCGGCTCAACGTAAACCCACCGATGGAAGCGGCTCGTAGAACACATTTTGGCCGGATGGCTTTACCCAGCGGGGATACGGTGTAAGGCATGTACACCTCACTTGAAAAAACCCGGATGGCGTCCCAATCGGTCGATTCCACGAGCAGGTGGCGGTCGGTCGGATCGCCCTGTGCATCGACCAGCAAAACCTTGTTGATGGCGTCCATCGTCATGGTGTGTCTTCCCCCTGATTTTTTACCGCTATGTCTGCGGTTTGGTAGCCATGCTAACGCTCCGTCGCAGAAATGAAAAACGTCGGGGGCAGTTTCCTGTCCCCGACAAATGAACATTGACCAAGATCAATGAACACTGAACACATCAAAAAAGGCGGCGTTTCAGCCCCCCGTCCTCCCCCGCATCAATTCACGCTGCTGGTCGAGACGCTGGACCACCCGGTTGTTTGCAGGTTTGAGTGAATCGAACAGGGCCTGCAGATCGGGCGGCGGGACGGGCATCGCCAACGGCAGTTCGCCGTGGTTTCTCAGCAGCGCGCCCATGCGCATCACCTCCTTGCTCTGGTCGACAAGCATCCGGAATGCGGCCTGGCGCACAACCAACGTTTCCGCATGTTGCGCTGCATACATCAGCATGGGTGACCCGCCCTGGTGGTGACGGATCATGTACTGCAGGAACAAGACATCCACCTTCTTTGGATCGGCGGTCTGCTCCAACACGTTCAACTCCTCCAGGCTGGCGGAGCCGGGCATGCCACCAGGCGTCTGCCGGCATAAATCCAGGTAATCGGCGAGCGCCACTGGATCAGCATCGTTCTTGCGTACCGTCATCCAGCTGGCCATGTCACTGGTCGGCGGGATCCATGGCTTTTCCCACAAGGACAACCAACCCTTCAGTTGACCGATCTCCACGAGTTGGTCATACGCCAGCTTGCGTCCCAGCGCCTGCACCTCCTGCGAGCCACGCTTTTGCACCGCCTGGCCCATGGCCACCACTTGGTCGTGGTGTATCACCATGAACTGGGAGAAACCCACGTCCACCGTACCGCTGGCTGGCACCGGGAGCAAGCCAGCGGGGCTGAAGCTCGCGTCCGCTTTGTCCGCCCAAAGCGTCCAACCTGATACGACGGGCATCGCCGAGGCTGCGAACAGCCCCCCGATCACCAGCACCACTCCGACGCACAGGGCCGGACGGATTCGCATTGCCAACATGCAAGCTCTCTGGTGATGTTTATTCGCCCGAACCCTGGCTGCTGCCAGCCAACGGGTACGAGTTGTTGGTGAACTCCAGGAACAACGCGCCGTTGTCCTGGCAAGTGACCCAGAGCTGGTGCCGCCCTGTGTTTTTGTTCGGCCCCATGAAGAAACCGCTCGACGAACAGAAGTCAGTCGTCAAATTGGAGCGGATCGCGGTTGTGCGCAGGATGGTGGACAGGTCCTTGTTGCCCGCCTCCGACAAGTTGGTTGGCGCGCCACCGATGATGCCCCAGGCATGCTCGGAGCCGGCCAGTTTTTCACGCGGCAAATCCATCTGCGACGGCGGCACAAAGTAGGCAATTTCCTTTGGCTTGGCTGGCTCGCGGATGTCAAACACGCGAATGCCTGACTGCAGGAAGCCACAGGCCAAAGCGGTCGGGTTGACCTTGTTGTCGGCCCGGCAATAGTGCGCTTCGTAACCGAACCAGCCATTTCCGTTGATTTCCTGGCGTCGGGTCTTGGCATTTTTGGGCAACATGGCCTCAAGCTGGATGTGCGACACCGTCTTGGGCTTGGTCTCGTCAGAGATGTCAATGATGCGCACGCCTTCGGCTGCCAGCTCGTCTACCGCGATCAGATAAGGTTTGTTGTTGTAGAACACCGGAATGGTGTGCTGCCCCAGACCCAAAGCGTTCCAGAACAGGCTGCCCACTTGCTTGATCACCGGGAAGGGCTTGCGCGCCTGGATGTCGCTGGTATCCAGAATCAAGATTCCCGCCGGAAATGCCATGGACAGGTACATGCGGTTGCCGTCATCGCTCAGGTTGAAGCCATGGTTGCTGATGACCGAGGTGCCAAAGTAAATGGACTTGGGTGACTTGGGATCACTCACGTCGATGGCATTGAGCGACCCTGTGAACAGGCCAGTGGTGTAGTAGGTCAGGCCATCCGGCGCCCAGTTGCCCTCGTGACCCAAAATATTGGACGGTTTGCTGACGCGCGAACTGCCCAGCAAGCTGTTGAGCAGCTTGGGTTTACGGCAGTCTTCGCTGATGTCGTAAACATCGAATGCCAGTGAGTCATAACCAAAGTTCACCCCAGCGCCAGCCAGGAGTTTGCGTTTTTCATTGACCTTGAGGGTCTCCCAGGTTCCACGGTAGAACGCCGGACTGGTCAGATTGGTGGCGAGCTTGGGGTTGTGGGGGTCGGTGGCATCCACCACCTGCACGCCCTGTGACTTCTTGAAGTTGATGCCGGCCGATGCGGTACCGAAGTATTTGCAAGCAACCCCCGCGTTGGGGCCCTCGCTGTGTTTGTAGGCGGTGCTGTACCAGGTTGTGCCCTCGCCCTGGTACTGCCCCACCAGCTTAAGGTTGCAGTTGCGGGCTTTTTTGTTGGCCCCGTTAAAACGCTCAGCCACCGAGGTTTGGCCTTGCTGTCCCTTTTCAGGGTTGTCACCCTCGGCGCACGACTCTGGCTTCGGTACCGCCGGGTTGCTGGCAGCCGAAGGGTCGAGGATCTGACCGAAATTCCCATTCGCGGGGGCCAAACCGCCCAGAAGCCCGCCGATCAGCGACTCAATGCCGGCCTTGGCACCGCCGTCTACCTTCACTTCACCCGCGTCGGCGCTCACCATGGCGTCGGTCACTGCCGATCCACCCGACATCATGACGCCACCGGTCTCAGGCGCTGCACTGCCCGCCGGCGCCTGCAACGCCATCACACTGGGCTTCTCTGTGGAAAACGAACTGTCATCGCCACCACCCCCGCAAGCCGCCAACACCGGCAGCACCAACGCCACCACCCTGAATCGATTGTTCGCCATGATTCTCATCCTCCGATAATTGATTTAATCCATACACGATTGCATGAATTAATACCCGAGTTAATGTATCGAAATGGGTGGCAACACGTGATTCAATAATTTCTTAAGTAAATACTTAGGTAGTAACACCTAGAAAATCAGGTTATTCAAATAACCGACTGTGGCATCCATCAAAATGGTGCAAATATGCCTCGTGAAATCTGGCTATTGGGGGTTTCCTTGATTCAAATACGTACGTACAAGCCAACCATGGCAAGCATCCAGATTCAGAACTTTTCTACTACCTCAGAAAATTCACAGAATACGTAAGCAATTAAAAACAAACAGGAATAAACCTTGAAAAACTAAGATACGGTGTCGTAATTTTTTGGAGTTCTACACCATGTTATCTTTACTCGACAATTTTTCTCTGGGCGGGTTAAGCGGAGGCGGGTTGCCTGCGCTGAATGAGTTGACTTCCTACGCATTCCTTTTATCCAACATCCCAGGTGTGTCTGACACTGAGCCCCCCTTGGCCTTTTTGGCCCCTGTGGCGGACTTGGTTCCAACAGACTTCCTCGCAACATCAAACGGTTTGGCCATCCCAGAGGGGTTGATCTCGATCCCCAGCGGCCTGCCATTTCTCGGCGTCGGCCTTCCGGGCGGCTTCCCTCCCGCCATCGTCGACGATCTGCTGAGCGCTGGCAGTGTTCTGACACCGCTGTCATCACTGCTGGCACCAGACCAGCCGAACCCAACACTGGGTGTGCTGCAACCCATCTCGGGGTTTCTGCTTTTTTGAGCGTGACGCTGGTCGCAGGCCATGCGACCCGATCCCAAGCTCCCTCAGCGGGAGCTTTTTTTTGTCGGTCTGGTCCATGCCATGAAGAAATCGGCCAAATTCGGACAGGCTCCGTCCAAAACAGAATAGATCGCGAGGGTGGTCATTTCTAGACTCCAAGTCTCCGGGAGGTCATTTCGCCAACCGGCCAGCAGGAGATCGACCATGAACACCGAAGACAACGGGCCACGCCAACTCATTGACGGTGCACCGGTCAGCGTTGATTTCCGAGTCGCTTTTGAGCGCGCGCCGGTTGGCATGCTGATCTTGCGTGAGCAGAC
Organism: Pseudomonadota bacterium; assembly: GCA_040384665.1. Classification (GTDB taxonomy): domain Bacteria; phylum Pseudomonadota; class Gammaproteobacteria; order Burkholderiales; family Burkholderiaceae_C; genus PCRC01. The sequence continues at coordinate 40,495 of JAZKIY010000005.1, forward strand.
CATCGTTGCAACCAACCGTGCGCTCTGCACCATGTTCGGCATTGCTGCAGACGCGCTGATCGGTGCGCGTTTTGGCGTGCTGTTTCACAACAATGGAGCGCTCGATGAGCTCTATTCGGCAATGACGAAAGCGGTATGCCATGTTGGCGAGTACCACGGCCATCTGTTGGCGCGTCGCTGCGACGCTGCTGTGGGTGATCCCGCCTTATTGGGTCAGGTCAACGTGCAGTACCTGAGTCTTGACAACGCACATCGCCTGCTGATCTGCAGCATGAGCAACCTCTCGCAGGTGGCGCAGGACTGTTCCGATCTGACCCCGCGCGAGCGCGATGTGGCTTTGCTGCTTCGCAAACGCCATACCGCCAAAGAAATCGGCAAATGCCTTGGCATCAGTCACCGTACCGTTGAGGTTCACCGAAGCAAACTGATGCGCAAGTACGGCGTCCATACCGTCGCGGAGTTGTCGCAACAACTGCTCCATGAACCGCTCGACGCATCCAGCCTGGGCACCCAAGCTTCGGACGCTACCCACCCAAAAGCCAAGCCCCTGACAACGCGCTCTGACACGCTTGGGGGGCCAATACCCAACCGCTTCCACACCTCCCAGCTCGGTTTCAGTCACGGACTTCCCCTGCCTGCAAGTCGGTTGTATGCAGCCCTATGAACAATGCGCACCTCGCATGGCGTCAAGTGCAGGGCAGGGCAAATGTGGCCCGCAGGCAACCTGTGGCCTAATAGCGGGTTTAGTTTTAAGCCAACAGGAAATCGCCATGGGAAACAAAATCGTCACCGAAGCTGACCGCAAACGCACGCCACCTCTGCCCGTGCCCGCCGGTTTCAGCCCTGCCCGCAGCGGCGTCGGCCAGAAAATCAGCCTGGAACGTGGTGTCGCCACGCGCAGCAAGAAGAACCCCGGCAAGCGCGCCAAGAAGGGCGGCTGAGCCAGACGGTGCCGCGCTGCGGTGCCGCCACAGAAAAGCCCTCTGCGTGAGGGCTTTTTCGTCTATAAATCAAGGGTGGCGTTGCCTGCACCAACCGGTGCTGCGGGCAGGCGCCACACAGCCCTCACCACACCGCCATGAAACACCTCACCGCTGCCCTGTTTGTTGTCACCACCGGGGCCGCACTGGCCCAACCCAACCCGGTGGCGGAATTTGCCTCGGTGTTTGCCACCTGCAAAAACGGCTACCAGACGCAGCCCGTGGGCGACGTGTTTGCCCCGCCCACAGGCGGCACCTGGCAGCGCAAGGTGGCCTCGGAGTTCAAGCTGAACTACGACGTGCGTCAAAAAGACGCCGCCTCGCCCTACACCGCCACCATCCAGATCGAGCTGATGGAGTCGTTTGACACGGCGGCCACGCAAGAGGCGGCCAAACAGCTCGTGCCCGGCCCAAGCAACCGGTCACAGCGCGACAAGGTGAACATCAACTTTGTGTACCAGAACAGCTTCTGGCGCACCACCACCGCCGACCTGGTGACCGAGACCCGCCCCCGCACCGCCGACGCCTGGGGCACCACCAGCACCCGCACGATCGACCGCGACGCCGTGATCAGCTCACGCCAGCCATGGGTGATCTGCGCGCGCTGAGGCGCAAGCAGCCACCATGTGGCAGCGTTGGGGGACAAAACAGCTTCCCAAGCGCTATTTTTAAGCCGAAGCAACCGTAAGCCACTAGTGAAACCTAGTGGTGAAGCTATTTAAACAATAGCAAACTGAAAGCAATTGGAAGCCGGATCCAATTGCTTTATTTGCAATCAACCGAACACAACGTCGCCGTTGCCAAGTTCGCCGTTGGTGTTGAAGATGCCAATGATCTGAAGGTCTGCCGCGGTGATGGTGTCATCTCCACCCGAATCGGTGTACAGCAGCAAACCCGATTGAGTGTCCGACACGTTGAACAGAATCAAGATCCGTTCCCCACCGCTTAGGACGGTGAAATTCAACTCATCATCAAGGTCGCTTGCAATCGCCGAAAGGCTTGAAAAGTTGGTGATGTTGGTTCCACTGTCCTGAAAAACGATCAGTTCAGTTCCTGCATTGATGGCGTCGTTGCCGTTGTTGTTGCTGGCATTGGTAATCACATTCGAGAAATTACCATTGCCACTGCGGTCCACTGCCGTGCGCAAAGCCCCGGTGATGACGATCACGTCGCCATTCCCAGTAACGTCAAACTGGTTGACTGTGTCAAAACCGGTGGTGGCACCCGATGCGCCGCCGTCGGCCGTGGTGCGATAAAACACCCGTTGCTGCGTGTTGTCGTCACCGCTACTGCCCACTGAAATGGTGTCTGCACCAGCGCCACCTTCCAGTGAGTCATTGCCACTTCCGCCAGTCAGGCTGTCGTTGCCACTGCCGCCAGTGAGAACGTCATCGCCGCTGCCGCCGTTCAGTGTGACTGCCTCGCCAATGGCCGAAGCGTTAAGGGTGTCGGCGCCGGTGCCGCCGGTCACGGTGAGGTTGGCAAACGCCGCTGCGGCATTGGAGCCCAGCGTCACGCTGTTGGTGAAGTTGCCCAGCGTAATGGCTTCGAGGTTGCTTTTGTTGGTGAACGCGGCATCAACCACTGCGGCCGCATTGGTGAAGTTCAGGGTGTCGGTGTCGGCTCCGCCATCCACCGTTTCAGCGGCGATGAAATCGGCCGACACGTAATCAAAGCGATCGTTGCCAGCGCCGCCGTCGAACACGTCTGTGCCACCCCCACCGTTCAACGTGTCATTCCCATTGCCGCCAAAAAGAAAATCGTTGCCGGTGCCGGTGGTGAAACTGTCGCCGCCATCAAAGCCGTAGGCGACGACCGGAATCGTGCCGCCGGGGTCGTTCAAGGTGTCGGTTCCGGCTGCCTGACCACGGATGATCCGAACCACATTGCCGGTGCTGGCCAAGCTGTCGCTGACGCTAACAAAATATTCATTCAATGTCCCCTGCTGCGCCGCCGTCAACGTGAACACCGTGTCGGAATTGGTGCCAGGCGCCTGCTGTACCGCGACGGGTGCAGGGTTGTAGCTATTGACCAGGCCCAGCGTCTGGCCGATGTTGGCATCGTTCACGCGGAAAGTGATGACGCCGGCGGCGGTGGCGTTCAGGCTGGTGGCCTGGAACACCGGGGCGGTGTTGGCCGGAACCACTGCCAGCGGATAGCCCAGCCCCGCCGCCGTACCGTTCAAGTCCACCGCCCCGCCGAGGGCGGCTACACCTGTGACGACCAGGGCGGCCTCACCGGCATCTACCAAACCATTGTTGTTGGCGTCATTGAAGACGATGGCGTCGTTGTTGCTGGCGCCGGTGCCAGCGGTAAAGGTGCGGTTGGTGCTGTTGAAAGTGCCGGCGAATTGCTTGCCGGTGCCGCCGTTGAAGTTGAGCACGTCGGTGGCGGTCTGGAACTGCTGCACAAGATCAAAGCCGGCAATGGCACCACTGCTGACAGTGACAGCGTTGCCGTTGTCTGTCACGGTGTCCATGACTGCGTCGCTGTCGCCCAGGCTGTAGGTGTCGGTGCCCGCGCCGCCGTTCAGATTATCGCCGCCCAGACCACCGTTCAGGGTGTCGTTACCCGCGGCACCAGTCAGTACGTCGTTGAAGGCCGAGCCCACCAGCGTGGTTGCCGCGCCGGTGTTGGTCACGCTATAACCGGTAGGGCCGTTGGCAGCGGACAGGTTCACGGCCAGACCGGGGGTGGTGATGTTCACCACCCCCGAGTTGGCCGTGGTGTTGGCGGCGGTCCAGGCGGTATGTACGGCGGCGTTGACGGTGCCGCCACCCACCACCAGGGCGTCGGCGCCGCCACGACCAAGATCGGCCACGGAGTCAGTGCCGGCGTCGGAGTAGAAAAAGTCCACGCCGTCGCCGCCGGTGAGACTGTCGTTGTCGGCGCCGCCGTCGATGTAGTCGTCGCCAGCGTTGCCGATCAGCGTGTCGTCGCCAGTGCCGCCAAACAGAAAGTCGTTGCCGCCGCCGCTGGCGAGCGAGTCGGCTCCACCAAAACCGTAGATGACCTGGGGAACGCCAACAGGACTTGAAAGAAAATCCTGTGAGACTGCACCCAGAAAGATCCGTGCAAAAATTCCGGCGCTACCACTATTACCGTCATTCACACTGACGTCGTAAATGATCGCATTCCCCTGCGACTGCTCCGTCGCCATCAGGGTGAAAACGCTGTCCGAATTGATGCCGGGCGACTGCTGCACCACGCCGGGTGCGGGGGTGAAGGCGGTGGACAGGCTCAGCATCTGGCCGGAGTCAGCGTCGTTCACTCGGAAGCTGATGGCGCCTACGGCGCTGGCCGTCAGACTACCTGCCAGATATACCGGTGCAGCGTTGTCGGCGGTGCCATTGATGGTGACCGTCACGTTCTGCGTGTCCGAGCCGCCGTTTCCATCGTTCACCATGACAGCATAAGTCAGCACCAGCGACTGGCCGGAATTCAGAAAATTGAAAGCCTCACTGCCGGAATCGAAGTTCCACGTCAGGTTGTTCACATCGCTCGGGTTCGCCGCCAGACCAGTCAACGGTGTCACCGAAAAGTAGCTCAACAACTGCTGACTGGTGAGTCCTCCGTTCGGGCCAGTGAACGAAAACAGCGTCACGGTCGAGTTGATCGTGTCCGTCACATCCGCGTCCGTGACCGTCAGCTTGTTGTTGAGACTCGTCAAGCCGACGTCGGTCTCTGCCAGCGAGACCGCTGCGGCGTCACCGGCCTGCGCACGGATGTCGGGCGTGTCATTGGCGCCCGTCAGGTTGACCGCCAGCGTCTTGCTGTCGCTCAGACTGCCGTCGCTGGTGGTGACGGTGAAGGTGTCGGTGGCGCCGGCTTTCAGGGCTTCAATGGCCGCGTCGTTAGGGGTGTAGGTGTACGCACCGGTGGCCACCGTCACGGCCAGCGTGCCGTAGGTGCCTACCTTGGTCGCAACACCTGCCACGGCGGTCACGCCGCTGATCCCATAGGTCAGGGTGTCGCCGTCACGGTCGCTGCCGCTCAGGGTGCCGGTGGCGTTGTTGAAGCTGTCGTCGGCCGCCGTGTCGGTATAAGCAATGGCGGTGGGGGTGATGAGCACCGGCGTGTCATTGGCGCCCGTCAGGTTGACCGCCAGCGTCTTGCTGTCGCTCAGAC
>JAZKIY010000005.1:45702-63158 GCA_040384665.1 Pseudomonadota bacterium
TGTCGGTATAAGCAATGGCGGTGGGGGTGATGAGCACCGGCGTGTCATTGGCGCCGATGATGGTGAAGGCCACATCCTTGGCAGTACCGTCAAGTGCCTTGATGGTGAAGCTATCCACCTTGGTCTGGCCTGCGCCCAGGTACTGCACGGCGCTGTTGGCGACTGTGTAGGTGTAGTTGCCGTCGGTCTGCAGCGCCAGGCTGCCCAAGTTGCCCTGTGCTCCGGCAACGCTGGTCTGGAAACCGGCCTGGTTCTGGTCAACGTCGCTGATGGCGATGGTGCCGCTGGCACTCAAGTCCCCATTGACCGGGTTCAGATCTTCAGTGACACCGCTCACTGTCGGCTCACCAATGACGGCGGTGTCGTTGTTGCCATTGACGGCAAAGTTGACGTCCTTGGTGGTGCCGTCCAGGCTGGTGACGGTGAAGGTGTCTGTCTTGGTGTCACCGGCTCCAAGGTACTGCACGGCACTGTTGGCCACCGTGTAGGTGTAGTCCCCAGCGGCGTTGATGCTCAGGCTGCCCAAGTTACCCGCCGCTGCCGCGACGGTGGTGCTGAAGCCCGCCTGGAACTGGTCGGTGTCTGTGATGGCGATGGTGCCAATCGCACTCAGGTTTCCGCTGACCGGATTCAGGTCTTCGGTGACACCGCTCACTGTCGGCTCACCGATGACGGCAATGTCGTTGGTACCGTTGATGGTGAAGCTCACCTCTCTGGTGGTGCCATCAATGGCTGTAACCGTGAAGGTGTCGATCTTGCTGTCGCCTGCTCCCAAGTACTGGGTGGCGCTGTTGGCGACGGTGTAAGCGTACTCACCCCCCACCCTCAGTTGCAAGTTCCCCAAGTTGCCTGCGGCTGGCGTTGCAGGCGTCTGGAAGGCGGCTTGGGCGAAGTTGGGGTCTGTAATCAGGATGGTGCCGTTGGCCACCAGATTCCCGGTGATTACCGCCACGTCTTCCGTGACAGTGGTGACTGTTGGCGCGCCAATGACGGCGGGTGTTGGGGCTACGACGGGAGGGGGTGGTGTGCCGGCGCCTTTGATGGTGAAGGCGACTTGCTGGGTGGTGCCATCGACGGCAAAAAGGGTAAAGATGTCTGTACGGGTCTGGCCCTCATAGAGGTTTTGCAACGCACTGTTGGCCAGCCGGTAGGTGTAGCGACCGTCGGCAGCTACTTCCAGTTGTCCCAGGTTGCGGCTAACGTCGGGAACAAAGCGGGCCTCCCCCTGGTCGACATCGGCGATGCCGATTTGGCCGGTGGCAATGAGTTGGCCGTCGGTGACGGCCAGGCCTTTGGTGACTTCTGCCGTACTGGGACTGCCAATGACGGCGGTGTCGTTGACGCCCTGGACGGTGAAGCTCACCTGCTTGGTGGTGCCGTCCAGGCTGGTGACGGTGTAGGTGTCGACCTTGGTCTGGCCTGCGCCCAGGTATTGCACGGCGCTGTTGGCGACTGTGTAGGTGTAGCTGCCGTTGGCGGCCAGGATCAGGCTGCCGAGATTGCCGGCTGCACTCTGCACACTGGCCTGGAAGGCCGCCTCGCCTGGGATGGGATCGCTGATGGGGATGGTGCCTGTGGCAATGAGGTTACCGCTGGCGTTGGGGTTGAGGTCTTCGGTGACGCTGCTGGCGCTGGGCACACCGATGGTGGCTGATCCGGACGGGCCGATGAGGTCGATGATGACTTGGTTGACGACGCTTTGGAAAGCGGTGGTGTCGGTGCTGGCGTTGACGGTGGCCAGGGCGTTGCGCACGAAGGCGGCGGCGGCGTCGCCTGTGTAGGCGTTGAGTTCGATGGGCTGGTCGAGCGCGGTGGTGAAGTAGTTGGCAACGGTGACGCGGTTGGCTACGGTGAGGGCGTCTCCTCCGATGTCGTTCTCGGCGGCGGCGAAGATGGCCAATGAGACTTTGGCCAGGCTCAACCGGCCTGAATCGATCTCGCCCGTCCAGTAGGCCAGACCGCCTGCGTCTGGTCCTCGGTTCAGCACGTTGTTGTAAATGGCGGTGACGCGGGCGGCTGTGGTGGCCCCACCGTACAGTGCCTGGGATTCAGCGCTGTTGCCGAACCCGTCTATCAGCGCTTTGACTGTCGCATTGCTGTCGTATGCGTTGAGCAGGGCCTGCGTGCTCGTGGGTGCGCCTGACGCGTTCAACGCCTCCCCCGCCGAGCTCAGCCCCTCAGGGTCTGCAGGCCGCCCAAAGTACGCCAGATAAAACTTCTGTAGAACATCGGTATAAACGGCAGCAGGCATGGGGAACCCTAAGAATAGTTATATTGACTTCGATTATCAGGTGTGATTAAGCAAAAACTATTCAATTACGGGACAAGTAACAGCCGTGCTTTTGGTCGAAACGGCGGTCTACGGCATTTTTTTGCGAGGAAAACACCTGAAAGCTCAACCAATTTGGCGATGAGCCCCAGTGAAAACTAGCAACTTTGCTATTCATTCAGGAGCAATCAAGGCGTGCTGCGTGTCGGCACCCGCTGCACACTGAACCCCCGCGCCCGCAACAGTTCGGGCAGCGCGTCGGGGCCGACCAGGTGCAACGCGCCTACTGCCGCCAGCACACGCTGGCCGCTGTGGTGCAGTGCGGCGATCTTGTCGGCCATGAGGCCATTGCGGGCGAGCATTTCCTGCATCAGCGCGCGGTCGGCTGCGGTGTCCAGACATTCGCACCAACTGGGGTAGTTGGCCAGCGCGGCCTCGTCGCCGTCGGCCCAGGCGCGGGCCAGGCGGCCCAGCACGGCGCCGCCTTGGGGCGCTTGCAGTGTGTCCATGAAACTGTCGAACAGCACGGCTTCTTCTTCGGCGTTGCGGCCGGCCAGCAGCGCCAACTGCAGCGCGGCGGTTTCCAGTGCACGCACGGGCTTTTTGGCCTGGCTTGCCAACACGGCCAGAACCCCATCGATGCCGAACTCGGGGTACAGGCCCTGGTCGCGGCCCGACAACGCAATCAATGTCGCGGCGCGCATGGCCGGGCGCAGGCTGGCCAGCGCGTTGGGCGGCAGGCAGGCGCGGGCCAGTGCGTCGGCCAGCCGGGCTCGGCGTACGGGCGTGAGCACCTGCCGCGTGCGCGCCGGGTCACCGGCTTCGGTCAGCGGCTTGAGGGATTCGGCGTCCAGCGGGTTGAGTTCCAGCGCCAACACGTCGCTGGCCCGCAGCGCGCGCAGCACGTCGGGGCCGGGCACGACCCAGTCCACCCGCGCCACGTGCAGGGTGCCATAGAGCCAGGAGGTGCGGCCACCGTGTTCGATGCGCCACAACAGACCTCGGTTGGTGGCGCCTTGCTGGGCTTGTTGGGCCAGCTGTGCGGGGTTGAGGGTGGGTGCGGGCGGCGGGCAGGTGTCGGCCCAGGCGGGCAGCACCGCCACCAGCCAGGCACACACACTCACCCAGCGCCAGTGGCGAGCCCAGGAACGGCCAGGTGCGGTGTCAGACATGGAACCTATTCCCCGGTTTTTTTGGCGAAAATGCATCATACGCAGCGCCCTGCGCCTGCCCTTTTCTGGAGAGCCCCATGCCCGCCAAACTGTTGCCGCACCTGCCCCACCGCGCCCTCTGTCTTGCCGGCCTGTTGCTGGCCCCGGCGCTGGTGCTGGCCGACTGCGAGGTCAATGGCAAACCGGTCAACCCGTCCAACGGCAGCACCACACAAGGCCTGACCGGCATGATGCGTTGCAAGGACCGCGACACCGGCCAGATGCAGCGCGAACAAGAGCTGCGCGACGGCAAGTTCGTCGGCCTGGTGCGCTACTACGAGCAAGGTCGGCTGAAGCAGGAGCACAGCGTCAACGAGAAAGGCAACCAGCAGGGCCGGCGGCGCGAGTTTGGCCCGGAAGGGCAGGTGCTGCGCGACGCCACCTACGACAACGGTGACACCGTGGGCCTGGACCGCAGCTTCCACCCCAACGGCCAGCTGCGCCGGGCCGCCATGCGGGAGGCGGCCAGCCGCAGTGACGTGGCAGAAGCCGAGTTCACACCCAGCGGCCAGTTGCGCGACCTGCGCTGCGCCGACCGCCCGGTGCTCAGTCCCACGGTAGACGACGCCACCCTGTGCGGCTTTGCCAAGCCCTCAGACCTCACCTACTTCCGCGACGATGGCCGCCCCAGCGCACGCGCCCGTTTTGAGCGCGGCCAGCGGGTGCGGCACGAGGTGCTGCACGACAACGGCAGCGTTGCCCGGTCCAGCGAGCTGAAGGACAACCGCCGTACCGAGCGGCAGTTCTCGCGCGAGGGCGTGAAACGGCGCGAAACCCAGCGCCTGGTGGTGGAGCGCGGCACGGTGGTGGTGGTGGACCAGGAATTTGCCGAGTCCGGCCAGCTCAGCCAGGACCGCCGCTGGAGCGACAGCGGCGAGCTGCAAAGCGAAAGCCGCTACTTCCTCAACGGCCAGCTGCGCAGCCAGAGCCGCTACAGTGGCCCGCCAGAAGCCCGCCTGCTCACCACCACCGGCCACGACGACACCGGCGCGCTGCGCAGCGAATCCACCTACCGGGTGGACCCGCGCGGCAGGCAACAGGCCACGGGCACCCACCGCACGATGAACGCGCAGGGCAAGGTCGTCAGTGAGCAGACTTACAACGAACGCGGCAAATTGGCCCGCACCCGCGAGTGGGACGACAACGGCCAGCTGCTGCGCGACGACGCCGTGTTTGAGGACGGGTCGCGCAAAGCGTTTGAAAAATAGGCCCCCACGCTCCCCACTGCGTGTGATTCGCTGCCCGAGGGGCCGCGAATCACCTTGGGGCGGCCCGGCGGTGAATCCGGTCTGCGCTGGCTGACCTGCTTGGCCTGGCTCAGCCGGCCGCGCCGGTATTGATCTTCAAGCCCGCGCTGCGCCACTCGGGCAGGCCGCCGCGGAACCAGTAGACCTTGGTGTAGCCGGCCTTCATGGCGGCCTGGCTGGCCTTGAAGCTTTTCCAGCATTCGGCGCCGTTGCAGGCAAAGATCAGTTCTGCGTTGCGGTCGGGGCCGAGCTGGGCGGTGGCAAAGGTGTCGAGCGCGGGGTTGAAGTCGGCGTCTTTGGCGCTTTTTTCCACATAGGGCACCAGCGTGGCGCCGGGCACGTGGCCGGCCTTGAATTCGGCTTCGGTGCGGGTGTCGATGTAGCGCGCACCGGCCTGCACCATCTGCGCCACCTTGGCCGCGTCGATCACCGTGGCGCCAGGCAAAGCACGCGGGGTGAAGTAGCCCAGGGTGGAGACGTAGGCAAAGCTGTCGCTGTCCAGCGTGGCCAGCTTGCTGCCTTCGGCACCAGGCAACCCACCGCTGACCGACGCGTTCAGCGCGTTGCGCAACGCCTCGGCACCGGGTTTGACGCCGTCCTTGATGGCCACGCTCAGCGCGGGTGCGGGTTTGGATTCGAGCACCAGGCGCACCGGCTCCCCGGCAGCGACCCAGCGGTCGAACACGGCGCGCTCCACCGCCACCACGTCGCAACGGCGCACGTGCAGGCAGGGCAGCAGTGCGTCCTGGTAACGGGTTTCGTAGGTGCTGCCGAAGTGGCGCTTGACGGTGGTGTTGGCCGCGTTGACCTCGCCGCGCACCAGGTAGGTCACCACGCTGTCCTGCAGCGGCAGGCCCAGTTTTTTGCCATTGGCCTGCGCCAGGCTGGTGATGGGGCTGTCTTTCAGCACCGCCAGCACCGCCTGTACCGGCTTGTCGAGGCCTACCACCGGGGTGTAGCCGTAACGCACCGCGCTGCCAATGACGTGCGCCGGTGCAATGAAGATGTCGGGGATGCGCGAGCGCGTGACGCCGAGGTCGGCGGTGGCGTCGGTGGACATGGTGATGGTCGCCGGGGTGGGCTTGTCCCGGCTCAGCGCTTTTTCCAGCGCCGCCCGCCAGCCGCTGTAGACCGCAAAACGCGACTGCTCGCCTTGGTCACCGGGGTTGATCAGCACATTGAGTGTGCTGCCGCTTTGCGCGGCGGCGGCACCCGCCAGCAGCGCGGCCAACGCACCGGTCAAGACCGGTGCACGGTGGCGAAAGAAATAGGCAAATATCGTCATGGCGCGCAGTTTAGACCCTGGTGCGCATCTTTGACACCGTGGTAAAGCCTATTGCACAGCATTGACACAGGGTGTGCTGACCACCGTGCCAAACACGCTCTGGCCGTCGGCGCCCTTGGCCTCGATGCGCACCGTCTCGCCCGGCTGCCAGCAAGCGGTGGTGGGTTGGCCGTCTTCGGCCTGCTCCAGGGCCCGTTTGGCGGCCGCGCTGCCCAAACCCAGCGGGCCGGTGGCCAGCACACTGCCGGCACGCAGCGGGCGCTGCCGGCAGGCCTGGGCCAGCAGCTCGCCAAAACCCAGCGGCGCGCTGGCCGCGTCCACCTGGGCCACGCGGCGGTCGTTGCGGTGCACCAGCAGGTTCAGGTGCATGCGCCCGCCGCGCCAGGCGTCGCCCAGTTCGTCGGGCGTCACCGCCACCGGGCTGAAGGCGGTGAATGGCCGGGCCGACAGCACGTCCCCCGCCGCCAGCGGGCCACGCAGGCAGACCGCGTTGGCCAGCACCAGCAGCCGCACGCCCTCCAGCGCCTGCGCGGCCGGGCTGGCGCGCGGCACGTCGCCGGTGATGGCGGCCAGCTCAGCGCTGAAATCCGCCCCGTCGGCCGGGTTGAATGGCGGCAACGGCGCACGCGGGCCGGCAAAGTGGTCGCCACCGGCCTGGTGCCAGTGCGGCGCGGCGCCGTCTGCGGGCAGCGCGCCGACCCACACGCTGCCGCGTGGCAGCGGGGCCAGGCAGTTGGCCGGATCGAACGCGAACGCGTGCCGCGCCTTGCCGAAATTCAGCGTGTCGTACAGGTCTTGCAGCTGCGGCGCAAGGAAATTCCAGTCGTCCAGGGCCTGCTGCAGGCGGCTGGCAATGCCGGTGGCGTAGTGGGCCGTGGCCAGATCGCGCGACACCACCACCAGCTGGCCGTCGCGGGAACCGTCGTTCAGGGTTGCGAGTTTCATGCAACAGATTGTCACGCAGCGGCGCAGCGGCTTGGTATCGCGTATGGTTTGGGGATGTTTGACCTGTCCCGTTCACCTGTACCCCTCCGCACCATGGCCGTGCTGGTGGCCGGGGTGCTGGCGGTGCACCTGTGGCTGTTGTACGCCGCACCGCCACGCCCACTGCCCATCGCGCCCTCCAGCGCGGCCGTGGCCAGTTGGCGCGTGAGCACGGCACTGGCGCCTGCGGCACCACCAACACCCTTGAAAACGCCCCCCAAAGCAGTGGCGGCGGCTGCGGCGCCGGTTTTGAAGCCAAATCCACCTCCAGCCTTGGTGAAACCTGGCGATTTAGCTACAAATTCAGAAGCACAAGCAGGCCCGCAACCCCAGCCGCCGCTGGATGCGCCAGCCATGCGCATGGTCAGTACCTCGGCGGCAGACAGGGCCCCCGCCCCGCCTGTGACCGACTCCCCCGACGACGCCAGTTCAGGCGAGGCCACCGTCTCCCCCGAACTGATGGCGCAGGTGGCGGCGCTGGCCAACGCCAAGGTCAAGGTGCCGGGCGCGGTGCGGCTGAATTACAAAATTGAAGGCAAGGCCAAGGGCTTTGGTTTCAGCGGCAAAGGGCATTTGCTGTGGCAGCCCGGCGCGGGCGGCGACCCGGCGGCCTACGAGGCGCAGCTGGTGGTGGGCAACTTCCTGCTCGGCAACCGCTCCCAGACCAGCAGTGGCCGGCTCACCGCCCACGGCCTGGCCCCCACGCGGTTTGCCGACAAGGCGCGCAGCGAGCAGGCGGCGCATTTTGTGCGCGACAAGGGGCAGATCGTCTTCAGCGCCAACACGCCGCAAGCGGCGCTGCTGCCTGGCGCGCAAGACCGGCTGAGCGTGGTGCTGCAGATCAGCAGCCTGCTGGCGGGCAACTCGGGCCGCTTCACGGCCGGCCGCGCGCTGGCCATCCAGACCGCGGGCGCCAAGGACGCCGAGGTCTGGCAGTTTGTGGTGGTGGGCGAAGAAACCTTAGGCCTACCGGGCGGCGAGGTGCGCGCCTTGAAACTCGTCCGCAAGCCCCGACATGCTTACGACCAGCAGATAGAACTTTGGTTTGCCGAAAAACTGGGTTTTTTACCTGTACGCATAAAATTGTCTCAAGTCGGCGGGAATTTGGTCGATCAATCATGGGAGAGCAGCGAAACACCGTGAAAAAAACCACGGTTCCCCTGCAAAACCTTTTTGATTACTCACCAAACTTCGCCGGAGACGCGCACCATGGATACCATTGACAACATGCAGATGCTTTACGACTCCGACTCGTTCGCCGTGGTGCACATCCAGCCCGACGCCGGTGACGACACCCTGCCCGCGCCGCTGCACCCCGAGCTGGCCCGCCATGGGTTCGAAATCGTCGACAAACGCTCGGGCAAAGAGGTCTACCTCGACGGCTCATGGGCCGAACTGTTCCAGCAGCAGATCAGCGCCTGGCAAACCAGCATGCCCACCGCCGAAGAGGTGGAAGACGCGCTGGAACGCTACACCGGCCTGGCCCAGAACCCGGTCGTGATGCACTGACAGAGGTTCCCGTGCCCGGCCACGCTGGGCACGCGGATTTGGCCAAGCCCGTAGCATCGGGCCATGCGGCCACCCTTTTCCTTCACCCTTCCCCTCCCCGTTTGCCTCTCCTTCGCGCTGCTGGCGGCCCTGCTGGGCTGTGCCGCACCGCCACCCAGCCCCACCCGCCTGCAAGCCAATCAGCTCGACGCCGTGCTGCCCGCCGACGTGCTGCTGCTGGGTGAACAGCACGACGCGCCCGAACACCAGCAACTGCAGCGCGACACCGTGACCCAGCTGGCGGCACGCGGCCAACTCGCCGCGCTGGTGTTGGAAATGGCCGACACCGGCGGCAGCACCGCCACCTTGGCCCCCAATGCGTCCGAGACCACCGTGCGCGGTGCGCTGCGCTGGGACACCTCTGGCTGGCCTTGGCCCACCTACGGGCCGGTGGTGATGGCCGCCGTGCACGCCGGGGTGCCGGTGCTCGGCGCCAACCTGCCCCGCGCCGGCTCACGCGGTGCGATGCAAGACCCCACGCTCGACACGCGCCTGAGCGCCCCCGCATGGGCCAACCAACAGCAACTCATCGCCGATGGCCACTGCGGCCTGTTGCCCACCAGCCAGTTGCCGGCGATGGCCCGCATCCAGGTGGCGCGCGACCGGGCCATGGCCGACGCCACAGCCGCCGCTGCGCAACCCGGCAAAACCGTGCTGGTGCTGGCCGGCAGCGGCCATGTGGACCGCACGCTGGGCATCCCACAGCACCTGCCGGCCACGCTGGCGGTGAAAACGGTGCGCCTGCTGGCCGCAGACACCGTGTCCGTGGACGCCGACAGCGCCCGTTTTGACGCCTGGTGGCTCACCCCGCCGCTGCCCCCCAAGGACCACTGCGCCGAGCTGCGCGAGCGGTTCAAGCCCCCAGCGAAGTAACACTCAGGCGTGCTGCCGGATCGCCGCCGCCAGCGTGGTGACCATCTGGTCGATCTGGCTTTTCTCCACGATAAAAGGCGGACACACCACCACGTTGTCGCCCGCCGGGCGCACCAACACGCCGTGGTGGAAGCAGGTCATGAACACGTCGTAAGCGCGCTTGCCCGGCAAACCGGGCACCGGGGCCAGCTCGACCGCCGCCGCCAGGCCAAAGCTGCGGAGGCCATTCACCGTGGGCAGGCCCTTCAAGGTGCCGTGCACCGCATCGCCCAGGACGCGGCCCATGGCACCGGCGCGGGCAAACAGGTCGTCTTGCGCGTACAGGTTCAGCGTGGCAATCGCGGCCGCGCAGGCCACCGGGTGGCCGGAGTAGGTGTAGCCGTGGAAAAACTCGATCGCGTGTTCAGGCGCGTCGCGGTGCGCGGCCATCACGGTGTTGTAGAGGTGGTCGCGGCAGACCACACCGCCGAGTGGAATGACGCCGTTGGTCACCCCTTTGGCAAAGTTCAGCATGTCGGGCACCACGCCATAGAAGTCCGCCGCGAACGGCGTCCCCAAGCGGCCAAAACCCGTGATCACCTCGTCAAAAATCAGCAAAATGCCGTGGTTGTCGCAGATGTCGCGCAAACGCTTCAAGTAACCTTTGGGCGGGATGTACCAGCCCGCACTGCCCGCCACCGGCTCCACGATGATGGCCGCCACGTTGCTGGGGTCGTGCAGGGGCAGCAGGCGGTTCTCCAGTTCCAGCAGCAGGTCTTCGGTCCAGACGGGCTCCTCGTTGTGGATGAACGCGTGGTGCACCGGGTCGTGGATGAAGCGCAGGTGGTCCACCCGCGGCAGCAGGCTGCTGCCAAACGCCTTGCGGTTGGCGGGAATGCCGCCCACGCTCATGCCGCCAAAACCCACCCCATGGTAGGCACGCTCGCGGCCAATGAAGACGTTGCGGTGGCCTTCCCCGCGCGCCCGGTGGTAGGCCAGCGCCACTTTCAAGGACGTGTCGGCCGCCTCGGAGCCGGAGTTGCAGAACAGCACCTTGTTCAGGTCACCGGGCGCCAGGGCGGCGATCATCTCTGCGGCCTTGAAGGCCCGGTCGTTGCTGGCGTGGAAAGCGGTGGCGTAGTCCAGCGTGTCGAGCTGGGCCTTGATGGCATCAACAATAGGCCGGCGGTTGTGGCCGGCGCTCACGCACCACAGGCTGGAGATGGCGTCCAGCACCTGGCGGCCGTCGTGGGTGGTGAAGTGCATGCCGTCGGCGGCGACAAAAATGCGCGGGTCGTTCTGGAAGCTGCGGTTGGGCGTGAAGGGCAACCACTGGTTGTCCATGCCGAGATCGGTGAAGGCCACGGTGTCTCCTGCTGCGCCGACGGGGCGCCCAACGATTTTGCACCCGCCGCTGCCAACGTGCTGGCCCAAGGCCGGGCACAATCCCCCACTGACCTGATGCGCTGACATGGCCACCCCCACCCCACCCACCGACTCGATCGCCACGCTGCGCGAACGCTACGGCCCGCGCTACCGCTGGCTGTTGCTGCTGTCGGTGATGGTCGGCACGATGGCGTCGATCATGTCGTCCACCATCGTCAACGTGGCGATCCCGGACATGAGCCACTTTTTCACCATTGGGCAAGAGCGCGCGCAGTGGGTCAGCTCCGGCTTCATGGTGGCGATGACGGTGTCGATGCTGACCACGCCGTGGCTGCTGGCGCGCTACGGCTACCGCCAGACCTACTCGGTGGCCATGTGGCTGCTGCTGGTGGGCGGGCTGGTGGGCGGTTTTTCCAACCACTACGACCTGGTGCTGCTGGCCCGGGTGGCCGAGGGGCTGGCGGCCGGTGTGGTGCAGCCAATCCCCGCCATCATCATCCTGCGCGCCTTTGAGCCGCACGAGCAGGGCCGCGCCAGCGGCATTTTTGGCATGGGTGTGGTGCTGGCGCCGGCGCTGGGCCCCAGCATTGGCGGCGTGCTGGTGGATGTGTTTGGCTGGCGCTCGATCTTCTTCATGGTGGTGCCGTTTTGCGTGGCGTCGCTCTGGCTGGCGCGCACCTATGTGCCAGTGTCGGCCCCTGGCGGTGTGGCCGCCAACCGGGCCGGTGCGGCGCTCGACTGGCGCGGCCTGCTGCTCGGCAGTGCCGGCACGCTGTGCCTGCTGAACGGGCTGGTGGCGCTGCACGGTGGCTCGGCCACCCAGGCTGGCCTGCTGCTGGGCGGCGCGGTGGCGGCGCTGGTGGCTTTCATCTGGTGGCAACGCCGGGTGGCGGCGGCGGGCAAGGAACCGCTGATGAACCTGGCGCTGTTCGGCTACCGGCAGTTCGCCATGGGCAGCATCGTGGCTTTCATTTACGGCACGGCGCTGTTCGGCTCCACCTACTTGCTGCCGGTGTACCTGCAGCTGGGCCTGGGGCTGTCGCCCTCGCACGTGGGCACGCTGCTGCTGCCGGCGGGCGTGGTGCTGGCGCTGACGATTGCCGGCGTGGGCCGACTGGCCGACCGCCAACCCACCTATTTGCTGGTCAGCATTGGCCTGGCGCTGCTGGCCGTGTCGTTTGGCCTGATGGTCACCGTGGGCTTGGGCACGGCGCTGTGGGTGCTGGTGGCCTGGGCGATTCTGGGCCGCATCGGGCTGGGCTTCATTTTGCCGTCGCTCAACCTTGGCGCGATGCGTGGCATCGACAAGAACCTGATCCCGCAGGGCGCCAGCGCGATCAATTTTGTGCGCATGCTGGGCGGCGCGGCCGGTGTCAGCCTGTGCGGCATCGTGCTGGAATGGCGGCTGGCGGTGCACGGCGACAGCCTCACCAACGCCGCCACCAGCCCGGCGCGGCTGCTGGCATTCAACGAATCGTTTGGGATGCTGGCCGGGCTGTGCGCGGTGGCCTTGGTGGCGGCCTGGCAGTTGCGCGAAGTGCCGCAGAAAGTCGGGTAACAGCATGTGCCAACTGCTCGGCATGAACTGCAACACGCCGACCGACGTGACCTTCAGCTTCACCGGTTTTGCGCAGCGCGGCGGCCGCACCGACCACCACGCCGACGGCTGGGGCATTGCGTTTTTTGAAGGCGGCCCGGAACCCGGCAGCGACAAAGGCCTGCGGCACTTTGTCGACCACCAGCCCGCCGCCGACTCCCCGGTGGCCGAGCTGATCCGCCGCTACCCGATCCGCAGCCGCAACGTCATTGCCCACATCCGCAAGGCCACGCAGGGCGCGGTGGCGTTGCAGAACTGCCACCCGTTTGTGCGCGAGCTGTGGGGCCGCTACTGGGTGTTTGCCCACAACGGCGATCTGAAAGACTTCCACCCCCGGCTGCACGGCAGCTTCCACCCGGTGGGCAGCACCGACAGCGAACGCGCCTTTTGCTGGCTGCTGCAGGAAATGGCCAAGTCGCACGCCGACATGCCCAGCGTGGCCGAGCTGACGCTGACGCTGCGCGAGTTGCTGCCCCGAATCGCCGCGCACGGCACCTTCAACGCCCTGCTGGGCAACGGCCAGGCGCTGTGGGCGCATGCCAGCACCGACCTGCACTACGTGGTGCGCCAGCACCCGTTCGCCCACGCCACCCTGCGTGACGACGACGTCAGCGTGGACTTTGCCCAGCACACCCAGCCGAGCGACCGGGTGGCGGTGGTGGTGACCACCCCGCTGACCACCAACGAGGCCTGGGTGCGCCTGGCACCGGGCGGGATGCAGGTGTTTGTGGACGGTCAACCGCTCCTGAATTCATAGCTTCACCGCAAGAATTCACTGGGGCTCAGGGCCAATTTGTCTTGAAAATTGGCGCAAAACACCGGTCAGGCGTCTGCCACCGCCGCTTCGAGCGCGTCGGCGAAGAGCGCGGCCACATCGCAGCCGGTCTGGTCAAAGATTTCCTGGAAGCAGGTCGGGCTGGTGACGTTGATTTCGGTCACGCAGTCGCCAATCACATCCACCCCGGCCAGCAGCAGTCCGCGCTGGCGCAGCACGGGCCCCAGAATGTCCACAATCTGCTGGTCGCGCGCGCTCAATGGCTGGGCCACCCCCTTGCCGCCCGCCGCCAGGTTGCCACGCACCTCGGTGCCCTGCGGGATGCGGGCCAGGCAAAACGGCACCGCCTGGCCGCCGATCACCAGCACGCGCTTGTCGCCCAGGGCGATTTCTGGCAGGAATTTCTGCACCATCACCGTTTGCGCACCGCCGCGGTTCAGCGTTTCAATGATGCTGCCCAGGTTCAACGCGTCGGCCTTGACGCGGAAGATGCCCATGCCCCCCATGCCGTCCAGTGGTTTCAAAATGATGTCCCGGTGCTCGGCATGGAAGCGCTTGATGTCGTCGGCGTCGCGGGTCACCAGCGTCGGGCCAATCAGTTCGGGAAACTCCAGGATCGCGAGCTTTTCCGGGTGGTCGCGCAGCGCGCGCGGCTTGTTGAACACTCGGGCCCCTTCGCGCTCGGCCTGCTCCAGCAGGTGGGTGGCGTAGAAGTACTCGGAATCAAACGGCGGGTCTTTGCGCATCAGCACCGCACCGAAGTCGGCCAGGGCCTGCGGGCGTTTTTCGGACGGTGCTTGTTCGGCGGTGTACCAGGCCACCGGGTCGCCGGTGAGGGTGATGTCGCGCACGCGGGCGGTGACGCGGCCACCGCGCTGCCACAGGATGTCTTTGGGCTCGCACACCGCGATGCGGTGACTGCGCGCCTGCAGCGTGCGCATCATCGCAAAGGTGGTGTCTTTGTAGATGGCGAAGGTGTCGAGCGGGTCGGCAATGAAAAGCAGGTTCATGCCGCGATTGTCGCCAAGAAGCCGCCGGCGCGCTGCCGTCGGGGTGATGCTCAGATTTCGATCTTCGAGCCCAGTTCCACCACCGCGTTGTTGGGGAGGTTCAGGAAGTCGGCCGCGCCGCTGGCGTTGTGGTGCATTTGCGCAAAGAGTTTTTCGCGCCACATCATCATGCCGCGCCCGATGCTGGGCACCACCAGGTCGCGCGACAGGAAGTAGCTGGTGCTCATCGGCTCGAACTCGCAGCCACGCCCGCGGATCTGCTCCAGTGCGCGGGGCACGTCGGGGTCGTTCTTGAAACCGTAGTGGATGCTGACCTGCCAGCAGTCGTGCCCCAACGACTCGATCTCCAGCCGCTTGTCCAGCCCGATCCATGGCACCTCGTGGCTTTTCACCGTGACGAACAGGTTGTGCTCGTGCAGCACCTTGTTGTGTTTGAGGTTGTGCAGCAGCGCGTTGGGCACGGTGCCGGGGTCGCTGGTCAGGAACACGGCCGTGCCTTCGACCCGCACCGGCGGGCTGATGAACACCGCCTCCAGAAAACTCGGCAGGTCCAGCGCATCGGCCCGCACCTTTTCGTTCAACAGCTTGCGGCCTTCTTTCCAGGTCATCATCACGGTGAACATCGCCACACCGATCAGCACCGGGAACCAGCCCCCGTGGAAGAACTTCAGCGTGTTCGAGGCGAACAGCATCAGGTCAATCACAAAAAATATGCCGGTGGCGGCGATGCACAGCAGCAACGGCAGCTTCCACGCGTAGCGGATCACGAAGAAAGTCAGCACGGTGGTGATCAGCATGTCGGTCGTGACCGCAATGCCATAGGCCGAGGCCAGGTTGGACGAGGTCTTGAACAGCGCCACCGCCACCACGATGGCCACAAACAGCGACCAGTTCACCGCCGGGATGTAGATTTGCCCGGTCTCGCGCACCGAGGTGTGGCGGATCACCATGCGCGGGAAATAGCCGAGCTGGATCGCCTGTTTGGTCACAGAGAACGCCGCCGACAGCAACGCCTGCGACGCGATCACGGTGGCCGCGGTGGCCAGGATCACCAGCGGGATCAGCGCCCAGTCGGGCGCCATCAAATAAAACGGGTTGCTGACGTGTTCGGGCGTGTAGAGCAGCATCGCGCCCTGGCCAAAGTAATTGAGCAGCAGCGCCGGCATCACCAGGGTGAACCAGGCCAGGCGAATGGGTTGCTTGCCAAAGTGCCCCATGTCGGCGTACAGGGCTTCCACGCCGGTGACACACAGCACCAGCGCACCGAGCAGCACAAAGGTGGTGCCCGGTTGCTGCAGGATGAAGCGCAACGCGTGGTGCGGGCTCAGCGCGCCCAGCACCTCGGGGTGGGCCAGGATGTGCGGCACGCCCAGCACGCCAATCACCACAAACCACACCGCACAGATGGGCCCAAAAAACTTGCCAATGCCGGTTGTGCCCTTCTTTTGCACCCAGAACAGGCAGAAGATGATGACCAGCGACAGCGGCATGACATAGCGCTTCAGCGCCGGCGAGATCAGTTCCAGCCCCTCCACCGCCGACAGCACCGAAATCGCCGGGGTGATGACACCGTCGCCATAAAAAATCGCCGTGCCGCAGATGCCGATGAACAACACCACCCGCCGCAGCCGGGGCCGGTCGCTCACCGCGTTGGAGGCCAGCGCCAGCATGGCGATCAGCCCGCCCTCGCCCTTGTTGTCGGCCCGCAGGATCAGCGTGACGTACTTGAGCGACACGACCACCGTGACCAGCCAGAACACCAGCGACAGGATGCCGTAGATGTTGTCGGGGGTCAGCGGGATGCCACCTTCGGTGAACACCACCTTGAGGGCATACAGGACGCTGGTGCCAATGTCGCCGTAAACAACGCCGAGGGCGCCCAGGGTGAGCGCGGCAAGAGAGGATTTGGATGCGGACACAGAAACCGCCCCGACCACTCCGGGCCGGGACATTGTTGTCATGGGACCGCTATTCTGCGCCAGCCTCCCCGCCTCTGTGCAGGGAGCTTGGCCTAGAGTGGGGATTCGGGCGGCATTGTTGCGACGCAACAACTGCACCCCGCTGCGTCAGCCGACTGAAAGGCTCAGTCGTAGACCTCGGCGTCGGGGTCGGTGGCTTCCATTTCGTAGCTGGCGGCGAGCATGGCCAGGCGGCCGATCACGCCGTACATGTAAAAGCGGTTCGGTGCGCTGGCGCCGGGCTTGATGCCGGGCTGCGGCAAATGGGTGGACTGGGCAAAGGCCAGCGGTACAAAGCTGGCGCCGGGGGCATTGAGGTTCTCGTCCACACCGCGTTCGGCGTGGATGCGGTAGAAACCGCCGACCACGTAGCGGTCCATCATGTAGACCACCGGCTCGGCCACCGCGTCGTTCATGCGTTCGTTGGTCAGCACGCCTTCCTGGATGATGACCTGGTTCACCGCCTGCCCGTCCTTGATGACCGACATCTTGTTTTTGCTCTTGCGGTTGAGCACTTCGAGGTCTTTGACGTCGCGCACGGTCATGATGCCCATGCCGTAGGTGCCGTTGTCGGCCTTGACCACCACAAACGGCTTCTCGTTGATGCCGTATTCCTTGTATTTGCGCCGGATCTTGCCCAGCAGCGCGTCCACGTTGCTGGTCAGGCAGTCCATGCCGGTGCCCTCGGCGAAGTTCACCTCGCCGCACTGGTTGAACATCGGGTTGATGAGCCACGGGTCGACGCCCAGCAGCTTGCCGAAGCGCTTGGACACTTCCTCGTAGCTCTTGAAGTGGTTGCTCTTGCGGCGCACGCTCCAGCCGGCGTGCAGCGGCGGCAGCAAATACTGCTCGTGGATGTCTTCCAGAATGCCGGGGATGCCGGCGCTCAGGTCGTTGTTGAGCAGAATCGTGCAGGGGTCGAAGTTCTTCAGGCCCAGCCGGCGCTTGCTGCGGATCACCGGCTCCAGCGTGATGCTTTCGCCATTGGGCAGATTGATGACCGTCGGCTCCTTGATCTCCGGGCTGATGGAGCCAATGCGCACGTTCAGGCCGGCCATGTGGAAGATGCGCTGCAGCTGCACCACATTGCTCAGGTAGAAGGTGTTGCGGGTGTGGTTCTCCGGAATCATCAGCAGGTTGCGTGCTTCCGGGCAGATCTTCTCGATCGCCGCCATCGCCGCCTGCACCGCCAGTGGCAGCATCTCGGCTGTCAGGTTGTTCCAGCCGCCGGGGTAGAGGTTGGTGTCCACCGGCGCCAGCTTGAAGCCGGCGTTGCGCACGTCCACCGAGCTGTAGAACGGCGGCGTGTGCTCCATCCACTCCAGCCGGAACCA
>JAZKIY010000006.1:0-152894 GCA_040384665.1 Pseudomonadota bacterium
CGCCGATCTTGGAAAAGTTCTCGGCCAGGGTCTGCAGCGTCACCGTCTTGCCGGTACCGGTGGCGCCGGTGATCAGGCCATGGCGGTTGGCCAGGCCGGGCAGCAGATGGCATTCGGTTTCGGCGTTTCGGGCGATCAACAGCGGCTCGGTCATGGGTGCTTCCTTCGGGGGTGGGAAGTGAAAAGTAAAATCGGTGCAACAGATTAAATCAGCATCAAGGATCTTTCGTGGCCGGACACAGCAAATGGGCGAATATTCAGCACCGAAAAGGTCGCCAGGACGAGAAGCGCGGCAAGATCTGGACGCGCATCATCCGTGAGATCACGGTGGCCGCCCGCGCGGGCGGCGGTGACCTGAGCGCCAACCCGCGCCTGCGCCTGGCGGTGGACAAGGCCAAGGCGGCCAACATGCCGGCCGACCGCGTCAAATACAACATCGACAAGGCCACCGGCAACGCCGAGGGCGTGCATTACGAAGAAATCCGCTACGAAGGCTACGGCATCGGCGGTGCGGCCATTGTGGTGGACACCATGACCGACAACCACGTGCGCACCGTGGCCGAGGTGCGCCATGCGTTCAACAAGCACGGTGGCAACATGGGTACCAATGGCTCGGTGGCGTTCCAGTTCAAGCACTGCGGCCAGCTGGTGTTTGCGCCGGGGACCGATGAAGACAAGGTGATGGAAGTGGCGCTGGAAGCCGGTGCCGACGACGTGATCACCGACGACGATGGCGCCATCGAGGTGCTGACCTCGGTGGCCGATTTCGAGGCGGTGAAAAATGCCTTGCAGGCGGCAGGCCTGGCGCCCGAAATCGCCGAAGTGACGATGCGTGCCGAGAACACCATTGCCCTGGAAGGCGACGAAGCGGCCAGAATGCAGAAAATTCTGGACGCGCTGGAAGAACTGGACGACGTGCAAAACGTTTTCCACAATGCAGAAATCAACGAATAAGCAACGAAGAAGAAGGCCGGTATGAAAGTTTTGGTGGTGGGCGGTGGTGGCCGTGAACATGCATTGGCATGGAAGTTGAGCCAGTCGCCCAAGGTACAAGCCGTTTATGTGGCGCCGGGCAACGGCGGCACGGCAGTGGACGAGCAGTTGGAGAACCTGGCGATCACCGACGTGAAAGCGCTGCGGGTCTGGGCGCAAGACAACAAAATCGCCCTCACAGTGGTGGGGCCCGAGCAGCCACTGGCGGCGGGCATCGTGGACGAGTTCCGTGCCCATGGGTTGCGGATTTTTGGTCCGACCAAGGCCGCCGCCCAGCTGGAAAGCTCCAAGGCGTTTTCCAAAGCCTTCATGAAACGCCACGGCATTCCCACTGCCGAGTACGACACCTTCTCTGACCCGGTGGCGGCACACGCCTATGTCGACAAAATGGGCGCGCCCATTGTCGTCAAGGCCGACGGTCTGGCCGCTGGCAAAGGCGTCGTGGTGGCCATGACGCTGGCCGAGGCCCACGAAGCGATTGACTTCATGCTGGTGGACAACACCCTGGGCGTGCAGCACAACGACGGTGGCGCGCGGGTGGTGATCGAGGAGTTCTTGCAGGGCGAAGAGGCCAGCTTCATCGTGCTGTGCGACGGAAAAAACGTGCTGCCATTGGCCACCAGCCAGGACCACAAACGCCTGCTCGACGCCGACCAGGGGCCCAACACCGGCGGCATGGGGGCGTACTCGCCGGCCCCAGTGGTCACGCCGGAGGTGCACGCCCGCACCATGCGCGAGATCATTCTGCCGACCATCAAGGGCATGGAAAAAGACGGCATTCCCTACTCGGGCTTCCTGTACGCCGGCCTGATGATCGATGCGCAGGGCAAACCCAAGACGCTGGAGTTCAACTGCCGCATGGGCGACCCGGAGACCCAGCCCATCATGATGCGGCTCAAGTCCGACCTGTATGACGTGTTGTGGGCTGCCACAGAAACGGGCCCGCATGGCCGCATTGACGACATTGAACTCCACTGGGACCGCCACGTGGCGCTGGGCATTGTGATGGCCGCACACGGCTACCCGCTGAACCCGCGCAAAGGCGACGCGATCACCGGCTTGCCCGCGAACACCGACAACGCGGTGGTGTTCCATGCCGGTACCACCCGCCAGGGCGGCAGCACCGTCACCACCGGTGGGCGTGTGCTGTGTGTGACGGTGCTGGCCGAGTCTGTCAAGGCGGCGCAACAGCAGGCCAACGAGCTGGCGCAGGCCATCCATTTCGACGGCGCCCAGCACCGGCGCGACATCGGTTACCGCGCGATCAAATGAACGCCGAACCGGGGGTGTCGGGCGTGCGCGAATTTTTGCTGGGCCTGCAGCACAGCATCACCTCACAGGTCAGTGCGGTGGATGGCGGCGTCTTCGTGGCAGATGCCTGGGAAAAACCCCCTGGCGAAATGTTGCAGGGCAATGGCATCACCATGATTCTGGAGGGCGGGGCGGTTTTTGAGCGGGCTGGCTGCGGTTTCTCGCACGTCACTGGCCCGCGCCTGCCGCCCTCGGCCACCCAGCACCGGCCCGAACTGAGCGGCGCGCCGTTCGAGGCCATGGGCGTGTCGCTGGTGTTCCACCCGCGCAACCCCTATGTGCCCACGGTGCACATGAACGTGCGCATGCTCGCGGCCACGCCAGAGGGCGGCACGCCGGTGTGCTGGTTCGGTGGTGGCATGGACCTGACGCCGTACTACGGCTTTGAAGAAGACGCGGTGCATTTCCACCGCACCTGCCAGCAGACGCTGGCCCCGTTCGGCGACGACAAATACCCACGCTTCAAGACCTGGTGCGACGAGTACTTCTTCCTGAAGCACCGCAACGAACCGCGCGGCGTGGGTGGCGTGTTTTTTGACGACTTCTCTGAGCTCGGCTTCGAGCGCAGCCGCGACATGATGCAGGCCGTGGGCTCTGCTTTAACCAGCGCCTACCTGCCCATTGTGGCGCGCCGCAAAGACACGCCTTACGGCGAACGCGAACGCGCCTTCCAGCTCTACCGGCGTGGCCGTTATGTCGAATTCAACCTGGTCTGGGACCGGGGCACGCACTTTGGCCTGCAATCGGGCGGGCGCACCGAGTCGATTTTGATGTCCATGCCGCCGCTGGCGAGTTGGTCCTATGCCCACCAGCCCGAACCTGATTCGGCCGAGGCGGCGCTGTACAGCGACTTTCTGGTGCGGCGCGAATGGGTCTGAGCGGCGCCGCGCCGCAACGCCGCATCGGCGTGTTTGGTGGCGCGTTCGACCCTCCGCACAATGCCCACCTGGCCCTGGCCGAAGCGGCCGTGGTGCAACTGCAGCTTGACGTGCTGCACGTGGTGCCCACCGGTCAGGCCTGGCACAAACCACGGCCGCTGACCGACAGCGCCCACCGGCTCGCCATGGCCCAACTGGCCTTTGCCAACCACCCCAAGGTGGTGGTGGACGACTGTGAAATCCGCCGCGCTGGCCCCAGCTACACCATCGACACGCTGCGTGCGCTGCACAGTGCGGCGCCCGGCGCGCAATTGCTGCTGGTGATGGGCGAAGACCAGGCCCATTCGCTGGACCGCTGGCACGAGATTTCCGCGATCACCCAATTAGCTATAATTTCAATAGCTAGACGCGCAGAAAACACTAAGG
This sequence comes from Pseudomonadota bacterium, assembly GCA_040384665.1. Lineage (GTDB taxonomy): Bacteria > Pseudomonadota > Gammaproteobacteria > Burkholderiales > Burkholderiaceae_C > PCRC01. Next base: position 3,609 of record JAZKIY010000006.1, read on the forward strand.
CTGAGGGTCGATTTGACCTCAAAAACCTGCCCCATGCTGTTTTTCAGCCTCTGCAACTGCCCCTGATGCAGGCCAGCGCGACCGAGGTTCGCGCCCGGCTCGCGGCGGGCGAGGGAGTAGACCATCTGGTTCCCGACGCCGTTGCGCGCTATATTGCCAAACACCTGCTTTACCAAACCACCCGATGACCACTGAATCCGCCGCCAAAAAAGACATCCAGAAACTCCAGCGCGCCATCGTCGATGGTCTGGAGGACGTGAAGGCGCAAGACATTCAGGTCTTCAACACCGAGCACCTGTCGCCGTTGTTTGAGCGGGTGATGATGGCGTCGGGCACCTCCAACCGCCAGACCCGTGCGCTGGCCGCTTCGGTGCGCGACGCGGTGCGGGACGCCGGTTTTGGCAAGCCACGCATTGAGGGTGAGGAAAACGGCGAGTGGATCATCGTCGACTGTGGCGCGGCCGTGGTGCACATCATGCAGCCGTCCATTCGCCAGTACTACCACCTTGAAGAACTCTGGGGCGACACACCCGTGCGCCTGAAGCTGGGGTCTGCCAAGCCGGCAACGGCCGAGAAAGCCCCCGCCAAAAAAGTGGCTGTGAAGGCCGAGCCCACCACCCTGCGCCGCAGCAGCGCCGCCAAGACCGCGATCAAGGCCGCCGAGCAGGCGGCCAAAGCGCCCAAACCCGCAGCCAAGAAAGCGCCAGCCCGCAAAAGCGCCATCACCAAAGTGGTGGTGAAAACGGCCGCGAAAAAGGCGCCCGCCAAAGCCGCCGCGAAAAAAGCACCTGCCAAAAAGGCGCCAGCCCGCAAGGCATGAAACTGTACGTGGTGGCGGTCGGCCAGCGTGTGCCCGACTGGGCGCAAACTGCCTGGGACGACTACGCCAAACGTTTTCCACCCGAACTGAAGGTGGAACTCAAAGCGGTCAAGACCGAGGCGCGGGGCTCCAAAACCGTGGAACAACTCTGCGCCGCCGAACGCGAACGCATTGAAGCCGCCATCCCGCGCGGCACCCGCATCGTGGCGCTGGACGAACGTGGCACCGCGCTCACCACCGTGGCCCTGGCCGCCCGCCTCAAGGGCTGGCAACTCGAAAGCGACGACGTGGCGCTGGTGATCGGCGGCCCCGACGGCCTGGACCCGGCCTTCAAGCAGGCCGCGCACGAACGCATCCGCCTGTCTGACCTGACCCTGCCCCACGCCATGGTGCGGGTGCTGCTGGTCGAGCAGCTGTACCGCGCCTGGTCGGTCAATGCCGGTCACCCTTACCACCGGGAATGACCATGTCGCCTGATTTCGTCTACCTGGCTTCTCAAAGTCCACGCCGGCGCGAATTGCTCAACCAGTTGGATGTGAGCCACGAACTGCTGCTGGCCGGCCCCGACGAAGACGCCGAGTCTCTGGAGGCCGAGCGCCCCGGCGAGTCGCCCACCGCCTATGTGCAGCGGGTGACCGCCCTCAAGCTGGATGCGGCGGTGCAGCGTTTGAAGGCCCGTGGCTTGCCAAAAGCACCGGTGCTGTGCGCTGACACCACCGTGGCCAAAGGCCGCACGCTCTACGGCAAGCCGAGCGATGCGGCCGATGCCGCCCGCATGCTGCGTGAGCTGAGCGGCAGCACCCACCGGGTACTCACTGCGGTGGCCTTGCAGCACGGCAAGAAACGTTTTGCCGCGCTGAGCGTGTCCAGGGTGACGTTTGCCCCATTGTCCAAGCGTGAGCTGGCCGACTACATCGCCTCGGGCGAGTCGATGGGCAAGGCCGGCGCCTACGCGGTGCAGGGCAGGGCAGCGGGCTTCATCACCCACATCAGCGGCAGCTACTCTGGCATCATGGGTTTGCCGATGTTCGAGACGGCGCAACTGCTCCGCGCCATTGGCCTGAAGATCTGACATCGCCCATGCAACAAGACATCCTCATCAACTGGTCGCCCCAGGAAACCCGTGTGGCCGTTGTGGAAAACGGCGCCGTGCAGGAGCTGCACGTCGAGCGCACGCTGGAGCGTGGCCTGGTGGGCAACGTCTACCTCGGCAAGGTGTCGCGGGTGCTGCCCGGCATGCAATCGGCGTTCATCGACATCGGGCTGGACCGCGCCGCTTTCCTGCACGTGGCCGATCTGGTGTCCAGCGGGCACCAACGTGCGCTGGACGCTGAAACCCGCGCACCCGGCGCCGTGCCGGTGGCCAACCTGACGCCGATCGAGAAGCAGGTGTTTGAAGGCCAGTCGCTGCTGGTGCAGGTCATCAAGGACCCGATTGGCACCAAGGGCGCGCGCTTGTCGGCGCAGATCAGCATTGCCGGACGGCTGCTGGTGTATTTGCCACACGACAACCACATGGGCATCTCGCAGAAGATCCCGGGGGAGCAGCGTGCGGTGCTGCGCGAGCGTTTGCTGCAACTGGCCACCGCCAGCGCCCCGGCTGCTGGCGGTACAGGCGGCGGTTTCATCTTGCGCACCAACGGCGAAGACGCCACCGACGCCGAGCTGGCCGACGACATTGCCTACCTGCGCAAAGCCTGGGCACGCATCAAAGACGCATCCCTGCGCCAACCGCCGCGCACCCTGCTGCACCAGGACCTGAGCCTGCTGGAGCGGGTGCTGCGCGACATGGCCAGCGAAGACACCCAGACCATCCGCATCGACTCGCGCGAGCAGTGCGACAAGCTGCAGGCCTTTGGCCGCGAGTTCATGCCCGCCACCGTGGACAAGGTGCAGCACTACAAGGGTGAACGCCCGATCTTCGATTTGTTTTCCATCGACGAAGAAATTGCCAAAGCACTGGGTCGCCGTGTGGACCTGAAGTCGGGCGGCTATTTGATCGTCGACCAGACGGAGGCCCTGACCACCGTCGACGTGAACACCGGTGGCTATGTGGGTGCGCGCAATTTTGACGACACCATCTTCAAGACCAACCTGGAAGCCGCGCTGGCGATTGCGCGCCAGCTGCGCCTGCGCAACCTGGGCGGCATTGTCATCGTCGACTTCATTGACATGACGCGCGAAGACCACCGCGAGGCGGTGCTCGCCGAATTCCGCAAGCAGCTGGCCCGGGACCGGGTGAAGACCATGGCCGGTGGTTTTTCTCAACTCGGGCTGGTGGAGATGACGCGCAAGCGCACCCGCGAGTCGCTGGCGCATTTGCTGTGCGAACCCTGCGCGGTGTGCAGTGGCAAGGGCACGGTGAAGACCGCGCGCAGCGTGGCCTACGACATCCTGCGCGAGATCCTGCGTGAGGCACGGCAGTTCAGCCCACGCGAATTTCGCGTGGTCGCTTCACCCAAGGTGGTGGAGCTGTTTCTGGACGAGGAAAGCCAGCACCTGGCCGGGCTGAGCGATTTCATTGGCAAGCCGATTTCGCTGCAAAGCGAAACCGCCATGGGCCAGGAGCAGTACGACATCGTGCTGCTTTAGGGTCCCTCAGCCGCACACTTACGCGGCGGCGTCCCGCAGCTCACCACCGCCAAGGTACTGCAGGCGGGCGTAGGTGCCGTTCATGCGCATCAGTTCGGCGTGGCTGCCCTGTTCCAGGATGCGGCCACGCTCCATCACCACCACCCGGTCGGCGTGTTCGATGGTGGACAGGCGGTGGGCGATCACCAGGGTGGTGCGGCCCGCCATCAAGCGTTGCAGCGCCTCCTGCACCAGACGTTCGGACTCGGTGTCCAGTGCAGAGGTGGCTTCGTCGAGGATCAGCACCGGCGCGCTTTTGTAGAGTGCCCGGGCAATTGCCAGCCGCTGGCGCTGCCCACCCGACAGTTGTGCCGCGTTGTGGCCTACCGCCGTGTTCAAGCCCAGTGGCAGGGTGCGCACATGGTCGGCCAGGTTCGCGGCTTCCAGCGCCGACCACACGCGCTCGTCGTCCCGCGGCATGCCGAGGCAGACGTTGGTGGCGAGTGTGTCGTTGAGCATCACCACGTCCTGGCTCACCATGGCAAACTGGCCACGCAGCGCAGCGAGCTGCCAATCGGCGATGTCGTGGCCGTCCAACAGCACCCGGCCGCTGGTCGGCAGCACAAAGCGCGGCAGCAGGTTGGCCAGCGTGGTCTTGCCGGAGCCGGAAGCGCCGACCAGTGCCACCACCTCGCCGGGGGCGATGGTCAGGCTGAAGCGGTCCAGCGCCGGAGCGGTTTCCGACTGGTACTGCACCGACACGTCCTTGAACACGATGCTGCCGCTCGTGCTCGTGCTCGTGCCTGACGCCGTGCTGGCGGGTTTGTAGACGCCAGAAGCCTCGACCGGCGTGAACTCGATCAAATCGAGCGCCCGTTCCAATGCGGCCATGCTGCGGGTGATGGGGCTGGCGATGCCAGCCAGGTGCTTGATGGGGGCCAGCAACATCAGCATCGCGGTGATGAAGGACACAAAGCTGCCGACCGACACGTTGTTGCCACTGCTTTGCACCAGTGCAATGCAAATCACTGCCGACAGTGCGGTGGCCGCCAGCATTTGCGTCAGCGGTGTCATCGCAGCCGAGGCCATGATGGACTTCATCGTCAGGCCCCGGAGCTTGTGGCTCAGGTCAAAAAACCGGGTGGACTGCGACGGTTGCGCCGCGTGCAGCCGCACCATCCGGTGGGCCAACACGTTTTCTTCCACCACATAAGCGAGGTTGTCGGTCGCGTCCTGGCTGGCTTTGGCTATTTTGTACAGGCGGCGCGACAGCGTGCGCATCACGTAGGTGACCGACGGGAACAGCAGCGCCACGATCAGCGTCAGCTTCCAGTTCAGGTAGAGCAGGTAGCCGACGAGTGCGATCAGCGTCAGTGTGTCGCGGGCCATCCCCAGCAGCGCGTTGACGAGTTGCGTCGCGCCGGTCTGGACCTCGTACACCACGGTGTTGGACAGCGCACTGGCCGATTGGCGCGAGAACAGTGCCATGTCGGCGTCCAGCAGGCGGTCGAACGACTTGCGCCGCAGCGCCAGCATGCCCTGGTTGGCCACCTTCGCCAAGGCCACCTCGGCCAGGTAGCCGCAAAAACCTCGCACGCCAAACAACAGCAGCAGCACGATGGGCACCAGCCACAGGCTGAAGCTGCCGCGCTGAAAGCCTTGGTCCAGCAGCGGCTGCATCAGCGCCGGGATCAGCGGCTCGGTGGCCGAACCCAACACGGTGGCCAGTGCCGCCACGCCCCAGATGCCCTTGGACTGGCCGAAATAAGGCTGCAGTCGCCGGAAGGCTTTCAGGGAGATGCGTTTGGGCGTGTCGGCAGCAGGTTCAGGCGCTGCTGGCTGCGCGGTGGGGGTGGATGCGTCAGCCACAGTGAGGTGGCGTCGTGGTGGTCTGCGCAATGTGCAATGGGGAATGCGCGCGCGTGGTCGATTTCGACACGCTACCGGGCAAAATTTCCCGGCGGGTCACGGGCAGCAGGGCCATGACTGTTAAAGTATTACCGTTCATTCCACTATTTTCCATCAATATGTGCTCAATCAAAGTGGCCGCAGGCGCCTTGTCCAAAAGCCTTGCCGTCTTTTTTCTTGCGCTTTGGATGCAAGCCTCGTTTGCGCAGGTGCGTGTTGACGTGACCGGCGTCGGCCTGACGCAGTTGCCGATTGCCATCGCCAGTTTCAAGGGCAACGAGCTGGCACCCCAGCAAATCGGCAGCATCGTGCGTGCCGACCTGGAGCGCAGCGGCCAGTTTCGCAGTGTTGACGCCTCGGGTGCGTCGCTGGACGAGTTGTCCCGCCCCGACATGGCGCCTTGGAAAGAAAAAGGCGCCGACTCGCTGCTGACCGGCAGCGTGCGCAAGCTGAACAACGGCCGCTTTGACGTCCGCTTCCGCCTCTGGGACGCGGTGCGCGGCCAAGACCTCGGCGGGCAGAGCTTCTCGGTCAGCGAAATTGATCTGCGTTTGGCGGCCCACCGCATTTCCGACTACGTGTACGAAAAGCTGACCGGCGAAAAAGGCATCTTCTCGACCCGCATTGCTTACGTGACCAAGTCGGCCAACCGTTTCAACCTCTGGGTGGCCGATGCCGATGGCGAGGGTTACCAAAGCGCCTTGTCCAGCTCCGAGCCGATCATTTCGCCCGCTTGGTCTCCGAACGGCGAGCAACTGGCCTATGTGTCGTTTGAAACCCGCAAGCCCATCGTTTACGTCCACGACGTGTCCACTGGCAAGCGCCGCCTGCTGGCCAGTTTCCGCGGTTCCAACAGCTCACCCGCCTGGGCGCCAGATGGCGGCTCGCTGGCCGTGACGCTGAGCCGCGAAGGTGGTTCGCAGCTGTTCACCATCAACGCGGCTGGCGGTGAACCCAATCGCCTGACCTCGTCGCCCAGCATCGACACCGAAGCTGTTTATTCGCCCAAAGGCGACCAGATTTACTTCGTGAGCGACCGCGGTGGCCAGCCGCAGATCTACCGCATGTCCTCCGGCGGTGGCTCGGTGGCCCGTGTGACTTTCTCTGGCAGCTACAACATCTCGCCTGCGCTGAGCCCGGATGGCCGCTGGATGGCTTACGTGTCGCGTGAAGGCGGCGGCTACAAACTCAAGCTGCTCGAACTGGCGTCCGGTTCGGTGTCCACCCTGACCGACACCACGGCCGACGAAAGCCCGAGCTTCGCGCCCAACAGCCGTTTGATCATTTACGCAACCACCCAGGGTGGCCGCGACACATTGATGACCACCACGCTGGACGGCCGCATCAAGTCGCGTCTGACCGGTGCCCCCGGCGATTTGCGGGAACCTGCATGGGGTCCCTTCCTCAAATAAGCTTCTTTGTACCGTTTTGACTTGCGCATGAAAATTGTTATCCCTCTGCTTTCCGCCGTTTTGTTCCTGGGTGGCTGCGCCTCCCGCATCAACCTGGACGAGGTGCCGGTCGAAGACCGCTCCGGCAAGTCTGTGGGTACCGGTGCTGACGGGGCAGTGGCATCTGGCCAGCCCGGCAGCATTGGCAGTGCCGAAGGGGTTCCGCTGAGCGTGATCCCTTCTGACGCCCCGGCTGATGAACGGGCCCGCAGCGTCTACTTTGACTACGACAGCGCCGTCGTCAAACCCGAGTTCGCGCCGCTGCTGGCGCGGTTTTCGGATTACCTCAAAGCCAACCGCCAGCGCAAGCTGACGGTAGAAGGCCACACCGACGAGCGTGGTGGCCGTGAGTACAACCTGGCGCTGGGCCAGCGGCGTGCCGAAGCCGTGCGCAAATCGCTGCTGTTGTCTGGCGCCGAGCCTGCCCAGGTCGAGGCGGTCAGCTTCGGCAAGGAGAAACTCGCTGCTGTCGGGGATGACGAGCCGTCCAATGCCAAGAATCGCCGTGCCGAGATCAACCCATGAAGACCATGACGAACCTATTTGCCCACTCCGCCAAATTTCTGACCGTGGCTTGCCTCGGCGTGTCTGCGCTGACGGCCCAGGCCCAGTTCTTCGACGACCGCGATGCGCGCAAATCCATCCTGGAACTTCGCCAGCGTCTCGAGACCGATCGCCAGACAGCGACCGTTAACCAGACCCGCTTGCTGGAAGAGGTGAGTCGCAGCAGCCAGGAAAACGCCTTGCTGCGCGGTCAGGTGCTGGACCTGCAAAGCCAGCTCGAAGCCATTCGTGGTGACATTGCCCGGATGCGTGCCCAGAACGATGCGGTGGCACGCGACTTTGCCGACGTGCAGAAGCGCCAGAAAGAAGTGCTGCAGCCGCTGGAAGAGCGCCTGCGCAAGATTGAGCCGTTCAAGGTCACGGTCGATGGCCGCGAATTTGTGGCCGAGGCCGCCGAAAAGCGCGAGTACGAAGCTGGCCTGGCCCTGTTCCGTGGTGGTGATTTCCCCGGTGCACAAGGCGTGTTCCAGAGCCTGGTGCGCCGCTACCCCTCCAGCGGTTTTGTCCCCTCGTCGCTGTTCTGGCTGGGCAATGCACAGTACGCCAACCGCGACTATGCCGGTGCTGTGGCCAACCTGCGTGCCATGGTTGCCCAGACGCCAGACCATCCCCGTGTGCCTGACGCGTTGCTCGCCATGGCCAACAGCCAGATCGAGCTGAACGACAACGCCGGTGCCCGCCGCTCGCTGGAAGACATCGTGCGGACCTACCCGCGCTCGGAAGCTGCCGCGCCTGCACGCGAGCGTTTGTCCAAACTCAAGTAAACCCATCACACGCGGGGTGAAGTGCCCATGGCACTGCCCCCCGCACGGGCATGACACCCTCACGCATGCCTTCTTCAGCATTCCCCATGGATTTTGAGCGGCGTTTCGGCGGCATTGCCCGCCTGTACGGCGCTGCCGGTGCCAACCGCATCTGGCAAGCACATGTCGGCGTGGTTGGCCTGGGTGGGGTGGGCTCCTGGGCGGCCGAGGCATTGGCGCGCAGCGGCGTCCGTGCCCTGACACTGATCGACCTGGACCAGGTGGCCGAGTCCAACATCAACCGGCAGGTGCTGGCGGTCGACGACACACTGGGCATGGCCAAAGTGTTCGCCATGCAGCAACGCATTGCGCAGATCAATCCCAATTGTGTGACCACCGTGGTCGAAGAGTTTGTGACGCCCGAAAACTGCGCGGCCTTGCTGCCCACGGGACTGGACGCCTTGGTAGACGCCTGTGACCAGATGTCTGCGAAAGCCGCACTGGCACTCTGGGCGCGGCAATCGGGCCTGCCATTTGTGACGGCCGGTGCGGCCGGTGGCAAGCGCTTGGCCCATCTGGCCGACATGGCGGATCTGGCCGACGTGACCCACGACCCCTTGCTCGCCAACCTGCGTTACCGCCTGCGCAAGCAGCATGGCTTGCCCGGCAAGGGCGCGATGGGCGTGCACTGCGTCTTCAGCCGAGAGCCCGTGGCACAGGCCGCCGACGCCTGTGCCACCGACGGTTCGCTCAACTGCGCTGGCTACGGCTCGTTTGCCCCCGTGACCGCGACTTTCGGGCAGTGTGCAGCGGGGTGGATTTTGAACCAACTCGCTGGGGGAACGGCTAAAACAAGGCTATAATTTAAGGCTGTCTTAAACCAAGTCCGTTAAAAAGATTGGGTCGCAGACAACGCCTTCGGGACGTTAGCTCAGTTGGTAGAGCAGCGGACTTTTAATCCGTTTGTCGTGGGTTCGACCCCCGCACGTCCCACCAATACCATTGCCGGATTTCATTCGGCAGTACGTGCACCATGCCAGTCGACGGCATGGGCACAGCCCGCTGCAACACAGCGGGTGTGGGCAATGACAGTGGGTTCTTAGCTCAGTTGGTAGAGCAGCGGACTCTTAATCCGTAGGTCGAGTGTTCGAGTCACTCAGGACCCACCACTCAAATCAAGGACTTAGCTGCAAGGCTAAGTCCTTTTTCTTTGGCGGCCGTGACGAAAGCGTGACGGTATTGCCCACGCTTCAGCCCGAAAGCCGTTGTCGTCGCGATGACAAGACATCCCGATGGTCATCCCTAGACTGAGCCTTTGCCAACCATGGCGATCAGACTTCAAGGAGACACAACATGGCATGGGAGATTCAAGTGGTGGACGGTTGCGCGGTGGTGCGCATGAACACCAACAAGGTCAACGTCCAGAACGACCAGTTTTTCGGCGATCTGCACGGCGCCTTTGACCGGCTTGAGCGCGAGTTCAGCGAACTGCCTGTGGTGCTGACAGGCCAGGGCGATGCGTTCTCGGCCGGGATCGACTTCCAGTACAGCTTCAGCATCTTTGGCAGCGGAAATCTCGACAAGATACGGGATTGGTACCGTGCCTACCGCGAGACCAACCTGCGCATCTTCACCTACCCACGCCCCACGGTGGCGGCCGTGAACGGGCACGCCATTGCCGGTGGGCTGATCACCGCACTCGACTGCGATTTCCGGGTGGCTGCCCGCAAGCCGGCCAAGTTTGGCCTCAACGAGGTGCCCATCGGCATTCCGATGCCGGCCGCCTATGTGGAGATCATCAAGTACGCGCTGGGCGACCAGGTGGGCGCGCTCACCACACTGCGTGGCAAGCTCTACGAGTTTGACGAGGCCGAGCGGCTGGGGTTTTTCCACCAAGTGGTGGCGCCCGACCAGTTAATGGCCACGGCGATGGACTACGCACGCTGCATCACGCCCGACTGCAATACAGCGTATGCCATGTCCAAAAAAGCATTGCAGGACGGCGTGATGCGGCAAATCCAGGAACGCACGGTGGCGCTGGACGCCCAATTGCCAGCCGGCATGAGCGACGCGGGCAACCGGCGTGCGCAGGACCGTCGCCGGCAGGAAATCATGCACAGGCACAAAGGCTAACCGATGATTGACCTCTACAGCTGGTCTGCGCCCAATGGCCACAAGGTACACCTGCTCATTGAAGAGCTGGGCATTCCTTACCGTATTGTGCCGATCAACATCACCAGCGGCGACCAGCACAGCCCGCGCTACCGTGCCGTTAACCCCAACGGCAAGATTCCCGCCATCGTTGACCACGCGCCAATCGGGGGTGGCGCGCCGCACACGGTGTTTGAGACCGGCGCGATTCTGCTGTACTTGGCCGAGAAGGACAAGCGCTTTCTGCCCGACGACATGCGCCAGCGCAGCGAGGTGCTGCAGTGGCTGTTCTGGCAGGTGGGTGGGCTGGGGCCCATGATGGGCCAGGCACAGCACTTTTTCCGTTATGCGCCAGAGCAGGTGCCATACGGCATCGCCCGCTACCAGAAGGAAACCCGGCGCTTGCTCCAGGTCATGGACGACCGACTGAAAAGCCACGACTACCTGTGCGACACCTATTCGATTGCCGACATGGCCTGTTTTCCCTGGGTGCGTATTCACAGGATGACAGGTGTGGCATTGGACGAATTCCCCAACGTATCGGCTTGGTACAGCCGGGTTCGGGCGCGCCCGGCGGTGGGGCGCGGGCTGGACCTGCTGCGGGACCAGTGGGTGGACGTGACGAAGTCCAGCGACGCCAGGCTCAACCTGTTCCAGAAGGACTGACCCCCATGACCGCCGCTGACAAGCCGCGTGTGGATGTTTTCATCGACCTGCGCAGCCCTTACTCTTACCTGGCCATCGCACCCGCCCGTGCATTGGCGCAACGCAGTGGGGTTGCTTTCGACTGGTGGCCCTTCATCACCGACTTTCAATCCGCTTACGGTGGCGAGGTGGGGGAACGTTCGGTCCGCGACGTGGCCAAGCTCAAGTACCTTTACATGGACTGCCGGCGCCTGGCCCAGCAGCAAGGACTGACCATCCGCGCCACCACCAAGCTGTGGGATGCCAAGCTGGCCAGCCAGGCCCTGCTGTTCGCAAAAAGCAAAGACAGGCTGTGGGCGTTTTGCGATCCGCTGCTGGCGGCCTTCTGGCGCCGTGAGTTTGATCTGGAATCGGCGACCGCGTTGGAAACCGCCATTGACGCTGTGGGGCTGAACGTGGACGACTGGCGTACTTACTGCGAGGCACGTGGCCCGGGCGATCTGGCAGGAGCCATCGGCCGCGCCGATGCGCTGGGTGTGTTCGGCGCGCCCACTTTCGTCTGGAAAAACGAGTTGTTCTGGGGTGGCGACCGGCTGCCTCTGTTGGCGGCAAGGCTTGGCCAGCCTGTTCAGCCTGCGCCCTGACCCTCTGCGATGACGTAGCTGCGCAGGCCCGGCACATGGGCAATAAGCTGGCCTTTGTTTGGCTCTATGCTCACCAGCCCAAGCCGCTTGAATTCGCCCAGCGCCACGTTGACCCTTTGCCGTGACAAACCACAGATCAGTGCCAGCTCATGCTGCGAGATGGCCAGCTCCTGCGTGCCAGTGGCATGGTCATTGGCCACCATCAACAGGCCCCGGGCCACACGCACCTCGGGTTTCAGAAGACGTGACGCAACCAGCATCGTGACAAACGCACCCATGCGCGCATTCATGACGTCAGACAGGAAATGGTTGAATGGAATGGACGCATTGCGCAGAGTCTCGAACGTCTGCGCTGGAATCAGGCAAATGTGCGCGGGTGTGAGTGCGCGCAGGTCGTAGCGCCGCATCTCTTTCTTCAGCAAGGAACCGTCTCCGCCCCATTCGCCTTCACGCAGGCAATACAGGGTCGTCTCCGAGCCATCAGACCCGACCACATACATTTGCAGGTAACCTTTCAAGAGGCCATACCAATGGGCGCTGGGCGCGCCCTCACGGGCAATGTAGTCACCCGGTAATGCGGTTTTCTCGGTGGCTGTTGTGAGTGTCAATGCGCGCAGTTCTGGCGACAGCGCACGAAACCAGGCCCAACGTTCCAGGAACTCCGTGATGCTGTTGGTCGGTTGTGACGCCATGTGTTGTGGCCCGCCAGGCCGGCGCTCAGTGGGACTTCAGGCGGCCAACCCGGGGCGCTGGCAAGAGGTGCTGCACCTCTTGTGCCACGCGCACACAGTCTTTCAAATGCGCTTCACCCAGGTGGCGGATGGCGGCATAACCGATGGCGGCGGAGATCGCCTGACCTGCAAGCGGGACGAAGCGCATGGCCTGCTTGGTGGTGAGGCGCACGCCGACGGTTTTGGCGGCGGTCAGCACGAGGTCACGGGTGATGAGTTTGCCGATCAGGGCCGAACCGACCCAGGCCACCACTTTTTGCACCTGTTCCCGTTTGGCCGGTTCGAGCAAATCCAGCTGGGCCGGGGCGAGGCCAAATTCGGCGTTGATCTCCGGGATGATTTTCGACAGCAAGGCCGCGTCGATCATCCAGTCGAAGCCGGGTACCGGCACCATGCTGGCCGCGCCGGCCACCAAGGCGCGGCGGTGCAGCAGTTTGCGGCTGCGCTGTACGGCCGCCAGCAGGGTGGCGTTGCCCGCAGCGAGTTGTACGGCGCTGGCCATGGGGGCTGGGTTACTTCCGGCGGATCAGGTTGTAGACAAACAGCAGCACCACCGCGCCGACCACCGAGGCGATCCACCCGGCAGCATCACCGGGCTTGTACCAGCCCAGCGCAGCGCCGGCGTAGTTGGCCACAAAGGAGCCCGCTACGCCCAGCAGGGCGGTCATGATGATGCCGAGCTGGTCTTTGCCGGGGTGTACCGCCCGTGCAATCAGACCAACCACCAAACCGACGATGAGGGTGCCAAGCAGTGAGAGCATGTGTGTCCTTGTGCGGTAAAAGCCGAATATACCGCGCAGCCCAAGACACGTGTTTTGGCGGGTCAGGCGGTGGCGTTCTCAATCTCCTGGTGCAGTTGCAGCCATTGTTCTTCGAGGCCGGCGAGTTCCTGCTGGATGGTTTTGAGCCGCTTGCCCAGGGCTGCCGATTCGGGGTGCGGGTCGGGTGACGCGAACTTCTGCTCAATCTGGCGCTGCTCGGCGTTCAGGCCAGCCATGACCTGTTCCAGTTTTTCAATGTCACGCTGCAAGTTGCGCAGGGTGTTGTTGGCCTGCGGTTTGCGTGCTGCCGGTTTGGCGGCCAGCGCCGCCCGTGCGCTGGCGGCGGCGCGTTCGGCGTTGCGCTGCTCTTCGCGTTGTTCTTCCCGCTGGCGCTTGGCTTCGTCGAGCAGGTAACGCTGGTAGTCGTCCAGGTCACCGTCGAACGGCGCCACACCACCGCGTGAGACGAGCCAGAACTCGTCGCACACCGCGCGCAGCAAGGCCCGGTCGTGGCTGACCAGCATCACCGTGCCTTCAAATTCGTTCAGCGCCACGCTCAGGGCTTCGCGGGTGGCGAGGTCAAGGTGGTTGGTGGGTTCGTCCAGCAGCAGCAGGTTGGGGCGTTGCCAGACGATCATGCACAGCACCAGCCGGGCTTTTTCGCCACCGCTCATGCTGCCCACGGCCTGTTTGACCATGTCGCCGCCAAAGTTGAACATGCCCAGGAAGGAGCGCAGGTCTTGCTCGCGCGTGCCCTGGCCATGGTTGAGCGATGCCGCAGCAGACTCTTTGACCAGCCGGATCATGTGTTCCAGTGGCGTGTCGGCCGGGCGCAGCACGTCGAGTTCCTGCTGCGCGAAATAGCCGATGTTCAGGCCCTTGCCTTCGGTGATGTCGCCACCGGTGGCCTTGAGCGCGCGGGCCACGGTTTTCACCAGCGTGGATTTGCCCTGGCCGTTGGCGCCGAGGATGCCGATGCGCTGGCCGGCCAGCACCGAGCGGCTGACGTTGTTGACGATGACGGTGGGCGGTGTGCCCGCCGGTGCGTCGTCGGGTGGTGGGTAACCAAAGCTGGCGTTGTGCATCGCCAGCATGGGGTTGGGCAGGTTCAGTGGTTCTTTGAACTCGAAGCTGAAGTCGGCGTCGGCCAGCATCGGCGCGATTTTTTCCATGCGTTCCAGCGCCTTGACGCGGCTTTGTGCCTGCTTGGCCTTGCTGGCCTTGGCCTTGAAGCGGTCGATGAACTTCTGCAGGTGGGCCATCTTGTCCTGCTGGCGCGCAAAGGCGCTTTGCTGCAGCGACATCTGTTCGGCGCGCATGTCCTCGAACTTGCTGTAGTTGCCGCCGTAGCGCACCAGTTTGCCGGCGTCGATGTGCAGGGTGACGTTGGTCACCGCGTCCAGAAACTCGCGGTCATGGCTGATGACCAGCATGGTGCCGGTGTAGCGCCTGAGCCAGGCTTCGAGCCAGACCAGGGCGTCCAAATCCAGGTGGTTGGTGGGTTCGTCGAGCAGCAGCAGGTCGCTTGGGCACATCAGCGCGCGGGCCAGTTGCAGGCGCATGCGCCAGCCGCCGGAGAAGCTGTTGACCGGGTTCTCCAGTTCGCTGGTCTTGAAGCCAAGGCCGAGGATCAGCGCCTGCGCACGGGCTGGTGCGTCGTGGGCGCCGGCGTCGTGCAGGGCCATGTAGGCGTGGGCCATGCGGTCACCGTCGTCGCTGGCTTCGGAAGCGTCCACCTCGGCCTGTGCGGCCAGCAGGGTGACATCGCCTTCAATCACGAACTGGGTCGCGGTCTGGCTGGTTTCGGGCATGTCCTGGGCCACCTGGGCCATGCGCCACTGGGGGGGGACGAAGAAGTCGCCCGCGTCTTCGTGCAGCGTGCCGTTGAGCAGCGCAAACAGGGTGGATTTGCCGGCGCCGTTGCGGCCGACCAGGCCGACCATTTCGCCGGGGTTGATGGTCACAGAGGTGCTGTCGAGCAGCACCTTGGCGCTGCGGCGCAGGGTGAGGTTTTTAAGGGTGATCATGTCGGGGGGAGGGCGGCGGCCAGGGCCTCGCGGGTCAGCAGCAGCACCTGGTCTTCGCCGGCGCTGGTGTCCAGCCAAACGGCGGCGAGTGCCGGGAAGGCCAATTCAAAATGGTTGCGCTCGTTGCCGATTTCCAGCACCAGCACGGCGTTGGGGGTCATGCGGGACGGCGCGTCGCGCAGCAACTGGCGGATGAAGTCCATGCCATCGGCACCACCGGCCAGCGCCAGCACCGGCTCGGCCTGGTATTCGGGGGGCAGGGCGGCCATGCTCTGGCTGTTGACGTAGGGCGGGTTGCACAGGATCAGGTCGTAGGGGCCGCTTGCCTGTGCCAAACCATCGGACTCGAACAGGCGGATGCGCTGCTGCAAGCCGTGGTTGCTGACGTTGATGCGGGCCACGGCCAGCGCGTCGGCTGAAATGTCGCAGGCGTCTACCAACACGTCCGGGTAGGCCATGGCGGCGAGCACGGCCAGGCTGCCGTTGCCGGTGCACAGGTCGAGCACCTGTTCGGTGGCATGGCTGAGCCAGTAGTCGAGTGTGCCTTCCTGCTGCGGGTCTGCCAGCAGCTCGGCAATGAAGCTGCGCGGCACGATGGCGCGCTCGTCCACGTAAAACGGCACACCCTGCAGCCAGGCCTCGCGGGTCAGGTAGGCGGCGGGCTGGCGGGTGGTGATGCGCTGTGTGACCAGTGCGGCCACTTCGGCGGCTTCGGTTGGGGTGACCTCGTGCGGTGTCAACGCGTCGGTGTCGATCTCGGTGTCCAGGGGCAGGCCCAGTTGCCACAGCACCAGCCAGGCGGCCTCGTCGTGGGCGTTGGTGGTGCCATGGCCAAAGGCCACACCGGCCGCTGCCAGCCGCTGCGCGCTGGCGTCGATCAGGTCGGACAGCGTCATGCGCTCACCGCGCGGGCGTTGAGGTTCTCCAGAACCCGGCGGTAGATGTTCTTCAGCGGCTCGATGTCGGCCACCGCCACATGCTCGTCGATCTTGTGGATGGTGGCATTGGGGGGGCCACACTCGATCACCTGCGGGCAGATCTGCGCGATGAAGCGGCCATCGCTGGTGCCACCGGTGGTGGAGAGTTCGGTGGTGATGCCGGTTTCATCCAGAATGGCCTGCTGCACCGCCTGCACCAGCGTGCCGGGTGTGGTGAGGAAGGGCCGCCCGCCGATGGTCCACTGCAGGTCGTAATCCGCGTCGGGTTTCAGCCCATGGCGGTCCAGCACCGCGGCCAACCGCTGCTGCAGGCCTTCGGGGGTGGACTCGGTGGAGAAGCGGAAGTTGAAGTCCACCACCACCGTGCCGGGAATCACGTTGCTGGCGCCGGTGCCACCGTGGATGTTGCTGACTTGCCAGCTGGTGGCGGGGAAGAAGGCGTTGCCCCGGTCCCATTCAACAGTGGTCAGTTCGGCCAGCGCGGGTGCCAGCAAGTGGATGGGGTTCTTGGCCAGGTGCGGGTAGGCGATGTGGCCTTGCACGCCCTTGACGGTGAGCTTGCCGCTCATGGTGCCGCGGCGGCCGTTTTTGACCATGTCGCCGGTGCGCTCGACCGAGGTGGGTTCGCCGACGATGCAGTAGTCCAGCTTTTCACCCTGGGCGGTGAGCCATTCGCAGACCTTGACCGTGCCGTCGTTGGCCGGGCCTTCTTCGTCGCTGGTCAGCAAAAAGCCAATGGCAATGTTCGGCTGTGGGTGGGCGGCGAGGAACTCTTCGGTCGCCACCACCATCGCGGCGAGGGAGGTTTTCATGTCGCTCGCGCCCCGGCCATAGAGCTTGCCGTTGCGGTGGCTGGGGGTGAACGGGTCGCTCGCCCACTGGTCCAGCGGGCCGGTGGGCACGACGTCGGTGTGGCCAGCGAATACTATCAATTCAGGAGCTGAATCGCCAGGTTTCACTAAGGCTGAAGGCCGATTTGGCTTAAAAATGGCCCACAAGTTGGCCACCCGGAAGGTGTCTGGCCCGCTGGGCAGGCTGTGGCAGGCAAAACCGAGCGGTTCCAGCCGGCGGGCAATCAGCGCCTGGCAACCGGCGTCGTCGGGGGTGACGGAGGGCTGGGCGATCAGTTGCTCGGCCAGGTACAGGGTGTTCGCCATCAAGTGTCCAGCGTGATGTGGCCAAAGCTGGACGCGTTGCTGCTGGCCACAGGGTCTAACGGCGCGGCCGTGGGTGCGCCTGGGTTGCCGGTGAAACGGTTTTCCAGCTTCCACATCAGGTTCGTAGGCGAGTCGGCGTTGGCCAGGCCCTCTTCCCGGGACACCATGCCGTTGGTGATCATCCGGGCAATGTCTTGTTCGAAGGTTTGCGAGCCGTCGGCCATGGACTTCTCCATCGCCTCCTTGACGGCAGAGAAGTCGCCGCGTTCGATCAACTCGGACACGAACTTGGTGTTCAGCATGACTTCCACTGCCGGTGCACGGCCACCCGCCACTGTGCGCAGCAGCCGCTGCGAGATCACGGCCTTCAGTGCGGCGGCCAGGTCACCCAGCAGCGTGGAGCGCACCTCCACCGGGTAAAAACTCAGGATGCGGTTGAGTGCCTGGTAGCTGTTGTTGGCATGCATGGTCGCCAGGCAGAGGTGGCCTGACTGCGCGTAGGCGATCGCGGCCGACATGGTGTCGCGGTCACGGATTTCGCCGATCATGATCACGTCCGGCGCTTGCCGCAGCGCGTTCTTCAGGCCGGTTTGCAGTGTCGCGGTGTCGGTGCCTATCTCGCGCTGGTTGATGACCGACTTCTTGTTTTTGAACAAAAACTCGATCGGGTCTTCCAGCGTCAGGATGTGGCCCGACATGCGCTCGTTGCGGTGGTCGATCAGCGAGGCCAGTGTGGTGCTTTTGCCGGCCCCTGTGGCGCCCACCATCAGCAGCAGGCCGCGCTTTTGCAGCATCAGGTCGGCCAGGCCAGCGGGCAGCATCAGTGTTTCCAGCTTGGGAATGTCAAAACTGATGCAGCGGATGACGGCCGCGTAGCTGCCGCGCTGGCGCATGCCGCTGATGCGGAAGCGCCCCACACCGGCCATGGAGTGGGCCATGTTCAGCTCGCCGGTTTCTTCCAGCTCTTCCATGCGTTTGGGCGGCAGGATTTCGGCCAGCAAGGCACGGGGCGCGTCGGGTGGCAGGGCCTTGGAGTTGACCGGCTGGCAGTCGCCCTTGATGCGGATCAGCACCGGCGAATTGGCCGACAGGTAGACATCCGACGCGTGGCGTTCGGCCATCAACCGCAGAATGCTTTCCATCATGCTCATAAAACCACCTTTGTTGTGAAACCGCTGACAGGCCGCCTGTTCAGTCGCGCAGCAGGTCGTTCAGGCTGGTCTTGGCGCGGGTTTGCGCGTCGACGCGTTTCACGATGACTGCGCAGTACAGGCTGTACTTGCCATCGGCACTCGGCAGGTTTCCTGAAACCACCACCGAGCCGGCCGGGATGCGGCCGTAGGTCACGGTGCCGGTGGCGCGGTCATAGATCTTGGTGCTCTGGCCGATGTACACGCCCATCGAAATGACCGAGTTTTCTTCGACGATCACGCCTTCGACCACCTCGGAGCGGGCGCCGATGAAGCAGTTGTCTTCAATGATGGTCGGGTTGGCCTGCAGCGGCTCCAGCACGCCGCCCAGGCCCACGCCACCAGAGAGGTGCACGTTCTTGCCAACCTGGCAGCAGCTGCCCACTGTGGCCCAGGTGTCCACCATCGTGCCTTCGCCCACATAGGCGCCGATGTTCACGTAGCTGGGCATCAAAATCGCGCCCTTGGCAATGAAGCTGCCGCGGCGCGCCACGGCGGGTGGCACCACGCGCACGCCGGCCTCTTTCATGGCCGCTTCGTCCATGTGGGCAAACTTGGTCTGCACCTTGTCGTAAAAGCCCAGGTCGCCGGCCTTGACGACTTCGTTGTCTTTCAGGCGGAAGCTCAGCAGCACGGCCTTCTTGATCCACTGGTGGGTGGTCCACTGGCCGACGCTTTCGCGGGTGGCCACACGCAGGCGGCCTTTGTTCAGCTCGCCGATCACGTGCTCCACCGCATCAACCACCTCTTTCGGGGCGGAGGCGGGGGACAGGTTGGCGCGGTCTTCCCACGCGGCGTCGATGATGTGCTGGAGTTGTTGTGTCATGGCTTGGGTTGGTTGAAATCAGGAACAGGATTGAACAAACTGGACAATGCGGCGGGCGGCTTCCACACATTCGGTGGTGTCGGCCACCAGGGCCATGCGAATACGGCCAGCGCCGGGGTTGTGGCCATTGGCCTCACGGGCGAGGTAGCTGCCCGGCAACACGGTGACATTGTATTGAGCCAACAGGTCGCGGGCGAAGGCGGTGTCGCTGCCGCCGCACACATGGTCTGGCACCTTGGCCCAGAGGTAGAAGCCGGCGTCGGGCAAGGCCACGTCCAGCACGCCGGCCAGCAGCGGTGTCACAGTGGCAAATTTTTCGCGGTACAGGGTGCGGTTGTCCGCCACATGGGCCTCGTCCTGCCAGGCGGCCATGCTGGCGGCCTGTACCACCGGGCTCATCGCACTGCCATGGTAGGTGCGGTAGAGCAAAAACGCTTTTATCAGCGCCGCGTCGCCGGCCACAAAACCGCTGCGCAGGCCGGGCACGTTGCTGCGTTTGGAGAGGCTGGTGAAGGCGATCAGGTTCTTGAAGTCGGCCCTGCCCAGCGCGGCGGCCGCTTCCAGCCCGCCCAGTGGCGGTTCGTCACGGAAGTAAATTTCGCTGTAACACTCGTCCGAGGCAATCACAAAACCGTGTTGGTCGCTCAGGGCGAACAGCTTTTGCCATTCGGTGAGTGGCATCACCGCGCCGGTCGGGTTGCCGGGCGAGCAGACAAACAGCAGCTGGGTGCGGGCCCAGACCTCGGGCGGCACGCTGTCCCAGTCGACCGCGAAATTGCGTGCCGGGTCGGTGGGCACGTAGTACGGCTCGGCGCCGGCCAGCAGGGCGGCCCCTTCGTAGATTTGGTAGAAGGGGTTGGGGCTGATGACGATGGGTTTGTGGCGCGGGTCCACCACGGTCTGCGCCAGCGCAAACAAGGCCTCGCGCGAGCCATTGACCGGCAACACTTGTGTGGCCGGGTTCAACGCCAGCCGGTAACGGCGCTGCAGCCAGCCGGTGAAGGCCTCGCGCAGTTTCAGGTCGCCCAGCGTGGCCGGGTAGCTGGCCAGCCCGCCGAGTGCGTTGGCCAGCGCGGTTTTGATGAATTCGGGCGTCGGGTGCCGGGGTTCGCCAATGCCGAGGCTGATCGGCGCGTGCGCCGGATTCGGGGTGATGTCGGCAAACAGGGCACGCAGCCGCTCGAATGGGTAGGGCTGAAGGTGGGACAGCAGGGGGTTCATACCCTCCGATTATCCCGCGCCGCAGCATTCGGGCCGGTGGCGGCACAAAGCGGTGGGTTAATATTCCGTGTGCTGCGCATTTGAACCCCATCCGCGCCTGCCGGCGACCCGTCCGCCCACCGCTGTCACAAGCTACACAACCGTTTTTTCGTGCGCCTCTCCTCCATCAAGCTCTCCGGTTTCAAGTCGTTCGTCGAACCGACCAATTTTCTGCTGCCCGGCCAGCTGGTGGGCGTGGTCGGGCCGAACGGCTGCGGCAAGTCCAACATCATGGACGCGGTGCGCTGGGTGCTGGGCGAAAGCCGGGCCAGCGAGTTGCGCGGCGAGAGCATGCAGGACGTGATCTTCAACGGCACCAACCTGCGCAAACCGGCCAGCCGCGCCAGCGTGGAACTGGTGTTCGACAACGCCGACCACCGCGCCGGCGGCCAGTGGGCACAGTTTGCCGAGATCGCCGTCAAGCGTGTGCTGACGCGCGACGGCACCAGCAGCTACTACATCAACAACCAGCCGGTGCGCCGCCGCGACGTGCAGGACGTGTTCCTCGGCACCGGCCTCGGCCCGCGCGCCTACGCCATCATTGGCCAGGGCACGATCAGCCGCATCATTGAATCGAAGCCGGAAGAGCTGCGCCTGTTTCTGGAAGAAGCCGCTGGCGTCTCCAAGTACAAAGAGCGCCGCCGCGAGACCGAAAACCGCCTGTCGGACACCCGGGAAAACCTGACGCGGGTGGAAGACATCCTGCGCGAGCTCAACACCAATCTGGAAAAGCTGGAAAAACAGGCCGAGGTGGCGCAGCGGTTCAACGCGCTGCAAACCGACGTCACGCTGAAACAGCAGCAGCTGTGGTTCCTGAAGCGGGCCGACGCCGAGGCCGACCAAGCGCGCGTTCAGGCCGAGGCGGCGTCCGCCGTCAACGCGCTGGAATCGCGGGTGGCCGATTTGCGCCACATCGAGTCCGAGCTGGAAACCATCCGCCAGGCCCATTACGCGGCCGGCGACCACGTCAACCGCGCCCAGGGCCTGCTGTACGACGCCAGCGCCGAGGTGGGGCGGCTGGAAGCCGAAATCCGCTTCGTGGTGGAGGGTCGGCAGCGCATCGAGCAGCGGCTGATCAGCCTGAAAGAACAAATGGCCCAGTGGGCCGAGCGCCGCGAGCAGGCCGAGACCGAGCAGGCCACGCTGGCGGAACAAGACCTGCACGCCGAAGACCAGGCCATCACGCTGGCTGCGCAGCTGGAAGACCAGAGCCTGCAGCTGCCCGACCAGGAAGACGCCTTGCGCGTGGCCCAGGAGAAGGCCAATGCCCAGCGCAGCCTGGTGACGCAGGTGCAGCAGCAAATTCAGGTGCTGGCCGCCGACCAGCGCAACATCGAAGAACAGTCGCGCCAGCTGCAGTCGCGCCGCGAACGTCTGGCCGCCGACCGCAATGCGCTGGCCTTGCCCGATCTGGCCCGCCTGGCCAGCCTGCAAACGCAGTTGCAGGAAGCGCAAGAGGCCGCCGAAGTGGGTGAAGCCCGCCTGCACGAGTTGCAGGACACCGTGCCCCAGCTCGACGAAGCCCGCCGCCAGCGCCAGCAGACGCTGAACAGCGACAGCGCCCGCCAGGCCGATTTGTCGGCCCGCCTCGACGCGCTGCGCGCCTTGCAGGAGAAAGTGCGCACCGACGGCAAGCTCACGCCTTGGCTGGCCCGGCACGGGCTCGAGGGCCTGCAAGGCCTGTGGAGCCGCATCCACACCGAGCCCGGTTGGGAAAAAGCGCTGGAGTCGGCGTTGCGTGAGCGTCTGGGTGCGCTGGAAGTGTCGCGGCTGGAGATGGTCAAGGCCTTTGCCAGTGACGCGGCCCCACCGGCCAAGCTCGCCTTCTACAGCCCGCCGCAAGCCGCCGCGCCCGCTGCCAAAGCGGCACCGGTCGGCCTGCGCCCGCTGGCCGACTGGCTGCGCCTGAACGACGCGGGCCAATCGGCGCTGCTGGGCGACTGGCTGCACGGCTGCTGGACCGCCAGCAGCTTTGACGACGCGCTGGCCAGCCGCACGCAGTTGCCGCCCGGCGACGTGGTGTACGTGCAAAGCGGCCACGCGGTGACCGCGCACAGCGTCAGCTTTTACGCCGAAGACTCCGAGCAGGCCGGCCTGCTGGCGCGTGCGCAGGAAATCGAGAACCTTGACAAGGAACTGCGTGCCCAGGCGCTGATTTGCGAAGAAGCCCGCGCCGCGCTGGTGCGGGGCGAAGCCGCCTATGCCGACGCCTCGCAGCGGCTGGTGGAGGCGCGCCGTGAAGCGTCTGCGTCGCAGGCCCAGGCGCATGCGCTGCAGGTGGAAACGCTGCGGCTGACGCAGCTGGCCGACCAGGCCCGTGTCCGCAGTGCGCAGATCGAAGGCGATGTGTCTGAAATTGACGCCCAGCTCGACGACCTGCAGGAGCGCCGCGTCGGCGCCGAAGCGCGGTTCGAGGAACTGGACATGCAGTTGGCCGACAGCCAGGAACGCCATGCCCAGCTCGACGAGCGGGTCATCGAGGCGGGCCGCCAACTCGGCGAAAGCCGCGAGCAGTTGCGTGCGCTGGAACGCGCGGCGCAGGAAGCTGGTTTTGCCCAGCGCAGCCTGCGTTCGCGCCAGGCCGAACTGGGCCGCGCCATCGACACCGCTACCCAGCAGGCCGACGCGATCCGGGGCGAAGAACAAAAGGCCCACGACGAGCTGACCCGCTTGACCGACGCTGCCGCCCAGGGCGGTCTGCAGGCCGCACTCGCTTTGAAGCTGGAGCGCGAGCAGGCGCTGGGCGCCCGCCGCAGCGAGTACGACGACCTGACCGCCAAGCTGCGCGCCAGCGACGAACGCCGCCTGACGCTGGAGCGCGAGCTGGAGCCACTGCGCCGCCGCATCACCGAATTCCAGCTGAAAGAGCAGGCCTCCCGCCTTGGCTTTGAGCAGTACGCGCAGATGCTGACCGACGCCGGCGCCGACCTGGAGGCCCTGGCCCAGTCCATCAGCACCGGCCAGGTGAAGCTGGCCGGTCTGCAGAGCGAGATCGACCGCCTGAACCGCGAGGTGGCCGCACTCGGTGCGGTAAACCTCGCCGCACTGGACGAGCTGGCCAGCGCCCGCGAACGCAAGCAGTTCCTCGACGCGCAGTCGGCCGACCTGATCGAGGCGATGACCACACTGGAAGACGCGATTCGGAAGATCGACGCCGAAACCCGCGAGCTGCTGTCGGGCACCTTCAACGCGGTGAACCAGCACTTTGGCACCATGTTCCCCGAGCTGTTCGGCGGTGGCAACGCGCGGCTGGTGATCACCGGCGACGAAATTCTGGATTCCGGCGTGCAGGTCATGGCCCAGCCGCCCGGCAAGAAGAACCAGACCATCCACCTGCTGTCTGGCGGCGAGAAGGCGCTGACCGCCATCGCGCTGGTGTTTGCCATTTTCCAACTCAACCCGGCACCGTTCTGTCTGCTGGACGAGGTCGATGCGCCGCTGGACGACGCCAACACCGAGCGCTACGCCAAACTGGTGAGCAAGATGAGCAAAGACACGCAGTTCCTGTTCATCAGCCACAACAAGATCGCGATGGAAATGGCTGTGCAGCTGATTGGCGTGACCATGCAGGAGCAGGGCGTGTCGCGCATCGTCGCGGTGGACATGGAAGCCGCCGTGGGATTGGTGCAGGCCGCATGAGTAATTTGACCGTTGGCCTCGCCATTCTGGGTGGACTGATCCTTGCTGCCGTGGTGGCGCACAGCACCTGGACCTCGCGCCGCAATGCGCCCAAGCTGCCACAGCCCGAAACCCTCCCGCCCGATGTGCCGGCCAATTTCATCGAGCCCACGCTGGACGGCAGCCCGCCCGAACCGCAACCGGTGAGCGACTCGGTGCAAGACGCCGCGCTGATGCCCCCCAGCACCATGGCGGGCTACATCCCCGACCGCCGTGGCGGGCTTGACGCGCTGATTGACCTCATCACCCCGGTGCAGCTTGACGCACTGGTCTCTGGCGAGGCGGTGCTTGCCCACCAGCCGCCCACCCGCCGCGCCGGTGGCAAACCCTTTGCCATCGAGGGGTTGAACACCGCCACCCGCCAGTGGGACACGCTGGCCCACGGCCAGCGCTACAGCGCCTTGCAGGTGGGTGTGCAGTTGGCCAACCGCACCGGTGCCTTGAACGAGATCGAATTTTCGGAGTTCGTGGTCACGATCCAGACTTTTTGCGACGCCATCAACGCCACGCCGGAGTTCCCCGACATGCTCGACGCCGTCGCCAGCGCCCGTGAGCTGGACCAGTTCGCCAGCGCGCACGACGCCCAGCTCAGCTTCACGCTGCGCGCCCGCCACGCCGCCTGGAGCCCCGGCTACGTGCAGCAGCACGCCGCGCGGCTCGGTTTTGTGGCCGGTGCGCTGCCGGGCCGCATGGTGCTGCCGGTCATCAGCGGCGGCGCGATCACGCCCATGCTGGGGCTGTCGTTCGACACCCAGGCCGCGCTGTCGGACGACCCGGCGCAGTCGGCCATCCGCCAGATCAGCCTGAGCCTGGACGTGCCGCAGGTGGACCGCCAGGAACAGGCCTTCAAGCGCATGCGCGAGGTTGCCGCCGCACTGGCGCAGGCGATGGACGGCGCGATGGTCGACGACGATGGCCGCATGATCCAGCCCGAGTCGCTGGACGGCATTGCCGACGACTTGGAACAGCTCTACGACGCGCTCGACGCGCGCGAACTCTCGGCCGGCTCGCCCGTCGCGCGCCGTCTGTTTTCGTGACCGTGGCGGAGTCCGCGTTGTTGACCGAAGACGTTCTGGCCCGGGCTGCCGAACTCCGAGACACGCTGCACCACCACGCCCACCGCTACTACGTGCTGGACGACCCCGGCATTCCAGACGCCGAGTACGACCGGCTGTTCCAGGAACTGCAGGCGCTGGAAAACGAACACCCCGAATTGCGCACGCCCGACTCCCCCACCCAGCGGGTCGGTGGCGCGCCGCTGCCGCAGTTCACGCCGGTGCGCCACGCGGTGCCCATGCTCAGCATCCGCACCGAGACCGACACCGAAGCCACCGGTGCGCTGAATTTCGACGCCCGCATCCGCCGCGAACTGGGCCTGAGTGAAACCGATGCGCCGGTGGCCTACGTGGCCGAACCCAAGTTCGACGGCCTGGCGCTCAGCCTGCGTTACGCGCACGGCGTGCTGGTGCAGGCCGCCACCCGGGGCGACGGCGAGGTGGGCGAAGACGTGACGCAGAACATCCGCACCATCCCGCAAGTGCCGCTCAAATTGCAGGGTGTGGACTTCGCGGTGCTGGAAGTGCGTGGCGAGGTCTACATGCGCCGTGACGCTTTCGAGAAGCTCAATGCCACACAGCGCGAGCGTGGCGGCAAGGTGTTCATCAACCCGCGCAACGCCGCTGCCGGTGCGGTGCGCCAGCTCGACCCGGCCATTGCGGCGCAACGGCCGCTGAGCTTTTTCGCCTACGGCCTGGGCGAGCTCACACCGCCGTCAGAAGGCGGTCCGGCCTTCCAGACGCAGCTGGACATGCTCCAAACCCTGAAAATATGGGGTTTTCCGGTTTCGGCCCTAGTGCAGGCTTGCGATGGCGCTACAGATTTGGTAGCGTACCACGCGCGCATCGGGCAATTGCGAGACAGCCTGCCGTTCGACATCGACGGCGTGGTCTACAAGATCAACCGGGTGGCGTTGCAGCGCCAGCTGGGCTTTGTTTCCCGCGAGCCGCGCTGGGCGGTGGCGCACAAGTACCCGGCGCAGGAGCAGCTCACCACGGTGCTGGCCATTGAGGTGCAGGTTGGCCGCACCGGCAAACTCACGCCGGTGGCCAAGCTGGCACCGGTGTTTGTGGGCGGCGTCACAGTCACCAACGCCACGCTGCACAACGAAGACGAAGCCCGCCGCAAGGACGTGCGGGTCGGCGACACGGTGGTCGTGCGCCGCGCGGGCGACGTGATCCCCGAGGTGGTGGCGGTGCTGCCCGAAAAACGCCTGCAGGACGCGCAGCTGTTCACCATGCCACGCCAGTGCCCGGTGTGCGGGTCCGACGCCCTGCGCGAAGACCTCAACGGCGAGGCCAGTGCCGATTACCGCTGCACCGGCGGCCTGTTCTGCAGCGCCCAGCGCAAAGAAGCCATCCTGCATTACGCCCAGCGCCGCGCGGTGGAAATCGAAGGCCTGGGCGACAAGCTGGTGGAGCAACTGGTCGATGCGAACACCGTCCGCACCCTGCCAGACCTGTACCGCCTGGGGCTGACCGCGCTGGCCAGCCTCGACCGCATGGCCGACAAATCGGCGCAAAACCTGCTGGTCGCGCTGGAAAAGTCCAAACAAACCACCTTGCCGCGCTTCCTGTTCGGCCTCGGCATCCGCCATGTGGGCGAGGCCACCGCCAAGGCACTGGCCCGCCATTTCGGCACGCTGGACGCCGTCATGGACGCCACGCTGGACCAGCTGCTGGAAGTCAACGACGTCGGCCCGGTTGTCGCGCAAAGCCTGCGCACCTTTTTTGACCAGCCGCACAACCGCGAGGTGGTCGAGCAACTGCGGGCCTGCGGTGTGCACTGGCCCGAAGAACAGCCCGACGACAGCACTCCCAAGCCGCTCGCCGGGTTGACCTTCGTCATCACCGGCACACTGCCCACCCTGGGCCGTGACGACGCGAAAGCGCGCATCGAAGCCGCAGGCGGCAAGGTGTCGGGCGCGGTCAGCAAAAAAACCAGCTACCTGCTCGCCGGCGAAGCCGCCGGCAGCAAGCTGGACAAGGCGCGCGAGCTGGGGGTGGCGGTGATCGACGAAGACACTTTGAAAGGCATGCTGGCATGACCGTCCGTGACATCCTCAAGATGGGCGACCCCCGGCTGCTGCGGGTGGCGCAACCGGTGACCGAATTTGACACCGACGCATTGCACATGCTGGTGGCCGACCTGTTGGATACGATGCACGCCGCCAGCGGCGCCGGTCTGGCGGCGCCGCAGATCGGTGTGGACCTGCAGGTGGTGATTTTTGGCACCGACGCCCCCAACCCGCGCTACCCGGACGCGCCGGTGGTGCCGCGCACAGTGCTCGTCAACCCGGTGATCACACCGCTGGAAGGTGGAGAAGAAGACGGTTGGGAAGGTTGCCTGTCGGTGCCCGGTCTGCGCGGGCTGGTGCCGCGCTGGTCGCGCATCCGCTACACCGGGTTCGACCTGTATGGCGACCCGCTGGACCGCACGGTGGACGGCTTCCATGCCCGCGTGGTGCAACACGAATGCGACCACCTGATTGGTCGCCTCTACCCCACCCGCATGCGCGACCTGACCCAACTGGGCTTCACCGAGGTGTTGTTCCCTGGGCTGGACGCTGCGGAAGACGACTGAACCTTTCTCGACAAGACAAACAACAAGGGCCTGCATTGCAGGCCCTTGTGGCGTGGGGAGGCAAATTACTTGGCGGCTGGCTTGGTGTCGGCCTTGGCGTCAACTTTGGCATCGGCTTTGACGGCAGGCACGGCGGTTTTTGTGGTGCCAACTGCGCCTTTGGCGGTGTCGGTCACAGCGGCTTTGGCTGGCTCAGCCGCCTTGGACGCGGCGGTGGTGGCGGCCTTGGCGTCCACCTTGGCATCGGCCTTCACCTCGGCCTTGGCTTCTGTTTTGCCAGCGGCGGAGGCGGCGGGTGCCGCTGCGTGGCTGGCAGCGAAGCTGTGGCCAGCAACCAGCAGGGCGGAAGAAGCGATCAGGGTGGCGAGGATTTTGGTCATCAGAGGTACTCCAGTTGTTCAAGTTCACGTCGAACCGACGTACACCTTCAACGTGCTGCCGCTGGCCGCGATGACGGTTTTCCAAGGCCTTACAGAGCTTTACGACTTTCTGGTTCCGTCACCATCCAGCGGTCCACCAAAAGCCCTTTGGCGCGTTACGCCTGGCCCGCAGGCCTACTGAAGCCGTGTGCGGCCGGCCAGCGGGAGCCGACTGGCCGTGGCGGGTGTGCCCATCACCGCGTGCCACCACTCCGCGCTGCCCAGGGCCGGAACCACCTGGGCCTTGGCCTCGGACGAGACGTGGTCGATGCTGACGCGGCGGCAGTAGCGGCTCACCGCCTGGCCTGCCAGTTCAATCATGGGCCGCAGGCCCCCTTTGCTTTGCACCTGCAGTTGTTCGGGCGCCGCGCCAGCGCGCAGCAGGGCCTGCTGGACCGCGATGGCGCGGCGTTCGCCCATCAGCCAGTAAAAGCGGTGGCTGCCACTGCCGTAGCTGTGGCCTGAAATCACCGCCACCTGGCGCGGGTGTTCCTGCAGGAAGCGGGCGTGGGCGGCGAGCAGGGTGTTGTAGCCGTCGGGCACCAACAGGCTGTCGGCTTCGAAAAAAACCAGGTGGGCCAGCGGTTGGCCATTGGGCGCGGCGGACCCGTCCAGCCGCCATTGCTGCTCTCGGGTCATCAGGTGGGAAATTCTGCGTTGCATGTCGGCTCCTTATGGGGTGCGTACAGGCCATGGGTCAGCCAGTCGTCTGGCCCAGCACCCGCAGCACCCGGCTTGTGGCACGGGAAAGATGGGCCTGGCTGACACCAGGCTGACTGCGTTTGCAAGCTTGATTCTGAACCGCTGTGCCCCGGGTGTCTACAGTTTGAGCCGCTGTCAGGGGTATTTTTTGAAGTTAGTTTGTAACTTCACTAAGTCTAAATAACTACATGATAAATATAGTTATTTAGTAATACGTGATGTGTCTTTCAAGAGGACAGAACGTCCAGCAGCTCGGTCTCTACCTCGATCTGCGTGCGGTTTTGCTGGAGCGCTGGCCCGTCGATCAGGAAGGTGTCTTCCACCCGTTCGCCCAGGGTGGTGACCTTGGCGAGTTTGAGGTTGATGCGGTGGCGTGCCAGCACCCTGGCAATGGAGTAGAGCAGGCCGACCCGGTCGCTGGCAGACACGGTGAGCAGCCAGCTTTGGGCTTTGTCGTCGGGCCGCAGGTCGACCCGGGGAGCGATCGGGAAGCTCTTGACCCGGCGCGACACGCGGCCCTTGCCGGGCGGCGGCAGGGCGCCGCTCTGCTTGATCGTGCTTTCCAGGCCGGACTCGACCATGGCCACCAGTTCCTGGTAGTGGTCGGCCAGCGTCGGGCTGACGACCTGGAAGGTGTCGAGCGCGTAGGCGGGCGCGCCTTTCTGGGCCTGGGCGGTGTGGATCTTGGCGTCCAGGATGCTGAAGCCGGCCTGGTCAAAGTAACCGCAAATGCGCGCGAACAGGTCGGGCGTGTCGGGGGTGTAGACCAGCACCTGCAGGCCATCGCCGGCCGACGAGCGGCGGGCCCGCACCAGCGTGATCTGCTCGGCCGGTGGCGGGGTGGCCGCGCCTCGGGCGGCAGGCACCGGCACGTGGCGTGACAGCTGGCGTGCGTGCCAGGCGATGTCGGCCGCGTCGTGGCGCATGAAGTAGCTGACGTTCAGTGTGTCCCACAGCGCCTTGTGGCCTTCGAATGGCTCGGCGTGCAGGGCCAGCAGCAGCAGGGCCTCACGTTTGCGGGCCACCACCTCGGCACCCGGGTCTGGCGCACGGCCACCCAGGGTGCGCAGGGTGTAGCGGTACAGGTCTTCCAGCAACTTGCCTTTCCAGGCGTTCCAGACCTTGGGGCTGGTGCCGCGGATGTCGGCCACGGTGAGCAGGTAGAGCGCGGTGAGGTAGCGTTCGTTGCCGACCCGCTTGGCAAAGGCGGTGATCACGTCCGGGTCGCTCAGGTCCTCTTTCTGCGCGATGCGGCTCATCGTCAGGTGCTCGCTCACCAGGAACTCGATCAGTTCGGTGTCTTCCCGACCGATGGCGTCGGTCATGCCGTGGTGGCGGCAAAAGCGCCGCACCTCGCGCGCGCCGAGCTCTGAATGGTCGCCGCCACGGCCTTTGGCAATGTCGTGGAACAACGCGGCGATGTAGAGAATCCACGGTTTGTCCCAGCCGGCAGCCAGCTGCGAGCAGAACGGGTACTCGTGGGTGTGGTCGGCAATGAAGAAGCGGCGCACGTTGCGCAGCACCATCAGGATGTGCTGGTCCACCGTGTAGACGTGGAACAGGTCGTGCTGCATCTGGCCGACGATGCCGCGGAACACCCACAAATAGCGGCCCAGCACCGAGGTCTGGTTCATCAGCCGCATCGCGTGGGTGATGCCTTCGGGCTCTTTCAGGATCGCCATGAAGGTGGCGCGGTTCGCCGGGTCGTTGCGGAACTGCGCGTTCATCACATGCCGGGCGTTGTACAGCGCCCGCAGCGTGCGCGCCGACAGACCACGCAGCCCGGCGGTGGTCTGGTGCAGCAGAAAGGTCTCGAGGATGGCGTGCGGCTCGCGCTCGTAGAGGTAATCGCTGGTCACGTCCAGCATGCCGTCCTTGTCGGCAAAACGGGCGTTGATGGGTTGCGGCACGCGGGGCGGGGCACCGGCGTCGCTGGCCAGGCGCTCCTCGATGTTGAGCAGCAGGATCTGGTTGAGCTGCGTCACCGCCTTGGCTGCCCAGTAGTAGCGGCGCATCAGCGCTTCGCTGGCACGGACGAAAGTGGGGCGGGCAGGGGCGGCTGGCAACGCAGGGGCCAGATTTTCCGACAGGCCAGCCTTGGGGAAATCAGCCCCCCCCGTGGGCAGCGGCTGGGCCATGTACCCGAAGGACTTGGCCACCGCTGTCTGCAGATCGAACACCAGGCGGTCTTCGCGCCGTTCAGAAATGATGTGCAGCCGGGCGCGGATCAGGCTCAACAGCGCCTCGTTGCGTTTGATTTGCCGCGCCTCGAAGGCGGTGGCCAGGCCGTTGTGGGCCAGTTCGTCCCAGCTGTGGCCGTAGCCTGCCGCCTTGGCCACCCATAAAATCATCTGCAGGTCACGCAGGCCACCGGGCGACTCCTTGCAGTTGGGCTCCAGTGCGTAGGGGGTGTTCTCGAACTTGTTGTGGCGCTGGCGCATTTCCAGCGACTTGGCGACAAAGAAGGCCTGCGGGCTCATGGCCGTGGCGAGCTGTTCGCAGAACTGCCCGTACAGGCCCGGGTCACCCACCACCAGGCGCGACTCCAGCAGCGAGGTCTGCACCGTCACATCTTTGCTGGCTTCGCTGATGCAGTCCTTTACGGTGCGGACGCTGGAGCCGATTTCCAGCCCGGCGTCCCAGCACTGGCCAATGAAGCCTTCGATGCGGGCCTTCAGCGCCGGGGTGGTTTCGGGCGACTGGTCGTCGGGCATCAGCAGCAGCACGTCCACGTCGGAATGCGGGAACAGCTCGCCCCGGCCAAAACCGCCCACGGCCAGCAATGCGAAAGAGGTGTCGAAGCCGGCGGTGGTCCAGAGCGCCTTCAGCGCGTCGTCGGCCAGTCGGGCCAGGCGTTGCAATGTGCGGTGGATGCCGCGGGTCGAGGCGCCGGTGGCCTCGATGGCTTCCACCAGGCGTGCCTTGTCGGCACGGTAGGCGTCGCGGAGGTTCTTCAGGTCGGCCATGTTGGCCATGTCAGCCTGCATGGCGGCGCGCTGTGGTGGCGCTCAGGCCGCCACAGCGGGCTGGCTGGCGGTGATGAAGGCCGGCGGCGGCGGGCTGCCGGCCGACAGCGTCAGCACCTCGTAGCCGGTCTCGGTGACGAGCACGGTGTGCTCCCACTGGGCCGACAGCGAGTGGTCTTTGGTGACGATGGTCCAGCCGTCACCGAGCTCCTTGATGTCGCGCCGGCCGGCGTTGATCATGGGTTCGATGGTGAAGGTCATGCCGACCTTGAGCTCGTCCAGCGTGCCGGGTTTGCCATAGTGCAGCACCTGGGGCTCTTCGTGAAACACCTGGCCGATGCCATGGCCACAGAACTCGCGCACCACGCTGAAGCCGTTGCTTTCGGCAAAACGCTGGATGGCGTGGCCAATGTCGCCCAGCCGCGCGCCGGGCTTGACCTTGGCAATGCCGTGCCACATCGCGTCGTAGGTGAAAGCGCACAGGCGCTTGGCGGCAATCGAGGTGTCGCCGACGATGAACATGCGGCTGGTGTCGCCGTGCCAGCCGTTTTTGATGACGGTGACGTCGATGTTGACGATGTCGCCTTTTTTCAGCTGCTTGTCGTTCGGGATGCCGTGGCAGACCTGGTGGTTGATCGACGTGCAGATGGACTTGGGGTAGGGCGAGTAACCCGGCGGCTGGTAGTTCAGCGGCGCGGGAATCGCGTGCTGCACGTTGACGATGTAGTCGTGCGCCAGCTTGTCGAGTTCGTTGGTCGTCACACCCGGTTTGACGTGGGGCGTGAGGTAGTCCAGAACTTCAGAAGCCAGTCGGCCCGCCACGCGCATGCCGGCAATGCCGTCCGCGTCCTTGTAGGTAGTGCTCATTTGGCAATTATCCCACCGCCCGAGTCTGTCCGTCATGCGAGTTTGGCTGGCGGAGGGCTGTGCCGTCCCAAGTAAAATCGGGGATTGACGACGCCGGCAGCCCATCCAGCGCTGCCGGCATGTTCCCGGTAATTACCCAGGCCACCACCGTGACCCCACACCTGACCCCGTTTGAGGGCGGCAGCGCGCTCAGCGACTTCCGCGTCCAGCAACTCCTTCCGCGCCTGCAGGCGGTTCACGACAAGATCACCGGCCTGACCGCCCGTTATGTGCACCTGGTGGCCACCGACGCGCCGCTGACCGACGCGCTGCGGCAACAACTTGCGGCGCTGCTGACCTATGGTGACCCCTACACGGGCCCGACCGATGGTGTTGCCATGGTGGTCACGCCACGCTTTGGCACCGTGTCGCCCTGGGCATCGAAAGCCACCGACATCGCCCACAACTGCGGGCTGGCGGTGCGCCGCGTCGAGCGCATCACCGAATACCGGGTTGTGCTGGCCTCCGGCTTGCTGCGCCAACACAGCCTGACCGACGCCCAGCGCGACGCGGTGGCCGAGTTGCTGCACGACCGCATGACCGAAAGCGTGATGTTCGACCGCGCGCAGGCCGAGGGCCTGTTCCGCGAACTGCCCGCCGCGCCCCTGGCGCAGGTGGACGTGCTGGCCGGTGGCCGGGCGGCCTTGGTGGCCGCCAACACCGAGTTCGGCCTGGCGCTGGCCGACGACGAGATCGATTACCTCGTCAACGCCTTCACCCAGCTTGGCCGCAACCCGACCGACGTGGAGCTGATGATGTTCGCGCAGGCCAACAGCGAGCACTGCCGGCACAAGATTTTCAACGCCGAGTTCACCATCGACGGCGTGGCGCAGACAAAAAGCCTCTTCGGCATGATCCGCCACACCCACCAGACGAACCCGCAGCACATGGTGGTGGCCTATTCGGACAACGCGTCCGTCATGGAGGGCAACCCGATCGAGCGTTTTTGGGCAAAATCGGCCACAAGCCCTAGTGAAACCTGCCAGTCTCGCTATGAAAAAAGTAGCGCCCTGAGTCACGTGCTGATGAAGGTGGAGACCCACAACCACCCGACAGCCATCTCCCCGTTCCCCGGCGCCGCCACCGGCGCGGGCGGTGAAATCCGCGACGAAGGCGCCACCGGCCGTGGCTCGCGCCCCAAGGCGGGCTTGACCGGTTTCACCGTGTCCAAACTGTTTGACGGCACCTTCGGCAAGCCCGAGCACATCGCCAGCCCGCTGCAGATCATGACCGAGGGCCCGCTCGGCGGCGCGGCCTTCAACAACGAGTTTGGCCGGCCCAACCTGCTGGGCTATTTCCGCGAGTACGAACAACAGGTTGGTGAGCTGCAACGCGGCTACCACAAGCCCATCATGATCGCGGGCGGTCTGGGCAGCATTGACGCGGGCCTCACCCACAAGATCGAGTTTCCCGCCGGTTCGCTGCTGGTGCAGCTGGGCGGCCCCGGCATGCGCATCGGCATGGGCGGCAGCGCGGCCAGTTCCATGGCCACCGGCACCAACGCCGCGGCGCTGGACTTTGATTCGGTGCAGCGCGGCAACCCCGAAATCCAGCGCCGGGCGCAGGAGGTCATCAACCACTGCTGGTCGCAAGGCGCGGCCAACCCGATCCTGGCGATCCACGATGTGGGCGCCGGTGGCCTGTCCAACGCTTTTCCCGAACTGACCAACGACGCAGGCCGCGGCGCCCGCTTTGACCTGCGGAAAGTGCCGCTGGAAGAAAGTGGCCTCTCGCCCAAAGAGATTTGGTGCAACGAGAGCCAGGAACGCTACGTGATGGCCATCGCGCCCGAGTCGCTGGCGCTGTTCACCGCGTTTTGTGAGCGCGAGCGTTGCCCGTTTGCGGTGGTGGGTGTGGCGACCGAAGAGCGGCAGCTGAAGCTGGTGGACGGTGACGACGCACCGCCTGTGAACATGCCGATGAACGTCTTGCTCGGCAAGCCGCCGAAGATGCACCGCGACGTGAAGACCGTTGCACGCGAATTCCCGCCGATCGACCTGACGGGCGTGGACCTGCAGCAAGCCGTCATCGGTGTGCTGAGCCAGCCCACGGTGGCGTCCAAGCGCTTCCTCATCACCATCGGCGACCGCACCGTCGGGGGCCTGAGCCACCGCGACCAGATGGTTGGCCCCTGGCAGGTGCCAGTGGCCGACTGCGCGGTGACGCTGGCCGACCACACCGGTTTTGCCGGCGAGGCCATGAGCATGGGCGAGCGCACGCCGCTGGCCGCCATCAACGCGCCGGCGTCTGGCCGCATGGCAGTGGCGGAAAGCATCACCAACCTGCTGGCCGCGCCCATCGAGCTGTCCCGCGTGAAGCTCTCCGCCAACTGGATGGCCGCCTGCGGCGAGCCTGGCGAAGACGCCGCGCTGTACGCCACGGTGAAAGCGGTGGGCATGGAGCTGTGCCCGGCGCTGGGTATTTCCATCCCGGTCGGCAAGGATTCCTTGTCCATGCGGACCCAGTGGAAGGCCGACGACGGCGCCAAAAAAGTCACCTCGCCGGTCAGCCTGATCGTCACCGCGTTTGCCACCCTGGCCGACGTGCGTGGCACGCTCACGCCGCAGCTCGACGCCACAGAGCCCGACACCACGCTGGTGCTGGTGGACCTGGGCAAGGGCCAGAACCGCCTCGGCGGCTCGGTCTTCGCACAGACGCTGAACCAGGTCGGCGACAGCGTGCCAGACCTGGACGACCCGCAAGACCTGGTGAACCTGGTCAACGCGGTGAATGCGCTGCGGGCCGGTGGAAAAATCCTCGCCTACCACGACCGCAGCGACGGCGGCCTGCTGGCCACCGTCTGCGAGATGGCTTTTGCTGGGCACGTGGGCGTGGCGCTGAATGTTGATTTGCTGGTGACCGAAGGCGACGGCATTGCCGACAGCCGCATGGACACGGGCGACGCCAAGAACTGGGCTGGCCAGATCAGCGCCCGCCGCGACGAACTGACGCTGAAAGCCCTGTTCAGCGAAGAGCTGGGCGTGGTGCTGCAGGTGCGCACCGCCGACCGCAACGACGTGATGCAGGTGCTGCGCACGCATGGGTTGTCCAGACACAGCCACTTCATTGGCAAAACGCGCCCGACAACGTCCACCATCACCGCCGGCATTGGCCAGGTGCAGGTCTGGCGCGACACCAAGGCGGTGTTCACCGCCAACCTGCAGGACCTGCAGCAGGTCTGGGACAGCGTGAGCTGGAAGATCAACCAGCAACGCGACAACCCGGCCTGTGCCGACGCCGAGCATGCCGCCGTGGGCCAGCCCAACGACCCCGGCCTGCACGTGGCGCTGCGCTTCGACCCGGCCGACAACGTGGCGGCCCCGTACCTGAACCTCACCCGCCCCAAAGTGGCGGTGCTGCGCGAGCAGGGCGTGAACTCGCACGTGGAAATGGCCTATGCCTTCACCGAAGCCGGGTTCGAGGCCTACGACGTGCACATGACCGACCTGCAAACCGGCCGCGCCAGGCTGCAGGATTTCCAGGGCGTGGTCGCCTGCGGTGGGTTCAGCTACGGCGACACGCTGGGCGCGGGCATTGGCTGGGCGCGCAGCATCACTTTTAACCCGGTGTTGTCGGCGCAGTTCCAGGCCTTTTTTGGCCGCAGCGAGACCTTTGGCCTGGGCGTGTGCAACGGCTGCCAGATGTTTGCCGAACTGGCCGACATCATTCCCGGCGCGCAAGACTGGCCACGTTTCACCACCAACCAGAGCGAGCGTTTCGAGGCGCGGTTGTCGATGGTCGAAGTGCTGCCGTCCCCCAGCTTGTTTTTCCAAGGCATGGCCGGCAGCCGCTTGCCGATTGCGGTGGCGCACGGCGAGGGCTATGCCAACTTCGCCTACCGGGGCGACGCGTCCAAAGCGATTGCTGCAATGCGTTTCACCGACAACCAGGGCGTGGCCACCGAAGCCTACCCGTTCAACCCCAACGGCAGCCCTGGCGGCCTGACGGCGGTGACCACCGCAGACGGCCGTTTCACCGCGATGATGCCGCACCCCGAACGGGTGTTCCGCAACATCCAGATGAGCTGGACTTCGGGCGACCGGGACCAGTTCAGCCCGTGGATGCAACTCTGGCGCAACGCGCGCCGCTGGGTGGGTTGAGTCGTCAGCGGGCGGTGAAGCCGTCCGCGCCCGAGAATGCGGCCGTGTTCTCGGGCTGGATGGCGGCCACGCGGCGGGCGCCGTCAAAGCGGCGTTGCCAGTAGGCCAGACGCATGTCCTCCAGCCGGATCACGCTGCCGGGCGTGGGGGAGTGGATGAACTTGTTGTCGCCCACGTACAGGCCCACATGGCTGTAAGACCGTTGCGAGGTGTTGTAGAACACCAGGTCACCGGGCCGCAACTCAGCATGGTCAATTTCCTGCGTGGCGGCGGCCTGCTGCTCGGCTTTGCGCGGCAGCGACAACCCGGCGGATTGTTCGAAGAGCGCGCGCACAAAACCGCTGCAGTCAAACCCTTCGTCAAAACGGTTGCCACCGCGCTGGTAAGGCACGCCCAGAAAACCCATGGCGCCAATCACCAGGTCAGACGCCTTGTTGCCCAGCATGTCGCGGGACTGTTCAATCTGGGCGTTGAGCTGCTCGATCAGGCCTTTTTCGGTCAGGAACCGGCCGAGCGGGTCGCCCGCCACCTGGGCCGGCGGCCGCTTGGGGAAAGACGACACCGGCGCAGGGGGCGGCGCGCTGGCACAGGCCGTCAGCAGACAAGCAGCAAGTAAGATGGCTATGCGCATCGCCGTGAGGATAGCGGCTCAGTTCCCGCCGTCAAGGTTTTTTCGCAAGAACCCGCGCCAAGTGCTTGATTCACAACATATTTAATGGAGATTTTCAATGTTCAAAGCGCTCGTGCTTGAAAAGGCAGACAGCTTCACCGCGTCCATCCAATCCGTGGACGAAGCCCGCCTGCCCGCCGGCGATGTGACGGTGGCGGTCTCGCACTCCACGCTGAACTACAAGGACGGCCTGGCCATCTGCAACAAAAGCCCGGTGGTGCGCAGCTGGCCGATGGTGGCCGGTGTGGACGGTGCCGGCACGGTGCTGGAGTCCAGTCACCCAAACTGGAAAGCCGGTGACACCTTTGTCCACAACGGTTGGGGCGTGGGTGAAACCCACTGGGGTTGCCTGGCCGAGAAAGCCCGCCTGAAGGGCGACTGGCTGGTGAAGCTGCCTGCGGCCTTCACCCCACGCCAGGCCATGGCCATTGGCACGGCCGGCTACACCGCCATGTTGTGCGTGCTGGCCCTGGAAGACCACGGCGTGAAGCCGGGTGCCGGCGAGATTCTGGTGACCGGTGCCACCGGTGGCGTGGGCAGCGTGGCCATCGCCTTGCTGGGCAAGCTGGGCTACACCGTGGTGGCGGCCACCGGCAAGGCCAGCGAAGAGGCTTATTTGAAGACCCTGGGCGCCACGGCCATCGTCGACCGGGCGGAACTGTCTGCCGCCGGCAAGCCGTTCCAGAAAGAACGCTGGGCCGGTGTGGTGGACGCGGTCGGCTCGCACACGCTGGCCAATGCCTTGGCGCAAACCCGTTACGGCGGCGTGGTGGCGGCCTGCGGCCTGGCGCAAGGCATGGACCTGCCCACCACGGTGATGCCGTTCATCTTGCGCGGCGTCACCCTGGCTGGGGTCGACTCGGTGATGGCCCCGCTGGCCAAACGCCAGCGCGCCTGGGACCGCCTGGCCACCGACCTCGACCTCGCGCTGCTGGAGTCGATGATCGACGACGTGCCGCTGGAACAGGCGATGGCCAAGGCCCAGCAGTTGATGGACGGCAAAGTGCGTGGCCGCGTGGTGGTGCAAATCGGGGCCTGAGCAGGCCTTGGGGCCCGCCGGGCCCCTGTTTTTGCCAAATTTGGAGTCAAATATGCCCCAGGCCCTAGTGAAACCTCGCGATTTAGCTATAAAGTTTGTAGCGCTAAGCGGTTGGGCCGCGCTGGCGTGCCTGGCACTCGTCTCGGCGGCGCAGGCCCAGGGCGTGAGGAGCGAGCCGGTGGCCACCGGCCTGCAAAACCCGTGGGCGGTGGCCTTTTTGCCCGAGGGCCGTTACCTGGTGACCGAACGGCCTGGCCGCATGCGGGTGGTGGAGGCGAACGGCCAGTTGGGTGCGCCGCTGGCGGGGTTGCCGGCAGTGGCCGCAGGCGGGCAGGGTGGCTTGCTGGACGTGGTGCTGGACTCGGACTTCGCCCGCAACCGCACGCTGTATTTCTGTTTTTCCGAACCGGCGTCCGGTGCCGCGTCGGGCAACAGCACGGCCATGGCGCGTGCCGTGCTGGCAGCCGACCGCAGCCGGCTGGAGGGCGTCAAGGTCATCTTCAGCCAGAAGCCCAAGTTCGACAGCTCGGCCCACTTCGGCTGCCGCATCACCGAAACCCGCGACGGCAAGCTGATGCTGTCGCTCGGCGACCGTTTCCACCGCAAGGACGATGCCCAGACGCTGGACAACCACCATGGCAAGACGGTGCGCGTGAACAAAGACGGCAGCGTGCCGGCCGACAACCCTTTCGTGGGCAAAGCCGGGGCACTGCCCGAAATCTGGAGCTACGGCCACCGCAACCCGCAGGGGGCCACGTTGGCGCCGGACGGCAGCTACTGGCTGGTTGAACACGGCCCACAGGGTGGTGACGAGATCAACCTGCCACTGCCTGGCAAAAACTACGGCTGGCCGGTCATCACCTACGGCGAAAACTACGGCGGCGGCAAGATCGGCGATGGCCTGAAACAGCAAGGCGGCATGGAGCAGCCGCTGCACTACTGGGTGCCCTCCATCGCGCCCTCTGGCATGGTGTTTCTGACAAGCGACCGCTATGGCGCCAACTGGAAAGGCAACCTTTTTGTGGGTTCCCTGAAGTTTGGCTACCTGGACCGCATCCAGCTGTCAGAGCCCTTCAAGGGCAAGGTGGTGCAGGAGCACAAACTGCTGGCCGATGCCCGCGAACGCATCCGCGACGTGCGCCAGGGGCCCGACGGCCTGCTGTACGTGCTGACCGACAGCGCACAAGGGCGCTTGCTGCGCCTGCTGCCGAATTGAACCCTGCCGCAGACGCGTTCAAGCGGCTGCGGCACCTCAGTCGGTCGCACGGCGTGACGGCAGCGTCGCCTCCACCGTGGGCAAGTCCACCATCATCGGGGTGCCCGGGGTGGTGCACCCCATGTCGCAGCACTTGCCGGGCTGGCGGTTTTTGGTGATGGCGCGCTCCGGGTCGTGCGGCGCAGCGGCCGGGGATCCGTCGGCGGCCACACCGCGTTCCAGAATGCGCTCGACCAGTTCGACTTTGCTGCCAATCGGGTAGTTGCGGTAGATCTCCTGTTTCATCGCCGCCGGCGAGCCGCCGCCGTGCAGGCTGATCACGCTGTACCAGCCGCCCTGGTAGCCGGCGGTCAGGTCTTCGATGAAACGTGCCGCTTCAATGCGCTTGTCGTAGGGCACTTCCGGGTTGGCGCGCAGCACGTCCGAGAGGCGCGCGGCGGTTTCGGGGTTGTGGTCTTCGTCCGGGCCGGGCAGGGTGACGATCAGGCCGCCGCTCACGTAGTGCGCGATGCGGTGCATGTCGTAAATCTGCGTGGCCATCAGCAGCTTGCCGATGTTGGCAAACACCGGGTCGGGCATGAAGGTCTTGCTGTACGGGTCTTCCTTGCCGTAGACGCTGGCGGCCACACCGCAGGCGTAAAAACCTTCGGTGATCTTGATCAGCTCGACCATCTGGTCGCGCAGGTGCGTTTCCTTGCCCGGATCAAAACCATTGGCCTCGCACATCAGCGCACCGGCGCCAATCAGCAAATCGCCAAAGCCGGCGCGGGCCGCGATGCAGGTCTGGCGGTGGTGGGTGGCGTAGCTGTAGGTGAGGTGGTGGGAATGCTCCCATTCGCCGGCGTAGAACACCCGCTCCCACGGCACAAACACGCGGTCGAACAACACCACGCCGGTGCTCTGGCCGTACTTGCGGGAAAACAGCGCATCGCCATGCTCCAGCTTTTCGCCGGGGCGGCCAGCCGGGCGGGCCACGATGGTGATGCCTTCGGCATCGATGGGCACCGCGCAGCACACGGCAAAGTCGGCATCGGCCTGGCCCATCTGGCGGCAGGGCATCACCAGAAATTCGTGCACATAGGGTGCGCCAGTCACGATGGCCTTCGCACCCGACAGCACAATGCCCTTGGCGTTGCGCTCGACCACATGCACATAGCTGTCGGGGTTGCCCTGCTGGTGCGGCTTCTTGCTGCGGTCGCCTTTGGCGTCGGTCATCGCCACCGCCAAAGTGAGGTCCTTGTCCTGCACCATGTGCAGGTAGTTCAGAAACTTCGCGTGGTGTTCGGTGCTGCCGCGGGCGTCGTCGATCTTGGCGGTGACCTGGCCCAGCGCGTTCAGCGCGTCGTGCACCAGGTAGCGCTGGGCGCAGCCGGTTTCCTGGCAGACCAGGCGGGTGGCTTCCAGCTTGTTCAGCAAATCGCCGGCGCTGGTGTTGATGTGCGACAGGCGGTTGACCCGTTTGCCACTGGTGTGCTGCACCGCCGTCATGATGGGCGCGTATTCGGGCTTGAGCGCGATGTCGTAGGTCAGCGCGATGGCGTTGATGCCGGGCTGCAGCGCGCGTTCATCGACCACGCTGTCGATGCGGCGGCCATCGACAAAGACCTTGGGTTTCAGGCGGCGCAGCGATTCGCGGAAATCGTTGCCGGACATCATCAGCGACTGGGGGGCGGGAGCGTTCATGGCGGGTCTCCGGGGGGCTTAGGATTCGGTGGAATGGAAATTTTAAACAGTGTTCAATAATTTGTGCAAGTGTTTAATTTGGCGTTCATTTCCGCCATAATTGCCCCATGGAAGCCAAACTGCAACGCCAGCAGGCGATGACCGACAGCCGTCGCGCGCTGGTGCTCGACGCTGCCCGGGCGGTGTTCGACGAGTTCGGCATCGAAGGCGCCAGCATCCGCGAAATTGCCAAGCGTGCCGGCTACACGCCGGGCGCGATCTACTCCTACTTCGAGAACAAGGAAGCCATCTACGGTGCGCTGCTGGCCGAGTCGCTGGAACGGTTGAACGCCGTCGTGGACGCCGCAGGGCAGCCCGAAGAGGCGGCCGCGCAACGGCTGCGCAGCAAAGCGCAGGGCTGGTTTGGTTTTTTTGCAAGCAACCCACGCGACCTGGACCTGGGCTTCTACCTCGTCCATGGCCTGCAGCCGCGCGGCTTGACCAGCGAGCTCAACAGCAAGCTCAACGGCCGGCTGCAGGATGCGCTGGCACCGTGTGAGGCCGCGCTGCGCGAACTCGGGCTGGACGCCGATGCCGCGTTGCGTGAAAACACCGCGCTGTTTGCACACGGCGTGGGCCTGTTGCTGTTGCAGCACACCGGGCGCATCCGCATCTTCAACCAGCAGGCGCCCGCGCTGTTTGACCACTACATCGACGCACTGCTACAGCGGCTGGAATAATGCGGGTTCCTTGAAGGACGCCCAATGTTGCTTGATGCCGACGACTGCCAGCTGGTGCTGGTCGATTACCAGATCCGCCTGATGCCCGCGCTGCACGACAGCGCCGCCGTGATCGCCAACGCCGTGCGGCTCGGTCGCATGGCCGAGGTGATGCAGGTGCCGTGTTTTGGCACCGAACAGAACCCCACCAAACTAGGCGAAAACCTGCCCGAGATCCGCGCGCTGTGCCAGAAAACGCTGGCCAAGATGCATTTCAGTGCCTGTGCCGACGGCTTGGTCGACTGGCTGCGCCCGCCCGCGCAGCCCCAGCGCGGCAACGCCCGCAGCCTGCCCAAACACCTGCAGAAAAACCAGGCCGACGATTCCGAAGCCCGCACCACCATCGTTGTGGCGGGTTGCGAATCCCACGTCTGCCTGCTGCAGACCGTGCTGGACCTGATTGACGAAGAGTTCGACGTCTGGGTCGTCACCGACGCCTGCAGCTCCCGCACCGAACGCAGCCGTGACGCCGCTTTTGACCGGCTGGCCGGCGCCGGTGCTGAATTGGTCACAACAGAAATGGTCGCGTTCGAGTGGCTGCGCACGGCCGACCACCCGGCGTTCAAGACGCTCCAGGCACTCATCAAATAGCGCGCGGGCAGGGCGTTGGCGCGCCCGTCAGCGCGCAGCAAGTTCTTTGTCCATAATTATGAATTCAGTTTAATGGTTCGCAGGAGACAAAAAAATGGCTTTGTTCGCAGATTTCCACGCGCGTTCGCTCAATGACCGCGATGCCTTCTGGGCCGAACAAGCCCAGTTGATCGACTGGAAAACGCCACCGCAGCAGATTTGCGACTACAGCAACCCGCCGTTCACCCGCTGGTTTGCTGGAGGCACCACCAACCTGTGCCACAACGCGGTCGACCGCCATTTGAAAGACCGGGCCGACCAAGCCGCGCTGATCTTTGTCTCGACCGAAACCAACCAGGAAGTCACCTACACCTTCCGCCAGCTGCATGCCGAAGTGCAGCGCGTGGCCGCCACGCTGCTGGAGCTCGGCATCAAAAAAGGCGATCGGGTATTGATCTACATGCCGATGATTGCCGAGGCCGCGTTTGCGATGCTGGCCTGCACCCGCATCGGCGCGCTGCATTCGGTGGTGTTTGGCGGCTTTGCCTCGGGCAGCCTGGCCAGCCGCATCGACAACGCCACGCCCACCGTGGTCATCAGCGCCGACGCCGGTTCGCGCAGCGGCAAGGTCGTGCCCTACAAGCCTTTGCTGGACGAAGCCATCACGCTGGCCAAACACAAGCCCACCGCAGTGTTGCTGGTGGACCGGGGCCTGGCACCGATGAACCTGGTGCAGGGGCGCGACCACCTCTACGGCGAACTGCGCGAAAAGCACCTCAACACCGAAGTGCCCTGCGAATGGGTTGATGCCACGCACCCGAGCTACACGCTGTACACCAGCGGCACCACCGGCAAACCCAAGGGCGTGCAACGCGACACCGGCGGCTACGCGGTCGCGCTGGCCGCCAGCATGAAACACATCTTCCAGGGCAACCCGGGCGAGACCTATTTCTCCACCAGCGATATCGGCTGGGTGGTGGGCCACAGCTACATCATCTACGGCCCGCTGATCCACGGCATGGCCACCATCATGTACGAAGGTCTGCCGACCCGGCCCGACGCCGGTGTGTGGTGGAGCCTGGTGGAAAAGTACCAGGTCACGGTGATGTTCAGCGCGCCCACCGCCGTGCGGGTGCTCAAAAAGCAAGACCCGGCTTTCCTGAAGAAATACGACCTCTCGAGCCTGCGAGCGCTGTTCCTGGCTGGCGAACCATTGGACGAACCCACCGCGCAGTGGATCAGTGAAGCCCTCGGGGTGCCCATCATCGACAACTACTGGCAGACCGAGAGCGGCTGGCCGATTCTGACGATTGCCAACGGCATCGAGAAAGCACCGAGCAAATTCGGCAGCCCTGGCATCCCGATGTACGGCTACAACGTCAAGCTCATCAACGAGAACACCAACGAGGAAATGACCGAGCCGGGCGAGAAGGGCGTGGTGGTCATTGAAGGGCCCATGCCCCCGGGCTTCATGCAGACGGTGTGGCAGGACGACAAACGTTTTGTCGAGACCTACTGGAGCAGCATTCCTGGCCGCATGGTCTATTCCACCTTCGACTGGGCCACGCGCGACAAAGACGGCTACTTCTTCATCCTGGGCCGCACCGACGACGTCATCAACGTCGCCGGTCACCGCCTGGGCACCCGCGAGATCGAGGAAAGCATTTCCAGTCACCCCAACGTGGCCGAAGTCGCGGTGGTCGGCGTGGCCGACCAGCTGAAGGGCCAGGTGGCAATGGCGTTTGTCATCATCAAGGACCCGAGCAAGGTGGCAGACGACGCGGCCAAACTCAAGCTCGAAGGCGAGATCATGAAGCTCGTCGACAACCAGTTGGGCGCGGTGGCCCGGCCTTCGCGGGTGCGTTTTGTCACCGCCTTGCCCAAGACCCGCAGCGGCAAGCTGCTGCGCCGCGCAATCCAGGCAGTGTGCGAGGCGCGCGACCCCGGCGACCTGACTACCATTGAAGACCCGACGGCGCTCAAGCAGATTCAGGACATGTTCACGCCTGCCTGAGGGTTTTTAAAGCTCTGGCCATGCCCGCGCAAGCCCTATTCTGCGGCTGGCATGGTGGTGCCACTGGATTTCAGTGGCACAATCTCACCTGTACTCAAGGCCCTTCCCAGCCACAGTCGCATCCGCC
The DNA here is from genome assembly GCA_040384665.1 of Pseudomonadota bacterium. GTDB lineage: Bacteria > Pseudomonadota > Gammaproteobacteria > Burkholderiales > Burkholderiaceae_C > PCRC01. The sequence goes on from JAZKIY010000006.1 coordinate 48,483, forward strand.
AATCGGTTCAGCCGTGCCGCGGAAGGTTAATCAACCAGCTTTAACCAGCTAATGTTTCCTGCAGGGAAACGGAGGTCAGCGGAATATGAGCGAATCTTCGCCTTCCAAACCGTCGCAAGCGTCGGTCTATCAAGCCTATTCGGCCAACACATACCTCTTCGGTGGCAACGCGCCCTATGTCGAAGAGATGTATGAAAACTACCTGAGCAATCCCGGCAGCGTGCCCGACAACTGGCGCGAGTATTTCGACGCGTTGCAGCATGTGCCCGCTGTCGATGGCAGCAACAGCCGTGACGTGCCGCACCAGCCGGTGATCAATGCCTTTGCCGAGCGTGCCAAGCAGGGTGTCACCAAAGTGGTGGTGGCCAGCCCCGACGCCGAGATGGGCCGCAAGCGCACCGCCGTGCAACAGCTGATTGCCGCTTACCGCAACGTGGGTGCCCGTTGGGCCGATCTGGACCCGCTGAAGCGGGTGGAGCGCCCCTACATCCCTGAGCTTGATCCGGTGTTTTACGAGTTCAGCGACGCCGACCAGGAAGCGGTGTTCAACACCAGCAACACTTTCTTCGGCAAGCAGACCATGAGCCTGCGCGAGCTGCTGAACGCGCTGCGCGAGACCTACTGCGGTGCCATCGGTGCCGAGTACATGTACATCACCGACCAGAACCAGAAACGCTGGTGGCAGGAAAAGCTGGAAACCAGCCGCACCAACCCGAATTTCACCGCCGAGAAGAAAAAACACATCCTCGACCGTCTGACCGCTGCCGAAGGGCTGGAGCGTTTTCTCCACACGAAATACGTGGGACAGAAGCGCTTTTCGCTGGAAGGTGGCGAAAGCTTCATCGCGTCCATGGACGAACTGGTGCAACAGGCTGGCGCCAAAGGCGTGCAGGAAATCGTCATCGGCATGGCCCACCGCGGCCGCCTCAACGTGCTCGTCAACACGTTGGGCAAGATGCCCAAGGACTTGTTTGCCGAATTCGACCACACCGCGCCCGAAGACCTGCCCAGTGGCGACGTCAAATACCACCAGGGTTTCAGCTCGGACGTGACCACGCCCGGCGGGCCGGTGCACCTGACGCTGGCCTTCAACCCATCGCACCTTGAAATTGTCAACCCGGTCGTGGAAGGTTCGGTGCGTGCCCGCATGGACCGCCGCAACGACCCGATGGGCAAGCAGGTGTTGCCAGTGCTGGTGCACGGCGACGCCGCTTTTGCGGGTCAAGGCGTGGTGATGGAGACACTGGCGCTGGCAGAAACACGCGGTTACTCGACCGGCGGCACGGTCCACCTGGTGATTAACAACCAGATTGGCTTCACCACCTCCGACCCGCGAGACAGCCGTTCCACGCTGTACTGCACCGACGTGGTCAAGATGATCGAAGCGCCGGTGCTGCACGTCAACGGCGACGATCCGGAAGCCGTGGTGTTTGCCACCCAGCTCGCCCTGGAGTTCCGACTGGAGTTCCAGAAGGACGTCGTGGTGGACATCATCTGTTTCCGCAAGCTCGGCCACAACGAGCAGGACACCCCGGCGCTGACCCAGCCGCTGATGTACAAAAAAATCGGCCAGCACCCCGGTACCCGCAAGCTCTACGCCGACCGTCTGGCCGCCCAGGGTCTGGGCGAGACGCTGGGCGACGACATGGTCAAGGCCATGCGTGCGGCGCTTGACGCTGGCAAGAACACCATCGACCCGGTGTTGACCAACTTCAAGAGCAAGTACGCGGTGGATTGGTCGCCTTACCTGAGCAAGAAGTGGACGGACGCGGGTGATACCGCCATCCCGATGGCTGAGTGGAAGCGCCTGGCTGAAAAGATCACGACCATTCCCACCACGGTGGCACCGCACCAGTTGGTCAAGAAGGTTTATGACGACCGCGCTGCCATGGGTCGGGGTGACATTCCCGTGGACTGGGGCATGGGCGAGCACATGGCGTTTGCCTCGCTGGTGGCCAGCGGTTACCCGGTGCGTTTGTCGGGCGAAGACTGCGGTCGCGGCACCTTCACCCACCGCCATGCGGTGGTGCATGACCAGAACCGTGAAAAGTACGACGAAGGCACCTACACACCACTGCAGCACGTGGCCGAGAACCAGGCGCCGTTTGTCGTGATCGACTCGATCCTGTCTGAAGAAGCGGTGCTGGCCTACGAGTACGGTTATGCGTCCAACGACCCCAACACGCTGGTGATCTGGGAAGCGCAGTTCGGCGATTTCGTCAATGGCGCCCAGGTGGTGATTGACCAGTTCATTGCGTCGGGTGAAGTGAAGTGGGGCCGTGTCAACGGCATCACGCTGATGCTGCCGCACGGCTACGAAGGCCAGGGCCCGGAACACAGTTCCGCACGCCTGGAGCGCTTCATGCAGCTGAGCGCAGACACCAACATGCAGGTCTGCCAGCCCACCACGGCCAGCCAGATCTTCCACCTGCTGCGCCGGCAGATGGTGCGCAACCTGCGCAAGCCATTGATCATCATGACGCCCAAGTCCTTGCTGCGCAACAAGGACGCGACCTCGCCCTTGAGCGAGTTCACCAAAGGCGCTTTCCAGACGGTGATTCCGGAGCACAAAGTGCTGAAAGCCGAGAAGGTCAAGCGCCTGGTGGCGTGCTCTGGCAAGGTCTACTACGACCTGGTGAAGAAGCGTGAGGAGAAGGGGGCCGATGACGTGGCGATTGTCCGTGTGGAGCAGCTCTACCCGTTCCCGCACAAGGCGTTCTCGACCGAACTCAAAAAGTACCCCAATGTGACCGAGTTGGTCTGGTGCCAGGACGAGCCGCAAAACCAGGGCGCTTGGTTCTTTGTGCAGCACTACCTGCATGAAAACATGCAGGACGGCCAGAAGCTGGGCTACGCGGGCCGTGCGGCCTCCGCTTCACCAGCGGTGGGCTACTCCCATTTGCACCAGGAACAGCAAAAAGCGTTGGTGGATGGGGCATTCGGCAAGCTCAAGGGCTTCGTGCTGACCAAGTAAAGCCCAGACCATCCCAGAACACATCCATCACGGAACAAACACCATGGCAATCGTAGAAGTCAAAGTCCCCCAGCTGTCCGAATCTGTGGCCGAAGCCACCATGCTGCAGTGGAAAAAGAAAGCCGGCGACACCGTCGCCGTTGATGAAATCCTGATCGAGATCGAGACCGACAAGGTCGTGCTCGAAGTGCCTGCGCCCTCCGCAGGTGTGCTGGTCGAGATCGTGGTCGCCGACGGCGCCACGGTGGCGGCCGAGCAGTTGATCGCCAGAATCGACACCGACGGAAAAGCGGCCGCGCCAGCCCCTGTGGCCGCTGCCGCGCCCACCGTGGCGGCCGTTCTCGCGGCCAGCCCGGCGCCAGTCAACACCGACAAGGCCGGTGTGGCCATGCCGGCAGCGGCCAAGCTGATGGCCGATAACCAGCTTGCGCCCGGCTCGGTGGCGGGCACTGGCAAAGATGGCCGTGTCTTGAAGGGTGACGTGCTCGGCGCTGTGGCGGCCGGTGCGGCCAAACCAGCGACGGCTGCGGTCATTCCAACCGGCGTGCCAGCCACGGCATTGCCCCACGTCAACGCGCCTGCCGTGAGTCTGGGTGAACGCCCGGAGCAGCGTGTGCCGATGAGCCGTTTGCGTGCCCGTGTGGCCGAGCGTTTGCTGCAGTCGCAATCCACCAATGCCATTCTGACCACCTTCAACGAGGTCAACATGGCCCCGGTGATGGAAATGCGCAAGCGCTTCCAGGAGAAGTTCGAGAAAGAGCATGGCGTGAAGATCGGCTTCATGAGCTTTTTCGTCAAGGCGGCAGTTCACGCACTGAAGAAGTTCCCGGTCATCAATGCATCGGTCGATGGCAGCGACATCGTGTACCACGGCTACTTCGACATCGGCATTGCCGTCGGGTCACCCCGTGGCCTGGTGGTGCCCATCCTGCGCAATGCAGACCAGATGAGCTTTGCCGACATCGAGAAGAAGATTGCCGAGTACGGTGCCAAGGCCCGTGACGGCAAGCTGGGCATTGAGGAAATGACCGGTGGCACCTTCTCCATCAGCAACGGCGGCACGTTTGGCTCCATGCTGTCCACCCCCATCATCAACCCGCCGCAGAGCGCGATTCTGGGCGTTCACGCCACGAAAGACCGCGCCGTGGTGGAAAACGGCCAGGTGGTGGTGCGTCCGATCAACTACCTCGCCATGAGTTACGACCACCGCATCATCGACGGCCGCGAAGCCGTTCTGGGCCTGGTTGCGATGAAAGAGGCGTTGGAAGATCCCGCCCGTTTGCTGTTTGACATTTGAGGCGTTGACATGAGCAAACAATTTGACGTGATCGTCATCGGCGGCGGTCCCGGTGGCTACATTGCAGCCATCCGCGCTGCGCAGCTGGGCCAATCGGTGGCCTGTATCGACGAGTGGAAGAACAGCAAGGGAGGCCCTGCACCCGGTGGCACCTGCACCAACGTCGGCTGCATTCCTTCCAAAGCGCTGCTGCAGTCGTCTGAGCACTACGACCATGCCAGCCACCACTTTGCCGACCATGGCATTTCGGTGTCAGGCCTGGGTCTGGACGTGGCCAAAATGCTGGCCCGCAAGGACACCGTGGTGAAGCAAAACAACGACGGCATCCTGTACCTTTTCAAGAAGAACAAAATCACCTTCTTTCATGGCCGTGGTTCGTTTGTCAAAGCGGTGGATGGCGGCTACGAGATCAAGGTAGCGGGTGCTGCCGAGGAGTTGCTGGTTGGCAAACACATCGTTGTGGCAACCGGTTCCAACGCCCGGGCTTTGCCCGGCACACCGTTCGACGAAGAAACCATTTTGTCGAACGACGGCGCCTTGCGTATCGGTGGCGTGCCCAAGAAACTGGGCCTGATCGGCTCAGGCGTGATTGGCCTGGAAATGGGGTCGGTCTGGCGGCGCCTGGGTGCCGAAGTCACCATCCTCGAAGGTCTGCCCACGTTCCTCGGTGCGGTGGACGAACAGATTGCCAAGGAAGCGCACAAGGCCTTCACCAAGCAAGGTCTGAAGATTGAGTTGGGCGTGAAAGTCGGTGAGATCAAGGCGTCCAAAAAGGGTGTCAGCGTGGCCTATGCCAACGCAAAAGGCGAAGCTGTCACGCTGGACGTGGACAAACTCATCGTGTCCATTGGCCGTGTGCCCAACACCATTGGCCTGGCTGCCGACGCGGTGGGCCTGAAACTGGACGAGCGTGGTGCCATTGTGGTGGACGATGCCTGCAAGACCAACCTGCCCGGCGTCTGGGCGGTGGGTGATGTGGTGCGTGGCCCGATGCTGGCGCACAAGGCCGAAGAAGAGGGCGTGGCCGTGGCCGAGCGGATCGCCGGTCAACACGGCCATGTGAACTTCAACACCATTCCCTGGGTGATTTACACCAGTCCCGAAATTGCCTGGGTCGGCCAGACCGAGCAGCAACTCAAGGCGGCTGGCGTGAAGTACAAGGCTGGCAGTTTCCCGTTTCTGGCCAATGGCCGCGCACGGGCGCTGGGCGACACCACCGGCATGGTCAAGATGCTGGCCGATGCTGCGACCGATGAAATTCTGGGCGTGCACATCGTTGGCCCGCAGGCCAGTGAGTTGATCGCAGAAGCCGTCGTGGCCATGGAGTTTCGTGCCAGCAGCGAAGACATCGCACGCATCTGCCATGCCCATCCGTCCCTGAGCGAGGCCACGAAAGAAGCGGCGCTGGCGGTGGACAAGCGCACTTTGAACTTCTGATCTGACCCTGTCCATGAGCGTCCGCGCGGCTTACCAGGCGGAATTGGCCGCGCGGGGTTACCAGAGTGACCCCGCGCAACTGCGCGCCGTAGAAGAACTGGAACGCTGTGCCGGCGAATGGGCCGATTTCAAGGAACAGCGTTCCAACGCCTTCAAGAAGCTGATCAACCGGCCAGCCATTCCGCGCGGGGTTTACATGCACGGTGGCGTTGGGCGCGGGAAAAGCTTTCTGATGGAGTGCTTCTACAGCGCCGTGCCGCTGAAGCGCAAGACCCGACTGCATTTCCACGAGTTCATGCGGGAAGTGCACCGCGAACTGCACGAGCTCCAGGGCACGGTGAACCCGCTGGACGAACTGGGCAAGCGCATCGCCAAACGCTACCGCCTGCTCTGTTTTGACGAATTTCATGTGGCCGACATCACCGACGCGATGATCCTGCACCGGTTGCTGGCGGCATTGTTTGACAACGGGGTGGGCTTCGTGACCACGTCCAACTTCAAACCCGATGACCTGTACCCGAATGGGCTGCACCGCAACCGCATCCTGCCGGCCATTGCACTGTTGAATGCCAACCTGGCGGTGGTCAACGTCGACAATGGCACCGACTACCGCCGCCGTACCCTGGAGCAGCTGCGGCTGTACCACACCCCTCTCGGCGCAGAAGCCGATGCTGAAATGACCGATGCGTTCAACCGCCTGGCCGAGTCGCCGGACGAGAACCCGGTGCTTCACATCGAAGCGAGAGAGATTCAGGCCCGGCGTCTCGCAGGCGGTGTGGTCTGGTTTGACTTCAAGTCCTTGTGCGGTGGCCCGCGTTCGCAGAACGACTATCTGGAGATCGCGACCCAGTTTCACACCGTCCTGCTGAGCAACGTGCCCCACATGCCGGTGCGCATGGCTTCCGAGGCACGGCGCTTTACCTGGCTGGTGGATGTGCTGTACGACCGGCGTGTCAAACTCATCCTTTCCGCCGAAGTGCCGCCCGAGGGTTTGTACACCGATGGCCCCTTGGCGCACGAGTTTCCCCGCACCGTCTCCCGTCTCAATGAAATGCAATCGGCCGAATTCCTGGCGCTTGAACGCCGCACCGTCGACACGGCACTGACATGAACCGATACCTTGTGGCTTGCTGTTTGTGGTTGGCAGGGGCCTGTCTGGCGCAGGTGTCGCCTGGCGCAGCGCCAGACGACGAGGCTGCGCGGACGCGGATTGCGCGCGACCGCGCCGAGGCGAATGCCCGCTATGCCGCTCAGGAATCGCAGTGCTACCAGAAATTCGCGGTCAACGACTGCCTGGACAACGCCAGAAGGTTGCGCCGACAGTCGCTGGGTGTGCTGTCGCGGGAGGAGATGGGGCTCAATGAAGCCCGACGTCGCCAGACCAGTGCAGCGCGCCAGCGCGAACTTGAAGACAAGTCCCGCGCTGAAACCGAGCGCCTGACACAGCGTCGCGAAGGCAGGGCGCAGCCGCCAGATGGTAAGCGCAACCAGTTGACAGGGCGGCAGCAACTGACACCGCCAGCAGATGGCGCAGCGCTTTCTTCACCACAGCCAGCACAGCCACACCGGGCCAAGCCCAAGAAGCCAGGCCGCAGCACTGCCGAAGTGACCGAAGCCGAACGCCGGTTTCAGGAAAAGCAACTGGAAGCCGCGAAGCACCGGGAAGACCTCGCGCGAAAGCACGCGCAGCGAAAAAAACCGCCGGCCGCGCCGTTGCCAGCGCCATGAGTTCCGGCGACTTCGGACTGAATTGACCACCAACCTCCATTCGCCCCAACGCCAGCTGATCGAGCTGCAGATGGCGCACGCCGACCTGGATGCGCTGATTGACCATGCCGCATTGACCACACCGCTGGACGAACTGGTGTTGCGCCGCCTGAAGAAGCGCCGGCTGTTGCTGCGCGACGAAATTCTCCGGCTGGAGCGCAGTCTGCTGCCCCAGGAACCGGCCTGACCCTGCGCCATGAACCTCGAGCAGCAGGTCGGACAGGCGTTTTCCGCAGACGGCGTGCTGGCGCGCCACAACCCCGGCTTTCAACCCCGCCAGGCGCAGACCGACATGGCTTTGGCTGTGGCGCAGACCATCGACACCGGTGGTGCACTGGTGGCCGAGGCGGGCACTGGGGTGGGCAAGACCTTCTCCTACCTGGTGCCGGCCCTGTTGAGTGGCCTGACTGTGTTGGTCTCTACCGCGACCAAGACGCTGCAAGACCAGCTGTTCGGCCGCGATCTGCCAGGCTTGATCAAGGCCTTCGGTTTGCCGGTGCGACTGGCATTGCTCAAAGGGCGCGGCAGCTACCTGTGTCTGCACCGCATGCACAACGCCCACCATGAGGGCCTGCTGCCCGATGCCACGGCTGTACGCACCCTGCAGCATGTGGTGCACTGGGCTCAGGCCACCACCACCGGGGATCTGGCCGAAATGCCCGACCTGGACGAGCGCTCGCCGGTGATCCCGTTGGTGACCTCCACCCGTGACAACTGCCTGGGCACGCCATGCCCGCAGCATCGGACTTGCCATGTCAACCGGGCCCGCCGGGAGGCGATGGCTGCCGATCTCGTGGTGGTCAACCACCATCTGTTTTTTGCCGACATGGCGGTGCGCGAATCGGGCGTGGCGGAGTTGTTACCCAGTGTGCGGGTGGCGATTTTTGACGAGGCCCACCAACTGAACGAGATTGGTGTCCAGTTTCTGGGGGCGCACCTGTCAACGCCACAACTGCTGGACTTGTGCCGGGACATGCTGGCCACTGGCCTTCAGCAAGCGAGGGGGCTGGCCGATTGGGCAACCGCGGTTGGCGCGGTGGACCGCAGCACACGCACCCTGCGCCTCGTGGCGGGGCACCGTGCCAACGGCAAATTGCGTTGGACGGGCAGTGCACCAGAAGGTGTTGACCCCGTGCCTTGGGACGCCGCCCTGCAAGCCTTGTCGGAGGCATTGGGAACTGCTGGCGAGGCGCTCGACACCGTGAGCGAGCTCAGCCCCGATTTTGTGCGTCTGCGCGAGCGGGTGCAGGTGTTTGCCACGCGCGTTGAACAATTTCGACGGCCCTGTGCCCCAGGCTGCGTACGCTGGGCCGAGGCCAGCACGGCCCTGCGCTTGACCGAGTCCCCGCTGGACATTGCCGGGGCCATGACCAAGGTCTGGCAGGACACCACAGAACCCGTGGCTGACGCGGCCACCCGGGGGCCGAGTGCCTGGGTATTCACCTCCGCCACGCTGGGTGACGATGCACAACTGCGCTGGTTCACCGAACCCTGCGGTCTGGGCCATGCCCGCATTGCACGTTTTGGCAGCCCCTTCAACTACGCAGAGCAGGCCGCACTTTACGTGCCAAAGGCGATGGCCAAACCCAGCGACGCCGCGCATCCGGTGCAGGTGGCACAGCTCACGGCCGATGCCGCCCGCCGACTGGATGGCCGCACCATGGTGCTGACCACCACCCTGCGGGCGTTGCGGCAGATCGGTGCGCTGTTGAGAGAAGACTTCCATGCACACGGGGGGCCAGAAGTTTTGGTGCAGGGTGAAATGCCCAAGCGGCGCCTGATTGAGCGCTTCAGGGCGGCGGCGTTGCCTGGCGCTACCGGTTGCGTGATGGTGGCCTCAGCGTCTTTTTGGGAGGGCGTGGATCTGCCGGGAGAAGCGTTGCAACTGGTGGTGATCGACAAGTTGCCGTTCCCCCCGCCAGGCGATCCGTTGGTGGAGGCACGCAGCCAGCGCCTCGAGGCCGAAGGCCGCAGCCCATTCAACGATTATTTTGTGCCCGAGGCGGCGGTGATGCTGAAGCAGGGTGCCGGGCGTTTGATCCGCACGCTCAGCGATGCCGGCGTGCTGGTGGTGTGCGACCCCCGGCTGGCGACGATGGGCTATGGCCGGCGGCTGCTGGCAGCGCTGCCGCCCATGCGGCGGCTGGCCAATGGTCAGGAGCTGGACGAGGCGCTGAGCGCGCTCAGAACAACTTCCACCACGGGCTCTTGCTGGTCTTGACGCCCTTGCTCAAGAACTCGCTCTGTGGGTAGGTCTGTGCCAGCACGCGGCGCGTGTCGTCGCGCAGGTCGGTCAGGCCCAGGGCATCGTACGAGCGCATCAGGATGAAGGTGGCTTCTTCCAGCGAGGGCACGTCGCGGTAATCAGCGATCGCAATCTGCGCCCGGTTGATCGCGGCCACATAGGCGCCGCGGTTGTAGTAGTAACGGGCCACATGCACCTCGTACTGCGCCAGCGAGTTGACGATGTAGGTCATGCGCTGGCGGGCATCGGGGGTGTAGCGCGAGTCGGGAAAGCGGGTGATGAGTTCCTTGAACGACTCAAACGACTCTTTCGCGGCTTTCTGGTCCCGCTCGGACAGGTCTTGCTGCATCAGGCTGCCGAAAATGCCCAGGTTGTCGTTGAAATTGATCAGGCCTTTCAGGTACAGCGCGTAGTCCAGTGCCGGGCTGGACGGGTGCAGGCGGATGAAGCGGTCCAGCGTGGCTTGCGCCTGGGCGGGCTCGCTCGATTTGTACTGGGCATAGGCTTTTTCCAGCTGTGCCTGCTGGGCCAGTGGTGTGCCAGCGGCACGGCCTTCGAGCTTTTCAAACAGCGGCACAGCCTTGTCATAAGCACCAGAGGCGGCTTCTTCCCGTGCATCGCTGTAGAGCTTGTTCGGGCTGACATCGGCGTTCTTGTCGGCTGAGGTGGAGGAGCAGGCCACCAGCAACGCTGCCACGCCCGCGAGCCCGAGCAACCGGAACGTCGATAATTTGATGCACAACATATGGGAAGCTCCTTGGTAATCGGCCCTTCAATTATATCGACCCCACCCTTGTCTAACCCCGCGGCAGAAGACCCCGACACCCCCGCGTTCGACGAGGCCGACGAACCAGCGGCCGAGTTCGAACAACGCGTGTGCCCCATCGGGGTGGAGCAGCATGGCGCCCGGCTGGACCACGCACTGGTCGCGCTTGTGCCCGAGTTGTCGCGCAACTACCTGCAGCAGTTGGTGGAGGGGGGCGCCGTGTTGGTCAACGGCCAGCTGGCCCGCAAGCCTTCCGCCAAGGTGCGGGCAGGGGACACACTGGCGATCAGTCTGCGCCCCACACTGCAAAGCCAGGCCTTCCGGCCAGAGGCCATGGCCCTGCAGACGGTGTACGAAGACGCGCACCTGAGGGTGATCGACAAGCCTGCCGGGCTGGTGGTGCACCCGGCACCTGGCAACTGGTCGGGCACCTTGCTGAACGGCCTGTTGGCATTGGACCCGCAGGCCGCGGTGCTGCCACGCGCCGGCATAGTGCACCGGCTCGACAAGGACACCAGCGGCCTGATGGTGGTCGCGCGCACCCGTGCCGCGATGGACGCGCTGGTGCGGCAGATCGCCGCGCGCGAGGTGCACCGGCAGTACATTGCGCTGGCGCACAAGCCTTGGCATGGCCCCGTACTGCGGCATGTGAACGCTGCGGTGGGCCGTGACCCGCGCCAGCGTCTGCGCATGGCGGTGGTTGATCTGGGCCGCGATGCCGGCAAACCCGCGCAGACCGATTTCGAGCTGCTGGCCAATGCCGACGCGCACTGTTTGTTGCGCTGTACGCTCCATACCGGCCGCACCCATCAGATCCGCGTGCATGCGGCCAGCATCGGACACCCGCTGTTGGCCGACACGCTCTACGGCGGCAGTCCGGTCCTGGGCCTGACACGGCAGGCGCTGCATGCCCAGCGGCTGGCATTTGCGCATCCGATCACGCAGAAGGAGGTGTGCCTGGAGTCCGCGCCGCCAGCCGACCTGTCGGCTGCCCTTGTGCAGGGTGGGCTGCGCTACAATTGAGCTTCCGAGCCGCCCCGGCTTCGCCCGAGCGGCAGCGCACAAGACCCCGACAGACACGTGACAGCCCTCCGGCTTGACGTCTTGTGCCCCCAGAGTCACGCAGCGCCCTGAGCGCTCTATCCCTTCAGTAGTACGACCATGAACACGGTGGACGCCAGGCGCGTCCTTGAAACCGCCTTGATTTGCGCGCAGCAGCCATTGCCTTTGCGCGACATGCGCACGTTGTTCAACGACGCGTTGGGGGCAGACACGCTGCGCAGCTTGCTTGACGAACTGCAGCAGGAGTGGTCGCAGCGCGGTGTTGAACTGGTGCAGCTGGCCAGCGGCTGGCGCTTTCAGAGCCGCCCGCAGATGCGCGAGTACCTGGATCGCCTGCACCCGGAAAAACCGCCCAAATACACCCGCGCCGTGATGGAAACACTGGCCATCATTGCCTACCGGCAGCCGGTGACGCGGGGTGACATGGAAGACATCCGCGGCGTCACCATCAACTCGCTGATCCTCAAGCAGCTCGAAGACCGGGGCTGGGTCGAGGTCATTGGCCACCGCGACACGGTGGGCCGACCCGGCCTGTACGCCACCACGCGCCAGTTTCTGGACGACCTGGGTCTGGCCTCGCTGGACCAATTGCCTTCGCTCGATGAGCCTGGTCTGGCGGAAGCCACACTGGCCCGTTTGGCCGCCGAGGGCCTGTCATCACAGGCCTCGTTGCCGATGCTGGAAAGCGACGCTTCGGACGCTGTACACCTTGAGACCCCAGACCCCTTACGGCATGGCGAGAGCCCGGCCCTTGCTGCACCCGCAGCCCTACCGCCAGCCACCACAGCGGTCGACCCCCGCGAGCCCACCCCATGACGCCACCCGATACCCCCGTGCCAGCACCTTCTGACAGCCCTGTGGCACCAGATATAGAGCCAAATCAGGCGCAAGCCCTAGTGGAATCTGACGATGGTGCTGCATTTTCAGGAGCGGACCATGTGCCTGCCAGGTCAGCAAGTGAGGCCCCCCGTGGCGCCGCAGAGGCCCGTGGGTACCAGTTTCTGGATGTCATTACCGGCCAGTTCGACGCCGACGAAACCAACGAGGCGGTGGTGCTGCCCAAGCGCGTGCTGCAGCCCCAGCCAGAAACGCCCAAGCTGCACAAGGTGCTGGCGCAAGCGGGCCTGGGTTCGCGGCTGGAGATGGAGCAACTCATCACCGAAGGGCGCATCTCGGTCAACAACGAGCCGGCCCACATTGGCCAGCGCATTCAGTTCGGTGACCATGTCAAGGTCAACGGCAAGCCGATCAAGGTGCGCATCTCGTCGCCACCGCCGCGGGTGATTGCGTACCACAAGCCCGCTGGCGAAGTCGTCACCCATGACGACCCTCAAAACCGCCCCACGGTGTTCCGCAAGCTGCCCAAGCTGTTCCAGGGCAAGTGGCAGTCGGTTGGCCGGCTGGACCTGAACACCGAAGGTTTGCTGCTGTTCACCAGTTCTGGCGAACTTGCCAACCAGTTGATGCACCCGCGCTTTGGTCTGGAGCGCGAGTACGCAGTCCGCGTGCTGGGCGCACTCAGTGCCGAAGAAAAGCAGAAGCTGCTGGACGGCGTGCGCCTGGAAGACGGCATGGCCCAGTTTGGCACCATCGAACCCGGTGGTGGCGAAGGTGCCAATTGCTGGTACCGGGTGACGATTGCCGAAGGCCGCAACCGCGAGGTGCGCCGCATGTTCGAGGCGGTGGGTCACGCGGTCAGTCGCCTGATCCGCATCCGCTACGGCGCGATGCTGTTGCCCCGTGGCCTGAAACGCGGCGCTTTCATGGAGCTGGACGAGCCCGACATGCGCGCGCTGCTGCAGGCGGTGGGCACCCCGCGCCCGCAACGTGAAGCCGAGCCAGGGCAACCAGGCGATGGCGCCGCGCGCCCGCCCCGCAACCGGGGTCGGGGCAACGACCGCGGCAATAATGGCCGCAGCAACGCCGGTCGTGCCGAAGGGCAGGGCATGAACGGCGCGCCGCGCGGTGGACAGGCGCCCCGTCGGGGCCCGGCCCCGCCGCGCAACGCCCAGAACGCACCCAGGAACGACCGCAATGACCGTGGGGGTAACCGGGAGGACCGCGACGACCGGTCTGGCGCCAACCAGCCCGACCCGATGAAAACCGCCTTTGGCTACATCGGTGCCGACAGCTTCACCCGCCAACGCCCTGGTGCGCCGGGGCAACGCCGGAGTGGTGGCGGTGGCAATAATTTTGGCCCAGGTCCGCGCCGCAGCGGTGGACGAGGCCGTTAAAGGCATGGCCATTGGCCGTGGCCATGCCCTCTGCTCGGGTTAAAATCCAAGGCTTTGCTGAACGCAAAATTTCTCATTACAAATCAAGGACTTTTCATGGCCATCGAACGCACTCTCTCCATCATCAAGCCCGACGCAGTGGCCAAAAACGTGATCGGCCAGATCTACGCCCGCTTTGAAGGCGCTGGCCTGAAGGTCATCGCCGCCCGCATGGCCCACCTGTCGCGCACCGAAGCCGAAGCGTTTTACGCCGTTCACAAAGCCCGCCCGTTCTTCAAGGACCTGGTGGACTTCATGATTTCCGGTCCGGTGATGATTCAGGCACTCGAAGGCGAAGGCGCCATCCTGAAAAACCGCGACCTGATGGGTGCCACCGACCCGAAGAAAGCCGAGAAAGGCACGATCCGCGCCGACTTCGCCGACAGCATCGACGCCAACGCCGTGCACGGCTCTGACGCTGCCGAAACCGCTGCGGTTGAAATTGCTTTCTTCTTCGCCGGCATGAACGTGTTTGGGAAATAAGCCAGCGGCTTGCACACCATGACAGCCAACCTGCTCGACTTTGATCTCGAGGGTTTGGCTGCCTATTGCGGGCAGCTGGGGGAAAAGCGTTTTCGCGCCACCCAGTTGTTCCGCTGGATTCACCAGCGCGGTGCCACCGACTTCGGCCAGATGACCGACTTGGCCAAGTCGCTGCGCGACAAGCTCGCCGGCACCGCCCGCATTGAGCCTTTGCCGGTGCTGAGTCAGCACGAATCGGCCGACGGCACCATCAAATGGTTGTTTGATGTGGGCAATGGCGACGCTGTTGAAACCGTCTTTATTCCTGAAACCGACCGTGGCACGCTCTGCATTTCGTCGCAGGCGGGCTGTGCGGTGGGTTGCCGTTTCTGCTCCACCGGCCACCAGGGTTTCAGCCGAAACCTCAGTACCGGTGAAATCATCGCCCAGCTCTGGTTTGCCGAGCATTTCCTGCGCAAACACCTTGGCAAAACCGAACGAGTCATCTCCAACGTGGTGATGATGGGCATGGGCGAGCCGCTGCAAAACTACGCAGCGCTGGTGCCGGCTTTGCGTGCCATGCTGGACGACCATGGCTATGGCCTCTCGCGCCGCCGCGTGACGGTGTCCACCTCTGGCGTGGTGCCGATGATTGACCGGCTCGCGCTGGACTGCCCTGTGGCACTCGCCGTGTCACTGCATGCGCCCAACGACGCATTGCGTGACACCTTGGTGCCGCTGAACAAGAAATACCCGATCGCCGAACTGCTGGACGCCTGCCAGCGCTACCTGGCCCACGCCCCGCGCGACTTCATCACGTTTGAGTACTGCATGCTCGACGGCGTGAATGACCAACCTGAACATGCACGCCAGCTGGTGGCGCTGTTGCAGGGGCACGGTGGGCAGGGTGTTCGTGCGAAGATCAACCTCATCCCCTTCAACCCTTTCCCGGCATCGGGTCTGGTGCGCTCCGGCAATGCCGCCATTGAAGCCTTTGCCCGCATCGTCAACGACGCAGGCCTGGTGGTCACGGTGCGCAAAACCCGAGGTGACGACATTGACGCCGCCTGCGGCCAACTCGCCGGCGATGTGCAAGACCGCACCCGGGTGGGTGAGCGCATGGCGGTGCAGCGCAGCATCCGCGTGCAAGACATCACGCTGCGCTCACGGGAGGCTTCGCTGTGACACACCGTGTATGGCTTGTGGTTACAGGTGTTTGGTCGCTTTGCACTTTGCTGCTGCTGGGTGGTTGTGCCGCCCAGAAAGGCGTGAGTGGTGCGTCCGGGGAAGGCCCACTGCCGCCAGAAATTGTCACCGCGTCCGACGAGCCCGAAGGCCGCCGCCGCGCCCGCATCCGGCTGGAGCTGGCCACCGGCTATTTTGACCAGGGCCAGACCACTGTGGCGCTGGACGAGCTGAAGCAGTCGCTGGCTGCAGACCCCACCTTTGCAGACGCTTTCAACCTGCGTGGGCTGATCTACATGCGGCTGAGCGAGCCACGCCTGGCCGAAGACAGTTTCCGCCGTGCAGCGGCCCTGAACCCGCGTGACCCCAACGTGGCCCACAACTACGGCTGGCTGCTGTGCCAGCAGGCGCGCTACACCGAGGCCGAACCGCAGTTCGTCACCGCATTGGGCAGCCCGGTGTATGGCGGGCAGGCCAAGACCTGGATGGCCCGTGGTTTGTGCCAGATGAACGCCGCTCGGCCAGAAGAAGCCGAGCGCAGCCTGTCGCGTGCCTACGAGTTGGATCCGGCCAACCCGGTGGTGGCCTACAACCTGGCCAACCTGTTGTACAAACGTGGCAACGACGAACGCGCCCGTTTCTATTTGCGCAGGCTGAACAACAGTGAATTGGCCAATGCCGAAACACTGTGGCTGGGCATCCGGGTCGAGCGTCGCCTTGGTAACCGCGACACCGCACAGCAACTCGCCAACCAATTGACCCGCCGTTTCCCCCAGTCGCCCGAAGTCGCAGCACTCGAGCGTGGAGCTTTCAATGAATGAACCCGAAGGTGCGCCAGCCGCCGAGCTGTCCGCCACAGAGCCCTTGACAACGCCACCGGAAGCGCCAGCGCCCGCCGCAGGACTGCCCTCCGCTGGCCAGCAGTTGCAGGCGGCGCGCGAAGCCGCCGGCCAGCCACTGGACGCGCTGGCCCAGACACTGAAAGTGGCTGTTCGCAAGCTGGAGGCGCTGGAAGCCGACCGGCTGGACGAACTGCCCAGCCCGATGTTCACCCGAGCCCTGGCGTCCAGCGTCTGCCGCGTGCTCAACATCGACCCGGCGCCGGTGCTCAGCCGCCTGCCGCAAAGCGACCAGTATTCGTTTGAGCGGGCACAGGTTCACCTCAATGCCCCGTTCCGCGCCAGCCACCCACGCCCGATGGCGGTGGTGGTCAAACAGCTCAAAAACCCCCTGGCATTGCTGGTGCTGGCCCTGTTGGTGGGCGCTCTGGCACTGTTTCTGGTGCCCTCCATTCCGCCGCTGGACAACCTGGTTGACCGCCTCAAAGGCGCAGCTGCACCCGCCACCGGGCCGGCGGCGGTGGCACTGGGGGGCAATGTGACGGTGGACGTCACGCCCACCGGTGCTGCCTTGCCACCGACCAAGCCGGTGGTGGCGGCCAGCGATGTCCTGCTGCCCGCGCTGACCTCGGCTTCCAGCCTCAATGCGCAAGCAGCGGTGCCACCCGGCGTGGTTGGCTTCAAGGCCAGGGCAGAAGTCTGGATCGAAGTCACCGATGCGAAAGGCCGCACGCCGCTGCGGCGCTTGGTCAATGCCGGCGAGGCCGTGCAGGTCGATGGTGCCTTGCCCATGGTGGCGACGGTGGGCCGCGCCGATGTGGTGGATGTTGAGGTGCGCGGCAAGCCGTTCGACATCACCACCCGCAGCAAAGACAACGTGGCCCGTTTCGAGGTGAAGTGATGGCGCTGCCCCTGACCGACCCGACACCGATTGCCGTGGCCGCACCGCAGGCCCGCCGCACGCGCCAGGCCCAGGTGGTATGGGGAAGCCGGGTGGTCACTGTGGGCGGTGACGCCCCGGTGCGGGTGCAGTCGATGACCAACACCGACACGGTGGACGCCATCGGTACCGCCATACAGGTCAAGGAACTGGCGATTGCCGGTTCGGAGATGGTGCGCATCACCGTCAACACCCCCGAAGCCGCAGCGCAGGTGCCCTACATCCGCGAGCAGCTGGACCGCATGGGCATCGACGTGCCGTTGGTTGGCGACTTTCATTACAACGGCCACCGCCTGCTGACCGACTACCCGGCCTGTGCCGAAGCGCTGTCCAAGTACCGCATCAACCCCGGCAACGTGGGCAAGGGCGACAAACGCGACCGCCAGTTTGGCCAGATGATCGAAGCTGCGATGCGCTGGAAAAAACCAGTGCGCATCGGCGTCAACTGGGGCAGCCTTGACCAGGAACTGCTTGCCAGCCTGATGGACGAGAACAGCCGACGTGCCACGCCCTGGGATGCGCAACCCGTGATGTACCAGGCGCTGATCGCTTCGGCCATCGAGTCTGCCCAGCGCGCCGAAGCCATGGGCATGGACGGCAACCAGATCATTCTGAGCTGCAAGGTCAGTGGCGTGCAGGACCTGATTTCGGTCTACCGCGCTCTCGCGGCACGCTGTGACTACGCGCTGCACCTCGGCCTCACGGAGGCTGGCATGGGCACCAAGGGCACAGTCGCTTCTGCCACCGCGCTGTCGATCCTGCTGCAAGAGGGCATAGGCGACACCATCCGAGTGTCACTGACGCCGCAGCCGGGCGAGGCCCGCACCCAGGAGGTGGTGATCGCCTCTGAGATCCTGCAGTCGCTGGGTTTGCGCAGCTTTGTGCCCAGCGTCACGGCCTGTCCTGGTTGTGGCCGCACCACCAGTGTGACTTTCCAGGAAATGGCCAAGCAGATCGACGATTTCATGCGCGCCCAGATGCCGGTCTGGCGCACCCGCTACCCGGGCGTTGAGAAGCTCAAGGTCGCGGTGATGGGCTGCATCGTCAATGGGCCGGGTGAGAGCAAACACGCCGACATCGGCATCAGCCTGCCCGGTACCGGCGAGGCACCGGCCGCACCGGTGTTCATCGACGGTGAAAAGAAACTGACCCTGCGCGGTGACAACATCACGCAGGCGTTCCAGGAACTGGTTGAAAACTACATTGAGCAGCGCTTCGGCACCCAGGGTGCTTCCGAAGTCGCCTGAAGGGTCCCATGGCTGAGAAACTGAATGCCGTGCCGGCAGAAAAATTGACGTCCGTCAAAGTTGAAAAGTTGACCGCCGTCAAGGGCATGAACGACATCCTGCCGCCCGATTCGGCGCGCTGGGAGTGGCTTGAACAGACGGTGCGTGGCCTGATGGCCCGCTACGCCTACCGCAACATCCGCACGCCCATCGTCGAACCCACCGCGCTGTTTGTGCGCGGGCTGGGCGAGGTGACCGACATCGTTGAAAAAGAGATGTACTGCTTTGAAGACCGGCTCAACGGTGAGCAGCTGACGCTGCGACCCGAGAGCACCGCCGGCGTGGTGCGCGCGGTCAACGAGCACAACCTGCTGTACGAAGGCGGCAAGCGCCTGTACTACATGGGCCCGATGTTCCGGCACGAGCGGCCGCAGCGCGGGCGCTACCGGCAGTTCCACCAGATCGGCGCGGAGGCGCTGGGTTTTGGTGGCGCCGAGGTGGACGCAGAACTGATTTTGCTGGCGCAGTCGCTGTGGCAGGAAATTGGCCTGACCGATGTGCGGCTGGAACTCAACAGCCTGGGCCAACCCGACGAGCGCAAGGCCCACCGTGCCGCGCTGATCGCCCACTTTGAGCAGCACGCCGACGCGCTGGACGAAGACGCCAGACGCCGCCTGCACAGCAACCCGCTGCGCATTCTGGACACCAAGAACCCTGCCATGCAACCGGTGGTGGCTGCGGCCCCACAACTGTTGGACTTTCTCGGCGAGGCTTCGCTGGCGCATTTCAACGCGGTGCGCGCCATCCTCGACGCCAACGGCGTGGCCTACAGCATCAACCCGCGCCTGGTGCGCGGCATGGACTACTACAACCTCACCGTGTTCGAGTTCATCACCACCCAGCTCGGTGCCCAAGGCACCATCTGTGGTGGTGGCCGTTACGACTACCTGATTGGCCAAATGGGCGGTAAACCCGCGCCGGCGGTGGGCTGGGCGCTGGGTGTGGAGCGCGTGCTGGAGTTGCTGAAGGCCTCTTCTGCCAGCGTGCCCGAGGCGTCTCCCGATGCCTACGCCGTGCTGCCAGACGCCACAGCGCTGCCGCAGGCCATGAAGTTGCTGCAGGCGCTGCGTGCGCAGGGCGTGTGCGTGCAGATGCATGCCTCGCCCAGCGCCGATGGCATGGGCAGCATGAAATCGCAGTTCAAGAAAGCCGACGCCAGCGGCGCACGCCATGCATTGGTGTTTGGCCAGGACGAAATGGCGCGTGGCGAAGTTGGCCTCAAACCGCTGCGGGGCGAGCGTCAGGACGCCAGCGCGCAGCAGGCTTTTTTCCGGCTCGATGGCGTCGCAGCACTGGCCGCGGCGTTGCGGTCTTGAAGCAAGCCCACCGCTTGCCGTTGCATGACCGTCACGACGCCTACAATCGCGAGTTAACTTTTCTGATCTATGGCAAAACCCCTCGACCTTGAAGAACAGGAGCAGCTTGACGAGCTCAAGCACTTCTGGAAGCAGTACGGCAACCCCATCACCTGGGTGCTGATCGTGGTGCTGGCCGGTGTGGCCAGCTGGAACGGCTGGAACTACTGGCAGCGCACACAGGCGGCGCAGGCCTCGGTGCTGTTTGACGAAGTCGAGCGCGCCATCCAGTCGGGTGAAGCCGCCCGCGTTGAACGCGCGCTGGCCGACATCCGTGACAAGTTCGGTCGCACCACCTTTGCCCAGCAGGCCCAGTTGCTCGGCGCCCGTTTCCTCAATGAGAATGGCAAGCCCGAAGTCACCCGCAGCGCGCTGACCTGGGTGGCCGACAAAGCCAGCGACGAAGGCTACCAGGCGATCGCCCGCCTGCGGCTTGCCGCCGTGCTGCTGGACGCCAAACAGTACGACGACGCGCTGGCGCGCCTGTCTGCCCCGTTCCCGGCAGCGTTCACCGCTTTGGCGGCCGACCGCCGTGGCGACGTGCTGGCCGCGCAGGGCAAGGGTGCCGAGGCGCTGGCCGCCTACCAGGCCGCCTGGGCCGGTCTGGATGCCCGCTCGGAATACCGCCGCATGGTCGAGGTCAAGCTCAATGCGCTGGGGGTGGACCCCCAAGCCAACGCCACTAAGGCGGTTTCAGCCGCTCCCACCGAGGTGAAATGATGAATTTGATGCCAAATCGGCCGCAAGCCCGTGTTTTTCCTGGCGGTCTAGCTATTGTTTCTGCAGTGGTTGTACTCGGTCTGGCCGGTTGTGGCAGCCTGTTTGGCAGCAAGAAACCCGAGCCACCCCCCCTGGGTGCCAACCCGGCCAGCGTGCCGGTGGCGCAGGCCTGGACCGCACGCATTGGCGCCATCCGTGGCCCGCTGCAGCCAGTGGTCAATGGCAACAGCGTGACCGTGGCTGGCAGTGACGGCAGCGTTGCAGTGCTGGACGCTGCTACTGGCGTCGAGCGCTGGCGTGGCAGCGTGGGCGGGCCTCTTGCAGCCGGCGTCGGCAGCGATGGCAAGCTCGCCGCCGTGGTGACCCAGGCCAACGACATCGTCGTGCTCGACGCTGGCCGCGAACTCTGGCGTCAGAAGCTGCAGGCGCAGGTCTTCACCGCCCCGCTGGTGGCCGGTGGCCGCGTGTTTGTGCTGGCCGCCGACCGTTCGGTGAATGCCTTCGACGGTCAGACCGGCCGCAAGCTGTGGCAGCAGCAGCGCCCGGGCGAGCCGCTGGTGCTGCGCCAGGCGGGCGTGCTGTTGCCGGTGGGTGACACGCTGGTGGTCGGCCTGTCGGGCCGGTTGGCCGGGCTCAACCCCAATAGCGGTGCGGTGCGCTGGGAAGCCCCGCTGGCCACCCCCCGTGGCATCAACGACGTGGAGCGTCTGGTGGACCTGGTGGGCAGTGTCGCGCGCCTGGACGATGTGGTCTGCGCACGCGCTTTCCAGACCAGCGTGGGCTGTGTCAACACCGAACGCGGCAGTGTGCTGTGGACCAAGCCTGCAAACGGCTTTGAAGGCATCAGCGGCGACGCTGGCTACCTGTTTGGTGCAGAGGCCAATGGCCATGTGCTGGCATGGCGCCGCAGCAATGGCGAACGCGCCTGGACCAACGAACGCCTGCAGTACCGCAGCCTGACCGCGCCGCTGGCCATGGGCCGTGCGGTGGCGGTCGGTGACAGCACTGGCCTGGTTCACCTCCTGTCCCGCGACGACGGCACCCCCGTCAACCGCCTGACCACCGACGGCTCCGGCATTGCTGCCGCGCCGGTTCTGGCCGCTGGCATGCTGGTCGTCGTCACCCGCAATGGCGGCGTGTTCGGCTTCCGTACCGAATAACCTGGTGGTCTCGGCCTCTGGCCGATGATCTGCCTCACACACTGAGCGGCGACACCTTATGAAACCTGTCGTTGCACTGGTCGGACGGCCCAACGTAGGCAAGTCCACCCTGTTCAACCGCCTGACCAAGTCACGCGACGCCATCGTCGCCGACTTTGCCGGGCTGACCCGCGACCGCCATTACGGCAACGGCCAGCTGGGGAAACACGAATTCATCGTCATCGACACCGGTGGCTTTGAGCCCGATGCCACCAGCGGTATCTACAAAGAAATGGCCAAGCAGACCCGGCAGGCCGTGGCCGAGGCCGACGTGGTCATTTTTGTGGTCGATGCCCGCGGCGGCATCAGCGCCCAGGACCACGACATTGCCAACTACCTGCGCCGCTTGGGCAAACCCTGCCTGCTGGTGGCAAACAAGGCCGAGGGCATGCGCGAAGGCGTGCAGCTGGTGGAGTTCTATGAACTGGGCCTGGGCGAGGTGGTGCCGGTGTCGGCCGCGCACGGGCAGGGCATCCGCAGCCTGATCGAGCTCGCGCTGGAGCCGTTGAACCTGCCGGACCCTGACGAGGACACAGACGACCACGACCCGGGTGTCATCAAGCTCGCGGTCGCCGGTCGCCCCAATGTGGGCAAGTCCACCCTGATCAACACCTGGCTCGGGGAAGAGCGGCTGGTCGCCTTCGATTTGCCGGGCACCACCCGGGATGCGATCTCGGTGCCTTTTGAGCGTGGTGGGCAGAAGTTCGAGCTGATCGACACTGCAGGCCTGCGCCGCAAGGGCAAGGTGTTCGAGGCGATCGAGAAGTTCTCGGTGGTCAAGACACTGCAGGCCATCGAGTCTGCCAATGTCGTGCTGCTGCTGCTGGACGCGACCCAGGGCGTGACCGACCAGGACGCCCACATCGCTGGCTACATTCTGGAAAGTGGCCGTGCGGTGGTGCTGGCGGTCAACAAATGGGATGCGGTGGACGACTACGGCCGCCAGATCCTGCAACGCTCGATCGAAACCCGGTTGGCTTTCCTGAAGTTCGCAGCCATCCACCACATCTCGGCCATCAAACGCCAGGGCTTGGGACCGGTCTGGGCATCGATCACCCAGGCCCACAAGTCCGCCACCTGCAAGATGTCCACGCCGGTGCTGACGCGCCTGTTGCTGGAAGCCGTGCAGTTCCAGAGCCCCAAGCGGGCCGGCATGTTCCGTCCCAAGTTGCGCTACGCCCACCAGGGGGGCATGAATCCGCCCGTCATCATCGTCCACGGCAACTCGCTGGAACACGTGACAGACGCCTACAAGCGTTTTCTGGAGGGTCGGTTCCGGACCGAATTCAACCTCGTTGGAACACCGTTGCGCATCGAGATGAAGACCTCGCAAAACCCCTACGCCGACAAAGAGTCCCACTAACTTTCCTACGGGAATAGGCCGCGCATTCTGCCATTGCGTCATGCTGTGGTAACGTATTTGTCCATCAACAAGAAAACCGAACACGGAACATATCGTGAGCAACAAAGGCCAACTTCTCCAAGACCCGTTCCTCAATGCCTTGCGCAGGGAACACGTGCCGGTGTCCATTTACCTGGTCAACGGCATCAAACTGCAGGGGCAGATTGAGTCGTTCGACCAGTACGTCGTCCTGCTGCGCAACACCGTGACGCAGATGGTCTACAAACACGCCATCTCCACCATCGTGCCGGGCCGCGCCGTCAATTTCCAGGCGGTTGACGACACCGACGCTGCCGCAACTTGACCGCACCCGCACCGCAGCCCCCGGCCCACGCCACACCCAAAACCGCAGCCACTGCGGCTGTGACGGACCCCCTCGCGCCCAAGGCCATTCTGGTCGGTGTCGATTTGGGGCAACCCCATTTCGACAAAGAGCTTGAAGAACTCGGCCTGCTGGCGCAAACCGCTGGCATGGCCCCGGTGGGGAAAATCACCTGCAAACGGCGCGCGCCCGACGCGGCGTTGTTTGTCGGCAGCGGCAAGGCCGACGAGATCAAGCAGCTGGCGCTGCTCTACGGCGCCACCGAGGTGCTGTTTGACCAGTCGCTCAGCCCGGCGCAGCAGCGCAATCTGGAACGTGAACTCGGCCTGGCGGTGAACGACCGCACGCTCCTGATCCTGGAAATTTTCGCCCAGCGCGCCCGCAGCCACGAAGGCAAATTGCAGGTGGAACTGGCGCGCCTTCAGTACCTGTCCACCCGCCTTGTGCGCCGTTGGTCCCACCTGGAACGCCAGACCGGCGGTGCCGGTGTGCGCGGCGGCCCAGGTGAAAAGCAGATTGAGCTGGACCGCCGGATGATTGGCGACGCGATCAAGCGGACCAAGGAGCGGCTGGTCAAGGTCAAACGCCAACGCCAGACGCAACGGCGCCAGCGCGAACGGCGCGACACCTTCAACATCTCGCTGGTGGGCTACACCAACACCGGCAAGTCAACGCTGTTCAACACCCTGGTCAAGGCCCGCGCCTACGCAGCCGACCAGTTGTTTGCAACGCTGGACACCACCACCCGGCACCTTTACCTGGGCGAAGCGGGGCGCCAGGCCTCGTTGTCGGACACGGTGGGGTTTATCCGTGACCTGCCACACGGGCTGGTGGATGCCTTCCAGGCCACGCTGCAGGAAGCGGCCGATGCCGACCTCCTGCTGCATGTGGTGGACGCCGCCAACCCCAATTTCCCCGAGCAGATGGCCGAGGTCCAGCGGGTGCTGGCCGACATTGGTGCGGCCGATGTGCCCCAGGTGCTGGTGTTCAACAAGATCGACGCGCTTGAAGATGGCCGACAGCCCCCCCACCTGAACGACATGTTTGAGTTGGATGGTGTGCCAGTGCCGCGCTTTTTTGTCAGTGCCCGCAGTGGTGTGGGCCTGGCCGGTTTGCGCGAACAGCTCAGTCTGAGTGCGACCAAACTGTTGACCACCGACCCGAACACCGAGACATCCCAAGGGTTTTATGCCCCTGAATTTCAGGATGTCGCCCCCTGATTGGGCACAATCAGGCCTGTATTTGAAAAAGAGACCTTGCGCATGAATCTCAAACCAACGGCGCCGCGGTGGGCGGGCCTGCCAGGCCGTATCCGGGGCATGTTCAACCTGAACGACCCCCGCTGGGGCCGCAGCGACGACAACGCCAGCGAGGCTGACAAGCCAGGCCAGGACAAGCCGCCGGCTGGTGGCCCGCGTGGCTCAGGCCCGAACGGTGGCCCGCCGGACCTTGACGAGCTGTGGCGCGACTTCAACCGCAAGCTCGGTGGCCTGTTTGGTGGCAAGAAGCCAGGTGGCCGCGGTGGCAACAACGGTGGTTTTGGCGGTGGCCCAGGCAACTTCCAGCCCAACATGAAAAGCGCTGGCATCGGTGCTGGCCTGGTGGCGGCGGTGGTTGCGCTGATCTGGCTGGGCAGCGGGTTTTTCATTGTCCAGGAAGGCCAGCAGGCGGTTATCACGCAGTTTGGCAAGTACAAAAGCACTGTGGGGGCCGGTTTCAACTGGCGTTTGCCGTACCCGATCCAGCGCCATGAGGTGGTGGTGGTCACGCAAATCCGTTCGGTCGACGTTGGCCGTGACACCGTGATCAAAGCCACTGGCTTGCGCGAGTCGGCCATGCTGACCGAAGACGAGAACATCGTCGAGATCAAGTTCGCTGTGCAGTACCGCTTGAGCGATGCCCGGGCCTACCTGTTCGAGAGCAAAGACCCCGCCGGTGCGGTGGTTCAGGCCGCTGAAACGGCGGTGCGCGAGGTGGTTGGCAAAATGAAGATGGATTCGGCGCTGGCCGAGGAGCGCGACCAGATTGCCCCACGTGTGCGGACGCTGATGCAGACCATTCTTGACCGCTACAAGGTTGGCGTGGAAGTGGTTGGCATCAACCTGCAGCAAAGCGGTGTGCGACCACCCGAGCAGGTGCAGGCCGCGTTCGACGATGTGTTGAAGGCCGGGCAGGAGCGCGAACGCGCCAAGAACGAGGCCCAGGCCTATGCCAACGACGTGATTCCACGTGCCGTGGGTTCGGCCTCGCGCCTGAAAGAAGAGTCTGAAGCGTACAAGGCGCGCATCGTGGCGCAGGCCCAGGGTGATGCACAGCGCTTCCGCTCGGTGCTGACCGAGTACCAGAAAGCACCGCAGGTCACCCGCGACCGCATCTACACCGACACCATGCAGCAAATCTATGGCAGCGTGACCAAGGTCTTGGTCGAATCGCGGCAAGGTTCCAACCTGCTGTACCTGCCGCTCGACAAGATCATGCAACTGACCGGGCAGGGCGGGGCAGCGAGTGAGCCTGCCGTGAATGGCCAGCCCGCCAGCCCGTTGGCCGCGCCGGCCGCACCTGCAGCCGCCAACGATGCCCGCGCCCGCGACACCTCGCGCACCCGCGAACGCGAATCGCGCTAAGGCCCAGGACACACCACCATGAACAAAATAGGTTTTCTGATTTCCACCGCGCTGGTGGCCCTCGTGTTGTTCAGCTCAACGCTGTTTGTTGTCGACCAACGCCAGTTTGGCGTGGTCTATGCCCTTGGCCAGATCAAGGACGTGATTACCGAGCCTGGCCTCAACTTCAAGCTGCCCCCGCCGTTCCAGAACGTCAGCTACATCGACAAGCGTCTGCTGACGCTCGACAGCACCGACGCGGAGCCGATGCTGACAGCCGAGAAGCAGCGCGTGGTCATTGACTGGTATGTGCGCTGGCGCATCACCGGCCCGTCGGAATACATCCGCAATGTGGGTCTGGATGAGAACGCTGGGGCCAACCAGCTCAACCGGGTGGTGCGCAACGCTTTCCAGGAAGAAATCAACAAGCGCACGGTGAAAGACCTGCTGTCGCAGAAACGTGAAGCGCTGATGGCCGATGTGAAGCGTGAAGTGCTTGAAAAAGTGCGCGGTGAAAAACCTTGGGGTGTGGACGTGGTGGACGTGCGCATCACCCGGGTTGACTACGTGGACGCCATCACCGAGTCGGTCTACCGCCGCATGGAAGCCGAGCGCAAACGCGTTGCCAACGAACTGCGCTCGACCGGCGCCGCCGAAGGCGAGAAAATCCGCGCCGACGCCGATCGCCAGCGCGAGGTGACCATTGCCAACGCTTACCGCGATGCCCAGAAGATCAAAGGTGAGGGCGACGGTGAAGCGGCCAAGGTCTACGGCGAAGCGTTTGGCCGTGACCCACAGTTCGCCCAGTTTTACCGCAGCATGGAAGCCTACAAACTGAGCTTCAACCGCAAGGCGGATGTCATGGTGCTGGACCCATCGTCCGAGTTTTTCAAGGCCATGCGAGGTTCCGCAGCGCCCGCCGCCGCGCCAGCACGCAAGTAAGCCCGAGCGCGTTTTGGACAGCCATACCCTCTGGGCTGCGCTGGTCTTGGTGCTGGTGCTCGAAGGCCTGCTGCCTTTCATCTCACCCAGCGCCTGGCGGCGCATGTTTCAGCAGGTATTGCAGTTGCGTGATGGTCAGATTCGCTTCTTCGGGCTGGGCAGCATGGCGGTCGGATTTTTACTGATCTGGCTGCTGTCGTAGCGTCTGGCCGACACGACACCGTTTTACCGTTCGCCAAGACCGGTAAAATCACGTTTTAACCAGCTTCCCCTCACCTATGTCTGCCTGGGTCCTGCCGGATCACATTGCCGACGTGCTGCCTTCTGGCGCGCGGCACATCGAAGAGCTTCGCCGGGATCTGTTGGATACCGCGCGCGGCTATGGCTATGAACTCGTCATGCCACCGCTGCTGGAGCACCTCGAATCGTTGCTGACTGGCACCGGCGAGGCGCTCGACCTGCAAACCTTCAAACTGGTGGACCAACTCTCCGGCCGCATGATGGGCTTGCGTGCCGACACCACGCCGCAGGTGGCCCGCATTGATGCGCACCTGCTCAACCGGCGCGGTGTGACCCGCCTGTGTTACTGCGGCCCGGTGCTTCACACCCGGCCTGCGCAGCCGCACGCCACCCGTGAGCCGCTGCAGTTCGGCGCCGAGATTTATGGCCATGCAGGACTGGAAGCCGACCTGGAGGTGCTGTCATTGGCGCTTGATTCGCTCAAGGTGGCGCAAGTTGGCGGCATCAGCGTGGACATGGCCGATGCACGCATCGTGCAGTCCCTGTTGGCGGGTACCGAGCTGTCGGGGGAGCGCCTGGCCGATCTGCACGCAGCACTGGCTGCCAAAGACAGCCCGGCGCTGGCCGAATTGACGCGGCCACTGCCGACCGCCGCCCGCGAGGGTCTTCAGGCCCTGGTGCAGCTCTACGGTGATGAAAAAGTGCTTGTCGAGGCCGAGAAGGTGCTTGAGCCTACGCCTTTGCTGAAAAGTGCGCTATCAAATTTGAAGTGGCTGGCCAGCCAGCTGGACAGTACACCGGTCACCTTTGACTTGGCCGATCTGCGTGGTTATGCCTACTACAGTGGCGCCCGTTTTGCGGTCTACGCACCCGGTGCCAGCGACGCCCTGGTGCGTGGTGGCCGATATGACGAGGTGGGCGCGGTGTTCGGCCGGAACCGACCGGCAGTCGGTTTCAGCCTTGACGTGAAGGCGGTGGTGGACGTGGTGGATGCGCGGCCCTTGAAAGCCGCCGTGCGCGCACCGTGGGGCGAGGGCGGTGACTTGCGTGCCGCGATCGCCGCGCTGCGCACTGCGGGCGAGACCGTGGTGTGCGTGCTGCCCGGTCACGAAAGCGAAATTGACGAATTCCATTGCGACCGGGAGCTGGTGAACAGCGCTGGCCAGTGGGTGGTCCAGACAATCTGAGATGCATTTTTGAAAAGTGGTGAGATGAACACAAGCAATGGCAAGGCCGCGGGCCGCAACGTGGTGGTGGTCGGCACGCAATGGGGTGACGAGGGTAAAGGCAAGCTGGTCGACTGGCTGACCGAGAGCGCCCAAGGGGTGGTGCGTTTCCAGGGTGGGCACAACGCCGGCCACACACTGGTCATCAACGGCCACAAAACCGCGCTTCACCTGATCCCCAGCGGCATCATGCGACCGGGGGTGAAGTGCTACATCGGCAACGGGGTGGTGCTGTCGGCAGCCAAACTGTTCGAGGAAATCGAAGGGCTGGAAAAGGCCGGCGTGGAAGTGCGCTCGCGCCTGCGTGTGAGCGAAGCCTGCCCGCTGATTTTGCCGTTCCATGCCGCGCTGGACATCGCCCGTGAGGTGGCGCGCGAGCAGTGTGGCAACGCCAAGATCGGCACCACAGGCCGTGGCATCGGCCCGGCTTACGAAGACAAGATCGCCCGCCGTGCGCTGCGGGTTCAGGACCTGAAATACCCTGAGCGTTTTGCCGCCAAGCTGAAAGATCTGCTGGACCTGCACAACCATGTGCTGACCACTTTCCTGAACGCACCAGCAATCGATTTCGACT
Source organism: Pseudomonadota bacterium (assembly GCA_040384665.1). Taxonomy (GTDB): domain Bacteria; phylum Pseudomonadota; class Gammaproteobacteria; order Burkholderiales; family Burkholderiaceae_C; genus PCRC01. The sequence goes on from JAZKIY010000006.1 coordinate 77,599, forward strand.
CGGTTTACACCGAGGCCATGCGCCATGCCGAGCTGTTGAAGCCGATGATGGCCGATGTCTCCCGTGAGCTGAACGAAGCCCACCTGGCCGGCGACAACCTGCTGTTTGAGGGGGCGCAAGGCACGCTGCTGGACGTCGACCACGGGACTTACCCGTTCGTCACCTCCAGCAACTGCGTGGCCGGCAACGCCTCGGCCGGCGCAGGCGTGGGCCCCGGCATGCTGCACTATGTGCTGGGCATCACCAAGGCCTACTGCACGCGAGTGGGTGGTGGACCTTTCCCCACGGAGCTGGACTGGGAAACGCCAGGTACCCCCGGTTACCACATGAGCACCGTCGGCGCCGAGAAGGGCGTTACCACCGGTCGCTCGCGCCGCTGCGGCTGGTTTGACGCTGCATTGCTGAAACGCTCAGCCCAGGTCAATGGCCTGTCGGGCCTGTGCATCACCAAGCTGGACGTGCTCGACGGCCTGAAGGAACTGCTGCTGTGCACCGGCTATGAACTCGATGGCGAGTTCACCGACATCCTGCCGATGGGGGCCGAGGACATTGCGCGCTGCAAACCCATCTACGAAACCCTGCCAGGCTGGAGCGACAGCACCGTGGGCGTGACGGACCATGCGGCTCTGCCAGCGGCAGCGCGCCACTACCTTCAGCGCATTGCAGAATTGACGGGTGTACCGATCCACGTGATCTCCACCAGCCCTGACCGTGACCACACCATCATGATGCGGCACCCCTACCTGCCGTCGTGACGACAGCGCCTGCCGGGCCGCTGCGGTCCGGCACCCACATCCAATCAGGAGCCACAAGATGTTGACCGAAGACGGCAAACACCTGTACGTCAGCTATGACGAATACCACAACCTGATCGAGAAGCTCGCGCTCAAGGTCTACCAATCGGGCTGGGAGTTCGACACCATCCTGTGCCTGGCGCGCGGCGGCATGCGGCCGGGTGACATCCTCTCGCGCATCTTTGCCAAACCTTTGGCGATCATGTCAACCAGCTCCTACCGTGCGGAAGAAGGCAAGGCGCGTGGACATTTGGACATTGCCCGTTACATCACCACCCCACAAGGTGACATTGCAGGACGGGTGTTGCTGGTCGATGATCTGGCCGACACTGGCCACACGCTGAAAGAAGTCATCAGCCTGCTGCGCAGCAGCTACAGCGACATCACCGAGCTGCGCAGCGCCGTGATCTGGACCAAGGCCGCTTCCGACTTTACGGCAGATTATTCGGTTGAAGCGTTGCCCACCAACCCCTGGATTCACCAGCCCTTTGAGAGCTATGACAACCTGCGTCCGCCGCAGCTGCTCGAAAAATGGAAGGTCTGACAACAGTCGGGTCAGGCGCCTGAGCCCCTGACCCCTGTAAATCACTTGAAGCCAACGCGGTCCAGCATTTGCTGCACCTTGACCTGGTTGGCGCCAATCGTGCTAACCGGAATGGTTTCGCTCTTGAAGCTGCCACCGCTCATCGCCTTGAGGGCCGGATTATTCACAACCACACCCTTGGCCGTGGGCCATTCGTTGTTGCCGTTGGCAAAGTATTCCTGAGCGCTGGGGCTGGCCAGGTATTCCAGAAACTTGACCGCATTGGCCGGGTTCTTGGCGTTCTTCGCCATGGCACCGCCAGCAATATTCAGATGGGTACCGTAGCTGGCCTGGTTCGGAAAGACCACGCCGACCTTGTCGGCAATGGCCTGGTCTTCTGGTTTGTTGGAGCGCAAGATGCGGGCGAAGTAGTAGGTGTTGGTGACCGCAATCGCGCATTCACCAGCGGCCACGCCTTTGATCTGGTCGGTGTCGCCGCCCTTGGGATCGCGCGCCATGTTGGCCACCAGCCCCTTGAGCCACAACTCCGCCTTCTGTTCGCCCAGGTGCTCGGTAACGGCTCCAAACAGCGACATGTTGTAGGGATGCGAACCCGAGCGGATGCACAGCTTGCCCTTGTTGGCGGGGTCTGCCAGCTTTTCGTAGGTGTCCACCTCGCTGCGCTTGACCTTGACCTTGTCGTACACAATCACGCGGGCACGGGTCGAAAAACCAAACCATGGTGTGCCTTCAGCGGTGGCTGTGGCGCGCAGGTTGGCAGGAATCGCGTTCTCAAGCACCGTGGACTTGACCGGCGAAAACAGGCCGTCGGCCTCGCCTTTCCAGAGCCGGTTGGCGTCCACCAGCAAAATCACGTCGGCGGGCGAGGCCGTGCCTTCGGCCTTGAGGCGGGCGAGAATGCCTGCATCGTCGGCATCGACGCGGTTGACTTTGATCCCCGTGGCTTTGGTGAAGTCGGCGTACAAGGCCTCGTCGGTTGAATAATGGCGGGCCGAGTACAGGTTGACCACCTGTTCCTGTGCGAATGCGGGCAAGGTGGCCGCGGCGAGTGTGGCCACGGCGACGGTAACAACAGACTTCAACATGGGTGCAGGCGCTTTCTTAAAACTGGAATGGCGGTGATACCAGCCATCAAATGACGAATCCTAATGATAACGATTATTAATGAATATCTCTTCCGACTGCCGGTACAAAGCCATGGCTGGCGTGTTGTTTTCGGGTTTCTGACGGCACTGGTATTGGCCGCAGGTTGCACCACCGCACCCAAACCAACTGGGCCATCAGTGCCTGTTGTTCAGGGCGATCTGCCGGCAAAAAAGTTGCCCCGGATCGGCCTGGCCCTGGGCGGTGGTGCGGCGCGCGGTTTTGCCCACGTCGGTGTGATTCAGGTGTTGGAAGAGGCAGGAATCCGCCCCGATGTCGTGGTGGGTACTTCGGCAGGCAGTTTGGTCGGTGCAATTTATGCATCGGGTAAAACAGGTCCGCAGTTGCAGCAGGTCGCCGAATCGATGGAGGAGGCCGCGCTGACCGATTGGACTTTGCCGCTGTTCAGTCGCGGTGTGTTCCGGGGGGAGGCTCTGGCGCGCTACGTGAGCGGCCAGGTGCAGGGCCGCAGCATAGAAACCATGGCGATCCCGCTGGGCATCGTGGCCACAGACCTGCAGTCGGGCCATGGTGTGCTGTTTCGCCAGGGCGATGTGGGCATTGCGGTACGGGCGTCGAGTGCGGTGCCTGCGGTTTTCTTGCCAGTGCGCATCAACGGTCGGGAATACGTCGATGGTGGGCTGGTGGCACCTGTGCCGGTGCGCTATGCCCGTGAGATGGGAGCGGAGTTGGTCATTGCGGTCGATATTTCCAGTTCACCCGATGCCAACCTGGCCAATGACACGCTGCAAATGCTGTTACAGACCTTTGCCATCATGGGCAGCAGCATCAACCGTTATGAACTGAAAGAAGCCGACTTGGTGGTCAGGCCGGCGCTGTCGAATGTCAAGGGTGCTGACTTCACCGCCCGGCGCCGCGCCATCGAAGCGGGGCGGGCTGCCATGCTGTCGTTGTTGCCGCAGCTGCGCGCGCTGATGGCTGAAAAATCACGCTGAATGCTGTGGGCATAAAAAAAGGGCTGGTGTGGCACCAGCCCTTAAGGGATCCTTGAGCCCTGAGGCGTCGAAAAGACCCGAGGAGACAACCTTGACGAATCAAAGCACTACAAAACAATTGTCGTGTGTGGGCTTGTCCATGTGTAGAGTGACCACCTCAAACTGCTGAGGTGGTCAGTAAGAATCAACGCTTTTTGGCTGCGGTTTTGGCGGCGTTCACTGCGGTGTTGGACACAGCAGCAAAGTTGGCTTCGGCCACGTCGGTGGCTTGCTTGACAGCTTTCTGGACCGACTCAAAAGCGTTGTTGGCAGCAGCCACCGTGCTCTTCATCATGGCCACAGCGGTTTCGGAACCGGCAGGTGCATTCTTGGCGGCGTTATCAACCAGCGATGCAAACTTCTTTTGGGCTTCTGCGGTCTGGCTTTCCAGGGCTTTGCCCAGGTCGGCACCAGTGCTGGAAGCGATGTCGTACAGGTGGCGGCTGTAGGCAGCGGTTTTCTCAGCCAGAGGCTGGAACATGCCGGCTTGGAGGGCCAACAGTTCTTGCGCATCTTTGACGCTGAACAGCGCTTGGGTGTGCTCAGCCGACTCGGCCAATGCAGCCTTGGTGGCCGTAACATTCAGTTCAACCAGCTTCTCCACGCTTTCAAACGCTTTGTGGGTCAGGCCGAAGAGGGTTTCAAAAGAAGCTTTTTGCGAAGCAACGATTTGTTCAGCGGTCAACATATTCAATCTCCTGGTGGGTTAAAAATATCTGCTCTGAACAAATGTTGCAGTGCAGCATGGTTTGAATTATAGGGATGGGCTGTGACGATGCAAGCCTTTTTTGTTGCATTGCAGCAAATTAGGAAGGAATGCCTAGAACAACCCGACTCGCGCCTACACACATACCCGGAGCTGTCCGCTTTGCTTGCTTATTACGCCGACCATTTCGTGTTGCCCCTGCCTGCTGGACACCGTTTCCCCACGGAGAAATACCGCCGCTTGCGCGATGGCTTGGGGGCGCAGTGTCCAGATGTTCGTTTGGCGGAAGCGCCTCGGGCGACCGACGCGGCGCTGACCCTGGTCCATGACCCGGCTTATGTCCAGGCGGTTGCCGATGGCACGCTGGCGCCAGCGCTCTTGCGCGAGATTGGTTTCCCCGGGAGCGAGGCCATGGCCGAGCGGGCGCGGTACTCGGTCGGTGCCACGCTGGCCGCCTGCGAGGCAGCGCGCGCTGAAGGCATCGCGGCCAATCTGGCCGGGGGGACCCACCATGCAGAGAGCGGCAAAGGTGGCGGTTTCTGTGTGTTCAACGATGTGGCGGTGGCTGCGCGTGTGCTGCAAGCCCAGGCCTGGCGCGACACGCCGCTGCAGGTGGCCATCGTGGACCTCGATGTGCACCAGGGCAATGGCACCGCGCAGATTTTCCACAGTGACCCAAACGTGTTCACCCTGTCACTCCATGGCGAACACAACTTCCCTTTCCGAAAGGCCACCAGCGATCTGGATGTGGCCTTGCCCGACGGTTGTGGCGACCACCAATACCTGGCGGCTTTGGACCATGCGTTGGATGTGATGGCACAACGTTTCTCGGCTGAATTCGTGTTGTACCTGGCCGGTGCCGATCCACACGAGGGGGACCGGCTGGGGCGATTGAAGCTGACGTTCGAGGGCTTGGCAGAGCGTGACCGGCGGGTCTTTGAATGGGCCTGGCAGCGGCGTATTCCACTGGCGTTCGCCATGGCTGGCGGTTACGGGCGTGAGATCAACGACACCTTGCAGGTTCAGATGAACACCTTTGGCATTGCACTGGCATACCACCGGCAATGGCAAAATCAGGACCGATGATCTCGCAAAATTTTGCCAAACCCGAGGCTGAGCTCCGCAGCGCTTACAGGGCTTTTCGCACCCTCACCACCCGCTGGGCCGACAACGATGTGTATGGCCACGTCAACAATGTTGTTTACTACAGTTGGTTTGACACGGCGGTGAATGCCCATTTGATGGCCCATGGTGCCCTCGACATCCACCACGGTCAGACCATTGGGTTGGTGGTAGAGACGCAGTGCAATTACTTCGCCCCACTGGCGTTCCCGCAGTTGGTGGAGGCCGGTATTCGGGTGGCCCGGCAGGGCGCGTCCAGCGTCCGCTACGAAGTTGGCCTGTTTGCCGAAGGCGCGGCACTGTGTGCCGCCAAGGGGCATTTTGTCCACGTCTACGTTGACCGGCAGAGCCGCCGCCCGGTGCCCCTGCCCGAGTCCCTCAAACTTGTTCTGGAGAAACTTGCATGACCCACACCGTTCCCGATGCCTTTGTCGCTGGCCAGCACAGCGCCACGGTAGACGCCGCCATTACCAGCCGCATGTCGGCGCGTGCCTTCACCGCGCAGCCGGTCCCCCGGGACACCTTGACGGCGATTCTGGAAGTGGCCAGCCGGGCTGCGTCGGGCACCAACACCCAGCCTTGGCGCGTGTACGTGCTCCAGGGCGAGAGCCGCAACACGCTGGTTGACAAAGTCTGCGCTGCGCACGATGCGATCCGTGCCAATCCGGAACTGGCCGCCCAGTACCGCGAAGAGTACGACTATTACCCCGAGAAATGGGTCAGCCCCTACATTGACCGCCGCCGTGAAAATGGATGGGGCCTGTATGGTTTGTTGGGCATTGGCAAGGCAGACAAGGACCGCATGCACGCGCAGCACCAGCGCAATTTCCGTTTCTTTGATGCACCCGTTGGGTTGATGTTCACAGTGGACCGGGTGATGGGGCGCGGTTCATTGGTGGACTACGGCATGTTCATGCAGAACATCATGGTGGCGGCCCGCGGGCGAGGGCTGCACACCTGTCCCCAAGCGGCCTGGAATGGCTTTGCCAGCATCGTCTTGCCGCACATTGGTGCCGGCCCTGATGAAATGCTGGTGTGTGGCATGTCGCTTGGCCATGCGGATGCAGAGAATCCGGTCAACAGCTTCCACACACCACGGGTTCCCGTGGCGGAGTTCACACACTGGCGGGAGTGAGGGGCAGGGCCACCGTGGTGCCCCGCTTGGGCAACGAAAAGTAGAAAGTTGCCCCCTCGTTGGGCGCGCCTTCTGCCCACACCTTGCCACCATGGCGGTGCACGATGCGGGCAACCGTGGCCAGACCCACACCCGTGCCGGGGTACTCCCGCTGGGAATGCAGGCGCTGGAAAATCTGGAACAGGCGGTGGGCATAGGCCGGGTCAAAGCCCGCTCCGTTGTCGGCCACCCAATAAACACACCGTTCGCCTTCTTCTTGCCCGCCGACTACGATCTGAGGTTGTGCCTGGCGTTGGCTGTACTTGATGGCATTGCCAATCAGGTTGTCGAACACCACGCGCAGCATGGCCGGGTCGCACGGGCAGTCAGGCAGGGGCTGAACGGTGACTGTGGCCGTGTTCCATTCGGGCGTGTGGGCACGCAAGGCCTGCTCCACCACGGCGTGCACTTCGGTGGGCACGACCTGCAGCGGTTTGTGCCCGAGCTTGGACAGGGCGTGCAGCGCATTGACGAGGTTGCTCATGTCCTGTCCGGCCTGGTCCACCCTGGTCAACAGGCGTTTGGCTTCGGGTGGCAACTGGTCTGCATAGTCCATCAACAGCAGTTCTGAGAAAGTGCGCATTGCCCGCACCGGGGCCAGCAAATCGTGCGACACCATGCTGGCAAAACGGTCCAGGTCGGTGTTGGCTTCCTGCAGTTCCGTCACGGCTTTTTCCAATTCCCGGGTGCGTTCTTCCACGCGGGTTTCCAGTGCAAGCTGGGTATGGACCCATTCGGCCTCGTTCTGGCGCAGACTGGTGAGCAGTCGGGTCAGCGACAGGCCGAGCCGCCCTGTCACGTGTGGGCCATCGGTCAGTGTCAACTGCCGGTCCCCGTTGGCCATGCGGTCTGCCACGTCGGCCATTGCCAGCACAGGTCGGCTGATGCGGCCCGCCAGCCACCAGCCCGCCAACGCCAATGCCAACGCCGCAAGAGCGCCTGCCAACACCAACTGGCGTTCAAAGGCTGCCGTACCTGCAGCCACCGCCGTTTCTGGGATCTGTAGCGTGGCTTGCCAGCCGAGGCCGGTAAAGTGGCTGCGGGCCGGGCTGGTCGCAGTGCATTGCAGCCCGCTGCGAAGCCCGCACTGGCCCGGATCAACTGGGGGTGCTGGCGCTTGGTCGTCCTGCGTCAACGGCATACCGGTTCGTGTGCGCAACCAAAGGCTGGGTTTGTCGTTTCCCGCCATGGCGGGTTGCATTTGAACCAGCGTGTCGCGCAGTTCTTTGCGCCACACATCCCCCAGCATGGCCACCAACACGCCAGCGTTCGGACTGACGGCAACGGGTTCAGCGGCTGGCGCTGCCAGTGGCGGCAACGGTGTGGCCATCAGCACGCCCCATGGCCCCCCGTTTGCCAGTCCAGCGGCAGGCCATGTCAGCGCGTGCTGGTCGCTGGTGTAGCGACCTTGGAGGCCGCGTTGAAACCAGACGGCGGTGGACATGTTGTCACCTTCCAGTGCTTGCCCCGTGGACGCCACCACACGGCCTTGCGGGTCGACCACGGCCAGCCAGACAAACCCTGCTTGTTTGTAGGCGGCCAGCCAGTTCTGCAGCAGTGTCTGGTCGCTGGCGATCAGGTGCGAAGACGCACCGATGGCGGCGGCCAGTGCAGTCAGGTCGCGCTGGCGCGCTTCGAGGGCCACGTCCATGGTCAAAGCGGCGGCATTGGCCGCTCGCCGCAGAGCATCGGTCGTTGCCGTCGCCTGTTCAGCGAGCACAAGGTGGCGCACTACCAAACCACCGGTCAACAGAATGGCGACAGACAAGGTGATAAATAGCAGGCTGATTTTGAAGCGCATATCGGTGATGGCGAGCAGGTTCGGTGCGATGCAGGTTGTGCGGGAGCGTGCTGCGGTGCAGTGTATCGGTCGGGTCTTTCCTGGACGCGGTTGAAAGGGGCAGGGCGACCTGCATACGGAGTTGTACACCAGTTGGCTTGTGGCTGGTCTATGCAACAGCCGGGCGATTCCGGACAGTTATGGTGGCGGTGTTTTTTGTTAGTACTCATGCACAATCAGAAGGCAAACCGAGGAGTGGCACTACATGGAGGCAAGATGAGCTGGCATCGCTGGACCTGTTTTTTGACCGCTCTGGCGCTTCCAGGCCTGTCCTTCGCCGCCGATGTGGATGGGCGTCAGCTGTCCGTGATCTGGGGTGTGCCGTTTGCGGGCATTTTGCTGTCGATTGCGCTGATGCCCTTGTTGGCCCCGCAGTTCTGGCACCACCACTACGGCAAGGTATCGGCCTCCTGGGCATTGTCTTTTTTGCTGCCGTTTTGTGCGGTGTACGGGTTGGACGCCGTTGGCACAAGCCTGGTGCACGTTGCGCTGGCCGAGTACATCCCGTTCATCATTTTGCTCACAGCGCTGTTCACTGTGGCGGGCGGCATCCATGTCCGGGGTAACCTGCACGGCAGTCCTGGACTGAATACCGGCATCCTGGCGATTGGGGCGGTACTGGCCAGTGTGATGGGCACCACAGGCGCATCGATGCTGCTGATCAGACCATTGATTCGTGCCAATGACAACCGAGCCCACAAGGCCCACACGGTGGTGTTTTTCATCTTCATCGTGTCCAACGCCGGTGGCTCCCTCACACCGCTCGGCGATCCACCGTTGTTCCTTGGGTTTCTGAAAGGTGTGGATTTCTTCTGGACACTCCAACACATCTTTCCCGAGACATTGTTCCTCGTCGGCACGCTGCTGACCTTGTTTTATCTGCTGGACCGCTGGTACTACAACAAGCAAGGGGTGTTGCCGGCAGACCCCACACCAGACACCCGCCGCATTGGTTTTGACGGGGGTGCCAACTTTATTTTTCTGGCCTGCATTGCCGGGCTGGTCCTGCTGAGCGGCTTCTGGAAATCGCCCGTGGTGTTCAGTGTCTGGGGCACCGACGTTGGTTTGCCTGGGCTGGTTCGGGACGTTGGCCTGGTCGCGGTGACGTTGATCTCACTGCAACTCACCGCCAGCAGCGTGCACCAGGCCAACCAGTTCTCCTGGGCGCCCATGGCCGAGGTGGCCAAGCTGTTTGCCGGCATTTTCCTGACCATCATCCCGGTGATCGCGATGCTCAAAGCGGGCGCCTCCGGGCCTTTTGGTGCTGTGGTGTCGGCCGTGACGCGACCCGATGGCCAGCCCGACCCGGCGATGTACTTCTGGGCCTCCGGTCTGCTCAGCTCCTTTCTGGACAACGCGCCAACCTACCTGGTATTTTTCAACACTGCAGGCGGCGACCCGCAGACACTGATGACGTCTCTGGCACCGACACTGGCCGCTATTTCTGCCGGCGCGGTGTTCATGGGTGCCAACACCTACATCGGCAATGCCCCCAATTTGATGGTCAAAGCGATTGCCGAGGACCGAGGTGTCAAAATGCCCAGCTTCTTCGGCTACATGCTGTGGTCGTTCGGTATCCTGGTGCCGCTGTTTCTTGCCATGACATTCATCTGGTTCCGTTGACATGACCCAAGCCAAAATCCTCGTCGCCCGCGCGGTGTTTCCTGAAATTATTGCGTCGCTGCAAGCCCATTTCGAAGTGACCTCCAACCAGGACGATGTGGTGTGGAGCAAGGCGCAGCTGATCGAGCAACTCCAGGGCAAAGACGGTGCACTGACCACCGGCAGTGAGCGGATCGACGCCGATGTGCTGGCGGCCTGCCCGCAGCTCAAGATCGCCGCCAACATGGCGGTGGGCTACAACAACTTCGATCTGGCGGCCATGAGCACCCACGGTGTGCAAGGCACCAACACGCCCGACGTGCTAACCGACACCACCGCTGACTTTGGTTTTGCCTTGTTGATGGCCACCGCCCGCCGCATCACTGAAAGCGAGCATTTTCTGCGTCGCGGTGAGTGGACCAAATGGCGCTACGACATGTTCATGGGGGGCGACATCCATGGCGCAACGCTGGGCATTCTGGGCATGGGGCGCATTGGCCAAGGCATTGCCCAGCGTGGCGCGCATGGTTTTGGCATGAAGGTGATTTACCACAACCGCTCCCGGCTGGACGCGACGGCCGAAGCCCGTTGCAATGCCACCTATGTCAGCAAGGAAGACCTGTTGAAACGTGCCGACCACCTGGTGTTGGTACTGCCGTATTCCGCCGAGTCACACCACAGCATTGGCGCGGCCGAACTGGCACAGATGCAGCCCACCGCCACACTGGTCAACATTGCGCGCGGTGGCATTGTGGACGACGCTGCACTGGCCGCCGCGTTGAAGGCGCGGACCATTGCCGCCGCCGGGCTGGACGTGTTTGAAGGGGAACCCAAGGTTCACCCCGACCTCCTCACGCTGCCCAATGTCGTGCTCACCCCGCACATTGCCAGCGCCAGCGGCCCGACCCGTTTGGCCATGGCCAAGCTCGCCGCCGACAACCTGGTGGCATTTTTCAAACAGAATACAGTGCTGACCCCAGTCAACGCTGTCGTTTCAGCTATTAAATAAATAGCAATGCAATTGGCTACAGAATCTGTTGGGCTATGGGCCTTGGTGGCCCTGTGTGTGCTGAATGGGGTGTTGTTGCTGGTGCTGTTGTGGCGCAAGCCGAGCGATGCGGTGCCGGCCGCCTTGCTCAGCGGCATGGGTGCCACCAGCGAGCGGCTGGCGCGCGAACTGCGGCAAGAAATCAGCGAGTCGGCACGCAGCGGTCGGCAGGAGCTGGGCGGTAATCTGGCGAATTTTCAGCAGGCAATGGTGTTGCAGAGTGCCGAAGCCATTCGCACCCAGAACAGCCAGATTGACGCATTCGGCCAGCAATTGGCACTTTTGCAGAAAACCCTGTCCGACACCCTCACCACGCAATTGCAGAGCCTGAGCGAGTCCAACGCCCGGCGTATTCAGGAAGTGCGGGCCACGCTGGAAACCCAGTTGGCCCAGCTGCAGCAAACCAACGCCGCCAAGCTCGACGAAATGCGCAAGACAGTGGACGAGAAGCTGCAGCACACGCTGGAAACCCGACTGGGCGAAAGTTTCAAGCAGGTCGCTGACCGGCTGGAACAGGTGCACAAGGGCCTGGGTGAAATGCAGAGTCTGGCACAGGGTGTGGGCGACCTGCAGCGGGTGTTGACCAATGTGAAGACACGCGGCATGTTCGGCGAGGTGCAACTGGAAGCGCTGCTGGAACAGGTACTGACCACCGAGCAGTATGGCAAGCAAATCGAGACCAAGCCGCGCAGCAACCAGCGGGTGGATTTTGCAGTGCGCTTCCCTGGCCGCAGCGCCGACGGCGCGCCTGTGTGGTTGCCGATCGACGCGAAGTTCCCGCGCGACGACTACGAGCGCCTGCTGGACGCCCACGAACGGGCGGACGCTGTTGGCGCAGAAGCCGCCGCCAAAGCGCTGGAAGCGCGCATCCGCACCGAGGCCAAATCCATCGCCGAGAGCTACCTGGCGCCACCACACACGACCGATTTTGCGATCCTGTTTTTGCCGATTGAAAGCCTGTACGCCGAGGTGCTGCGCCGACCCGGCTTGATGGACAGCCTGCAACGCGACCATCGAGTCACGCTGGCTGGCCCTACCACGCTGCTGGCGATGCTCAACAGCCTGCACATGGGTTTTCGCACATTGGCACTGGAGCAGCAGGCCTCCGAAGTCTGGAAAGTGCTGGGCGCAGTGAAGACGGAATTCGAGCGCTACGGCGAATGGGTGGCGCGCATCAAGGAGCAGGTGCAGAAAGCGTCTGACACCCTGGACAAGGCAGACACCCGCACCAAGCAGATGCGACGCGCCCTCAAAGTGGTGGAAGCGCTGCCCGACGCACAAGCCCAGTCACTGCTGCCTGGGGATGCACTGGGCGATGACGCCGAGGCTTAGAGCTTGTAGAACGCCCTGATCGCATCCCAGGCAGCCTGCGGCTCGTCCACGTATTGAAAGAGCTTCAGGTCTTCTTCCGAAATGGCACCTTCTTCCACCAGCACCTGTGGGTTGAACAAACGCTGCCAGTAGTCGCTGCCGAACAGGATGATGGGCACTGGTTTGGACTTTTTTGTCTGCACCAGCGTGATGGTCTCGAACAACTCGTCCAGCGTGCCAAAACCGCCTGGAAAAGCCACCAGCGCCTTGGCCCGCATCATGAAGTGCATCTTGCGCAGCGCGAAGTAATGGAACTTGAAGCTCAGCTCTGGCGTGACATAGGGGTTGGGTTTTTCTTCGCGCGGCAGCGCAATGGCCAAGCCGACGCTTTTGCCGCCAGCCTCAAATGCCCCGCGGTTGGCCGCTTCCATGATGCCCGGGCCGCCGCCAGTGGAGACAAACAGCTTGTCGACAGCGGGCTTGCTGGCACTGTATTGGGCCACCAAGCGGCCGAAAGAGCGCGCGGCTTCGTAGAACCGGGCGTTGCGCATCAACGTCTGGGCCTTGGCAATGGCTTGTGTGTCGCCTGTGGCCTGCACGTGTGCAAGGTGTTCGCGTGCTTCTTCCTCGCTGCGAAAGCGGGCACTGCCGAACACCACCACGGTGTTCTCGACGCCGTGCTCGTGTTGCGCCAGGTCGGGCTTGAGCATTTCCAACTGGAAGCGGATACCCCGTGTTTCACGGCGCAACAGAAATTCGGGGTCTGCGAAAGCCAGCCGTTCGGTATCGGGTTCGAGCGGATTGCCGGCGCTGTTGTGGGCCTGCAGGGTGGCCCAGGCATCGGCCAGGCGGCGGTCGTGCAGGTTCTGGTTGTTGTTCATGTTTTGTCTCTGTCGTCGTTGTTTTTAATTAGGACTTCGCTGGCTGGGGCGTGGTTCCCGTGCGGTGGCCAATCCAAAAAACAAAGGGCTCCCTGCGGGAGCCCTTTGTGCCTGTCGAGCCACCGTTGCCGGCAGTGCGGTCAGACGCGTTTGCGGTATTCGCCGGTGCGGGTGTCGATCTCGACCTTGTCGCCCTGGGCCACGAAAATCGGCACGCCGATCTCGAAGCCGGTGGCGATCTTGGCGGGCTTGAGCACCTTGCCCGAGGTGTCGCCCTTGACGGCGGGTTCGGTCCAGGTGATTTCGCGCTCGACGCTGGTGGGCAGTTCCACCGAAATCGCCTTGCCGTCGTAGAACACCACTTCCACCGCCATGCCGTCTTCGAGGTAGTTCAGGGCGTCGCCCATGTTTTCAGCTTCGACTTCGTATTGGTTGTACTCGGCGTCCATGCAGACGTACATCGGGTCGGCAAAGTAGGAGTAGGTGCAGTCCTTTTTGTCGAGGATGACCTGGTCCATCTTGTCGTCGGCCTTGAAGACAACTTCGGTGCCGAAGTTGGCGATCAGGCTTTTGAGCTTCATGCGCACGGTGGCAGAGTTGCGGCCGCCGCGGCTGTATTCGGTTTTGAGCACGACCATTGGGTCTTTGCCGTGCATGATGACGTTACCGGCACGGATTTCTTGAGCGATTTTCATGGCGTTACAGGAGAGTAGGCCGCTGGCGCGGCGAAGTGACTGAGCGCTGCTGCAACTGGCCAGCTTGGCGAATTCAGCAAAGCCTTGAATTTTAACGGTTTTCAGCCACAAAACCCAGCAGCTGCGTGGCCAGGTCCGTCTGTACCAGCAGTTCGCGACGCCATTCTGCGATGCATCTGGTCCACCCGGCCCAGTCCGGCGCTGGCAGCGGGGCTTGGCTGACACCGTTCCAAGTGAGGTGAAAGTTGCGCAAAGAGGTGGGTGCGCGCAGCGCCTCCAGAAAGGCTTGCAGCTTGGTGTGGTGAGCGTTGTCGTGCTGCGGGTAGATGTGCCAGACCAGCGGCTTGCCGGCCCACAGGGCGCGCACCAACGAGTCTTCACCGCGAACGAAATTGAGATCACAAGCCCACAACAGGCGGTCAAAGTCGCGTTGGGGCAGGGTGGGTAAGTACGAAATTGATAGCGAACTTGCGAGGTTTTTCCAGGGCTCACGGCCGATTTGGCCATTAATTTCCGCCAAAACGGCTTGTTGGGGCCTGCCAAAGGCCACCAGCAGCCTTGTGGGCGCAGCATCGTTCGCCAGCCAGCGCAGCCAGGCACCCAGGGCGGTGGGTTCGTAGCAAAACAGCGACACCAGCCGTTCGCCTTGCCAGTCAATGCCTTGTTGGTTCAGCCAGTCGGCGCGGTCAAATGACGCCTGTTCTGCCAGCAGGCCGGGTTCACGCAGCAAGCCGCCAGTGCTGGCGCTGAAGCCGGGGTAGAAGAAATGCTTGGTCAAGCCAGCGCCGGGGCCATGCAGCACTGGCGACGGCAGTTGGTGGTTGCGTGCCGCATAGGACTCCGCCGTCAGATACTCGAGATTCAGCCAAACGGGTGAGCGCGGTGCTTGTGCCATCTGGGTGGCAAAAGTGCTGGGCAGTTCGCAGCCAAAGGCTTCCACCACCACGTCGCCAGGTGCGACGCCGCTCCAGGTCGCGTCGTCGCGCCATGGCCAGGGTGTGACGCCAGCGCAGCCTTGGGGCGCCATCCAGGCCAGCGCGGACAGGTCGTCGGCCCACAGGCGTACGGTCTCACCACGCCGGGCGAGGTCGGCGGCCAGCCGCCAGCACACGCCGATGTCGCCATGGTTGTCGATGACCTTGCAGAAAATATCCCAGCGCATGCCCGTTCCTTCAGTCGGGATTGTCCACAATACAGCCCATGGATCCCGCTCCCGAACCGCTCGCAGACGGCCCGTCTGCCGACGCACCCCATTCCGCGCAATTGCTCAGCGAGGTGGTGGCCTTGCCGTCACTGCCGGGGGTTTACCGCTATTTCGACGCCAACAACCAACTGCTGTACGTGGGCAAGGCCCGCGACCTGAAAAAGCGCGTGTCGAGCTATTTCCAGAAGAACCATGGCGGCAGCCGCATTGGCCACATGGTTGGCAAGATCGTGCGGCTGGAGACCACGGTGGTGCGCTCCGAAGCCGAGGCGCTGCTGCTGGAGAACAACCTGATCAAGACGTTGAACCCGCGTTTCAACATTCTGTTTCGGGATGACAAAAGCTACCCCTATTTGAAGATCACCGGGCCTGGGGCGGCCTCGGCTACCGGTGCGCCGGCGTACCCGCGGGTGGCCTATTACCGGGGTGCGGTGGAAAAAAAGCACCACTACTTCGGCCCTTACCCCAGTGCCTGGGCGGTGAAAGAGTCTATTTTGCTGTTGCAAAAGGTGTTTCGCCTGCGCACCTGCGAAGACACGGTGTTTGCCAACCGCACGCGACCCTGCCTGCTGTACCAGATCAAGCGCTGTTCTGGCCCCTGCGTGGGGCATATTGCGCCCGAGACTTACGCGCAGGACGTGGCCAACGCGGAGGAGTTCCTGCGTGGCGAAACACAGGGCGTGTTGTTGGCGCTGGAAGCCCGCATGCGTGGCCACGCAGAGCTGCTGGAGTTCGAGCAGGCAGCGGACATCCGCAACCAGATCTCGGCGTTGTCCCGGGTGCTGCACCAGCAGTCGGTGGAGACGGGGGTCGACAAGGACGCCGACATCCTGGCGGTGCAGGTGCAGGGCGGCAAAGCCTGCGTCAACCTGGCGGTGGTGCGGGGTGGCCGGCATCTGGGGGACCGCGCCTATTTCCCGGTGCATGTGGAAGACGCGGCCAGCATGAGCCAGGCCGATGAAGCCGAAGAAGGTGGTGGCGCCGTGGCCACATTGCCTGTTGAGCAACTTGTGCTGGAGGCCTTCATTGCGCAGCACTACATGGATGTACCACCCCCCCCCGCGCTGATCACCAGCACACCGGTCAGCAAGGTGTTGGTGAACGCGCTGTCTGGCCAGGCGGGCTACCGCATCAGCGCGGTGCACAACCCGCGCGAGCAGCGGCGCATCTGGCTGGAGATGGCGCAAAAGAATGCGGCGATCCAACTCGCCCGCCTGCTGGCAGAAGAGGGCTCTCAACAGGCCCGCACCCGCGCGCTGGTGATGGCGCTGGACATGGCGCCCGACAGCCTGGACGAACTGCGCATCGAGTGCTTTGACATTTCGCACACGGCGGGCGAAGCCACACAGGCTTCGTGTGTGGTGTTCCACCACCACAAACTGCAGAGCAGCGAATACCGCCGTTACAACATCGACGGCATCACCCCTGGCGACGACTACGCGGCCATGCGCCAGGTGCTGTTGCGGCGCTACAGCAAGCTGGCCGAGGCATGCGCCCACGACCCGGGCAGCAAGGCCATGCCCGACATCGTGCTGATTGACGGTGGAAAAGGGCAGGTGAGCACGGCCCGTGAGGTGTTTGAGGGCCTGGGGCTTGACCTGTCACGCATTGTCGGTGTCGAGAAAGGCGAGGGCCGCAAGGTGGGGCTGGAGGATCTGGTCTTTGCCGATGGCCGCGAGAAAATCTACCTTGGCAAGGACTCTGCCGCGCTGATGCTGGTGGCTCAGATCCGCGACGAAGCCCACCGTTTTGCCATCACGGGCATGCGGGCACAGCGTGCCAAGGTGCGTACCGGCAGCAGCAAGCTCGAAGATATTCCCGGCATTGGTCCCAAAAGACGTGCGAAACTGCTGCAACGGTTTGGTGGCATCCGCGGTGTGGCGGCTGCAGGAGCCGCTGACATTGCCACTGTGGATGGCATATCCAAAGAACTGGCGGAGGAAATCTACCGTGCGCTTCACTAAGTTTGGCTACGCATCGGTACTGACGCTGCTGGCTGGTTGTATTGGCGCGCCAGCGCCACC
Organism: Pseudomonadota bacterium; assembly: GCA_040384665.1. Taxonomy (GTDB): domain Bacteria; phylum Pseudomonadota; class Gammaproteobacteria; order Burkholderiales; family Burkholderiaceae_C; genus PCRC01. The sequence continues at coordinate 94,682 of JAZKIY010000006.1, forward strand.
TGCCAAGCCAACGCCCCCTGCAGGCACCGCGCCACCGGCCAAAGAGCCAGCTGCAGCGTTGCCCGCCGCCAAGGCCCGCAACTGGGACGACTACCGCCTGACCGCGGCGCGCCGCATCGTGCAGGCCAATGTGGCCGACAGTTTCAGCGGGCCGTTGCCGCAGCGTTTGCAGTCGATTCCGGTGCTGCAGGTACAACTCAACCGCGACGGCTCTGTCCGCCGCATCGAGGTGCTGCGCACGCCGAAGTTTGCACCGCAAACAGTGAAGCTGGCCATGGCTGCCGTTCACCAGGCAGCGCCGTTTGGCTCGGTGGCCCACCTGCCGCAGCCTTGGCAGTTCAACGAGACCTTTCTTTACAACGACGACCTGAAATTCCAGTTGCGTTCGCTGGCCGCGGTGGAATAGTCCGCCTGACCACCAGACCGTGCCAGAATCACGCCATGTTTTTCACCATCCCAACCCTGATGACGTGGACGCGCATCGTTGCCATTCCGCTCATCGTTGGGGTGTTTTACCTGCCGCTGGAAGAGTCCACCCGCAACGTGACTGCGACGTTGATGTTCGTGGTGTTCGCCCTCACCGACTGGCTGGACGGTTACCTGGCGCGCAAGCTGAACCAGGTGTCGTCGTTCGGCGCCTTTCTTGACCCCGTCGCAGACAAGTTTCTCGTCTGTGCCTCTCTGCTGGTGTTGGTGCACCTCAACCGGGCTGACGTGTTTGTGGCGCTGATCATCATTGGGCGCGAGATTGCGATCTCGGCGCTGCGCGAGTGGATGGCGCAAATCGGCGCGTCCAAAAGTGTGGCGGTGCACATGCTGGGCAAGGTCAAGACCACGGTGCAGATGGTGGCGATTCCTTTCCTGTTGTTCGACGGTGTGCTGCTCGGCTGGATCGACACCGGCGTCTGGGGCACCTGGCTGATCTGGGCGTCTGCGGTGCTGACCGTCTGGTCGATGGTGTACTACCTGCAAAAAGCCTTGCCGGAAATCCGCGCCCGCGCGAAATGACGGTGGCGCGCGACAACACCGCCTGGGTCCGGGCGATGCCGCTGGTGTTTGTGCTGATCTGGAGCACCGGCTTCATCGTGGCGCGCTACGGCATGCCCCACGCGCCTCCGATGAAGTTTCTCGCCGTTCGTTTTGCGTTGTCCATCGCCTGCTTCTTGCCCTGGATCATGTTGGCGCGGGTGCCTTGGCCCAAGACCAGGGCGCAGTGGTTGCACCTGTGTGTGACGGGTGTGTTGATGCACGCAGGCTATCTTGGCGGGGTCTGGGCGGCGGTGAAGGCCGGCATGGGGTCTGGCTTGTCGTCGCTGATCGTCGGGTTTCAGCCGGTGCTGACCGCGATCTGGCTTTCCTCCATGGGTGGGGTGGTCACACGCCGCCAATGGGCTGGCTTGGCGCTGGGCTTTATTGGTTTGCTCCTGGTGGTTTCACGCAAATTCGGACAGGGCGCGGAGGCGGACTGGTTCAACCTGTCGCTGGCCATTGGCGCGTTGTTCAGCATCACGGTGGGCACGCTGTACCAAAAACGCTATGTACAGCCCTGCGATGTGCGCAGCGCCAGCGCGATCCAACTGTCTGCCGCGCTGCTGGTGGCCTTGCCATTGGCCTTGATGGAATCAGAGGCCATTGCCTGGAGCGGCGAGATGGTGGCAGCAATGGCCTGGTCGGTGCTGGCGTTGACATTGGGGGGCAGTTCGCTGCTGTACCTGTTGATCCAGCGCGGTGCGGCCACGTCCGTCACCACCTTGCTGTATCTGGTGCCCCCCACCACCGCGCTGATGGCCTGGATGCTGTTTGACGAGCCGATCACGCTGGTGACGCTTGTGGGTACGGCTCTCACCGCCATTGGGGTCAGCCTGGTGGTGCGCCCACCGGCGCGCAATAACTGAAAGAGGATTGACCATGGCGAAGCAACGCATTGCAGTCATTGCTGGCGACGGTATCGGCAAAGAGGTCATGCCCGAAGGCCTGCGGGTGCTCGACGCGGCTGCCCGCCGTTTCGGGTTGGACCTGCACTTTGACCATTTTGACTTTTCCAGTTGGGACTACTTCGACAAACACGGGAAGATGCTGCCCGACGACTGGAAGGCCCAGATTGGTGGGCATGACGCGATTTACTTTGGCGCTGTTGGCTGGCCGGAGAAAATCCCCGACCACATTTCGCTGTGGGGTTCGTTGTTGCTGTTCCGTCGGGAGTTTGACCAGTACGTGAACCTGCGGCCCGCTCGGCTGATGCCTGGCATCATCGCGCCAGTGGTTCGACGGGACGGCAGTCCCCGTGTGGCAGGCGAGATCGACATGATGATCGTGCGCGAGAACACCGAGGGCGAGTACTCCAGCATCGGCGGCCGGATGTACGAAGGCACCGAGCGCGAGATCGTGATGCAGGAAACCGTGATGTCGCGCGTTGGCGTGGACCGTGTGCTCAGATTCGCTTTCGAGCTGGCCCAGTCCCGCCCCAAAAAACACCTGACCAGCGCCACCAAGTCCAACGGCATTGCCATCACCATGCCTTACTGGGACGAGCGTGTCGCAGCGATGGCCGCGCAATACCCCGAAGTACACGTCGATAAATTCCATATTGACATCCTCACGGCGCACTTTGTTCAGCGGCCAGACCACTTTGACGTGGTGGTGGCCAGCAACCTGTTTGGCGACATCCTGAGTGACCTGGGGCCTGCCTGTACTGGCACGATCGGCATCGCACCCAGTGCCAACCTCAACCCCGACCGGCGCTTTCCATCGCTGTTCGAGCCGGTGCATGGCTCGGCGCCCGACATTGCCGGCAAAGGGCTGGCGAACCCGATTGGTCAAATCTGGTGTGGTGCCATGATGCTGGAGTTCCTGGGTTTCAAAGAGGCTCACGACGCGGTCCTGGCGGCCATTGAGGCGGTGTTGGGCCCCCAAAGTGGTGCGCCACGAACACCTGATCTGGGTGGCCATGCCAGCACCGCCGATGTGGGGCGTGCGATTGCCGCCGCCGTGACCGCGGCCGCGTCGTAACTGCTTGCTGCCTGTGCAAATTGGTGCACGGAGCTTGCGGATGGCATGGGAAAACCGACTAGAATTCGCCCCTTGCATGGACGATGCTGGGGCCTGTGTTGACAGGGGCAAGTTCCATCGTTGTAATAACACACGCTCGACGACGTCGCACCCAGTTTTGTCCTGAAAAACGGATGCGCATAATGCCCTACGATCCGTCTTTCAGCGTTCAGCGCACAACCACCAACTATTCCTGAATGAGGGGACCCCTGTGAATAAAACCGAACTCATCGAGCACATTGCCAAACACGCCGATATCTCCAAGGCTGCAGCCACACGCGCCCTCGAGTCCACCATCGGTGCAGTCAAGACGACGCTGAAAAAAGGCGGCTCTGTGTCACTCGTCGGGTTTGGTACCTTTGCCGTAGGCAAGCGCGCAGCGCGCAGCGGTCGCAACCCGCGCACCGGTGCAGCGATTAAAATCAAGGCTGCCAAAGTACCGAAGTTCCGTCCAGGCAAAGCCCTGAAAGATGCTTTGAATTGACTCTGTTTCGGTGGGGTGCTTAGCTCAGTTGGTAGAGCAGCGCCCTTACACGGCGTAGGTCGGCGGTTCGAGCCCGTCAGCACCCACCAACCCACCACGGTAACCAGGCGAACACGACTGTTCGCCTTTTTTGTTTTGCGACAGAAAGCTTTGCATGTTTGAATTCATCCGCAACCGTTCCAAAACACTCATGATCGTGTTGGTGTTGTTGATCGTTCCATCGTTCATCCTGCTGGGCGTTGATGGCAGCACACGGCTGACAGAAAAGAGTGTGGTCGTCGCCACGGTTGATGGCCTGGACATCAAGCAATCCGAATGGGATGCCGCGCACAACAGCGAACTGCAGCGTCTGCGGGCATCGGTTCCCGGTTTCGACCCCAAACTGCTGGACTCGCCAGAAGCCAAGTACGCCACTTTGGAGCGGCTGGTTCGTGAGCGGGTGTTGGCCGTCGCTGCAAGCAAATCCAATCTGGTGACCAGCGACCAGCGGTTGGCGCGTGACCTGCAGCAAAACCCCAGCATCGCCGGTCTGCGCCGTGCCGACGGTACGCTCGACATGGAGCGTTACAAACAGTTGGTGGGCAGTCAGGGCATGACGCCAGAAATGTTCGAGGCACGGGTCCGCAGCGATTTGTCGGTCCAGCAAGTTGTGCAAGGCATCTCCGCCTCTGGCTTTTCACCTGGTTCGGTCGCCGACATTGCCTTGGCGGCTTTCCATGAAAAGCGTGAAGTGCGTGTTGCACGCTTCAACAGCGCCGACTACCTCGGCAAGGTCAACCTGACCGAGGCCGACATCGAGAAGTTTTATCAGGACAACGCCCGTCTGTTCCAGGCCCCGGAGCAAGCCAGCATTGAGTACGTGGTGTTGGATTTGGAAGCGGTCAAGGCAAGCCTGACCGTGAGCGCCCAGGACGTCAAAACCTACTACGAGCAAAACACGGCACGCCTTACCGGCAACGAAGAGCGACGCGCCAGCCACATTCTGTTGGCTGCAGGCAAAGATGCGCCTGCGGCCGAGCGCGACAAGGCGCGTCTGCGTGCCACCGAATTGCTGGCAGAGCTGCGCAAGAACCCAGCCCGATTCGCCGAACTGGCCAAGCAAAACTCACAAGACTCCGGTTCAGCTTCTTCTGGCGGTGACCTCGATTTCTTTGGCCGCGGCGCCATGGCGAAGCCATTCGAAGACGCTGCATTCGGACTGAAAAAAGGCGAGATCAGCGATGTGGTTGCATCTGATTTTGGATTTCATATTATTCAGCTGACCGACATCAAGGCGCCCAAGACCCGCACTTTTGAGGAGCTGAAGACCGAAATTGAGGCCCAGTTGCGCCAGCAACTGGCGGGCAGCAAGTTTGCCGAAACAGCCGAAACTTTCACCAACAGCGTGTTTGAACAGCCTGACAGTTTGCAACCTGTGGCGGACAAGCTCAAGCTGCCGTTGAAGCGTGCCAACAACGTGGGTCGCCAGCCCTTGCCGGGTGGCACGGGAGCGCTGGCCAACGCCAACTTCCTGGGCGCGCTGTTTGCACCTGACGCCATCGAGAAAAAGCGCAATACCGAAGCCATTGAATTGGCCCCGAACCAGCTCGTCGCTGGACGGGTGACCGCCTACACACCCGCTCGTACGCGGCCCTTGACCGAGGTGCGAGAACAAGTCCGAGAGCGTCTTCTGGCATTCCGGGCGCAGGAATTGGCCCAACGTGATGGCGAGGCCAAATTGTCGGTTTGGCTGAAAAACCCGGCAAGCGCCGCTTTGCCTGAAACCCTGCAAGTGTCGCGCGACAAAGCGCAAACGGTTTCTCCTGCCTTGATCAATGCCGCGCTCCGTGTCGCACCCGACAAGCTGCCACAGCTTCTGGGCGTGGCGTTGGGCGCCCAAGGGTACGCGGTGGTCAGCGTTGACAAGCGGCTGTCACCAACGCCCGTGGAAACCGGTGTAGGCAAGCGCGACCAGGCGCAGTACGCCAGTTGGTGGACATCGGCGGAAATGCAGGCTTATTACAAGACTCTGCAAGAGCGCTACAAGGTCAAAATCAAAGTGCCCGCACCTGCGACCAACAGTGGCGAGAACGCCGGATAGAAGAGCGACCTTTTGCTATAATCGAAAGCTACGGTGGCTGTAGCTCAGTTGGTAGAGTCCAGGATTGTGATTCCTGTTGTCGTGGGTTCGAGCCCCATCAGCCACCCCAAGGATTCTCCTTATAAATCAAGCACCTACGGGTGCTTGATTTGTTTCTGGGGATACGCTGGGGATAAAGTCAATTCCAGACGCCCCACTGGACGGTCAACCTGGGCCAGGCCCGGGCGAAGGTGGGTGGGCACAAGGCCTTGCAGGGCAACATCGACCCCAACGTGCTGTTTGCCCCACCGGCGCAGATCACCGCCGAGGTGGTCAAGGTGCTGGAGAGCTTTGGGGTGCCGCACACCGACACGACGCGGCCGGGGCCAACGCACATCTTCAACCTCGGCCACGGCATCAGCCAGTTCACCCCGCCAGACCATGTGGCCGCGCTTGTGGAAGCGGTGCACTCGCATTCAAGAAAAATGCGGGGACGAAGCGCTGGCGCTTTGACGCCAGCCAAAAACTGACCACTTCTGACCACTTCTGACCACTTAGATGGTGAAGTACAGCTTCAAATTTCACCAAGGGGTTCACTATCTCGCCGACTGTTCAAGCAGGGAAAACGGGTGACCACCGTGCCCTTGATGGGCAAGGTCAGGCACATGGCGTTGTGTAACCGACGCTCACTTTTTCCGCGTCACCTCGTCCGTAAATCTCCCCCTCGTCCTGAGCATGCCTGCTTCTCAGGGACCTCATGTCATTCGATATGTCCCAGAAACTGCGGAAAGCTCAGCGATCGCCCTGTCAAAACGCCAGTTCAGACGGCGTTTTTCATTACTGTGTTGCACTCGGGCATTTTCTTTAATCGTGCAGTCGCACGTGCGTCAATTACGACGTTAAGTCTCATTTTGTGAAAGCCATTTTCGGTGACTGAACGGTAATCCCAACCCTAAGTTCGCGCTGGGATGGTCTTGTGTGCCGAGTCTTGGCGGCCGCATTTCAAGACACATCGCTGAAATGGAGAACCTTGGTTCTATTTTCAGCGCGTCGTGCATTTGCAGTCCCTGAAACCCGCCCTTATTCACCCGATTGAGCAAGGATGGCGTCCCTACGATGAAGGCTCCTTAACCACTTATTGGAGTTCTTTATGAAACAAGCTCTTGTCAAATTCTTTCGCGACGAAGAAGGCGGCTCCGCCATTGAGTACGGTCTGATTGCGGGCTTGGTTGCAGTAGCAATCATTGCTTCAGTCGGCCTACTTGGTGGCGAACTGGATAAAGTTTTCGTAACAATTAAAGACAAGCTGGTGGGCGTCAACGGTGCCGGGGCACCTGAGTAACGACTGCTAGGCTGTCTGCTAAACACAATTTTCAAACGGGAATTCATGATGCAAGTGCAATTTCCGATCATGTTGGTGTTTACATGGTGCGTCGCCATTGCTTGGTCTGACTGGCAATCGCGGCGCATCCCCAATTCTCTGGTCGCAGCCGGTCTCACCGTGGCCGTGCTGGGCCTTGTTTTTCAGGGGCAGACGCTGTTTGGCTCTTCCCCCTTGCTCAGCCTCACCGGCGCCGCCGGCGGGCTGTTGCTGATGCTGCCCCTCTATGCCACCCGCGTGATGGCGGCTGGCGACGTGAAGCTGTTTGCTGCCATTGGCGCACTGTTCGGTTTCTGGGGCTTGCTGCCGGTGTGGCTCATTTCCTCGCTGTTCGCTGGTGCCCATGCGCTGGTTTGGATCACCATGCAGCGCCTGCTGCCGCAGTACGCGGCAACGCCTGCGCTCGGTGTATTTGGCAGGTTGCCGTATGGCGTGCACTTGGCGGGCGGTATTGCTTGCGTCGCGCTGCAGCCTGACTTGGTCACGGCTTTGACGCCGCCCGGCTGGGGCTAGTGGCAGCACTGGTTGCGCTACAGCCCATAACTTTTTCCCCAACGACTGAATTGCCATGAACAAAGTCACAAAACTCTTGGCAGGCTTGCTGCTGCTTGCGGCGCTGCTGATCGGCGTGTATGCGCTGATGCTGGCGCGCCAGCCCGCACCGGCGCCTGTGCCCACTGCCCAGGCGGTGCAGCCTAACCCTGTCAACCAGTATTCGGTGGTGGTCGCCAGCAAAGTGCTGGAGGCTGGCAAGCCGATTCCGGTCGATGCCATCCGGGTGGAAAAGCTGCCCATCAAACCTGGCAACAGCTTTGACAACACCGCTGATGTGGTGGGCAAGGTTGCCGTCACCGATGTGGGGGTGGGCGTGCCGCTGTTGCAAACGCACCTCTCTGGTGGCTTGGCCACCCAGGTGGCTGAAGGCGAGCGTGCGGTGGCGATCAACATTGACGAAGCCATCGCAGTGGGCTACCGCATCAAGCCAGGCGACTTTGTCGATGTGTTTTTCTTCCTGAAGCAAGACAACAGTGAAATCGCCCCCAGCCAATCACGTTTGCTGCTGTCCAAATTGCGGGTGCTGGCCACAGGCGGCAGTTCGGTGAATGAAGACGCTGCCAAAGTCGAGAACCGCGCTCCAGCCCGCACCGTGGTGCTGGCGGTGCCAGTGGCTGACATCAACAAGCTGACTTTGTCCCAGCACGCCGGGCGCTTGACGCTGGCGTTGCGCAATCCCAAAGATGAAGACGTGCCATCTGAATCGCTGTACCCGTCACCACCGCCTATTTTGCAGGCTGGTGGCTTCAAACCCGGCAGCACCGATGCCACCAGCGGCAAGCTGTTGACCACTGCACTCGCCAGTGAGCCGGTGAACCAAGCCTTTGCAGGTGTCAGCCTGCCCGGCCTTTCGGCCAAGAAAGACGGTGCTGTGGCCACGTCGGTGTACCGGGGCCGGTCTTCGGTGTCGGTAACGGTGGACAGGGTTGAAATCATTCGTGGGGGAGTTCGTCAATGAAAACCAATGTTATGAAGCCAGTGTTGCGCACAGCGGTGCAGGGCGTCGTGCTGGGGCTGCTGGTTCAAAGCGCCTGGGCGCAGTCCGACGTACCGGCCGCCGTCGCGCTGCCAGCGCCAGTTGCCAAACCTGCTATGGGTGTCCAGGCAATTGACGCATCCAGCTCAGCAGACAGCAAGCCAGCGGCAGTCAAGCGCAGCCCAGTGGTCAAGGTCGTTAAAACGGCGCAGTTGCCTAAAGCCGATGTTGCCCCCGCTGTAGCGGGTAGCCCGTTGCCCGACACGCTGGATTTGCAAAGCGCACAGCAGCGCGAGATTTTGCTCAACACCGCCATTGACCGCATTGCGATTGCTGACCCAAGCGTGGCCGATGCGCTGGTACTCAAGGCCCAAGGCGGCAAGGGGTATGGCTCGCTGCTGTTTTTTGGCAAACGCAGCGGTAGCACCAATTTGCTGGTGTGGTACCGCGGCCAGGCTCAGGCCAAAAGCGTAGAGATTGTGGTCGACGGCGACGGCTTGAAAGGCACGGGCCTGCGCGCTACCGCCTCGGTGCTGTCTGGCACAGCGCCCGACATGGTGACCCATGCCAACGCCAGCCAATTGATCCGGCAGAACAAACAGAGCGGTGGGTCTTCGGGTGGCGCTCAGGGAGGTTCCAACGGGGAAGCCGGTAAAGACAGCATCGCAGGCGGTGGCTTGATCGACCAAAGCCTGGTCGGTACCGGCGGTACGGTGCAGGTTGATGTGAAGGTGGTGGAGTTCAGCAAGACCGCGCTGAAAGACGTGGGCGCTAATTTCTCCTTCGTGAAGGGCAAATACTTCTTTGATTCGTTGTTTGGCTCGGCCACCACGCCGGTATTGGGTGCTTTCAATATTCTGGCCAACATTAGCAACACCACCAACGCCAGCTTGCGCCTCCTGCAAAGCAACGGCATGGCGCGCATTCTGGCCGAGCCCACGCTGGTGGCGCAGTCCGGTCACAGCGCAAGTTTTCTGGCTGGCGGCGAGATCCCTATTCCCATTCCACAGGGTTTGGGCAGCGTGGGCATTGAGTACAAGGCTTTCGGTATTGGTCTGGCGGTGACGCCCACTGTACTGGGGCCCAACCGCATTGCGCTGAAAGTGGCGCCGCAAGCCAGCGACCTTGACTTCACCAACGCGATCAATATCAGTGGCACCATGATTCCGGCACTGTTGACCCGGCGTGCCGACACCACAGTCGAACTGGGCGATGGTGAAAGCTTTGTCATTGGCGGCTTGATCAGCAAAAGCACGCTCTCCAGTGTGGACAAGCTTCCTTTTCTGGGAGACATCCCGATCATCGGCGCCTTCTTCAAGAACATGAATGTGCGCAGCGAAGAGAAGGAGCTCGTCATCATTGTCACGCCGAGGCTGGTACGGCCGCTGGCCCGTGGTGCGAACCTGACTGTGCTGCCCGGCAGCGATGCGTTGCGCACCGATGGGCGTGAAGGACCTGTCTGGACACCTTATCTCCTAGGCAGCCGCAACGACACCTTGCCAGGTTTTTCCAAATGATGCAGATGCCGCCCGAACTGTTCATCAGCAACACGCACAACGCGGCCTTGCCCGAGTTTGCGCTGGCTTTTGCACAAGCCGGCACGGCAGAAACGCTGTTTGCGGCCGTGGCCGGCATGGGCAACCTCTCGCCCTTGCAGGGTGGCGTGGAAGACTGCGTCAGAACGTTGGCCAGTACCCCTTACCGACTGGTGTTTCTGGATTTTTCGCCATCACAGATTGGCCGCTCGGCCAGCCTCGCCAAGCAGTTGGCCAGCACACGGCCTGAGCTGGCACTGGTGGCAGTGGGTAATTCTGCAGTGGCTGATTCGGTGCTGTCGGCGCTGCGCGCCGGCGTGCGCGACTTCATTGACCTGAGCAGTGCCCATCTGGAAGCTGCCGCCATTGTTCAAAAAGCGCTGGCAAGCGGCCATTCGCCTGCTGCCAGCCACAGCCCGGCCTCACGCGGCAAGCTGGTGGTGTTGCTGGGTGCACGGGCTGGCGTGGGCACCAGTTGCGCCGCTGTCAATCTGACATTGCTGGCCCAGCGCGCTTACGGAGCTGAAGGCAAAACCCTGCTGCTCGACTTTGGCATTCCAGTGGCCGATGCATCGCTCTATCTGGGCCAGAAAAAAGAGTTTGACCTGCTGCAGGCCATCAACAGCCTGAACCGCATTGACGAAACTTTCATTGCTTCGGCCTTTGCTCGCCACAACAGCGGTTTTACCTTGCTGCCGATGCCAAGCCAAGCGGAGCGCATGCGTGAAATTGCCTACAGCGACGCACTGTCGTTGCTGGATGTGATGCGTGGTTTTTTCCCACTGCAGATCGCCGATCTGGGTGGTTGCAGTGACCCAGATTTTGTGGCCGCCATGGTGCGCAACGCCGACGAAGTATTGCTGGTGAGCGACCCGTCGGTTGGTGCCATTGTGTCGGCGCGCACCTTGCTGCAAGCGCTGGCCGAGCGCGGCGTGATTGTCAGCAAACTGCAACTGCTGTTGTCCAAGCATGACGAGGCGTTGGCCTTGACGGCGGCCGATGTGGCCAAACGCCTGGGTATTCAGCCCATGGGTGAATTGCCGCAGTGCCATGTGCCGATGTTGCAAGCCATCAACCAGGGGCGCGCACTGGCCGAAGTGGCACCGACCGATGCCTACGTGCAGGCGCTTGAAGCCGTCTGGCGCCGGTTTGACTGGATGCCAGAGTCCAAGCCAGCCGCTTCCCGCTTCAACCAGGGGCTGGTGAAAGGTTTGCGCAGCTTCATGCAACGGCCTTCCTGATTTGTTTTTACTTGCCATTACTGATTGAGCGAGACCACCATGCGCAACGGCACTTACGAATTTTCCACCGACACCAGCAGCTTTGCCGGGTCACAGCAGTTTCTGGACATCAAGCAAAGCGCGCAGTCGCACCTGTTGACGCGCATTGAAGAAGAGGGCCAGGAACTGACGCGCAAACCGCGCAACACGGTGCAGCAGTTTGTGCTGACCGAGGTGGATGCCTTCATTCGCAGCAAGCGCGTGCCCATCAATGACCTGGAAACCCGCGTGATTGCCGACGCCTTGTTCAAGGACTTGATGGGACTCGGCCCGCTGGAAGATTTGCTGATGGACCCTTCCATCGAAGACATCTTGTGCAACGGTCCGAAAGAAGTGTTTGTGTCACGCGGCGGCGTGCTGGAACGTGCCAGCACCCGTTTTACCGACAGTGCCCATCTGCTGCGCATCGTGCGCCGCATTCTGGCGCCGCTGGGGCGCAGGCTGGATGAATCGACGCCGATGGTCGATGCCCGGCTGCACGACGGCGGGCGGCTCAACGCCATCATTGAACCGCTGGCGCTGGAAGGGCCGGTGGTGTCGATCCGCAAGTTCCGCAAAGACCCGATGACACCGCAAGAGCTGGTGGGGCTGGGCAGCATGAACCAGGCGGTGCATGACTTGCTGCACGCAGCGGTAAAAAATCGCTGCAACATCATCATCAGCGGCGGTACCAGCTCCGGTAAAACTTCGCTGCTGAACGCGTTGGCGAACTTTATTGGTGAAACCGAACGCATCATCACCATTGAAGACACGGCCGAACTGAAGCTGCACCATGAGCACGTGGTGCGACTGGAGTCGCGCCCTGGTGGTTTTGAAGGCACTGGCGAAGTGACACCTCGAGACCTGATGCGCAACAGTTTGCGCATGCGGCCAGACCGGGTGATTTTGGGCGAGGTGCGTGGTGGCGAGGTGCTGGAACTGCTGCAGGCCATGGGCACTGGTCATGATGGCTCGATGGGCACCATCCATGCCAACAGCCCGCGCGAATGTCTGTACCGCATGGAAATGCTGGCTGGTTTTGCCGGTTTTCAGGGCAGTGAAAGCAGCCTGCGCCGCATGATCTCCAGCGCGGTGGATTTCATTGTGCAGATTGGTCGACTTGCCAACGGCAAGCGGCGCATTTTGTCGGTCACCGAAATTACTGGCTTTGGCGACAACATTGTTTCCATGCAGGAGCTGTACCGGCATGAAACCGTGATTGGCCCGGACGGCAAGGAATACGACCGTTGGCAAGGCCTGGGTGTACCGCCACACAGCCCCAAGCTGGCAGCGTTGCGCCACATGCCAGCGGGTGGCAAGGGGCACATCCATGTCTAGCACGTTGCTGACCGTGATGGCCTTTGCATTTGCTTTGGCTGGGGCAGGGCTCTACCTGTGGCAACGCGCCAAATGGCAAGACCAGCGCCAGGCCGCTGCCGCCGGGCTGGACCAGTTGATGAAACTGGAACTGGGCGTGCCAATGAGCACGGCGCAAGACCGCCAGACCCGGCAGCGCAGACAGGCCATGTTTGGCAACGGCAAGAATCTGTGGATCAACCACACGCTCTTGCGCGCTGGCTTGGCTGACCGGCCACGCACGCTGGTGTTGGCAGCTTTGCCACCGCTGCTTTTGGGCGCTGTGGGTGGGTTGCTGCAAGGCGCGTTGCTGGCGCTGGTGTTGTGCGGGTTTGGCTGCGCGGTGGTGATGGTGTGGCTGAACTGGCGCATTAGCCGCCAGAACATGGCATTGACCCACGCCATACCGGTTTTTTTAGACAGTGTGGTGCGGATGATGACCGTGGGACACAGCGTGCAGTCGGCCTTTCAAAACGGCGTGACCACACCGGGTACGCCGTTGGGTAACGCCATGGCGCACACCTCGCGGCTGCAGGCCAGCGGCCTGGATTCTGACCAGGCTTTGCAAGCAGTGGGTGAGTTGTACAACTCGACCGAACTGATTCTGCTGGCGTCAATTCTCCGCATGGGCATGCGTTTTGGTGGCAGGGGCGACTTGATCATTGCCAGGGTGGCGGTGTTCATTCGTGACCGTGAGCAGGCCCAGCAAGACTTGATGGCCCAGTCTGCCGAGACCCGTTTGTCGGCGTGGATCATGGGCGGTCTTCCTGTCGCCCTTGCGCTCTACATCATCGCGATGAACCCCAAGTTTATTGGCGGCATGTGGGCTGACCCCTTGGGCAACAAGCTGTTGATTGGTGCTTTGGTTCTGGAGCTTATTGGCGCAGCCGTCTTGTACAGAATGACCAAATCGCTGGAGGACTGACTATGGCAAACACACAACTTTCTTTCCTGTTGATGGTGTCGGCTGGCCTGGTGCTGCTGGCTGTGTTGGCCCTGGCCGCAGACCGCCTGCTGGCTCGCCGTCGCAACATGAACATGCAAGAGCAACTGGACGCGGTGCTGAATGCCGGCGTAGCAAAGGCTGGATCTGCCGCAAACCGCTCACATGCTGACCGTTTGCGCCAACTGGTGGATTCGGTGGCGAATCTGGGCGAAAAAGTGTCGGCCTCGCGTTTTGGGCAAATGTCGCTGGAAGACGAAGACGTGCGTCTGCTGGCACTTTGCAACCTGCGCGATCTGCGCAGCCGCTATGTGTTTCTGGCCAGTCGGGTGGTGACGCCCATCGTCCTGATGTTGGCCGTTGTGATTTTTTACGCTGGTACGGGTTTCAAACTCGGGCTTGCGCTGTTCGCCGCGTTGAGTGTGGGATTCCTTTTGCCCAAATTTGTGCTGCAGTCGGTTGCGCGCCGCCGCCAGAGCCGCATTGATGTGGAGTTGCCCTGGCTGCTGGAACTGCTGCAACTGATGATGGGCGTAGGCATGAGCGTGGACCAGAGTCTGCAAATGGTGATCAACGACTTTCGCAGCACGGCGCCGGTACTGGCTTCTGAGCTTGAAATTGCCAACCAACAGTTTTCAGTGGGTCGCAGCCGTGAGCAGAGCCTGCAGCGCTTGGTGAAACTGTTTGACAACGAAGACCTGAAGACTTTTGTAGACCTTTTGCTGCAAGTGGACCGGTTTGGCGGTGCGGTGCAAGAACCATTAAAGCGGTTTGGTGACCGCTTATTGGAGCAACGGCGCAACAGGGTCCGTGAAAAGATCGGGAAACTGACTGTGAAGATGAGCGCTGTGATGATTTTGTTTCTGATGCCTGCGCTGATGATCGTGGCCGGTGGCCCCGGTTTTCTGGGTGTCATTCGCGCGCTTGGAAACATGAATGGAGGCTAATGCCATGACCCTTTCTTTAGTTGCAAATTTTTCCCGCGCCGTGCCTGGTGTGCTAGCCGCCTGTGTTGTTCTACTGGGCGGTTGCGCCACTTCTGGCAGCACGGGGGCCAACATGGCGCAACGCGCCGATGCGCAGACCCAACTCGCACAAAAAGAGGCGGCCGATCGCCCTCCTGTGCTCGCAGACAACCGCGCCACCCACGTGCAACTGGTCACGCAGATGCAGCAAAAAAGTCTGTACTTTGCATCCCTCGCGCACATCGATGCCCTGCAGCAGCGCTGGGGCGCAGATGCAGAGTTGGACCTGCTCCGTGCAGACGCGCTGAGACAGACTGGTCAAACAGCCAATGCCCGCACGGTCTACAGCCAATTGCTGGCAACACCCATGAAGGCGCGTGCCGCACACGGCCTGGGGCTGTTGGCCGGCAGGGCAGGTGACTTCCCGGGCGCGGTGGGATTTTTGCAGCAAGCCACACAAGCCGCCCCAACAGATGCTGACGTGCTCAATGACCTGGGCTTTGCGCTGATGCAGCAAGGCCAATGGGCCGATGCCCGACTGCCGCTGATGAAGGCGTCAGAACTGGCCAGCGACAACCCGCGCATCTGGAGCAATGTCGCGCTCTTCCTCACGCTGGACGGGCAGACCAAACAAGCCATGGACGTGGCTGAGAGTCGCCAGCTGTCTGCAGTTGCGCGCAACCAGATTGTTGAAATGGCCCGAAGTATTCGTGAACGCAACAGCGGTGCCAGTACCTCGCCATCTGCAGCAGTCTCTGCAATGGAAGTGGTGGTCCAGCCTGCCAGGTCAACCGACACGGTTGCTCAACTCAACCCCAACCTTACCCCATCGTTCGGCATTGCCAGGCTGATGGCGTTGCCCTCCAGCAACCCTTGACTGGCACCGGCCCGTTCAAGTTGATCGTCAAATGTGCCGATTTACCCCACCACAAGGACAAACCATGTCGCACCTCCGAATCAGGCGCATTGCCGCCCTTATGCCCAGCAGCCGAATGATCGCTGTGGTCGCCCTTTTCAGCGCCTGCAGTGCTGGGGCACAGGTGGAGACAGCTGCCACCGTCGGCACCAGCACCCGTAACTTGCTTGACCTGCAGCGCAGTGGTCGCCAGGCCGGCGCTGAGCTACCAATGTTGGGAGCAGCCTCAGCATTGGCCTACCAGCGCTACCTGCAAGCCAACAAGTACCCGATTCCGGAGTATTTCTCGGAAAACCTCAACGCCAGCAAGACCAGCAAGTAAGAAGTAAGCCATTCAAAGATCAAACGTGAACACAGTGCACATACGGCGGCGCGAACATAGCAAATGCTGGCAGCAAAGTGGTGTCTATGCGATCGAATTTGCCTTGGTGTTTCCAGTATTCTTCTTGTTGGCATATGGGGTTTTGGCATTTGCCTTGGTGTTTTTCATGCGCTTGAATTTGCAGCATGCGACGGAAGAGGGCGCACGCGCTGCTTTGCAATACCAAACCACACAGAGTGCCCGACTGCAGCGGGCTGTGACTGTGACGCAGTCGCAAACCAGCTGGATGCCGGTTTTGCCTGTTGTGGTGGCTGATATCTGCCCAATCAACTCCGGGTGCCAACCAACCAGCACGCCTGGCGCACCAGCCATCGCATGTGGTGACACCATGTCCGAAGCCTGCCAGATTGTTGTGGTTGCCAACTACGACTATGCAGCTAATCCGTTGATTCCAGAACTGTTAGGGCTAGGTCTCTTGTTACCCAATACACTTCGCGCCGTCGCTGCTGTACTGGTGGACGGTAGAACGCTCAAGCCATGAGAGTCGTCATGCAGGGAACATTTCGTACAAAAACGCAGACGGGCGTGGCTGCCATTGAGTTCGCGCTGGTGTTGCTGCTGTTTTTGTCGCTGCTTTACGGCATCGCCACGTTTGGCATGGTGTTCTACACCCAGCAAGCGGTATCGCGAGCTGCTGAAGATGGCGCTCGTGCCATTTCGCTTTTAGGTTCAACCGCGCTGGTAGCGAATGACCCGCAGATTCAGGGTGTTGTACGCAACTCATTGGCGGCGTCGCTGATTGCCCCTCCAGGTGTGGATTACGACACTGCGGCCGAACGTAAAACTTGGGTCAGCAACGCCCAGAACGTGAGCGTCACAACCACCGACAACGCCTGCGGCAGCAGCGGACCGAGTTGCGTGAATGTGACTGTGCAATACCAATACAGCAGGAACAGCATTCTTCCCGCGTCGTCGCTAATCAACTGGACGCTGCCAACCACTCTGACTGCCAGCGCTTTTGCGTCCAAGTAAGAGCACACACAATGAAAAGCATGCCCCTCATTTCTACCCAGACACAGAATTTGCGCCAGCGTGGCTCGATTCTTGTTCAAGCCTCGGCTTTTTTGCTGGTCATCGTGATCGCGCTGAGCGGTACCGAGCTGGGGTATTTGTTCTATGTCAAGCGGGAAATGCAAAAGGCGGTGGACCTTTCTGCATTGGCTGGCGCTCAGGCGCTTAACCTCAGCGGTTGTACTGCAGGGGCGGCCGCGGCCACTGCCAATGCCAATAAAAATCTTGAAAGGATCGGCTTCATACCTACGGTTACAGCAATATGTGGAACTTGGACTGCCACTAGCACTGCCCCGCAGCATTTTGTGGTTGGTGGTACCCAGCCCAATGCGATGAAGGTGTCTATCTCTGGTACTGGACCGACTTTGATACCGCTATTTCAGTTCAGCAGATTGGTCACCACCCAAGCAGTTGCTGCGGGTAATACTGCACTGGCTGCGCTCACCATAAGAAGTACTTTGGCCAGTGTTGACACCAGCAAATCTGCCGCGCTCAATTCGTTGTTCGGCGGTCTGTTAGACGGCAGCGTAAACTTGTCGGCTGTGGGATGGGATGGGCTTGTTAAAACAGACATCAAATTACTCAGCTACCTGGATCAGCTGGCAATCAATTCCAGCATTGCCGCCGGTCAATATGACCAGGTTGTTGCGGCACCAACATCTGTTGGAAACTTGCTTCACGCTGCAGTTCAGGTACTGCAAAGAGACGGGGGCACCGCACAAACTACGCTGGATGCGATCAATGGGTTGATTGCTCTGCAGCAATCCATTCCTGGAGGTGCGCCACTCATCAAGCTTGCTGATTTACTGCAGCTACAGACTGGTACGTCGATTTCTGGCGCTGACCTCAGTCTTCAGGTTTTTCAGCTGGCAGAGGCGTTTGTTCAGCTGGCAAACAAGAACAGTGCTGTGACCGCAAGCATTCCGCTGAATGTTCCTGGCATAGGTACGGTAACTACACGAATCAAAGTTATTGAGCCTCCACAGATATCTGCAATAGGCAATCCAGCCTTGGCCAAAGTTGATCCCCTCGGGCCGAACAAAATCTATGTTCGAACTGCCCAGGTTCGTACTTTGGTTTCGGTGGATCTGAATTCCTCATTGACCAGTTTGGTTGGAACGTTACTCAACACAGTAAATAGCCTGCTATCGCCAATCACAAACCTCCTGAATGGTCTTTTAAATTTAAACTTACTGTCCGCTTTGAGCGTTGGCAACGTAACAGATATTCAAATATTGCCCTCACCATTCCGTCTGGATGTCAACCTTGACCTGGCTGCCGGCAATGCACACGTCACGGACTTTAGTTGTGGTTCCGCTGGCAGCAAATCGCTGACTGTCCCTGCTACGACTTCTGCTGTAGATGTGCGCATTGGAAAAATGGGTACTAGTGCGGCAGACGCTGCAGCCAAAGTGTTTGCCTCCTCTTCGTTGCCTCCAGTAGTTGCGCCAATTCCGTTGGTTGATATTGGAAAGAAATCTTGCATTACTGCGCTTCTATGTGGGGCAAGAACTCCTTTCTATGGAGGCGGCATTGGCCTAAAAACGGACACCAACCCCACAGGGTCTCAGCCCGCAATCGGAAATTCAGAAACTAAGACTTTTACCTCACCAGCTGCTGCGAACTTGCCAGAGCTCTATCAACCGCCGAAGTACCAATCGATCGCTGCGACCAATATTGTTAATGGCCTTTCTAACGCGCTATCGGCACCAGGCATCCAGATGTACAGGCCCGCAGTATCGGGGAGCGGCTTGGGTAGCTTGTTGGTTGGCGTTGGTAGCACGATTGACCTGCTTATTCCCCAGCTGCAGCAAGCTGTCAGAACGGTCTTGTCTCCACTGCTGGACCCGATCGTCAACTCGCTGCTCAAGAACCTTGGAATTGAACTTGCCCAACTGGACGTTGGTGCGAGGATGACCTGTGGCGGAACAGCTAGGCTGGTGTACTAAAACCTGTAGATTGCAAGCAGCTATGTGGTTGCACGATCACGTTACATGGACCACTAGCGTAGTCAATCCGCTGATGTACCCCACCATCACATCCGCAGTCACGACCGCTCCTACACCCTCCGGTGTGCCCGTGTAAATCAAATCCCCAGGCTGCAGTTCCCATGCTGCCGACAGGTGTTCGATGATCTCACCGATATTCCAGATCAGCTTGCCGACGTTGCTGCGCTGGCGATCGGCGCCATTGACCTGCAGCCACAGGCTGGCTTGGCCGATGTCACCGGCACTGGCCACGGGGGTGATCGGGCCAATCGGGGCAGAAGCGTCATACCCTTTGCCAATGCACCAGGGGCGGCCTTGCTTTTTCATCTCGGTCTGCAGGTCACGGCGGGTCATGTCCAGGCCGACGGCGTAGCCAAAAATGTGCCGGTGGGCATCTGCCGCCTGGATGTTGGTACCGCCCACCCCAATGGCCACCACCAGTTCGATCTCGTGGTGCAGGTTCTTGGTCAGGCTGGGGTAGGGGATGGTGCCAGTGACGCCGGTCTCGACCGGGACGATGGCGTCTGCGGGTTTCAGGAAGAAGAAGGGTGGTTCGCGGCCGGTGAACCCCATTTCCTTGGCGTGGTCTTCGTAGTTGCGGCCAACGCAGTAGATGCGGTGGACCGGAAAGCGCTCAGGGGTGCCCAGCACAGGCACGCTGGGAACGGGGGCGGGTGGGAACACGTAGGTCATGGCAGTCTTTCTTCACGGTGAAGGCCCAGGGCTTGTTGCACCGGACGGTCTGAGAAACTGAACAGCACACAGCCGCTGGCCGATGCCAGTTGCAGCGTGTGCCAGGAGGGCACCACAAAATGGTCGCGGGGCAGCAGGGCGAACCGGTGAGCAGCGCCGGCAGGCGAGGTGATGGTGGCTTCACCTTCACCCTCCACCACACTGTAGACGGCCCCGTCGGTTTGGCGCGAAGGCTGGCCGGAAAAACCGGCGGGCAGCAACTGCATGTAAGCGGCCATGGTTGGCACCGGTGCACCTCCGGTGACCGGGTTCACGTAGCGCAGTTTCACACCTTCCCAGAGGTCCAGCGGTACGTTGCGCGAGAGGGTGTCCAGCGCCTCGCGGCTGCGCTCGTAGGGGTAGCTGAAGAGCGGTGAATGCAGTGTGGCCGGCGCATCTTGGCGCACCGGGGCCATGTTGTGGCCGAAACTGGCCAGGCTGGTGCCTTCTGGGCGGGCAGCGTCCTGGCTGCGTACCGCGCCATTCTCGGCAAAACCAGCGTCGAGAAAACGCACCAACGGGATGTCCAGCCCATCGAGCCAAACCACGGGGCCGCTGCTGTCCACTGGGTCGCCGGGCTGACCGGTGTGGCCGTGGTCGTGCCAGGTCCAGCTGGGGGTGATGATGAAGTCGCCAGGGTGCATGGTGGCCCGCTCGCCGTTCACAGCGGTGTACGCGCCTTGGCCTTCGATGACGAAGCGCAACGCGCTTTGGGTGTGGCGGTGGCTGGGGGCAATTTCTCCCGGCAGGATCAGTTGCAAGCCGGCGTACAGCGACTGGGTGATGGCCGACTGGCCCCGCAGAGCCGGGTTCTCCAGCACCAGCACGCGGCGCACCGCCTCTTCGGCCGAAATCACCTGGCCGGATGTCAGCAGGAATGGCCGTACCGCGGCGTAAGGCCAGTGCGCGGGCACACAGGGTGATTGCGGCTGGCTTGGCACGAGGGCGTGCAACACCTCCCACAACGGCGTCAACTGGTGGCGGGCAATCGCCTGGTAAAAACGCTGGCGGTCTGGCAGGGCCGTGTCAGGCGGTGGTTGCAGGTCCATGGTGGTTTGGCGTGTACCTGGGAGCAGGGTCGTCCTCGCTGAAGTTAAGTATACATACTAAAAATCAGGGCGAAGGGCGTAGCTCAAGCTCTCGGCCTGTCCCTGGGTGGCTAAACTCGTGCAAATGCGTGACAGTTTTGATTTCCAGTTGGCGCCAGGGTTTGTCGTGCGACGACTGCACCAGCTTGCGGTGGCCATCTTCATGGAAGAAACAGCCGCCTTTGATGTGACGCCAGTGCAGTTTGCGATTTTGAACGCCCTGATGGACGCGCCAGGCAGCGACCAGGTCACGCTGGCCAACCGGGTGGCGTTTGACGCGGCCACATCGGGCTCGGTGATTGCACGGCTGGAAAGCAAAGGCTGGGTGCGACGCGAACCCGACCCGAATGACAAACGCCGCAAGCAGTTGTGGGCTACCGCCGAGGGCGAACAGGTGGCCCACGACATGAAGGCGGCGGTGGCACGCGCCCAACAGCGCATCCTGGCGCCGTTGCCTGCCCAGGAGCAGGCGCAATTCATGGGCTTGCTAAACCAACTCGTCAGCACCCACGCCAGCCAAGGCTGATGCCCGGTGCGCGTCGCACATGCTGGCGGCACGTTCATGCATCATGCGGTGGGCAGGCTTTCATAGCTGAGCAACACCACGTCGGCCGCGGCATCGCGGAGTGGAATGAGGGCCTGGTAAGCGGGAGAGTCGTGCCAGCCCGCCACCGATGCGGCGTTGGGGAAGCGGATCACCACCGTCAGTGTCTGCGGGTGGTGGCCGTTC
This sequence comes from Pseudomonadota bacterium, assembly GCA_040384665.1. Taxonomy (GTDB): domain Bacteria; phylum Pseudomonadota; class Gammaproteobacteria; order Burkholderiales; family Burkholderiaceae_C; genus PCRC01. The sequence goes on from JAZKIY010000006.1 coordinate 116,090, forward strand.
AGCACCGCCATTTTCTGGCCACGGAACACGATGCTGGCCTGCCACGGTGCCAGCGTGTCAGGCACTTGGGCGCAGTAGGCCACCCATTGGTCGGGCTGCTTGACGGTGATGTGGCCAATCAGGTAGCCCGGGTTGGTCGCAGGAGGGGTGTCGGTCGTCATGGTGCAGGCCTGCCCGGTTTATGCTGGTGGGATGAAACTGTACAACTACTTTCGCTCGTCCGCGGCCTTCCGCGTGCGGATTGCGCTGGGCCTCAAGGGGTTGGATTACCAGTACGTGCCGGTGCACATTGCGCGCGGTGAGCACCACCAGCCCGACTACGCCGCCCGGTCGGCCGGGCAACTGGTGCCCTTGCTGGAGACCGACGGCCTGCAGCTGTCGCAGTCCATGGCCATCATCGAGTACCTGGACGAGATCCACCCCGAGCCCCCCTTGCTGCCGGCGGACGCTGCCGGGCGCGCCCGCGTGCGTGCACTGGCCCAGGGCGTGGCCTGTGACGTCCACCCGCTCAACAACCTGCGGGTGCTGAAATACCTGGTGCAGGAACTGCAACTGGACGACGACGCCAAAAACCGGTGGATCCACCACTGGTGCCTTGAAGGCCTGCAGGCCTTTGAGCGTGCGCTGGAACGCCCGCCCAGCGCGCAGGTGGCCAGCCGTTTTTGCCATGGTGACACCCCCACACTGGCCGACTGTTGTCTGGTCCCCCAAATCTTCAGCGCACGCCGCTTCGGCGTGCCGCTGGGTGGGTTGTCACGCACCATGGCGGTGTTTGACGCCTGCATGGGGCTGGACGCTTTCCAGCAGGCGCAGCCCTCGCGCTGCCCCGACGCCGAGGCCTGAGCCATGGCCGATTTGCCGCCCGGCTGGCAGGTGCCCGATTGGCCCGCCCCCGCCCATGTCAAGGCCATGATGACGGGCCGGCACGGCGGTGTGTCGCAGGCACCGTGCGACAGTTTCAACCTCGGCAGCCACGTGGGCGACGCACCCGAAGCCGTGGCCCACAACCGCGCGGCGCTCGCTGCCCGGCTGGGCGCCCAGCCGGTCTATCTGGACCAGGTGCATGGCCAGGCGGTGGTGCAGCTCGCGCACCAGGCCGCGCCGCCCTGCGACGGTATGCAGGCCGATGCCTGCACCACGTCTGAGCGCGGCCTGGCCTGCACCGTGATGGTGGCCGACTGCCTGCCGGTGCTGCTGACCACGGCGGATGGCCGCCTGGTTGGCGCGGCCCATGCAGGCTGGCGTGGGCTGGCTGGGGGCGTGTTGGAAGCCTTTTTTGAGTCTTTTCGGCACCAAGCCTTAGTCGAATCTGGTGGTGTTGCTATGAAAAAAGGAGTAGCCGCAGCGTTGCTTCCCGGCCAATGCCTCGCCTGGCTTGGCCCCTGCATTGGCCCAGAACGGTTTGAGGTGGGGTCCGAGGTGCGCGCCACGTTCGTGGCGCAGCGGCCTGGTGATGCGGCCTGTTTTCAAGACCTGGGCCAAGGCAAATTCCTGGCCGATCTGTCGGCATTGGCCCGGCACCGGCTGCAGGCGCTGGGCATCACGGCGCTTTATGGCAACAACAGCACGCCGCCGTGGTGCACCGTCAGCAACCCATCACAGTTCTTTTCCCACCGGCGTGACGGCCGCAGTGGCCGCATGGCCGCCTGTGTCTGGCGGGTGTGAGCCTGGCTTGTCTGCTGCGCTGACCTCGGCCATCTCGCGCGCTTCCCGGGCCTTGCGTGCCTTGCGGCGGGCGGGCGACTGCATCAGGTAAACCACCAATGCCACCGGCCCAAGACCGTACAGCACAAAGGTAATAATGCCTCCAAGCACACTGCCATTGGAATGCATGGCCTCGGCCACCGCCATCATCAACGCGACATAGACCCAGCCAATAACCAAGATGTACATGCGAAGATGATGGCACAGTTGTCAGATTCGCGAGGGCGATGGCTGCGATACTTTTGCGCACCACCCAGACCAGCATGGCCTGCCGTCTGAACCAGAACACCACACAGGAGACACGCATGGCAAACCAACCTCTTTTTCCCGCAGGCGACGACTGGTCGCGCTCGGCCAGCCAGATGCAGCAACAGCTGGGAGAGGGCTGGAACAAGGCCCTGCAATCGCTGCAAGGCCTGGGGTTGGGCGGCGCCGGCAACCTGCCTCAGCCACCAGCGCTGAAGTTCGCCACCGACAAGGTGATGGCACTGCAAAAGCAGTACCTGGAAGAAGCCACGGCGCTGTGGAACCAGGGGCTCACCAATTCCACCGTGCACAAGGACAAGCGCTTTGCCAGCGAGGCCTGGGCCAGCAACCCGGTGGCCGCGTTTTCCGCCGCCGCCTACCTGCTCAACTCCCGCACGCTGATGGGCCTGGCCGAGGCGGTGGACGCCGACGAGAAAACCCGCGCCCGCATGCGTTTTGCGGTGGAGCAGTGGATGGCCGCCTCGGCGCCCAGCAACTTCCTCGCTTTCAACGCCGAAGCGCAAAAGAAAGCGCTGGACACCAAGGGAGAAAGCATCGCGCTCGGCCTGAAGAACCTGTTGCACGACGTGCAGCAAGGCCATGTGTCCATGACCGACGAGAGCCTGTTCGAGGTCGGCAAAAACGTGGCCACCACCGAAGGCGCCGTGGTGTTCGAGAACGAGCTGTTCCAGCTGATCGAGTACAAGCCGCTCACCGCCAAGGTCTACGAAAAGCCTTTCCTGCTGGTGCCGCCGTGCATCAACAAGTTCTACATCCTGGACCTGCAGCCCGAGAACTCGCTGATCCGCTACGCCGTGGCCCAGGGCCACCGCACCTTCGTGGTGAGCTGGCGCAACCCGGACGCGTCCATGGGCGACAAGACCTGGGACGACTACATCGAAAACGCCGCCATCAAAGCGATCGAAGTCACCCAGGAGATCACCGGCGCCAAGCAGCTGAACGCGCTGGGCTTTTGCGTGGGCGGCACCATCCTCAGCACCGCGCTGGCGGTGCTGGCCGCGCGTGGCGAGAAGCCGGTGGCGTCTGCCACCTTGCTGACCACGCTGCTCGACTTCACCGACACCGGCATTCTGGACATCTTCATCGACGAAAGCTTCGTTCAGTACCGCGAACAGCAGATGGGGCAGGGTGGCCTGCTCAAGGGCCAGGAGCTGGCGTCCACCTTCAGCTTCCTGCGGCCGAACGACCTGGTCTGGAACTACGTGGTGGGCAACTACTTGAAGGGCGAAACGCCACCGCCGTTCGATTTGCTCTACTGGAACAGCGACTCCACCAACCTGCCCGGCCCGTTCTACGCCTGGTACCTGCGCAACACCTACCTGGAAAACAAGCTGGTCAAGCCCGGTGCCGCCACCGTGTGCGGCGAGAAGATCGACTTCGGCAAAGTGGACCTGCCGGTGTACGTGTACGGCTCGCGCGAAGACCACATCGTGCCGATTGGCGGCGCCTACGCCTCGACGCAGGTGTTCCCGGGCAAGAAGCGCTTTGTGATGGGTGCTTCCGGCCACATTGCCGGCGTGATCAACCCGCCCGCCAAGGGCAAGCGCAGCCACTGGATTGGCAGCGACAGCAAATTTCCCAAAACCGCCGAGCAGTGGATTGCCAGCGCCAAGGAGCACCCCGGCAGCTGGTGGACCGATTGGTCCGACTGGCTCAAAAGCCATGCCGGCAAGCAGGTGGCCGCGCCCAAAGCCTATGGCAAAGCGGGCTTCAAAGCCATCGAGCCGGCACCCGGCCGCTATGTGAAAGCCAAGGCATAAGCCTGGCTCTGAATTCCGACACCACCGTCAAACCCCTCAACTGGAGACCTTCATGGAAGACATCGTCATCGTTTCAGCCGCCCGCACCGCCGTGGGCAAGTTCGGCGGCTCGCTCGCCAAGATCCCGGCCACCGAGCTGGGCGCCATCGTGCTCAAGGAAGTGCTGGCCCGCAGCGGCCTGTCGGCCGAGTTGATCGGTGAAGTCATCCTGGGCCAGGTGCTGGCAGCCGGCGCCGGCCAGAACCCCGCCCGCCAGGCCGTCATCAAGAGCGGCCTGAACCAGGGCACGCCCGGCCTGACCATCAACGCGGTGTGCGGCTCCGGCCTCAAGGCCGTCATGCTGGCAGCGCAGGCCGTGGCCTACGGCGACAGCGAGATCGTCATCGCCGGCGGCCAGGAAAACATGAGCGCCGCGCCCCACGTGCTGCTGGGCTCGCGCGACGGCCAGCGCATGGGCGACTGGAAAATGACCGACACCATGATCGTTGACGGCCTGTGGGACGTCTACAACCAGTACCACATGGGCATCACCGCCGAGAACGTGGCCAAGAAATACGGCATCAGCCGCGACGTGCAGGACGCCTTCGCGTTGGCCAGCCAGCAAAAAGCCAGCGCCGCGCAAGACGCCGGCAAGTTCAAGGACGAAATCGTGCCGGTCAGCATTCCGCAGAAGAAGGGCGATCCGGTGGTGTTCGCCTCTGACGAATTCATCAACAAAAAAACCAGCGCCGAAGCCCTGGCCGGCCTGCGCCCCGCCTTCGACAAAGCCGGCGGTGTCACCGCCGGCAACGCCTCCGGCATCAACGACGGCGCGGCGGCGGTGATGGTGATGACGGCCAAGAAGGCCGCGTCGCTGGGCCTCAAGCCACTGGGCCGCATCGCCAGCTTTGGCACCAGCGGGCTCGACCCGGCTTACATGGGCATGGGCCCGGTTCCTGCTTCCACCAAAGCCTTGGCCCGCGCCGGCTGGAAGGCGCAAGACCTCGATTTGCTGGAAATCAACGAAGCCTTCGCGGCCCAGGCCTGCGCGGTCAACAACGAAATGGGCTGGGACACGAGCAAGGTCAACGTCAACGGTGGCGCGATTGCGATTGGCCACCCGATTGGTGCGTCCGGTTGCCGCATTCTGGTGACGCTGCTGCACGAAATGCAGCGCCGCGACGCCAAGAAAGGCATTGCCTCGCTGTGCATTGGGGGGGGCATGGGGGTTGCCCTAACCATCGAACGCTGAGTTTGCGTTCAAAATAGAAGCCGTATTGGCCGTAAGCCCTAGTGGAAACTGGCGGGCCAGCTACAAAACTGATAGTAAAAATTACATTTGGAGCGATTCATGAGCAAGAAAGTAGCGTACGTCACCGGTGGCATGGGGGGCATTGGCACCGCCATTTGCCAACGCCTGCACAAAGAAGGCTTCACGGTGATCGCCGGTTGCGGCCCGACGCGTGACCACGCCAAATGGCTTGCCGAACAAGCTGCGCTGGGCTACACCTTCCACGCTTCGGTCGGCAACGTGGGCGACTGGGACTCGACCGTGGACGCGTTCAGCAAGTCCAAGGCCGAGCACGGCAGCATCGACGTGCTGGTGAACAACGCCGGCATCACCAAAGACCGCATGTTCCTGAAAATGACGCGCGACGACTGGGACTCGGTGATCGAGACCAACCTGAACTCCATGTTCAACGTCACCAAGCAGGTGGTGGGCGACATGGTTGAAAAAGGCTGGGGCCGCATCGTCAACATCTCGTCGGTCAACGGTGAAAAAGGCCAGGCTGGCCAGACCAACTACTCGGCCGCCAAGGCTGGCATGCACGGCTTCACCATGGCGCTGGCACAGGAGCTGGCCAGCAAAGGCGTGACGGTCAACACCGTGAGCCCAGGCTACATCGGCACCGACATGGTCAAGGCCATTCGCCAGGACGTGCTGGACAAGATCGTGGGCACCATCCCCGTCAAACGCCTCGGCAAGCCGGAAGAAATCGCCTCCATCATCGCCTGGCTGTCGTCGGACGACGGCGGCTACTCCACCGGTGCCGACTTCTCGGTCAATGGTGGTTTGCACATGGGCTGAGGCACACGCCAAACCCCTTGTAAAAAACCCGCGCAGGCGGGTTTTTTCGTTTTAAGGTTCAATCAATTCACCCTCGCACCCGCCACAGAAAGCCCCCTCTCCGATGCCCCACAGCGTTTCCCTGATCAGCACCATTGCCGCCGGCCTGGGCCTGGCCCTGATTTTTGGTTTTCTGGCCGCCCGTTTGCGCCTGCCATCGCTGGTCGGTTACCTGCTGGCCGGCGTGGTGATCGGCCCCTTCACGCCCGGTTTTGTGGCCGATGCGGCGATTGCCAGCCAGTTGGCCGAGATCGGTGTGATGCTGCTGATGTTCGGCGTGGGCCTGCATTTCTCGATGGACGATTTGCTGGCGGTGCGCAAGATCGCGGTGCCCGGGGCCGTGGTGCAGATGACGGTGGCCACTGCGCTCGGCATGGGCCTGGCCCACTGGTGGGGCTGGAACCTGGGCGGCGCGCTGGTGTTTGGCCTGTCGCTGTCGGTGGCCAGCACGGTGGTGTTGTTGCGGGCGCTGGAAGACCGGGGCGTGCTCGATTCGTTCAATGGCCGCATCGCCGTGGGCTGGTTGGTGGTGGAAGACCTGGCCATGGTGCTGGTGCTGGTGCTGCTGCCGCCGCTCGGTGGCTGGCTGGCCGGCACCGCCAAAGCCGACACCAACGAACTGTTGATGACACTCGGCCAGACGCTGTTGCAGGTCGGTGGCTTTGTGGCGCTGATGCTGGTGGTGGGCCGGCGTTTCTTCCCCTGGGTGCTGTGGCAGGTGCAGCGCACCGGCTCGCGTGAGCTGTTCACGCTGTGTGTGGTGGCGGCCGCGGTGAGCATCGCGTTTGGCGCCACCGCGCTGTTCGGTGTGTCGTTTGCGCTGGGGGCCTTCTTTGCCGGCATGGTGATGCGCGAGTCGGAGTTCAGCCACCGCGCGGCCGAAGAGTCGCTGCCGTTGCGCGATGCGTTTGCGGTGCTGTTCTTTGTCTCGGTCGGCATGCTGTTCGACCCCTGGGTGTTGGTGGAACGGCCGCTGCAGGTGCTGGCGGTGGTGGCCATCATCATCGTTGGCAAGTCGCTGGCCGCCGCGGCGCTGGTCATGGCCTTCCGTTACCCGCTGAACACCGCGCTCACGGTGTCGGCCAGCCTGGCGCAGATTGGCGAGTTCTCGTTCATTCTGGTGGGGCTGGGCGCTTCGCTGGGCCTGCTGCCACCCGAAGGACAAAGCCTGGTGCTGGCCGGTGCGTTGATTTCCATTGCGTTGAACCAGCTGGTGTTCACCGCCGTCGAGCCGATGCAGAAGTGGATCCTGGCCAAATCCGCACTGGCGCGCAAACTCGAAGCCCGCGACGACCCGCTGGCCGAACTGCCCGCGACCACCGAAGAGAAGTACCTGTCGCAGCAGGTGGTGTTGGTTGGCTACGGTCGGGTGGGTCGGCGCATTGCGGCCGCTTTGATGGCGCACCACATCCCGTTTGTGGTGGCCGAGCAGAACCGCGAAACGGTGGAGAAGTTGCGGGCCGATGGCATTGCCGCCGTGTCGGGCGATGCGTCGGAACCGGTGGTGTTGGTCCAGGCCCACATCGCGCGCGCCCGCATGCTGGTGATCGCCACACCCGACACGCTGAACGTGCGCAAGATGATCGCCACCGCGCGGGCCCTGAACCCTGGCATTGCCACGGTGGTCCGCACCCACAGCGAAGCCGAAGCCGGGCTGCTGACGCAGGAAAACGCCGGCAAGGTGTTTCTCGGTGAAGAAGAGTTGGCGCTGGCCATGACGCGCCACGTGCTGGCCACGGCGGCCGCGCCGCACGCCTGACTGAACCGGGCCTCTAGTCGCGCAGTGGTGCAAAGCCGCCGGGCTGGCTGCGTGGCGGGGCCGAATCGGCGCCGCCCAGCAATGAGGGCGTGGCGGCGGCAGGCCGGTGTTCACCGTTGCGCACGCTGTGGGCGGTCTGGCCAAACAGGGCCTGGCGGGCGTCGTCGCTCAGGCTGTTGACGCGCAATTCCTTGCCCAGGTTCAGCCCGCGCTGCACGGCGGGGCGCAGCAGCAGGCGGTCGTACCAGCGTTGCACGTGCGGGAAATCGGCCATGGGCACCTGCTGGGCCTTGTGGATGCGCACCCAGGCAACGATGGCCATGTCGGCAATGGAGTAGCTGTCACCGGCCACATAGGCGCCGGTGCGCGCGAGCTGGGCGTCCAGCACGCCGTACAAGCGGTGCACTTCCTTGCTGTAGCGCTCAATGGCATAGGGGATCTTTTCGGGCGCGTAGAGCCGGAAGTGGCCGTTCTGCCCGGCCATGGGACCGAGCCCCCCCACTTGCCACATCAGCCACTGCATCACCTCGGTGCGGCCCGCCATGTCGGTGGGCAGGAACTGGCCGGTTTTTTCGGCCAGGTAGACCAGAATGGCGCCGCTTTCAAACACCGGCACGGACGAGCCCTCGGTGGCGGCGGTGTGGTCCACGATGGCGGGCATGCGGTTGTTCGGGCTGACCAGCAAAAACTCGGGCGCAAACTGCTCGCCCCGGGTGATGTCCACCGGACGCAGGGTGTAGGGCAGGCCACACTCCTCCAGCATGATGGAGATCTTCCACCCGTTGGGCGTGGGCCAGTAGTAGAGGTCGATCATGGCAGCTCTTCGAGTTTCAGGGTGGGGTCACCCATCACACGGGTTGTGCCTTGCAACGCGCCGAGGATGCGGTTGGCGTGGAAGCTGTCGGGGGCGTCCGGTTCCAGCGCGGCCAGCACCAGGTTGGCCAGCGGCTGGGCCAGCGGGATGTAGAAGGCGCCGCTGGGTGCGTCCACCGCCGAACGGGTGACCTGCAGGTCCAGCGGGGCCGGGTTGTAGGCCTGGCCAGGGGGTGTGACGCGGGGCACCTCGGCGTAGATGTCGCCCAGCACCGAGCCGGGCGAGGTGACGCGCCAAACCTGCACGCCCTGCAGCCGCAGCCGCTGCGCGGCATCGGCCGAGCTGGCCGACAGCAGGTAGCCGCAGGGCCGTGGCCGCACCTTGACCTTGCGCAAGGCGAGGGCAGAGAGCCAGTCCACCGACAGCGTGCGGTCAACACCGGTTTGCGGGTTGATCAGTGTCAGGTCGTACTGCACCGGCGTCAGGCCGGACTCGACCACCGCCTCGCCCCGGCAGGCCTGGCTGCTGACGTCGCGGTCCACAAAGGCGCGCAACTGGTTGAGTTCGTTGGCGCGGTTGGCGGTGCCGCGCAGGCTGGCCGAAAGCGCGGTGACCAGGGTGTGCACGCGGCGCTGCAGGTTCTGGCGCTCCAGACCGGCGCCACGGCTTTCCACCACCACCGCCACACTGTTTTTCAGCGCGCTGGCGTTGCGCAGGCTGCCGGGCTGGGTGCCGCCCATGCCGACCACGCGGTCCTTCAGGTCGGGCGATGTGGTGTGGGACCACTCGTGCGTCAGCCCCTGCGCCTTGAGGGCAGCGACCATCGGCTGGCGCAGCCATTCCTCGGCCGCACGGCCCAGAAACTCGGGCTGGTTGGCGGCACTGGCGTTTTGCAGCAGCGCGTCGGCCCGGGGCAGGGCGCCAAACTTCTGCAGCATCGGGCCAATGGCGGCGTACTCGCGCACGTCCACCACCACCGTGGGGCGGTAATTGCGTACCAGCGTGGCCAGCGCGCGCGCCTCGGGCGTGGCCAGCAGCAGGTGGTCCTGGGCGAGGTCAATGCCCCGGGCGGTGAGGGTGGCGGCCACGGCGGCACCGTCCGGGTTGGCGCGGGGCACGACGATGACGTTGACCCGCTCCAGCAGGCCGCGCAAGTTGCCGCGCACCAGCTCGCGCGCGACCACCAGCAGCGCCTCGGCCGTGGCCGGTTCGTCGCCATGCTGCTGGCCGACCAGCAGCACCGTGGGCCGGCCGGAGGCCTGCAGGCTGATGGCGTCGGGCGTGGTCGGGCTTCGGGTGACGACCAGGGCGTCCAGGGTGTCGTTGCGTTGCGACTGGCCATAGTTGACCAATTGGGCCACCGGGCCGCCGGGTGTGGTGGCAAACACCGCCAGGTCGCGCAGCCAGGCTTGCAATTCTGGCTGGCTGGTGAAGCTGCTGCGTCCTGGCATCAGGCCCGGCGTGTTGTACGGCACAGGCGGCTCGGGAAAACGGGCCACCACCGCCGGGCTGAAAGGGGAGGCTGCTGGCGGTGCGGCGACCGGGGCCGGCGCCGGTGGTGGCTGGAAGATCGGAAAGTTGGGCGCCGGGGTGACCGGTAGACCTTGCCCAAACGACGGTGCAGGCCGCACCGGTGTGGCCTGCGATGTGGGGGCAGGTGCTGGCGGCGCTGTGCCAGCGCTGGGCGGGCGCGACGTGGCGCAGGCCGCCAGCAGTGCCACAGGCACCAGGGCCAGCCACAGGCTGGCACGTGCAGGGGCCGCAGTGGCGAGGGCGGTGGGGTGCGCTGGCGCGGAGCCGAAGGTCATGGCGGTGGGTCTCAAAAGCAACGGAGGGGCGGACATGCGCAGGCAGGCCACACACGACAACACCCTATGGTAGCGCCGGGCTGAGACGGGCGTCAGAGGGTTGGCACGGCCAAGCTGTCAAAATCCAGGGCGTTGACCGCCAACCTCAGTCTTGTGAACCCGCCTGCCCACACCCTGTCCATCGCTCCCATGATGGATTGGACCGACCGCCACTGCCGCTACTTTCACCGGCTGCTGTCCCGCCACGCCCTGCTGTACACCGAGATGGTGACGACCGGCGCGCTGGTCCATGGCGACGTGGCGCGGCACCTGCGTTTCAACACAGAAGAGCACCCGGTGGCCTTGCAACTGGGGGGCAGCGAGCCCGCCGACCTGGCGCACTGCGCCCGGCTGGGCGAGCAGTGGGGTTACGGCGAGATCAACCTGAACTGCGGCTGCCCGAGCGAGCGGGTGCAGCGCGGTGCGTTTGGCGCCTGCCTGATGGCCGAGCCCGACCTGGTGGCCGACGGCGTGAAGGCCATGGTGGACGCGGTGGCCATTCCGGTGACGGTGAAGCACCGCATTGGCATTGACCAGACCGAGAGCTACGCCTTTGTGCGCGACTTTGTTGGCCGGGTGAGCGAGGCGGGTTGCCAGACTTTCATCGTCCACGCCCGCAACGCCTGGCTGAAAGGCCTGAGCCCGAAAGAAAACCGCGAGGTACCGCCGCTGCGTTACGCGCTGGTGCACCAGCTGAAAAACGACTTTCCGCACCTGACCATCGCCATCAATGGCGGCATCACCACCAGCGCGCAGGTGGCCGAACAGTTGCAGCAGGTGGACGGCGTGATGGTTGGCCGCGAGGCCTACCACAACCCCTGGTGGCTGGCCGAATGGGACAGCGCGTTTTTTAGCCAGCCCGCCCAGGAGCTGACCCGCGAGGTGGTGGAGGCGCAGATGGCCGACTACATGGCGCGCGAAGCCGCCGCCCATGGCACAGCCTGGAGCAGCATTGCCCGCCACATGCTCGGCCTGCGCAACGGCTTGCCCGGTGCGCGGCGCTGGCGGCAGGTGTGGAGCGACCACAAACTGAAAGGGCATGACCCGCGCGAGGTGATGGCGCTGGCCCATGCGCCTGTGCCACAGGTGGCCTGAAAAGGGCCTTCAGGCACCTTCAAAGGCTTCTGGCGGGGTTTTTCAGCCGAATTTCAAGCCAAATTGGCTTCAAGCCTTAGTGCGGGCTCGTGATTTAGCTACCGTTTTAATAGCAATGGCTAGACCGCCGCTTCCAGCCCATGCTTGAAGTGCGCCTGCATGCACTGCACCGTAGCCGGCGCGTTGCGCGCCAGCAGCGCCGCCATCAGGGCGCGGTGTTCGGCCAGCGATTCCTCGATGCGGCCCGACTTCAGCAGCGAGTGGTGGCGGTTGAGCTTCATCATCTTGCGCATGTCGGCCACCATCTGGTCGCGCCAGCGGTTGTTGGCGATTTCCAGCAGACGCTTGTGGAAACGTTCGTTGACCTCAAAAAAGCGCTCGCGGTCCTGGTGACCGGGGCGGGCAGCGGCTTCGAGTTCGGCGTGCAGGGCCTGCAGGTCTTTCAGCTGGGCGTCGGTGGCCTTGGTGGCGACCACGCCCGCGGCGTCGGACTCCAGCAGCGCGAGCAGGTGGAACACGTCGGCCAGGTCGGTTTCCGAGACCTCGGTGACGTAGGCACCGCGCCGCACCTTCATGGTGATCAGGCCTTCGGCGGCCAGCACTTTCAGCGCCTCGCGCAGGGGGGTGCGGCTGATGCCGTAGGCTTCGGCGATCTTGAGTTCGTCGATCCAGCTGCCAGGTTCCAGCTCGCGGGAGAAAATGCGCTGGCGCAGCAATTCGGCCACTTCTTCATAGAGCGCGCGGGGGGTCAGGGTCAAGGCAGACATGGGTGAATTGTAAGTCGAACGATATTTTGCATCAATAATTATGAATGATGTAAACTTGTTGCGCTGCAGAAAAATCTGCGAAAGTCACCCTTCCACGAGCCCTGCCATGCCCCATTCAGACACCGAATTCAAACCCGCAGACCTGAACGACTGGGCCAAGTCCGCCGCCAAATCGGCGCCCGGCGGTGACGTGGGCGCGCTGAACTGGTTGACGCCCGATGGCATCACCGTCAAACCGCTCTACACCGCCGAAGACACGCAGGACCTGCGTTACACCAACACCTTGCCGGGCTTTGAGCCCTATTTGCGTGGCCCGCAGGCCACGATGTACGCGGTGCGGCCATGGACCATCCGCCAGTACGCCGGTTTCTCCACCGCCGAAGAATCCAACGCTTTTTACCGCAAGGCGCTGGCCGCCGGCGGGCAGGGCGTGTCGGTCGCGTTCGATTTGGCCACGCACCGGGGCTACGACAGCGACCACCCGCGCGTGACCGGTGATGTGGGCAAGGCCGGCGTCGCGATCGACTCGGTCGAGGACATGAAGATCCTGTTCGACCAGATTCCGCTGGACAAGGTCAGCGTGTCCATGACGATGAACGGCGCGGTGCTGCCGGTGCTGGCCGGTTATGTGGTGGCGGCCGAAGAGCAGGGCGTGTCGCAAGACAAGCTCAGCGGAACGATTCAGAACGACATTCTGAAAGAGTTCATGGTGCGCAACACCTACATCTACCCGCCGCAGCCCAGCATGCGCATCATCGGCGACATCATTGGCTACACCGCCAAAAACATGCCGAAGTTCAACTCGATCAGCATCTCGGGTTACCACATGCAGGAAGCCGGCGCCAACCAGGCGCTGGAACTGGCCTTCACGCTGGCCGACGGCAAGGAGTATGTGAAGACCGCCATCGCCACCGGGCTGGACGTGGACGAATTCGCCGGCCGCCTGAGCTTCTTCTGGGCCATCGGCATGAACTTCTACCTGGAAGTCGCCAAGATGCGCGCCGCGCGGCTGCTGTGGTGCCGCATCATGAAGGGCTTCAACGCCAAGAGCCCCAAGAGCCTGATGCTGCGCACCCATTGCCAGACCAGCGGCTGGAGCCTGACCGAGCAGGACCCGTACAACAACGTGGTGCGCACGGCCATTGAAGCGATGGCCGCCGTCTTCGGCGGCACGCAATCGCTGCACACCAACAGCTTTGACGAAGCCATCGCGCTGCCCACCGAGTTCAGCGCCCGCATTGCGCGCAACACGCAGCTCATCATTCAGGAAGAAACCCACATCACCAGCGTGATCGACCCCTGGGCCGGCAGCTACATGATGGAAAAACTCACCCAGGACATGGCCGATGCGGCCTGGGCCATCATCGAAGAGGTCGAGGCCATGGGCGGCATGACCAAGGCGGTGGACAGCGGCTGGGCCAAGCTCAAGATCGAGGCCGCAGCGGCACAAAAGCAGGCCCGCATCGACAGCGGCAAGGACGTGATTGTTGGCGTCAACAAGTACAAGCTCAAGACCGAAGACGCCATCGAGGCGCGCGACATCGACAACGTGGCGGTGCGCGACGGGCAGATCACCCGGCTGAACAAGATCAAGGCCACACGCGATGCGGCGGCGGTACAGGCCGCGCTCGATGCCCTGACCACCGCTGCAGAAGAAGGCAGCGGCAACCTGCTGGACCTGAGCATCCAAGCCATCCGCCTGCGCGCCACGGTGGGTGAAATCTCCGATGCGCTGGAAAAAGTTTTTGGGCGCCACCGCGCCGATACACAAAAGGTGACCGGTGTGTACGCTGCTGCCTACGATTCGGCCGAGGGCTGGGACAAGCTGAAGGAAGAGATCAACCAGTTTGCCGAAGCGCAGGGCCGCCGGCCCCGCGTGATGGTGTCCAAACTCGGCCAGGACGGCCACGACCGGGGTGCCAAAGTGGTGGCCACCGCCTTTGCCGACCTGGGTTTCGACGTGGACATGGGCCCGCTGTTCCAGACGCCGGAAGAATGCGCCCGCCAGGCGATTGAAAACGACGTGCACGCGGTGGGTGTCAGCACGCTGGCGGCTGGCCACAAGACGCTGGTGCCCGCCATCATTGCCGAGCTGAAAAAGCAGGGCGCCGACGACATCATCGTCTTCGTCGGCGGTGTGATCCCGCGGCAGGACTACGACATGCTGTACGAAGCGGGCGTCAAGGGCATCTACGGCCCCGGCACGCCGATTCCCGCCAGCGCGAAAGACGTGCTGGAGCAGATCAAGAAGGCCATCGGGTGATTCCTGAGGTTTTGGTTGAGGCGGTATTGCACGGTGACGCCACCGGGCAGCGCCGTGCCATCGCCAAAGCCATCACGTTGCTGGAATCGACGCGATCCGACCACCGCGACGCTGCCGATGTGTTGCTCACCGCATTGCTCCCGCACAGCGGCAAGTCGTTCCGGCTCGGCATCAGTGGCGTGCCGGGCGTGGGCAAGTCCACCTTCATTGAAGCGCTGGGCCTGTTCCTCATCGACAAGGGCCACCGCGTGGCGGTGCTGACCATCGACCCTTCCAGCACGGTCTCAGGCGGCTCGATATTGGGCGACAAAACGCGGATGGAAAAACTCTCGGTGCACGAGCGCGCCTACATCCGCCCCAGCCCGAGCAGCGGCACGCTGGGCGGCGTGGCCGAAAAAACCCGCGAGGCCATGCTGGTCTGCGAAGCGGCCGGCTACGACGTGGTGATTGTGGAAACCGTGGGCGTGGGCCAAAGCGAGACGGCCGTGGCCAACATGACCGACATGTTTGTGCTGATGCAGTTGCCCAATGCCGGAGACGACCTGCAGGCCATTAAAAAAGGCGTGATGGAGCTGGCCGATCTGGTGGTGATCAACAAGGCCGACATCGACGCCGACGCCGCCACCCGGGCCGAGGCGCAGATCACCTCGTCGCTGCGGCTGCTGGGCCTGCACGGCAACCCCGAGCACATGCACCACGACACGGCAATCTGGCACCCGCAGGTCATCCAGCTCAGCGCGCTGTTTGGCAGGGGCGTCGATACGTTCTGGGCGTCCGTCACAGAATTCCGGACGATCCAGACCGCCAACGGCCAGTTGCCGGCGCGCCGCCAGAAGCAGGCGCTGTCATGGATGTGGGAGCGCATCGACGCGGGGCTGAAGCGCGCCTTCCGCCAGCACCCACAGGTGGGCAATCTGCTGCCGGAAATGTTGCGCGAAGTGGCCGCAGGGCGGCTCCCAGCCTCTACAGCAGCACGACATCTGCTCGCAGCCAGCGCAAAATCTTGAGTTGTAGCTATTTAAATTAGAGCATCCGAAAGAGAGAAACCATGCAAGAAATCCTCGAGCAACTGGAAAAAAAGCGGGCTGCGGCCCGTCTGGGTGGCGGTGAAAAGCGCATCGCGGCGCAGCACGGCAAGGGCAAGCTCACCGCGCGCGAGCGGCTGGAACTGCTGCTGGACGACGGCACCTTCGAGGAATGGGACATGTTCGTCGAGCACCGCTGCGTGGACTTTGGCATGGCCGACAACAAAGTGCCGGGCGACGGCGTGGTCACCGGCTACGGCATGATCAACGGCCGCCTGGTGTTTGTGTTCAGCCAGGACTTCACCGTGTTCGGCGGCGCTTTGAGTGAAGCGCATGCCGAGAAGATCTGCAAGGTGATGGACCAGGCGATGAAGGTCGGTGCGCCGGTGATTGGCCTCAATGATTCGGGCGGCGCGCGCATTCAGGAAGGCGTGGCCTCGCTCGGTGGTTATGCCGACGTGTTCCAGCGCAACGTGATGGCCAGCGGCGTGATCCCGCAGATCAGCATGATCATGGGCCCCTCGGCCGGCGGCGCGGTGTATTCGCCGGCGATGACCGACTTCATTTTCATGGTCAAGGACAGCTCCTACATGTTCGTCACCGGCCCCGAAGTGGTGAAGACGGTGACGCACGAGGAAGTCACCGCCGAGGAACTGGGCGGCGCCGTGACCCACACCACCAAGAGCGGCGTGGCCGACCTGGCCTTCGAGAACGACGTCGAGGCGCTGATGATGCTGCGCCGGCTCTACAACTACCTGCCGCTGAACAACCGCGAAAAGCCGCCGGTGCGCCCCAGCAACGACCCGGCCGACCGCATGGACCTGAGCCTGGACACGCTGGTGCCGGCCAACCCCAACAAGGCCTACGACATGAAGGAGCTGATCGCCAAGACGGTGGACGATGGCGACTTCTTTGAGATCCAGCCCGAGTACGCGAAGAACATCGTCATCGGCTTTGCCCGCATGGAAGGCCAGACCATCGGCATCGTCGCCAACCAGCCGCTGGTGCTGGCCGGCTGCCTGGACATCAAGAGCTCGATCAAGGCCGCGCGTTTTGTGCGCTTCTGCGATGCCTTCAATATTCCGGTGGTGACGTTTGTCGACGTGCCTGGCTTCATGCCCGGTACCAGCCAGGAGTACGGCGGCATCATCAAGCACGGCGCCAAGCTGCTGTATGCGTATGCCGAGTGCACCGTGCCCAAGATCACGGTGATTACCCGGAAGGCCTACGGCGGCGCCTACGACGTGATGGCCTCCAAGCACCTGCGCGGCGACGTCAACTTCGCCTGGCCCAACGCCGAGATCGCGGTGATGGGTGCCAAGGGCGCGGTGGAAATCATCTTCCGCGAAGACAAGGGCGACCCGGCCAAGCTCGCCGCGAAAGAAGCCGAGTACAAGGCCCGCTTCGCCAACCCCTTTGTGGCCGGCGCGCGTGGCTTCATCGACGACGTGATCCTGCCGCACGAAACCCGCAAGCGCATTTGCCGCTCGCTGGTGATGCTGCGCGACAAGAAGCTGGAAAACCCGTGGCGCAAGCACGGCAACATCCCACTTTAAGAACAGGACGAAGAACATGTTTACGAAGATTCTGATTGCCAACCGTGGCGAGATTGCCTGCCGCGTCATCAAGACCGCCCGCAAGATGGGCATCAAAACCGTGGCGGTGTATTCCGACGCCGACAAGGACGCCCGCCACGTGGAGCTGGCCGACGAGGCTGTCAACATCGGTCCCGCGCCCAGCCGCGAAAGCTATCTGGTGGCCGACAAGATCATTGCCGCCTGCAAGCAGACCGGCGCCCAGGCGGTGCACCCCGGCTACGGCTTTCTGAGCGAGAACGCCGGGTTCTCCAAACGCTGTGAAGAAGAGGGCATCACCTTCATCGGCCCCAAGCACTATTCGATCGGCGCGATGGGCGACAAGATCGAGTCGAAGAAGCTGGCGGGCGCGGCCGGCGTGAACTGCATTCCCGGTGTCAACGACGCGATCGAGACGCCGGAAAAGGCGGTCGAGATTGCCAAGGGCATTGGCTACCCGGTGATGATCAAAGCCAGCGCCGGCGGTGGCGGCAAGGGCCTGCGCGTGGCCTTCAACGACAAGGAAGCCTTTGAGGGTTTCACGTCGTGCCGCAACGAGGCCCGTAACAGTTTTGGCGACGACCGCGTGTTCATCGAGAAATTCGTCGAAGAGCCACGCCACATCGAAATCCAGTTGATTGGTGACAGCCACGGCAACGTGCTCTACCTGAACGAGCGCGAGTGTTCCATCCAGCGCCGGCACCAGAAGGTGATTGAAGAGGCGCCATCGCCCTTCATCAGCGATGCCACCCGCAAGGCGATGGGCGAGCAGGCCGTGGCGCTGGCCAAGGCGGTGAAGTACGAAAGCGCCGGCACGGTGGAGTTCGTGGTCGGCAAGGACCAGAGCTTTTACTTTTTGGAAATGAACACCCGGCTGCAGGTGGAGCACCCGGTGACCGAGTGCATCACCGGGCTCGATCTGGTGGAGCTGATGATCCGCGTGGCGGCCGGCGAAAAACTGCCGCTGACGCAAGCCGACGTCAAGCGCGACGGCTGGGCCATCGAGTGCCGCATCAACGCCGAAGACCCGTTCCGCAACTTCCTGCCGTCCACCGGCCGGCTGGTGCGTTTCCGGCCACCGACCGAGACCATGTTTGCGTCGGACATGTCCCAACTCTACGGCGTGCGGGTCGACACCGGTGTGGAAGACGGCGGCGAGATTCCGATGTTCTACGACTCGATGATCGCCAAGCTCATCGTCCACGGCAAGGACCGCCAGGACGCGATTGCCAAGATGCGCGAGGCGCTCAACGCCTTCGTGATTCGCGGCATCTCCAGCAACATCCCGTTCCAGGCCGCGCTGCTGGCGCACCCGCGTTTTGTGGCGGGCGACTTCAACACCGGCTTCATCGCCGAGCAGTACGGCAAGGGTTTCCATGCCGAAGACGTACCGCACGACGACCCTAGTTTTCTCGTCGCGCTGGCGGCCTACGCGCACCGCCGCACGCTGAACCGCGCGGTCGGCATCAGTGGGCAGTTGCCCGGCCATGGTGTCACAGTGGGGCAGAAGTTTGTGGTCGTCAGCCTGGGCGCGGGCGGCAACAACAGCCAGCAGGAAGCCACCATCAGCGACTTCCAGGCCGAGTCGGGCTCCAGCGTGATCGAGACCGGCGGCAAACGCTACGACCTGTGTGCCAGCTGGCACCTGGGCGGCATCCGCATCCGCGGCACGGTCAACGGCCAGCCGTTTGCGGCGCAGGTTGAGCGCGGCCTGGCGAAGAACCCGCTGGGTTTCCGCATCGCCCACAACGGCACCCAGCTCGACGCCATGGTGCTGTCGCCACGCGGCGCCGCGCTGTACAAACTGATGCCCTACAAGGCGCCGCCGGACATGAGCCGCTACGTGCTGTCGCCCATGCCCGGCCTGCTGGTCGATGTGGCGGTGCAGGTGGGCCAGAAGGTGCAGGCGGGCGAGCGTGTGGCGGTGATTGAGGCGATGAAAATGGAAAACGTGCTGTTCGCTGCGGCCGATGGTGTGGTCGGCAAAATCCTGGCGAACAAGGGCGAAAGCCTGACGGTGGACCAGCCCATCGTGGAGTTCGCCGTATGAGCGCACGGCCTTTCAAAGTGCTCGGCATCCAGCAGATCGCCATCGGCGGGCTGGACAAGCTCAAGCTGCAAAAACTCTGGGTCGAGATGCTGGGCCTGGAAGTCACTGGCACCTACAAAAGCGAACGAGAAAACGTGGACGAAGACATCTGCGCCATTGGCAGCGGCCCGTTCAAGGTCGAGGTTGATCTGATGCAGCCGATGGACCCGGAGAAGAAGCCAGCGGTTCACGCCACGCCCCTCAACCATGTGGGCCTGTGGATCGACGACCTGCCCACGGCGGTGCAGTGGCTGACGGGTCAGGGCGTGCGTTTTGCGCCCGGTGGCATCCGGCTGGGTGCTGCGGGCTTCGACATTTGCTTCATCCACCCCAAAGGCAATGACGAGTTGCCCATCAGCGGCGAGGGCGTGCTGATCGAACTGGTGCAGGCACCGGCCGAAGTGGTGGCCGCATTTGCCAGGCTGGCGGCCCAGCCGCACTGAGCGGTGTCGGCCGGCCTTGCCGTGCAGGCAGGGCGGCCAAAAAAAGATCAGGCGGTGAATACCGCCTTTTTTTCGCCGGTCGGTTCCAGCGAAGCTCCGTATCCTCGTGGTGATGACGCCTGCCAAAACCACCATGCTGCTGCACCTTTTGTCTCCCGGCGCCACGCTGCTGCGCCGCCTGCGCCTGACCACCAAACTCGCCTTGCTGACGGCGTTGATGGCACTGACGCTGGTTTCTGGCGGCCTCTACCTCGCTCAGACCCAGGCCATTGCCTGGCATGTCGCGCCCGCTGGGCTGCTGCTGGCCGTGGCACTCTCCGTTGCGGGTGTACTGGTGTACCTGTTGCTGGCGTTCCATGTGAGTTTCATGCGCGACTTTCAGCGCACCACCGCCTGGATTCAACAGCTCGTTGGCGGCGACCTGACCAGCCGCGACAAGGGCCACGGCGGCTGCGATGAGTTGGCCGATGTGGGGGCTTTGCTGGAAGAGTTGGTTGGCCGCTTGTCTGCCACCGTGGCGAATGTGCGGAGCAACTCGGCGCTGGTGGCCTACGCCGGCCACCACCTGGCCAACAGCAGCCGGGACCTGGCCGACCGCACCGAACAGCAAGCCGCCAACCTGGAGCAAACGGCGGCCAGCGTGCACCAGCTCTCGTCGGCGGTGCAGCAGAACGCGGCCACCGCGTCTGAGGTGGACAGCAAGGCCCTGGGCGTGCGGGACGCGGCAGAAAGCGGTGCCCAGTCGATGAACTCGGCCGTGGCTTCGGTGGAAGCCATCCACAAGAGCACCGGCCGCATGAACGAGATCATTGGCGTGATCGACAGCCTGGCCTTTCAGACCAACATCCTGGCGCTGAACGCCGCCGTGGAAGCCGCCCGCGCTGGCGAGCAGGGCCGTGGCTTTGCGGTGGTGGCCAGCGAGGTGCGCAACCTGGCGCAGCGCTCGGGCGAGTCCGCACGGGAAATCCGGGCACTGATCCAGGCATCGACCGCGCAGATCGAGGCCAGCGTGGCGCAAATCCGTGCGGCGGGCATTGGCATCACCCATGTGGTGGCAGGCATCCGGGGGGTGGCAGCCAACATGTCACAGATATCTACCGCCAGCACCGAACAAAGTACCGGGTTGAACGAGATTTCCTGTGCGGTGGCGCAGTTGGACGAGATCACCCAGCGCAATGCGCAGATGGTGGACAACGCGGCCGCGCAGGCCCACAGCCTGGAAGAGCGCGCGGCAGGCTTGGTCAAGGCGGTGTCGGGTTTTCGACTGCAGCAAGGCACGGCCGGCGAGGCGGTGGAATTGGTGGAGCGGGCCGTGGCGATGCGCAACAACTGCAGCGCAGAGTCTTTTTTGCGCACGCTGACCGACCCCGCCGCCGGGTTTCACGACCGCGACATGTATGTGTTCGCACTCAACGCCGAAGGCACCTACCTGGCATTTGGTGGCAACCGGTCCAAGGTGGGGAGTTCGGTCCACAACATCCCAGGCATCCAGGGCGACCGGCTGATGGCGGCCATCGTTCAGCAGGCCGCCGTTGGACCGGGCTGGGTGGAATACGAGATCACCAACCCGGCCAATGGCGTGGTGCAGTCCAAGATGTCTTACGTGCAGCAGCTGGACGGCTTGTACGTCGGCTGCGGGGTCTACAAGAATCTGGCGCAGCTGAAGGCGGCCTGAGGCGGGCGGACCGCTTCAGCGCGGGCGGTTGGCCCGCGCCTTGGCCAGCGCCGCCTGGATCACAGAGGGTTTGCTGGGGGTGGTGATGGCCACGCTCTCCGCCGGGGCTGCCACCAACCGTGTGCTTCGCCGTTCGTAGCGGGCACGGGCCTGGTCCGCCAAGGGTTGCGACCAGGCGGCCCAGCCGCTGGGTGGGTGGTCACCCGGGTGCGCGGCTTCCAGCTCAATGCAGTCGACCGGGCAGACTGGCAGGCACAGTTCACAGCCGGTGCAATGCGCCTCGACCACGGTGTGCATGCGTTTGTTGCTGCCCACAATGGCGTCGGTTGGGCAGGCCTTGATGCACAAGGTGCAACCAATGCACCAGGCTTCGTCAATGAAAACAAGTGTCCGTGGTGTTTCCAGGCCGTTGGCCGGGTTCAATGGCAGCGGCGGCTTGCCGGTGAGGCGGGCCAGCCTCGCCACGCCTTCGGCACCGCCAGGTGGGCATTGGTTGATGGGCGCGTCGTCGTGCGCAATGGCCTTGGCGTACGCGGCACAGTCCGGGTAGCCACAGCGGGTGCACTGTGTTTGCGGCAAAGCCGCCAGCACGTCGGCGGTTTGCACGGCTTGTGGCCTCACTGCTGTGCGGGCATGGAGATCACGCGTTGCCCGTCGGGCATGGTGCTGACCGTGCCCGTTTTCGACAGGCGAACGGTTTTGCCAACCTGCACCGGAATGGCCAGTGCCTCGGCCATCTGGCCAGACTGCAGGTACACATGGATGTAGTACAGGCCTTCTGCGTCAGGGCGGATGTTGATGCTGTACTCGTCACCGGCGTTGAAGGCCACCGGCCCGGCGGGGGCGCCACTGCCCATGCCCAGTTCCGGGTCGGGGCGCAGTTCCACCGTCACCGGCGCGCCGTTGCCCAGCCGCGTCAGCTTCAGGTTCAACACACCCGGGTTGCCAACGCTGGGTTCGCTCATCGCGTAACGCATGCCCACGCCCATGCGGGTTTTGGCGGTGCGGATCTGGCCGGTGACCCAGGCGGTTTTGCGCGCGGCAGGCTTGGCGCTGGCAGGAACGGCGGCCGTCTGCTTGGCCGGGCAGGGCTTGCCCTCGGCGGCCGACCAGGCGGTGGCCGACAGGCACAGCAGCGACGCGCTGGCGATCAGGCGGGTGAATATGAGGGCGTGTTTCATGGTGCGCTCCGGCAATCTCGGTGGCAACTCAGCGGACGGTCAGGGTGAAACAGGCGTTGCTGTTGCCCCCGGTGTTGCTGAACAGGTTGAAATCGGTCACTGCCACCACGTAGTCGCCGGCGGGCAGGTTGCGGGCAGCGGTTTCGCTGTTGTTGGTGGTGCTGTCTGCCACCACCAGTGAGCCCTGGTTGTTGTAGACCGTGAAGTCGGGGTCGGTGTTGGCGGTGGGGCTGCTGGAGGTGCGCACCAGGGTCAAGGTGCGGTTGCCCGCCGCAGCCAGGGTCAAACGGACGTAACGGTACTGCCCGGCCTTGTTGAACTCCCGGTTCGGGTCAGCGGCATTGCCAACACAGATGTTGGCCAACGACGAGTTCAGGCTGCCGTAACGCAGGTAGATCGGGTTCAGGTTCGCGATCGCGGGTGCGCCAAAGTTGGTTTCACCGGCGCCGTAGGCGTCTGTGGGCAAAGCGATCTGCTCGCGGCCAAAAATAGGCCGCAGCGTGTTGGCAAAAGCGGTGGTGGGTGTGCCGAGCCGCAAGGCGTTGGCAAACGAATGGATGCTGGACAGCGCGGGCGTGGCAGTGAGGCCATTGCGCATGGTGGCCCAGACCGCGCCAAAACCGACGCCGCTGTTGTTGCTCAGGTCCCAGAACATCCGCTCGACGCTGGACTCCTTGAACCAGCCGGGGTTGCTGCCTTCGCCGAGAGAGACGTTGAAGGTGCCGCCATTGGCCTGCCCAGCCTGGCTGGTGTCCACATACACCGGGTTGTTCAGCGCAACGCCTGCCCAGCCGTTGCCCCAGCCCTCTGAGAAGGCCACCCGCATGTCGAGGCGGTCGTTGTTGCCACCGTGGGGGCCACCGAGCGAATCGTCGCGTGAGAAAGCGCTTTGCAGGTAATGGCCAAATTCGTGCGTCACCACATGGGCGTCGTACTCGTCGGTGTCGTTGTCGGCCCGGCCGAGGATGTACATCTCGCGCGTGGTGGTGCTGCCGTTGGTCGTGGTGTTGAAGAACGAGGTGGTGATTTGCCCCTGCGCTAGGGTGCCGGGTGAGGCGATGTTGTTCGGGCTCCAGTTGACGGTGAGCCGGGGGAAAGCGACCCGGCTGTCGACCGCGACGATGCGTTGGGTGGCGTTGTACAGCGTGTCGATGATGGCAAAGGGGCCGGCAGCGCGCTGGGCGGCCACGTAGCTGCTGCCGTTCCAGCCCGAGGCCGCGTGCAGGTTCTGGGTCACCACGGCGGCACCGCCGGTGGTGAAACGCGCACCGTCGATCGCCCATTGGGCGCCCTGGTTGGTGTTGTCCACCACCGCTATCTCGGCGCTGGCGGTGCCGCTGGTGGTCATGCGGGCACTGGCACGCACGAAGGCGTTGCGGCCGAGAGGGACCTGCAAGGTGTAGTCCCCCGACGCGTTGGTCTGTGTGCTGGCAATGACCGACTGGTTGCCCGCATCGACCAGTTCCACCACCACCGAGCGGGCAGGGCGGCGCGTGGTGTTGCGGTAGTCCAGACCGGGCCGCCCGTTGGCTCCGACGCTGACGGCAGGCACGAAGTCGAACGTGACGCGCCCACTGACGGTGACCAAGGTGGCGCCGGGCGCGACCGGGGTGCCTGCAACCGGGGCCGTGGTCGCAGGGGGTGTGGAAGAGGCGGGGGCATCGTCACCCCCGCCGCCGCATGCGTTGAGCAAGGCTGCGGCAATGACCAGCAGGGTCGCGGAATACTTCATGGCCAGTGGGTCTCCGGGGGTTCTTGTTCAGGCAATACGGCGCAATGGCCCGACCGGTTTCACACCGGTGCGGGCCACTTGGCAGAAAGGCAAGCCTTCAAAACTGAGTGTGCGCCTGAAGACAAGTTCCGGATTTCAGCACACTTCCTGAAACCCGCAGCGCGTCAACGCTTGCTGGCGGCGCGGCTGCGTTTGCTGGCCACGGGGGTGACCGGCGCAACCGCAGGGGCCTTCTTGCGAGCCGCGGGCTTGGCCACAACGGGTGCAGCAACGGCAACCGGTGCCGCCTTTTCTGCCACCGGGGCGACGGCTTTGGCCACCGGGCTGTGTTGCAGGATGAAGGCCTTGACCTGCGGATAAACCATGTCGCGCCAGCGGCGGCCACTGAAAATCCCGTAATGGCCAGCGCCCTTGGCTTCCAGGTGCTTTTGCTGTGATTTGGCAATGCCGCTGCAGAGGTCGTGTGCGGCTTCGGTCTGGCCGGAGCCAGAAATGTCGTCGAGTTCACCTTCCACGGTGAACAGCGCGGTGGACGTGATGTCCTGCGGGCGCACACGTTCCAGCTGGCCTTTGGTGTTGCGCACGTCCCAGGTGCCGTTGACCAGTTTGAAGTCCTGGAACACGGTTTTGATGGTTTCCAGGTAGTAGTCGGCGTCCATGTCGAGCACGGCGTTGTACTCGTCATAGAACTTGCGGTGGGCTTCGGTGCTGGCGTCGTCGCCTTTGAGCAGGTCTTTGAAGTAGTCGTAATGGCTCTTCAGGTGGCGGTCCGGGTTCATGGCCACAAAACCGGTGTGCTGCAGAAAACCGGGGTAAACGCGGCGACCGGCGCCGGGGAAGTTGGCCGGTACCCGGAAGATGACGTTGTTCTCAAACCACTCGTAGCTCTTGTTCATCGCCAGGTTGTTCACCGCGGTGGGCGAACGGCGGGCGTCGATGGGGCCACCCATCATGGTCATGGAGAGCGGGGTGGTTTCACCGCGCGTAGCCATCAGCGACACCGCGGCCAGCACTGGCACGGTCGGCTGGCAGACGCTGATGACGTGGCAGTTGCCGTAAATGCCCTGCAGGTGGCGGATGAACTCCTGCACATAGTTGATGTAGTCGTCGAGGTGGAATTCACCTTCTGACAGCGGCACCAGGCGGGCGTTTTTCCAGTCGGTGATGTAGACCTTGTGGTCTTTCAGCATGGTCTTGACGGTGTCGCGCAGCAGGGTGGCGTAGTGGCCAGACAGGGGGGCGACGATCAGCACAGCCGGCTGGCCCTTGAGCTGGGACAGGGTGTTGGCGTTGTCGGTGAAGCGCTTGAAACGGCGCAGCTCGCAAAACGGCTTGTCCAGCTCAACGCGTTCCTGGATGGCCAGTTCCACACCGTCGGCCAGGATGGTTTGCAGGCCGAAACTTGGCTTTTCGTAGTCCTTGCCCAAACGGTAGAGCAGGTCGTAGCCGGCTGAAACGCGCTGGGCAAATGGGGTTTGCCCAAACACCGAACCGGTGTTGCTGTACATCTTGGCGGAAGCCTGCGCAAAGTCGGCAAACGGCTCCATGAGCGAGCGCTGGGCTTCGTAGATCTGGTAAAGCATTGTGAGTAGCCCGGTTATTTATGTTGCAGTGCAATATAGCAGGTGTGCACCCGCAAAAAATGGGGGACAACCCCCAATGCGCAACCGCTTCAGCTGGCTTCGTCCATCTGGCTCTGCAGGTAGTTGTGCATGCCCACCTTGTCCATCAGGTCGAGCTGGGTTTCCAGGAAATCGATGTGCTCTTCGGTGTCGTCCAGAATGCCTTGCAGCAGATCGCGGGACACGTAGTCGCGTGAAATTTCGCATTGCGCGATACCGTCTTTGATGGTGGCCTGCGCACCCTGCTCGGACTGCAGATCGCACTTGAGCGCTTCCTGCACGTTTTCGCCCACACGCAGTTTGCCGAGGTCTTGCAGGTTGGGCAGGCCGTCGAGCATGAAAATCCGGTCCATCAGTTTGTCGGCATGTTTCATTTCACCGATGGATTCTTCGTACTCTTTTTTGGCCAGCTTGCCAAAACCCCAGTGCTTGAACATGCGGTAGTGCAGGAAGTACTGGTTGATGGCCGTCAGCTCGTTTTTCAGCTGTGCCTGGAGGTGGTGGATGACTTGTGCGTCGCCTTGCATGGTGGCTCCTTGGTGGTGTTTGAGGCCATTATCGGTGCCCCCGGGGCCGTCAAAACGACTCCGGAGGCAAGGAAACAATGATTTTTAAGCCAAATCGGCCATGGGCCCTAGTGAAACCTTGTGATTCAGCTATCAATACAGGAGCAATCAGTACACCAGTCTTTCAGGCCGGATCTCCTGCAGGATGGTGGTCGCAATTTCTTCAATCGACTTGGTGGTGGTGGAGAGCCAGCGGATGCCGGCGCGCCGCATCATGGACTCCGCATCGGCCACCTCATGGCGGCAGTTTTCCAGACTGGCGTAGCGCGAATCGGGCCGGCGCTCCTGGCGGATTTCGCGCAACCGGTCGGGCGAGATGCTGAGGCCAAAAATCTTCTTCAAGTGCGGCAGCAGCGCCGGTGGCAACTGCTTGCGGTCAAAGTCCTCGGGGATCAGCGGGTAGTTGGCGGCTTTCAAGCCGTACTGCATCGCCAGGTAGAGCGAGGTCGGTGTTTTGCCGCTGCGGCTCACACCCACCAGAATCACGTCGGCCTGTTCCAGGTCGCGGTTGGACTGGCCGTCGTCGTGCGCCAGGCTGAAGTTGATCGCTTCGATCCGGTCGTGGTACTCCTGGCTCTTGCTCACGTCGCTGAAGCGGCCAATGCGGTGGTTCGACGTCAGGCCCAGTTCGGTTTCCAGCGGCCGCACAAAGGTGCCAAACATGTCCAGCAGCATGCCTTGGCAGCCGTCCTGAATCACCTTCAACACCTCCATGTTCACCAGCGTGGTGAAAACAATGGGCTTTTTGCCCTCCACCGTGGCGGTGTGGTTGATCTGCCGCACCGCCTGGTGGGCCTTGTCCACCGTGTCCACAAAAGGCAGGCGCACGTGGCGCGGTTTCATTTCAAACTGCGCCAGGATGGCGTTGCCAAAGGTTTCGGCGGTGATGCCGGTGCCATCGGAGATGAAAAAGACGGTGCGGTTGGGCATGGCGTTCATAGGGCGTCGCAAGGGTGGGCACGGGCCCGGTTGGCATGGCAAGGCCCCGGGACAGCGGCCTACAATCCAGCGCATTATCCAAATTCTTTTCCGCAACGTGCTGGCCGCCACCCCCTACAACCACAACACCGCCGCCCACCTTGCCAGGCTGCAGGCCCATTGCCGGCCCGCGCCACACCGGTTTTAACTTCTGGAGTCTTCCCATGTCCACCCTGTTCAGCCCGACCGCTTTGGTCGTCCCGTTTGAGAACCTGCGGATGTCCGACGTCGAGTCGGTTGGCGGCAAAAACGCCAGTCTTGGCGAGATGATTTCACAGCTGCCCAGTGGCGTGCGCGTGCCCACCGGCTTTGCCACCACCGCCCACGCCTTCCGCGAGTTTCTGGCCCACGACGGCCTGGCCGACCGCATCAACGCCCGGCTGAATGCGCTCGACACCGAAGACGTGCGCGCCCTGGCCGCCGTTGGTGCGGAAATCCGCGCCATGGTCGAGGCACAGCCTTTCCCGGCCGACCTGCAGGCCGCCATCGCCGCCGCCTTTGCCACGCTGAGCGCTGGCAACCCGGCGGCCTCGTTCGCGGTGCGTTCGTCGGCCACCGCCGAAGACCTGCCCGACGCCTCTTTCGCCGGCCAGCAGGAAACCTTTCTCAACGTGGTGGGCATTGACGACGTGCTGCACAAGATGAAAGAGGTGTTTGCCTCGCTCTACAACGACCGCGCCATCAGCTACCGCGTCCACAAGGGTTTCGCCCATGCCGACGTGGCCCTGAGCGCCGGCGTGCAGCGCATGGTGCGTTCCGACCTTGGCGCGGCCGGCGTGATGTTCACCATCGACACCGAGTCCGGTTTTGAAGACGTGGTGTTCATCACGGCCAGCTACGGTCTGGGTGAAACGGTGGTGCAGGGTGCGGTGAACCCGGACGAGTTCTATGTGCACAAACCCATGTTGCAGGCCGGCAAACGCGCCGTCATCCGCCGCAACCTCGGCTCCAAGCTGTTGCAAATGACCTTTGCCACGCCAGAAGAAAAGGCCGCCAGCGGCAAGCTGGTGAAAACCATCGACGTGCCGACCGAGCAGCGCAACCGCTACTCCCTGACCGACGACGATGTGGAGGCGCTCGCCCGCTACGCGCTGGTGATCGAGCAGCACTACGGCCGCGCGATGGACATCGAGTGGGGCAAAGACGGCACCGACGGCCAGCTTTACATCTTGCAGGCGCGGCCCGAAACCGTGAAGAGCCAGCAAAAAGGCAAGGCCGAGCAGCGCTACAAACTCATCGGCAAGGGCAACGTGCTGGCCGAAGGCCGTGCCATTGGCCAGAAAATCGGCACCGGCCCGGTGCGCCTGGTGCACAGCCTGGCCGAGATGGACCAGGTGCAGGCCGGCGACGTGCTGGTGACCGACATGACCGACCCGAACTGGGAACCGGTGATGAAGCGCGCCAGTGCCATCGTCACCAACCGCGGTGGCCGCACCTGCCACGCGGCCATCATCGCGCGCGAACTCGGTATTCCGGCCGTGGTCGGTTGTGGCGACGCCACCGACCGTCTGAAAGACGGCACCCTGGTCACCGTGAGCTGCGCCGAGGGCGACACCGGGTTCATCTACGACGGCCTGCTGGAAACCGAAGTCACCGAAGTCCAGCGCGGCACCATGCCGGAGATCGCCACCAAGATCATGATGAACGTCGGCAACCCCCAGCTGGCGTTTGACTTCTGCCAGCTGCCGAACGAGGGCGTCGGCCTGGCACGGTTGGAGTTCATCATCAACAACAACATCGGCGTCCACCCCAAAGCGATTCTGGACTACCCGAATGTCGATGCCGACCTGAAGAAAGCGGTGGAGTCGGTCGCCCGCGGCCACGCATCGCCACGCGCTTTTTACGTCGACAAGGTCGCCGAAGGCGTGGCCACGATTGCCGCCGCCTTCTGGCCCAAGCCGGTGATTGTTCGTCTGAGTGACTTCAAGTCCAACGAGTACCGCAAACTCATCGGTGGCTCGCGCTACGAGCCGGAAGAAGAAAACCCGATGCTCGGTTTCCGCGGTGCCGCCCGCTACATCAGCGCCGACTTTGGCGAGGCGTTTGCGATGGAGTGCCAGGCCCTGAAACGGGTGCGCAACGACATGGGGCTCACCAACGTGCAGGTGATGGTGCCCTTTGTGCGCACGCTGGGCCAGGCCGACAAGGTCACCCAGCTGCTGGCCAACCACGGGTTGAAGCGGGGTGTGGACAACCTCAAGCTCATCATGATGTGCGAAGTGCCGAGCAACGCCATCCTGGCAGACGAGTTTTTGCAGTACTTCGACGGTTTCTCCATCGGCTCCAACGACCTGACCCAGCTCACCCTGGGCCTGGACCGCGACTCCGGCCTGGAACTGCTGGCCAAAGACTTTGACGAGCGCGACCCCGCCGTCAAGGCGCTGCTGGTCAAGGCGATTGCCGCCTGCCTGGCCCAGGGCAAATACGTCGGCATCTGCGGCCAGGGCCCCAGCGACCACCCGGACTTTGCGCTGTGGTTGCAAGGGCAGGGCATCAGCTCCATCTCGCTCAACCCGGACTCGGTGGTGGCGACCTGGCAGCAACTGGCCACTGGGTCCTGACCCACCCCCCATGGCACAGGCCGGCAATGCCCTGACCCGACTGGCCGACCGGCTGGCCTTGCACAGCGGGCGTTTCCGGGCGGGGCTGCTGGGGGTTTGGGCGCTGCTGACCTTCGGCCTGGTTTTCTTTGCGCACGATCTGGACGGCGAGGTCGCGGGATGGCCTGTCAACTTCTGGTTCGCCGCACAAGGGTCTCTGCTGCTGTTTGTGGTGGTGGCCGCGCTCAACGCCTGGGTGCTGAACCGGACCGAGGTGGACGCCACGCCGTCCGCCGCTGAAAGTGCCGCCGTAGGGCGCCGCAGCCGCCGCCTGCACAGGCTGTTTGCCATCTACACCCTCGGCTTGCTCGCGTTCATGGGCGCCATGGCGCTGGCCGAGTGGGCTGGTCTGTCGCGGCAGTGGCTGGGCGCCATTTTCCTGTTTGCCACGGTGTGCCTGTACGGCGCCATCGGCGTCTACAACCGCACCACCGACCCTGCCGAATACTACGTTGCCGGGCGGCGCGTGCCCGCCATGTACAACGGCATGGCGACCGCAGCCGACTGGATGAGCGCGGCCTCGTTCATCAGCCTGGCGGGTGGTTTGTACCTGCAGGGCTTCTCGGGCACGGCGCAACAGCCCGGTGGCCTGGCCTACATCCTGGGGTGGACGGGCGGCTTCTGCATTGTTGGCCTGCTGGTGGCGCCGCACCTGCGCCGCATGAACCTCTACACCGTGCCCGACTTTTTCGGCCAACGGTTTGGCGGCCGTGGGCCACGCCTGGTGGCCGCGCTGGCTGCGGTACTCTGCTCGTTCATGTACCTCACTGCCCAAATCTATGGCGTGGGGCTCATCACTGCGTGGCTCACCGGGGTGCAGTTCGAGATCGGCATCGTGCTCGGGCTCGGGGGGGTGCTGCTGTGCTCGTTCCTGGGTGGCATGCGGGCAGTGACCTGGACGCAGGTGGTCCAGTACCTGATTCTGATGCTGGCTTTCCTCGTGCCGGTGTCGTGGATTGCCTACAAACAGCTCGGCAACCCGCTGGCGCCCTTGGTCTATGGCCAACAGCTGCAGAAAATCACCGCCCTGGAGCAACGGGTGCTCGACGATCCAGCCGAGCACGCCGTGACTGCGGAGTTTCTCCGCCGCGCAGGCGTCTACGAGGCCAAGTTGCGCGACGTGCCCGCCGCCATGGCCAAAGACCGCCAGGTGCTGCTTGACCGCCAGCAGCAGCTGAACCCAGATTCAGCGGAATCGGGCGAATTGTTTGGCCTCCAGCGCGAAATCGCTGCTTTGCCCAAAGACGCCAATGCCGCCCGCGCCCAATGGACGCGCGCCCTGAACGACAACTTGGAACAGGCCAAGCCACTCGGTGGCATGCCCCGCCATGCCCAGGCATTTGCAGGCAACCCAACCGGCACGGCGGAAGAGCAAGCCGAGTTTCAGTTGTCGCGGCTGAATTTTCTGGCGCTGGTGTTCTGCCTGATGGTCGGTACCGCCGGGCTGCCGCACCTGCTGACCCGCTTCTACACCACCCCTGGCGTGGCGGAAACCCGGCGCTCAGTGACCTGGTCGCTGGTGTTCATTGGTTTGCTCTATGTCAGCGCTCCGGCGCTGGCCGTGTTGGTCAAGTACGAGGTGCTGCAGCACTTGGTGGGCAGCCCGTTCGACACCCTGCCATCCTGGCTCAACCGCTGGGGGCGGGTGGACGCCGGGCTGCTGTCGGTGGCCGATGTGAACGGTGACGGCTTGCTGCAACTGGGTGAACTGCGTCTGGGGGCCGACATCGTGATGCTGGCTTCGGCTGACCTCGGTGGCTTGCCTTATGTGCTGGCGGGCCTGGTGGCGGCGGGCGGTCTCGCCGCCGCACTGTCCACCGCAGACGGCCTGCTGCTGACGATTGGCAATGCGCTCTCGCACGACATCTACTTCCGCCTGGTCAACCCGGCTGCGGGCGCGCTGCGCCGCGTGATGCTGTCCAAATTCGTGCTGATGCTGGTCGCGCTGGCGGCGGCCTATGTGGCAGCGCAAAAACCAGCCGGCATTCTTTACCTGGTGTCGGCGTCGTTCTCGCTGGCGGCTGCGGCCTTTGTGCCAGCGCTGGTCATGGGCATTTTCTGGTCACGTACCCACGCCCGCGGGGCCATGGCGGGCATGTTGGTCGGCCTCGGGGTCACGATTTACTACATGGTGGTCAACATCCCGGCGGTGCGGAGCACACTGCACCTCCATGGTTCGGGGTTGTGGTTCGGTATCCAGCCGATTTCGGCGGGCGTGTTTGGCGTTCCAGCGGGCCTGTTGGTGGTCTGGTTGGTCAGTTGGCTGGTCCCACCAGCCAAAGTTGAGCGTGAGGCAGTCGATTCAGGGGTATAATCTTGGGTTACCTTGCCGCACCACGTCTGACGCCGTGGGTGGCTTTAACCTCAAGGAGAGTCCATGCGTCATTATGAAATCGTGCTGCTGATCCACCCGGATCAAAGCGAACAGGTTCCAGCCATGCTGGAGCGCTACAAGGGAATGATCACCACCGGTGGTGGCAAGATCCACCGTGTTGAAGACTGGGGCCGCCGCCAGCTGGTGTACCAGATCAACAAGCTGAGCAAAGCCCACTACCTGTGCGTCAACATCGAAGCCGACCAGGCTGTGATGCAAGAACTCGAACACGCGTTCAAGTTCAACGACGCCGTGCTGCGCCACCTGACGGTGTTGCGCAAGAAGGCCGACACCGCACCATCCGTGATGATGCGCACGGTCGAGCGCGAGGAAGCCCGCAAAACGCAGCAGGCCGACTACGCCTCCTGATCCACGGTACGGTTGTCACGACCCCAGGGCGTGAACCACGTTGCCTTGACTGCCTGTATCGTTGAGCGAAAAGCGCTCCGTTACACCCCCGCCGGACTGCCGGCCCTGGACCTGGTGCTGGAACATGCATCGGACATCCAGGACGGCAATTCGGTCAGGCAAGTCAAGCTCAGCCTCAAAGCGCAAGCTTTTGGCGTGTTGGCCGAGACACTCGGACAGCAGGCCATTGGCAGCAGCTGGGAGTTCAGTGGTTTCCTCGCATCGCCCCGTTCAGGTCAACACGCCGTGTTACAGATTCAAGCCTTTCAGCCCCTTTAATTTCAGGAGTCCACCATGCCCGGACCAAAACGTTTCAACAAAGACAAGCGCCCCAAGCGCAACACGCAATCGCTGCTGTTCAAGCGCAAGCGCTTCTGCCGCTTCACCGTCGCGCACGTTGAAGAGATCGATTACAAAGACGTCGACACCCTGCGCGACTTCATTGCCGAAAACGGCAAGATCATCCCCGCACGCCTGACCGGCACCCGTGCGATTTACCAACGTCAGCTCAACACGGCCATCAAGCGCGCGCGTTTCCTCGCGATGGTGCCGTACAGCGACCACCACCGCATCTAAGGAGCACGACCATGCAAATTATCCTGCTCGACAAAGTTGTCAACCTCGGTAACCTCGGCGAAGTCGTCAAGGTCAAAGACGGTTACGCCCGTAACTTTCTGATTCCCCAGGGCCGTGCCCGCCGTGCCACCAGCGTGGCCATCAAAGAGTTTGAAGCCAAGCGCGCCGACCTCGAAAAAGTCGCTGCCGCCAAGCTGGCCGAATGCCAGGCTCAAGGCGAGAAACTGGCTGGCAAGACCATCAAGCTGACGCAAAAAGCCGGTGTGGACGGTCGCCTGTTCGGTTCCGTGACCAACGCCGACATCGCCGAAGAAGTGACCAAACAAGGCTTCAAAGTGGCCAAGTCGCAGATCCGCATGCCCAACGGCCCGATCAAGGTCGTTAGCGACAGCACGGTCAGCGTGGCACTGCACACCGACGTGGTTGTGGAGATCAACGTGACGGTGTACGGCGAAACCGCCTGAGCGTTACACGCTTCCACAAAAGCCGCCTTCGGGCGGCTTTTTTCTTGTGCACAGGAAATACAGCCGTCACCCACAGCTTCATTTTGTAACTGCACAAGATTCCCACAGAGATATCCACCGCCGTGTCGTTACGATGGTGGGCTACCAGGAACACCATGTCAGCAGTTTTCTCCAGCGCCGATGACGGCTACCCGGCAGACCGGCAAGTCGCACAACTGCGCATTCCCCCGCATTCCATAGAAGCCGAGTCCAGCGTGCTGGGCGGCTTGCTGCTGGACAACGGTGCCTGGGACCGGGTCGCTGACCTGCTGACCGATGGCCACTTTTACCGCTACGAGCACAAGCTGATCTATGCCGCCATTGGCGAGCTGATCAACGCGAGCCGGCCTGCCGATGTGATCACCGTGTTCGAGCAATTGCAGAACCTGGGCAAAGCCGACGAAGTGGGTGGCCTGAGCTACCTCAACGCGCTCGCCCAGTACGTGCCCAGCGCCAGCAACATCCGTCGCTATGCCGAGATCGTGCGCGAGCGGGCTATCCTGCGCAAGCTGGTGAGCGCCAGTGACGAGATCGCCACCACTGCATTCAACCCGCAAGGCAAAGCGGTGGACAAGATCCTTGACGAAGCAGAACAGAAAATCTTCCACATCGGGGAAGAGGGCTCGCGCAACAAAGAGGGCTTCCAGGGCATGGACAAGCTGATGGTCCAGCTGATGGACCGGGTGGTGGAAATGTCAGAGAACCCGAACGACATCACCGGCGTGCCCACCGGTTTTTACGACCTCGACCGCATGACCTCCGGCTTTCAGGCCGGTGACCTGGTGATTCTGGCGGCACGCCCTTCGATGGGAAAGACCGCGTTGGCGATCAACATCGCCGAGCATGTGGCACTGCACGAAGGGCTGCCGGTGGCGGTGTTCTCGATGGAAATGGGCGCCTCGCAGCTCGCAGTGCGCGTCGTGGGCTCGATTGGCCGCATCGACCAGTCGCATTTGCGCACCGGCAAGCTGACCGACGAGGAGTGGTCGCGTTTCTCCGAGACCATCGAGAAGATGCGTGACGTGTCGCTGCACATTGACGAGTCGGCCGGTCTGACGGTCAGTGAGTTGCGCGCCAACGCCCGACGGCTCGCCCGGCAGTGCGGCAAACTGGGCCTGATCGTGGTCGATTATTTGCAGCTGATGAGCGTGTCCACCAGCATGAACGACGAGAACCGTGCCACTGCGGTGGGCGAGATTTCGCGTGGCCTGAAAATGCTGGCCAAGGAGCTGCAGTGCCCGGTGATCGCGTTGTCACAGCTCAGCCGGGGGGTGGAGTCGCGCACCGACAAACGCCCGATGATGAGCGATTTGCGCGAGTCCGGCGCCATCGAGCAGGACGCCGACATCATCATGTTCATCTACCGCGACGAGTACTACACCAAAGAGGCCTGCAAGGAGCCGGGCATTGCGGAAGTCATCATCAGCAAGCAGCGCAATGGCCCTACCGGCACGGTCAAGCTGGCCTTCATCAAGCCCCTGACCAAATTTGAAAGCCTGGCCTCCGGCTCGGGAGACTTCTAGCCAGCGGCGCCACAGCGTGCCACTGGCCGGATAATCGGGGCATGAGTTCAATCAACGCCGACCCCGCCGAACTGGCCAAATTCTCAGACCTTGCCCACCGCTGGTGGGACACGAACAGCGAGTTCAAACCGCTGCACCAGATCAACCCGCTGCGGCTGCAGTGGATCCAGTCACTGGCACCGTTGCAAGGCCAGCGGGTGCTGGACATTGGCTGTGGCGGCGGCATCCTGTCGGACGCCATGGCCCGTGCTGGCGCCCAGGTGCTGGGCATCGACCTCGCCACCAAAGCCTTGAAAGTGGCGCAGTTGCACGCGCTCGAAGCCCAAACACCCAACGTCAGTTACCGCGAAGTCAGCGCAGAGGCTTTGGCCGCCGAAGCGCCTGGCAGCTTTGACGCGGTGACCTGCATGGAAATGCTGGAGCATGTGCCGGATCCAGCGTCTGTGGTGCAAGCCTGCGCCACCTTGGTCAAGCCAGGTGGCCGGGTGTTTTTCTCCACCATCAAC
Source organism: Pseudomonadota bacterium (assembly GCA_040384665.1). GTDB lineage: Bacteria > Pseudomonadota > Gammaproteobacteria > Burkholderiales > Burkholderiaceae_C > PCRC01. Next base: position 151,848 of record JAZKIY010000006.1, read on the forward strand.
CGCAACCCCAAAGCCTTCATGTTCGCGGTGGTGGGCGCCGAATACGTGCTGAACCTGCTGCCACGCGGCACCCACGAGTACCAGAAGTTCATCCGTCCGAGCGAACTGGCCAGCCACCTGCGTGCTGCCGGTTTGACGCTCAATGCAACGCGGGGCCTGCAGTACAACCCGCTGACGCAGCGCTACTGGCTCGACGGTGACACCAGCGTCAACTACATGTTTGCGACGCAAAAGGCATGAGCATGCTGTTTGCCGGTATGAAAGCCGTGCTGTTTGATCTGGACGGCACCCTGATCGACAGCGCCCCTGACCTGGCCGCCGCCGCCGACAAGTTGCGTACAGACCGTGGCTTGCCATCGCTTCCCTACGAAGCCTACCGCCCCATGGCCGGCGCGGGCGCACGGGGCATGGTGGGTGTGGCTTTTGGCGTGACGCCTGAAGACGTTGAATTCATCCCGTTGCGTGACGAGTTCCTGGCCAACTACGAACGCTGCATGACCGAGCGCACCCACGCGTTTGCCGGTGTGGCCGAGATGCTGGCGGCATTGCAAACCCGCCAGCTGGCCTGGGGCGTGGTCACCAACAAGGCGGCCCGTTTTACCGAGCCGCTGACCCGGGGCATGCCCTTGTTTGCCACAGCCCAGGCGGTGGTCAGCGGCGACACCACGCCCCATGCCAAGCCCCACCCGGCGCCACTGCTGGAAGCGGCACGGCGCATGGGCCTGGACCCCACACACTGTGTCTATGTGGGGGATGACGAACGCGACATCGTCGCCGGCCGCGCTGCCGGCATGGCCACCGTGGCCGCCACCTACGGTTACCTCGGCGCGAAGGTGGACACCGCTGCTTGGGAAGCCGATGCAGAAATCAATTCACCCCTGGCGCTCTTGCAATTGCTCCACAGCGCCTAAAATACGAGGCTTGGGGCTGCATTGGTTTCGACGTGGGTACGGAACCGCTGTGGTGCATGTCGAGCTGAATGCGCTCGTAAAACAGATTCAAACAAACTAACTGCAAACGACGAACGTTTCGCACTCGCTGCTTAAT
>JAZKIY010000007.1:0-44558 GCA_040384665.1 Pseudomonadota bacterium
TTCACGTGGGGCTTGGTGCGTGTGAATTTCTCTTTTGCCATTTTTCAAATCTCCAGCTGGAACGCCAAAAAACAAACAAATGCCGGTGCGCGAACTGTCAACACACGCAACACCCCGAAAATTGTGGTGCCCATGGCGGGAATCGGACCCGCGACCTCTCCCTTACCAAGGGAGTGCTCTACCACTGAGCCACATGGGCAAACCTATCGATACACACAACTGACGATGGAGCGGGAGACGGGAATCGAACCCGTATCATTAGCTTGGAAGGCTAAGGTTCTACCACTAAACTACTCCCGCATCACCCGCGCCTTGCAGCGCGGATGTGATGCCTGGAAACCCCTCGAAACCCTCGCCCTGCGCTGGTTTCGACCCGTCTTCAAACGCTCACACATTCAATTGTTTTGCTGGTGGAGGAGGCTGGATTCGAACCAGCGTAGGCGTAAGCCAACAGATTTACAGTCTGCCCCCTTTAGCCACTCGGGCACCCCTCCTCAGCGAACCTCGAATTATGCCACGAAAACATGACGTTGGCCAAGCAGCGTCATCAGATTACCAATTCACCGCCTCCAAACCTTGTGACCGCAGAAATGCATTGGCCGCCCCGAAGTGGCCACAGCCCATGAAAGGCCTGGGTGGGCGGCGGGCCGACAGCGGCGACGGGTGGTTGGCCAGCAACACCAGATGGCGGCCCTCCCCTCCTGCAGCCAGCTCGATCAGCGGCTGCTTGGCCTGCGCATGGGCGCCCCACAGCATGAATACCGCGTGCGGCGCCGTGGCGGCCACCTGCTGGATGAGGCGGTCGGTCAGCAGCTCCCAACCTTGCTTGGCGTGGCCGGCGGGCTGGCCGTCTTCCACGGTCAGGCAGGTGTTGAGCAACAGCACCCCCTGCTCGGCCCAGCGCACCAGCGAGCCGTGGGCAGCGGGCGGAATACCCAGATCGCGCGCGAGCTCCTGGAACACGTTGCGCAGCGACGGCGGCAGGCGCTCGCCGGCGGCCACGGAAAACGCCAGCCCCTCGGCCTGCCCAGGACCATGGTAGGGGTCTTGTCCCAAGATGACGACCTTGACCGCCGCCAGCGGCGTGAGCGCCAGCGCACGCAGCGGCGCGGCGGGGTAGACCACCGCACCGGCCGCCAGCCGACCGGCGACAAAAGCCCCCAGCTGCTGGCCGCTTGCGCTGGCGAAGAACCCGTCCAGCACCGGCCGCCAGCCCGCATCGGCGGGCCAGTGGGACGGGCACCAACGGGCCAGCGAACCGGCCGCAGGGATGTCTTCAGGCCACAACGGGGGCTGGGAACTCATTTTTCAGATGAAATCGGGCTTGGGCCCTAGTACAACCTAGCGATTCAGCTACCAAAAAAGGAGCGCTCAACCACCGAACAACGCGGCCAACGCGTCGCCCGGCTCTTTGGCCCGCATGAAGGCCTCGCCGACCAGGAAGGCGTGCACCCCTTCGGCGCGCATCCGCGCCACGTCGGCGGGCGTGAGGATGCCGCTTTCGGTGACCAGCAGGCGGTCGGACGGCACTTCTTTGCGCAGCGCCAAGGTGGTGTCGAGCGTGACCTCAAAGGTGCGCAGGTTGCGGTTGTTGATGCCGACCAACGGGGTCTTCAGGCGCAGTGCGCGCTCCAGTTCGCGCGCGTCGTGCACCTCGACCAGCACGGCCATGCCCAGGTCCAGCGCCATGGCCTCGAAGTCGGCCATCTGCGCGTTGTCCAGCGCGGCAGCGATCAGCAAAATGGCATCGGCGCCCATCGCGCGCGACTCGAACACCTGGTAAGCGTCGACCAGAAAGTCCTTGCGCAGCACCGGCAGGCCGCAGGAGGCGCGGGCCTGCTTCAAAGCGTCCACGCTGCCCTGGAAGAACTGTTTGTCGGTCAGCACCGACAAACAGGCCGCGCTGGTTTTCCCATCGCCCTCGGCATAGCTTTGCGCAATGTCGGCCGGGATGAAGTCTTCCCGCAGCACGCCTTTGGACGGGCTGGCTTTCTTGACCTCGGCGATCACCGCGGCCTGGCCTGCGGCCACCTTGCCACGCATGGCGCCCACAAAGTCGCGCGTCAGCACCCGCGACTCGGCGTCGGCACGCATCGCGGCCAGCGGCATGCGCTTCTGGGCTGCGGCGATTTCTTCGCGCTTGACCTCAATGATCTTGTTCAATATGTCCGACATGGCTCAGCCTGCTAAAGATTGGGAAAGGGACACCAGCGCCACGAGTTTGGCTTTGGCTGCACCCGTTGCGATGGCCTGGCGCGCCAGCGCCAAGCCATCAGGGATGGAGGCGGCCACGTTGGCCGCATAGAGGGCCACACCGGCGTTGAGGGCCACGATGTCGTGCGCCGCGCCGGGCTGGCCGTCGAGCACGCCGATCAGCATGGCGCGCGATTGCTCGGGCGTTTCCACCCGCAACTGGCGGCTGCTGGACATGGCCAGGCCAAAGTCTTCGGGGTGGATTTCGTACTCGCGGATGTCGCCGTCTTTCAGCTCGCCGACCACCGTGGCGGCGCCGAGGCTGACCTCGTCCATGCCGTCCTTGCCGTAGACCACCAGCGCGTGTTCGGCGCCCAGCCGCTGCAGCGCCCGCACCTGGATGCCGACCAGATCGGCATGGAACACACCCATCAAAATGTTGGGCGCGCCGGCCGGGTTGGTCAGCGGGCCGAGGATGTTGAACAGCGTGCGCACGCCCATTTCCTTGCGCACCGGCGCCACGTTCTTCATGGCCGGGTGGTGGTTGGGCGCGAACATGAAACCCATGCCGACCTCGGCGATGCAGCGCGCAATCGCGTCGGGCGGCAGGTTGATGCCGATGCCCAGGCTCTCCAGCACGTCGGCACTGCCCGATTTGCTGCTGACGCTGCGCCCGCCGTGTTTGCTGACGCGCGCACCCGCAGCGGCGGCCACAAACATGCTGCAGGTGGAAATGTTGAAGGTGTGCGAACCGTCGCCACCGGTGCCCACAATGTCCACCAGATGCGTTTTGTCGGCCACCTCGACCTTGGTCGAGAACTCGCGCATCACCTGCGCGGCGGCGGTGATTTCGCCGATGGTTTCCTTCTTCACGCGCAGGCCGGTGATGAGTGCGGCCACCATCACCGGCGACATCTCACCACGCATGATGAGCCGCATGATGTGCAGCATCTCGTCGTGGAAGATCTCGCGGTGCTCAATGGTGCGCTGCAGGGCCTCCTGCGGCGTGATCTGGTGTGCCGTAGCCGTCATGCGAGCTCCAGGAAGTTTTTGAGCATCGCGTGGCCGTGCTCGGTGAGGATGGACTCGGGGTGGAACTGCACACCTTCCACGCGCACCGCCGACGCAAAGCCGGTGTGGCGCACGCCCATGATTTCGCCGTCGTCTGTCCAGGCGGTGGTTTTCAGTTCGGCCGGGCAGCTGGATTTTTCGATTGCCAGCGAGTGGTAGCGGTTCACCGTGAACTGCGTGGGCAGGTTGGCAAACACGCCCTCGCCGGTGGTGGTGATGACACTGGTTTTGCCGTGCATCAGTTGCTGCGCCCGGATGATCTTGCCGCCAAAGGCCGCGCCAATGCTCTGGTGGCCGAGGCAGACACCCAAAATCGGCAACTTGCCGGCGAAGTGCCGAATCGCCGCCACCGAAATGCCCGCCTCGTTGGGCGAGCAGGGGCCAGGTGAAACAACCAACCGGTCCGGCTGGCGTGCAGCAATGCCTTCGAGCGTGATTTCGTCGTTGCGGAACACCTCGACCTCGGCGCCGAGTTCACCGAAATACTGCACCAGGTTGTAGGTGAAGCTGTCGTAGTTATCGACCATCAACAGTTTCATTGCAGCCCCTCCTCAACGAGTTCTGAAGCACGCAACAGCGCACGCGCTTTGTGCTCCGTTTCACGCCACTCCATCTCGGGGATGGAGTCGGCCACCACCCCCGCCGCCGCCTGCACGTACAGCGTGTCGTTCTTGACCACGCCGGTGCGGATGGCAATCGCCACGTCCATGTCGCCGGCGTAGCTGATGTAGCCGCAGGCGCCACCGTAGAGGCCACGCTTGGTCGGCTCCAGCTGGTCGATCAGTTCCATCGCATGCACCTTGGGCGCGCCGGTGAGTGTGCCGGCGGGGAAAGTGGCCTTGAGCACGTCCATCGGCGTCATGCCGTCCAGCAACAGCCCTTCAACGTTGCTGACGATGTGCATCACGTGGCTGTAGCGCTCGACGTGGAAGGCCTCGGTGACCTTCACCGTGCCGGTTTTGGCGATGCGGCCAATGTCGTTGCGCGCCAGGTCGATCAGCATCACGTGCTCGGCGCGTTCTTTCGGGTCGCTGATCAGCTCCTGCTCGGTCGCCTTGTCCAGCTCCGGCGTCGCGCCGCGCGGGCGGGTGCCGGCGAGCGGGCGGATGGTGACCTTCTGCCCTTCGGGCGTCTGCTCCTGGCGCACCAGAATTTCGGGCGACGCGCCGACCACATGGAAGTCCCCGAAGTGGTAGTAGTACATGTAGGGGCTGGGGTTCAGCGAACGCAGCGCGCGGTACAGGCTCAGCGGCGACTCGGTGTAGCGTTTGCTGATGCGCTGGCCCACCTGCACCTGCATGAAGTCGCCCGCAGCGATCAGTTCCTTGGCCTCGGCCACCGCACGCAGGTAGTCGTCTTTCGCAAACCCGCGCTCAGCCGGGTGGCTGGTGCTCGGGTGGATAGCGGGCGCGCTGACGGGGGCGCGCAACTGGGCTTTCAACCCATCCAGCCGCGCCACGGCTTGGGCATAGGCGCCGGGCTGCGTGGGGTCGGCGTAGACGATCAAATGCAGCTTGCCGGAGAGGTTGTCGATCACCGCCAGCTCTTCGCACTGCAGCAGCAAAATATCGGGGCAGCCCAGCGCATCGGGCGGGCAGCTTGTCTCCAGCTTTTTCTCGATGTAGCGCACCGTGTCGTAGCCAAAGTAGCCAGCCAGGCCACCGCAGAAACGCGGCAGGCCAGGCTTCAGCGCGACCTTGAAGCGCTGCTGGTAGGCGGCAATGAAGTCCAGCGGGTTGGCGCTGGAGGTTTCCACCACCACGCCGTCGGTGACCACTTCGGTGACCGCGTCGGCACCAAAGCCGCTGGCGCGCAGCAGCGTGCGGGCCGGCAGGCCGATGAAGCTGTAGCGGCCAAAACGCTCGCCGCCGACAACGGATTCGAGCAGAAAGCTGAACCGCCCTCCGCGGTCGGCGTGGGCCAGTTTCAAATACAAAGACAACGGGGTTTCAAGGTCGGCAAATGCCTCCGCTGTGAGCGGGATGCGGTTGAAACCTTCCCGCGCCAGGCGGTCAAATTCGGGTTCGGTGATCACGGGATGAGCCTCCAGCTCGGTCAGCACCCCGGAAAGTTCAGGGTGGTGTGTTCATTCTTCAGCCCAATGCCTCGGGAAAGAGGCGCGGAGCGCGGGGACACGGGTCGCCGTGCCAATCAGGAATGGGGTTGCGCGGCCACACGCCAGGGCCAGGCTCCCCGGTCGTCCCGACCTGTGCGCGTGTTGCGGTGAATGAACATGGCCAAAGTGTAGCAAACGCGCCCCTGCCGCACAGGCCGCGTCTAGGTAACAACCATGTGGCAAACAACCGGCGAAACGACCAGAATAAGTGAACGCTCGTACTTTTTTAAGGAGCCACGATGGCATATCTCCGTAATCTGGGGCTGTTTTGCGCTGCGGCGCTGTTGGCAACCAGCGGCTGGGCCGCCACCGTCGATGTCGCCGGGGTCAAGCTGGAAGACAGCCTGGACCTGCAGGGCAGCAAACTGCAGCTGAACGGCGCCGGCGTTCGCACCAAGGTGATTTTCAAGGTGTATGTGGCCGGCCTGTACCTGAACAAAAAAGCGGTGACGCCCGAAGAAGTGCTGGCCGCCACCGGCCCCAAGCGCATGAGCCTGACGATGCTGCGCGACATTGACGCGGGCGAGCTGGGCAAGCTGTTCACCAAAGGCGTGGAAGACAACACCCCGAAAGCCGAGATTTCCAAGCTGATCCCGGGCCTGGTGCGCATGGGCCAGCTGTTTGCCGACCAGAAAAAACTGAAGTCGGGTGACAACGTGCTGATCGACTGGGTCCCGGGCACCGGCACCGTGCTGACCATCAACGGCAAGGTACAGCCCGACCCGTTCAAGGAGCCGGAATTCTTCAATGCGCTGATGCGCATCTGGTTCGGCGACAAGCCGGCCGACAGCTCGCTGAAAGACGCGCTGCTCGGCAAACCGGCCTGACCGGCCACGCTGGCGGCGGTTCAGGCCGCCAGCAGGGTGTCGAGCGAATCGGTGAAGCCGTCGGCGTCGACGCTGTGCACCGGCTGGCCGTGGTTGTAGCCGTAGGTCACCAGCCACACCGGACAACCGGCAGCGCGGGCGGCCTGCGCGTCGTTGCTGGAGTCGCCAACCATCAGCGTGTGGGCGGGCAGCGTGCCCAGTGCCTCGCAGGTTTTGACCAGCGGCAGCGGGTCGGGCTTTTTGCGCTCGAACGCGTCGCCGCCAAACACCACCGGAAAAAACCTGTCCAGCCCCTTGGCCTGGAGCAGCGGCAGCGCAAAAGCGGTCGGTTTGTTGGTCAGGCAGGCCAATGGCATGCCCCGCGCCTGCAGCCTTTCCAGGCACGCCAGCACGCCGGGGTACACATGGGCCTCCTGGCCATTGATGGCCAGGTAATGGGTTTGGTAATGGTCCCAGGCCGGCGCCTGCAGCGCCTCGAACTCGGCCGCTGGCAGCGTGTGGCCACCTTCGGCCAACACCCGGCTCAGCAGCGAACGGATCAGGTGCTCCGAGCCCTTGCCAATCAGCTGCTCGACCGTCTCGCGGCCAACCGCCGTGGGCGTGCCCGTCGGCAGCGGCAGGCGTGCCAGCATGTGGTTGAGGGCCAGGACGAAGTCCCCCACGGTGTCGACCAGAGTGCCGTCGAGGTCAAAAATGACGCCTTGCAGCGTAGTAAAGTTCAGAGGTGCAGGCATGTTGCTCAAAGACGGCCAAATGGGCCCAAACCGCGCCATTATCCGCACCGCAAACGCCCTGCTCCCTTGCTTTTTCCGACACAACACCCCAACACCTGATGGAACTCTGGTTTCTGGCGAGCCTGCTCGCCGTGGGCACGCTGGTGCTCAAATCCCGCGAACAGCAGCGGCGCATTGCGCTGCTGGGCCAGCACCTGGGCGAGTACCGGGTGGAGAAGCTGATGGAAACGCTGACCCAGGGCTACCTGCGGGCGCTGGGCGAGGCCGACCCGGAACGGGCCGGGCCGATCTGGCAACTGCTGGCCTCCGCCGAGCAGGACCTCGCGACCCAGTTCAGCCGGTTTGCGGCCGGTTTTGCCCGGGTGGACGCGGCGCAGACCCGTGTCAGCAAGATCCCGTGGGCGCTGCCGCTGGCCGACCGGTGGTTGCCGCAGGCCACGTTCGACGTGCGTGCGGCGTTCCAGCTGCACGCCGACGGCATTGCCCGGGTGGTGGGCAACGCCGCCGGGCTGGGCCCGAAGGACAAGGCCTTCACCTTGTCGGCCGAGCTGTTCCTGATGCAGCACACCTGCCACTGGTTCTGCCGCTCCAAGGCCACCGCCTCGGCACGGGTGCTGGTGCGGCACCAGACGCCACATGCCCAGCTGGTGGCGTCCGTCTCGCCCGAGACGCGGGCCGGCTACACCGCGCTCACAGGCGGCTGAACAGGCCGAACGCCGCTTTCCAGGCCACTTGCCAGCCAAACACCTTACACTGCCTTACAAAGAGCATCCGAACGGCCCATGAAAGACCTGTTGTCCCTTGACCGCATCGTGCTGAACGCCACGTTCACCTCCAAACAGCAGGCGTTTGAGGACGTGGGTCGGTTGGCGCATGCGCGCCGCGGGCCGAAGCCCGAAGACATTGCGCTGCGGCTGGCCAAGCGCGAGGCGCGCAGCTCCACCGCGCTCGGCTACGGCGTGGCCTTGCCACACGCCCAGGTCAAAGGGCTGTCCAAGCCGGTGGCGGTTTTTTTGAGGTCCGCCGAACCGATCGCGTTTGACGCGCCCGACGGGGTGCTGGTGGACCAGATTTGCGCATTGCTGGTGCCCAAACCCGCCACGGCCGAGCATTTTGACCTGCTGACCCAGCTCACGCTGATGGTGTCCGACCGGCGTTTCAGGCAGCTGCTGGCCGCGTGCAACGACCCCTTGGGCGTGTGGCAGCTGTTCCAGCAATGGCCCTACGGCATGACCGAGCCGGCCACCACGGCCGTCGCCATGGCCCCCGGCTGAGCCGGGTTGGTTTCACCCGCCATTTGCTATTGAATTTGTAGCTTGACTGCAAGCCTGCACTAGGGCCCATGGCCAATTTGGCTTAAAAATGGCTTGGCGGGCCATTCCAGCGCCGCTTTGGGCCTTTTTGGGGCCCGTCAGGCCTTCGCCAGGGCCTGCCGCATCGCCGCCACCACCGCCGCGTAGTCGGGCTGGCCGAAGATGGCGCTGCCGGCCACGAAGGTGTCGGCCCCGGCGGACGCCACCTGGGCGATGTTGTTGGCCTTGATGCCACCGTCCACCTCCAGCCGGATGTCTTTGCCACAGGCGTCAATCCGCTTGCGCACCGCATCGGTCTTGCGCAGCGCGGAGTCGATGAAGCTCTGGCCGCCGAAACCGGGGTTCACGCTCATGATCAGGATCAGGTCGATGTCGTCGATCACCCAGTCCAGCACGTCCAGCGGTTGCGCTGGGTTGAACACCAGCCCCGGCTTGCAGCCCTTGGCGCGGATCGCCTGGATGCTGCGGTGCACGTGGGGCGAGGCGTCGGGGTGGAAGCTGATGTAGTCGGCGCCCGCGTCGGCAAAGGCGGCGGCCAGCGCGTCCACCGGCTGCACCATCAGGTGCACGTCGATCGGCACCGGCGTGCCGTCGGCGGTTTTGGCGTGCGGCTTCAGCGCGCTGCAGATCATCGGGCCGAAGGTCAGGTTGGGCACGTAATGGTTGTCCATCACGTCGAAGTGAATCCAGTCGCTGCCAGCGGCGATGACGTTTTTCACCTCGTCGCCCAGCCGCGCGAAGTCGGCAGACAGGATGGACGGGGCGATGCGGTAGGTGCGGGCTGTGGTGCTCATGCCCCTATTTTCGCAGCGAAATGACCCCCACGCTCACCCACGGTGTGTGGTTCGCTGTCCCCCGAGGGGGCCGTGCCTTGCTTGGGGCGGCCCGGCGCGGCGGCTGTCTAGCAGGTAGGATTGACCCATGCCCACCTACGAATTCACCGTTGACGTCCAGCCGCAGTTTCTGCCCGACCAGTCACAGCCCGACGCCAACCTGTTCAGCTTCGCCTACACCGTCACCATCCGCAACACCGGCGACGTGCCGGCGCAGCTGATCGCGCGGCACTGGGTGATCGTGGACGCGAGCGGCCACACCGAAGAGGTCAAGGGCCTGGGCGTGGTCGGCCACCAGCCGCTGCTCAAACCCGGCGAGGCGTTTGAATACACCAGCGGCAGCCGGCTGCGCACCGCCACCGGCACCATGCACGGCACCTATTTCTGCATGGCCGACGACGCGACCCGGTTTGACGCCCCCGTCAAACTCTTTGTGCTGGAGGCCAATGTGCCCGGCACCGGCCGGGTGCTGCATTGAATCGGCCCACCCCGCCCGACCTCCTCACCCTGCTGGCGCGGCTCGACCCAGAAGCCCCGCTGGCCGAGCGCCACCTGTGGCTGATCGCTCTGCTGGACTGGGTGCGCGGCGACGAAGCCTCGGCCGACGCCGCCGCCCGCCGCGTGCTCGCGCTGGTGGAAGCCGCCGAAGCCCGCGCCGATTTTCGCCAGCCTTTGCAAGCCTGGTGGCAGGCACTGATTGGCACCGTGGACGTGACGGTGCTGCTGGCCGACTTCGGTTTTGCCCCGCGCACCGCCTTCACCAGCGAGCTGGCCGACCGCCTGCGCCGCAAGCTGCTGCCGGTGACACCGGAAACGCTGGACGCCGCCGAACTGTTTGCGCTCGCGCTGCCCCAGCGCTTTGACGCGCAATGGCTGGCCCAGCTGGACGAACACCTGCTCGCGCGGCTGGTGCAGGTGCTGACCCCCGCGCCCGAGGTGGCCGCCGCGCCGCCCTGGCAACGCTGGCAGCGCACCGTGCTGGACGCCATCACCTACTGCACGGTGCAGGTCTGCGCCACCGGCTTCGCGCCCGAGTTGCGGCTGCGCATGAGCGACGGTGCGCGCCAGGCCCAGCCCTTCCACGCGCTGGCGGCATCGCTCTCTGCCCTGCGCCGGACGCTCGATCCGCTGACGCCCCCGCCTGCCGACCAGGCCGAGCGCCTGCAAGCCGCTGCGGCGCAGCTGCGCGAGCAGCTCGACGCCTGCCGCCAGGCGGTCGCCGGCATCTACACCCACCTGGACGAGCACGGCATTTCGGTCGGCCTGGTGTTCCGCCTGCGCCAGCTGCGCGAGCGTTTCCTGCGCATCCGCGACCTGCTGGACTGCCTGGTCTCGCCCAGCCCGGCACAAACCGCGGTGAAGCTGCTGGCGCGGCTGGTGGTGATGGGGCAAGACCGCAACAGCGTGCGTGCGCTGGTGGCGGCCAACTCCTCGCTGCTGGCCGCGAAGATGGCCGAACGCAGTGCAGAGACCGGCGAGAACTACATCACCCGCACCCGTGCCGAGTACACCACCATGCTGCGCAAAGCCGCCGGTGGTGGTGCGCTCACCGCCGTGACCACCTGGCTCAAATTCTTGCTGGTGGGCCTGGGGCTGGGCGCCTTCTGGGGCGGCTTCTGGGCCGGGCTGATGTACGCCACCAGTTTTGTCGTCATCCAGCTGCTGCACTGCACGCTGGCCACCAAGCAGCCGGCCATGACCGCGCCCGCGATGGCCGCCAAACTCAAAGACCTGGGCAGCGGCTCTGCCATCACCGAGTTCGTGGACGAGGTCACCCACCTGGTGCGCTCGCAGGTGGCGGCGGTGCTGGGCAACGTGGGCGTGGTGGTGCCGGTGGTGGTGCTGGCCAGCGTGGTGATGTCGCTTGGCTTCGGGCATTCGATGATCGATGCGAAAGAGGCGCACCACGTGCTGGACACGCTCACGCTGCTCGGGCCCACGCCCTTGTTTGCGGCCTTCACCGGCGTGCTGCTGTTCGCTGCCAGCCTGTTGGCGGGCTGGGCAGAAAACTGGTTTGTGCTGCACCGCATGGGCTCGGCCATGCGCTACAACCCGCGCATCACCGCCGTGCTGGGCGAGGCGCGTGCGGCCCGCTGGTCGCAGTTCATGCGCCTGAACATCTCGGGCTTTGCCTCCAACATCGCGTTGGGCTTCATGCTCGGGCTGGTGCCGGCGTTTGCCGAATTTTTTGCGCTCGGCCTGCAGGCGCGCCACGTCACGCTGTCGTCTGGCCAACTGGCGGCCGCCGGCGCGGCGCTGGGCTGGGACGTGTTGCGCGAACCGGCCTTGTGGTGGGCGGTGGCGGCCATTCCGGTGGTGGGTGCGCTGAACCTTGGCGTGAGTTTCTACCTCGCCTTCCGGCTGGCGCTGCAGGCGCACAACGTCAGCGGCGTGGACCGGGCCCGCATCCGTTCGGCCATCTGGGCACGCGCCCTCAGCGAACCGAAAACTTTCTTCGTACCCGGCGCCGACCGCCCATTGGCCTAGCCCGGATTGTGGGCGCCGTCCTACAAGCCGGCGGCACCGCGCGGTGTAAATTCTCCTGACCCCACGCGGTGCCGCCAGCCTCTGGTGCGGCACGCTGCCTGCCCCAGCGGCCTGCCGCTGACGGGCGCACAGACACTGGCCCCCGCCGACCGCTGTGCACACACAAGGACGAAACACATGAACGAACTGCTGGCCATCTGGTCGGACTGGGCCAACTGGCTCCGGCCTTCGGCCGGGCTGCCGACGCTGCAGTGGTCGCTGCTGCTGGCCCTGGCCGCAGCGGCCGGCCACCTGGTGCAGCGTTACAGCGGCCTGCCCAAGGTGGTGGGCTACTCGGTGGTGGGCACCTTCGCCGGCCTGGCCGGCTTCAGCGGCGCGATCTGGCCGCTGCAGGGCATTGGGCTGTTTTTGCTGGAACTGGCGGTGGCGGTGGTGCTGTTCGAGGCCGGTGGCCGCATCCCGCTGCGCTGGTTCCGCCACAACCCGATGGTGCTGCTGCAAAGCCTGGCCGAGTCGACGCTGACCTTCATTGCGGTGTACCTGGTGATGCGTTTGTTTGGCGTGGCCGCCAACGTCGCGGCACCGCTGGCGCTGATCGCGATGGTTGCCTCCCCCGCGGTGCTGACGCGGGTGATGATCGACACCCGCGCGGCCGGCCCGGTGACCGAACGCGCCATCGTGCTCTCAACCCTGGGCACGCTCTACGCGCTGACGCTGGGCAGCGCCAAGGCGGGGCTGATGGAGCAGTCGGAGATTGGCCTGGTGGCGACCATTTACCCGGTGGTGGTGGTGCTGGGCCTGTCGCTGGTGGTGGGGGGCCTGCTGGCGCTGGCGCTGCGTTCGGCACTGCGGGTGATGAGCCCGACCAGCGAGAACACCGCGATTTTGCTGCTGGCGCTGATCGCCGCTGGCGCCGCGCTGGCGGCGCATTTTGGCGGCTCGGCCCCGCTGGCGGCGCTGATTGGCGGCATGCTGCTGAAGCAGCTGAGCCCGCGCCCCTGGGCCTGGCCAAAGCAGTTGGGCACCGCGTCGTCGATGCTGACCATGCTGATGTTTGTGCTGGTCTCCACCGTGGCCGCGCAGGCCGACTGGAGCCGGCCGGTGGCCGGGCTGGTGATTGCGCTGGTGCTGGCGCGTGGGTTGGCCAAGATGGTCGGTGTGGCACTGCTCAACCCCGGCAGCGGTGCGAGCTGGAAACAGTCGTTCTGGGTCGGTTGCGCGATGTCGCCAATGTCGTCGGTGGCGCTGCTGCTGGTGTCGCAGTTCGCGTCGTCGTCGGCCGTGCTGGGGCCGCGCATCGCACGGGTCGCCTTGCCGGCCATTTTGCTGATGGAGGTGCTGGGCGCGGTGATCGCCACCTACGCGATTTACCGTGCCGGAGAAAGCGCCAAACCGCTGGCCCTGACCACCAAGCCGGGAGCCGCGAATGACTGACCTGCCGCGCACCACCGGCACGCTGGAGCCGTTCCAGAAATCGGCCGCGCTGTCGCTCGGCGTGGAGCTGGAGCTGCAGCTCGTCAACACCCACGACTACGACCTCGCGCCCTACGCCGACGACATGCTGCGGCTGATGAAGCAGCACGCGCTGCCCGGCAGCGTGGTGCCGGAAATGACGTCGAGCATGATCGAGATTTCCACCGGCGTCTGCCACTCGTCGGCCGAGGTGCTGGGCCAGCTCTCGCAGGTGCGCGACGCGCTGGTGAAAAGCGCCGACAAGCTCAACATCGCGGTGGTGGGTGGTGGCACCCACCCGTTCCAGCAGTGGCACGAGCGCCGCATTTACGACAAGCCGCGCTTCCGCGAACTCTCAGAACTGTATGGCTATTTGTCCAAGCAGTTCACCATCTTTGGCCAGCACGTGCACGTGGGCTGCCCCGACGCCGACACCGCGCTGCAGTTGCTGCACCGCATGAGCCGCTACATCCCGCACTTCATTGCGCTGTCGGCCTCGTCGCCCTATGTGCAGGGGCAAGACACGGCGTTTGACTCGGCGCGGCTCAACTCGGTGTTCGCCTTCCCGCTGTCGGGCCGGGCACCTTTCGCGCTCACCTGGGCCGAGTTCTCCGAGTACTTCGACAAGATGACGCACACCGGCGTGGTCAAGAGCATGAAGGACTTCTACTGGGACATCCGGCCCAAGCCCGAGTTCGGCACCATCGAGATCCGCGTGTTCGACACGCCCCTCACCATCGAACGCGCCGCCGCGCTGGCCGGCTATGTGCAGTCGCTCGCCGCCTGGCTGATGCGCGACCAGCCCTTTGTGCCGCGCGAAGACGACTACCTCGTCTACACCTACAACCGCTTCCAGGCCTGCCGCTTCGGGCTGGACGCGGTGTACGTGGACCCGGCCACCGGCGAACACATGGCGCTGCGCGAGCACATTTTGCTGACCATGCACCAGATCAACCAGCACGCACAAGGCCTGGGCGCCAGCAACGCGCTGCAGCTGCTGCGCACCGAAGTCAACAAGAACCAGAACGACGCCCGCTGGCTGCGCGAACTGCAGGGCAAAGAACAGCTGCTGGCCGAGGTGATCCGCCAGGCGGCGCTGAAGTTTCGCGGCGTGCCGGCCTGAACCGGCCAGCGGGGGACGGTATGCTCCCGTGATGGGTGAATTCGACCTGATCAACCGCTACTTCAAGCGCCCGCCAACCGGCGCGGTGGTGCTGGGCGTGGGCGACGACTGTGCGCTGCTGCAGCCCAGCCCCGGCATGCAGCTCGCCATCTCCAGCGACATGCTGGTCGAGGGCCGGCATTTCCTCTCCACCGTGGACCCGCTCAAGCTCGGCCACAAGGCGCTGGCGGTCAACCTGAGTGACCTCGCCGCCTGCGGCGCGAAGCCGCTGGCCTTCACCCTCGCACTCGCCCTGCCGCGTGCCGATGCGGCGTGGCTGGCACCGTTCTCAAGCGGCCTGCTGGCGCTGGCCGACGCGCACGGCTGCCCCCTGGCCGGCGGCGACACCACCCAGGGCCCGCTGAACATCTGCATCACCGTGTTTGGAGAAGTCCCGCCTGAAAAGTCCCTGTTGCGCCACCGCGCCCAGCCGGGGGACGACCTCTACGTCAGCGGCCAGGTCGGCGACGCGCGGCTGGCGCTGGAGGTGTTCCGCGGCACACAGGCCCTGCCGGCCGACGCCTTCACCGCCGTGCGCGCCCGCATGGAGCAGCCCACGCCGCGTGTGACGCTGGGCATGGCGCTGCGCGGCATCGCCCATGCGGCGGTTGACGTCAGCGACGGCCTGTTGGGCGACCTGCGCCACATCCTCAGCGCGTCGAATTGCGGCGCCACGGTGGACACCGTGTTCGTGTTCTCGTCCGACGCCACCAGCGCCACGCTGAAACAACTGCCCCCCGCCCTGGCGCTCGACTGCGCGCTGGCCGGCGGTGACGATTACGAACTCGTGTTCACCGCGCCCGCGTCGGCCCGCAGCGCGGTGCAAGCCGCCGCCCGCAGCAGCCAGACGCCGGTGACCCGCATCGGCCAGATCGACGCCGAACCCGGCCTGCGCCTGGTGGATGCCGCCGGCCACCCGCTCACGCAGCGCTTCGGCGCCTTCGACCATTTCGCCTGAGACCCCATGGACGCCCCCGCACCCGACCTGACCACCGCCGCACGCAGCGCGCCCACCCGCGCCACCGCCCGCTTCATGTTGAGCCATCCCGCGCACATGCTGGCGCTTGGGTTCGGCTCCGGCCTCAGCCCCGTGGCACCCGGCACCGCCGGCACCCTGTGGGCCTGGCTGGCCTGGCTGGTGCTGCAGCAGTACCTGAACGTGGCGCAGCTGGGTTTGCTGATCGCGGTGTCGCTCGCCGTGGGTTGGTGGGCCTGCACCGTCACCGCCCGCCACCTGAACACGCTGGACCCGGGCAACATCGTCTGGGACGAGATCGTCGCCTTCTGGCTGGTGCTGTGGCTGGTGCTGCCCACCGGTTTCTGGGGCCAGCTGGCCGCGTTCGTGCTGTTCCGCTACTTCGACGCCGCCAAACCCGGCCCGGTGGGCTGGGCCGACCAGCACTTCAAGGGCTTTGGCCCACGCGGCGGCTTCGGCATCCTGTTCGACGACCTGGTGGCGGCGTTTTGCACGCTGCTGGTGGTCGCGCTGTGGCGTGCCTGGTAAAAAATGCTATCAAATACAGAGCTGAATCGTGAGTTTTCACTAGGGCTTGCTGCCGATTTGGCTAAAATTCTGCTGCAAAACGGCCTGCAGATGGTCACCGCCGAGAGTTGCACCGGTGGTTTGATCGCCGCCACCTGCACCGAACTGCCCGGCTCCAGCGCGTGGTTCGAGCGCGGCTTTGTCACTTACTCCAACGACGCCAAAACCGAAGCGCTGGGGGTGGACGCTGCGCTGATCGCCGAACACGGCGCGGTGAGCGAACCGGTGGCCCGGGCGATGGCCGTGGGCGCGCTGAACCATGCCAACGCCCAGGTCGGTGTGGCGGTCACCGGCATTGCCGGCCCCACCGGCGGCAGCGCCGCCAAGCCGGTCGGCACCGTGTGGTTTGGCTTCATGGTGCAAGGCCAGCTCAGCAGCGAAACCCGCCGCTTTGACGGCGACCGCGCCGCCGTGCGCGCCGCCACCGTGCAGCACGCGCTGCAGCGCCTCGTTGAACTGCTCGGCTAACCATGCCCCGCTTCGCCAGCACCGACCTGATCGACTCCCGCCAGGCCTGGCTGCGCCTGCTGGTCACGCTGGCCCTGATGACAGTGGGCGCCAGCGGCATGTACGTGGTGCCGGTGGTGTTGCCCGCGGTGCAGGCCGACTTTGGCGTGACCCGCGCTGCGGCCTCGCTGCCCTACACGCTGCTGATGGTGGGCTTTGGCATAGGCGGCATTGCCATGGGCAAGCTGGCGGACCGCTTTGGCGTGGCCGTGCCCCTGCAGATCGGCGCGGTCTGCCTGGGCCTGGGCTACATCGCCGCCGCAATGGCTGGCAGCATCATCACCTTTGCGCTGGTCCACGGCCTTTTGATTGGCCTGTGTGGTGCCTCGGCCACCTTCTCGCCGCTGCTGGCCGACACCTCGCTCTGGTTTGCGCGGCGGCGCGGGATTGCGGTAGCGGTGTGTGCCAGCGGCAACTACCTGGGCGGCGCCATCTGGCCGCCCATCGTGCAGCACTTTGTGGAAACCGTGGGCTGGCGCCAGACCTACTGGGGCCTGGCCCTCTTCAGCACCACGGTGATGCTGGGGTTGGCGCAGCTGATGCGCCTGCGCCCGCCCGCGCTGCAAGCGGCCGTGGCCAATGCCAGCGGCCAGATGCCGGGCGAGCGGCCGTTTGGTTTGGCGCCGGGCGTGGCCCTGGCGCTGCTGAGCGTCGCCGGGGTGGGCTGCTGCGTGGCGATGTCGATGCCGCAGGTGCACATCGTCGCCTACTGCACCGACCTCGGCTACGGCGCGGCGCGCGGCGCCGAGATGCTGGCGCTGATGCTGGCCTGCGGCATTGTCAGTCGGCTGGCCTCCGGCGCCATCTGCGACCGCATTGGCGGCCTGCGCACCCTGCTGCTGGGCTCGGCGCTGCAGGCCGTGGCGCTGATGCTGTTTCTGCCGTTCGACGGGCTGGTGCCGCTGTACGTGATCTCGGCGCTGTTCGGCCTGTTCCAGGGCGGCATTGTGCCGAGCTACGCCATCATCGTGCGCGAGCATTTTCCGGCGGTGAAAGCGGGCACCTATGTGGGCGCGGTCATCATGGCCACCATGGTGGGCATGGCGCTGGGCGGCTGGATGTCGGGCAAGGTGTTCGATCTCACCGGCAACTACCAGGCGGCGTTCGTCAACGGCATCGCCTGGAACCTGCTGAACTTTGGCATTGTGTTCTGGCTGCTGCGGCGCACGCGGCGGGCGGCGTAGTATCGACCACCGAACCACCAGGAGCACGCCATGCACCCCAACGCCCAGACCCTGCAGACGTTCTACGCGGCCTTTGCCGTGCTCGACGCCGACACCATGGCCAGTTGCTACGCGCCCGACGCGCAGTTTGACGACGAGGCTTTCTCGCTGCGCGGCCGGGACGAGGTGGCTGGCATGTGGCGCATGCTCTGCGAGGCCACCAAGGCCAAGGGCCGCGACGTGTGGAAGCTCGAAGCCAGCGGCATAGAGGCCGATGCCACCAGCGGCAAAGCGCATTGGGAAGCCTGGTACCGCTTCAGCGCCACCGGCCGCCTGGTGCACAACGTGATCGACGGTACGTTCGAATTCAACCCGCAAGGCCTCATCAGTCGGCACCGCGATCGCTTCAATTTCTGGGCCTGGTCACGCCAGGCGCTGGGCACGCCCGGCCTCCTGTTGGGCTGGAGCGGTTTTCTGCGCAACAAGGTGCGGACCACGGCGGCCGCCAACCTGCGCAAGTTCATGGGGAGCAAGGGATGAGCGCCGCCGCGCCGGGCCGCCCCAAGCAAGGCACGGCCCCCTCGGGGGGCAGCGCGGCACACGAAGTGGCAAGCGTGGGGGTGCTATGACTTGGTTTGAGGGGTTCGAGACACAGCGGTTCGAGGTACCCGGCGCGTCAATCCATGCGCGTTTTGGCGGCAAGGCTGACGGCCCGCCACTGTTGCTGTTGCACGGCTTTCCGCAAAGCCATGTGCTGTGGCACCGGGTGGCGCAGCGGTTGGCGAACGACTATTTTCTGGTGATGCCCGACCTGCGCGGCTACGGCGATTCGTCCAAGGCGCCAGGGCTGGACGACCACGGCAACTACAGCAAACGCGCGATGGCCGCCGACATGGTGGCGGTGATGGACGCACTGGGCATCGGCCGCTTTTACCTTTGTGGCCACGACCGTGGCGGCCGCGTGGCGCACCGGCTGGCGGTGGACCACCCCACACGGGTGAAAAAGCTCTGCGTGATCGACATCGCCCCCACGCTGGACATGTACAACGCGACCGACATGGCGTTTGCCCGCGCCTACTACCACTGGTTCCATTTGATCCAGCCCAGGCCGGTGCCCGAGACCATGATCGGCGGTGCGCCACAGGCCTACCTGCACACCAAGCTGGGGGGCTGGGGCGGCAGTGGCACCACGTTCATTGAACCGCAGGCGATGGCCGAGTACGAGCGCTGCTTCTGCAACCCCGAGGCCATCCACAGCGCCTGCGAAGACTACCGTGCCAGCGCCGGCATTGACCTGGACCACGACCGCGCCAGCCGCGCCAAGGGCGACAAAATCGCCTGCGACACGCTGGTGCTGTGGGGCGAGCGTGGTGTGGTGCACCGGCTGTTCAAGCCGCTGCAACTCTGGCAGGCGCAGTGCGCCGGCCACGTCAGCGGCCAGGCCGTGCCGGCCGGGCATTTCATTCCGGAAGAACTGCCGCAAGAAACGGCCGAGGCGCTGCGCGGATTTTTCGCCGATTGAGGTCGTGACGCCTCAGGCGCCGTGGCACTTCTTGAACTTCTTGCCACTGCCACACGGGCAGGCGTCGTTGCGGCCGGGCGTGGCTTCCTTGCGCACGGTTTCCTGCTTGGGGCCGAGCGTGCGCCAGAGGTCGCGCAGGTCGTACACCGCCCACAGCGCGGCGCCGTAGGCTTCGAGCCGTGCGTCGCTGACGCTGGGCGGGCCGTCTTCGCTGAACATGGACACACTGGGCACGCCGGTGTCGTCTTCGGTCATGGCGACGATGGCGCCGAGCGCGCCGTCCAGCCATTCGGCGGCGTCCTTGTCGCGCGGGGTGGCCCAGTCGTCGGGCCAGTTTTCCACCACGTACATGAAGCCGAGCGCCCACACCTGGGCAAAGCTGGGCAGCGGCTCGTCGTCCAGCACCACGCGCTCGTGTTCGGGCAGGGCGGCCATGCCGCCGCGCACGTCCAGCACCTCGGGTTGGTAGGCGCGGTCGTCGTCGAGCGTGTCCACGTCGGTGTCGAGCGCGGTGGCCACCTCCATCCAGCGGCGGTTCCAGAGCGCCATGAAGCGTTCGCGCTGGGTGCTGTCGGCGAACGGGTCGGCGCCAACGGCCTCTTCGGCGGCCAGCAACACCGGCAAATACTCTTCGGGCGGGATGGCGCGGCGGTTGCAAATGAGGGCCGCCATCACGCCTTCGCAGAACTCCCATTGCGGGGTTTCGTCGTGGCGGGTGCGCAGGTCGTCGAGCAGCGCGTCGAGTTCGTCAAAGTCGTCGGGCTGGAGCGTTTGAGGAGAGGTCATACCGTCAAGTGTAAGAGGCGCCATACTGGCAACCCTGACGACAAGGAAGAACCGCATGCTGTCCCGACTCGACGCGTATTACCCGGTGCGCTACACCGCCTTTGGCCTGTGCATTTTGGGCTGCCTGCTGGCGCTGTTCAGCGTGGTGGCGTTTGGCGTGGGCTGGGGCGCGCTGCTGGTGTTCACCGCGCTGGTGGGGGTGGGGGTGTACGACCTGCAGCAAACCAAAAAGTCGGTGCTGCGCAACTACCCGGTGGTTGGGCATGTGCGCTTCATGCTGGAGTCGGTCCGGCCAGAGCTGCGGCAGTATTTTCTGGAGAGCGACAACGAGGCCGCGCCGTTCTCGCGTTCGCAGCGCTCGCTGGTCTACCAGCGCGCCAAGAACGAGTCGGACAAGCGCCCGTTTGGCACGTTGCTGGACGTGGCCGCCGTGGGCTACGAGTGGGTCAACCACTCGCTGGCGCCGACCAAACTCACCTCGCACGACTTCCGCATCGGCATTGGTGCGCTGCCCGACGGCACGCCCAAGGACGGCTGCAGCCAGCCCTACCAGGCCAGCGTGTTCAACATCTCGGCGATGAGTTTTGGCGCGCTGTCGGCCAACGCCATCCTGGCGCTGAACGCGGGTGCGAAACGCGGCGGCTTTGCGCACGACACCGGCGAGGGTTCGATCTCCGCCCACCACCGCACCCACGGCGGCGACTTGATCTGGGAAATCGGCTCCGGCTACTTTGGCTGCCGCAACGACGACGGTAGCTTCAGCGCCGAACGCTTCGCGGCCACCGCGCTGGACCCGCAGGTGAAGATGGTCGAGCTCAAGCTCAGCCAGGGCGCCAAACCAGGCCAGGGCGGCATTTTGCCGGGGGCCAAAGTCACGTCCGAGATCGCGGCGGCGCGCGGCGTGCCAGAGGGCGTGGACTGCGTGTCGCCGGCGTCGCACAGCGCGTTTGGCACGCCGGTGGCCATGCTGCAGTTCATCGCGCGGCTGCGCGAACTCTCCGGGGGCAAGCCGGTCGGCTTCAAGCTGTGCATTGGCCACCCGTGGGAGTGGTTTGGCATCGTCAAGGCCATGCTGGCCACCGGCATCACGCCCGACTTCATTGTGGTGGACGGTGCCGAAGGCGGCACCGGCGCGGCGCCGCTGGAGTTCACCGACCACGTGGGCGTGCCGCTGCAAGAAGGCCTGCTGCTGGTGCACAACACGCTGCTGGGCGTGAACCTGCGCCAGCAGATCCGCATTGGCTGCGCCGGCAAGGTGGTGAGCGCGTTTGACGTGGCGCGGATGATGGCGCTGGGCGCTGATTGGTGCAACTCGGCGCGTGGCTTCATGTTCGCGTTGGGCTGCATCCAGGCACAGAGCTGCCACACCGGCAACTGCCCCACCGGCGTGACCACACAGGACCCGCTGCGCCAGCAGGCGCTGATCGTGCCCGACAAGACCGAGCGGGTGCTGAACTTCCACCAGAACACGCTCAAGGCCTTGAAGGAACTGGTGCAGGCGGCGGGGTTGACGCACCCGGCCGCCATCACGCCGCACCACATCGTGCGGCGCATCAGCCAGAACGAGGTGCGGTTGCTGGCCAACCTGGTGATGCAGGTGCAGCCGGGGTCGCTGCTGTCGGACTCGCTGGAGGGCCAGCACGAGGTCTTCAAACGCTACTGGCCGCAGGCCAGCGCGGACAGCTTTACGCTACAAATAGCGTAGCTGCATCGCTAGATATTCCTAAGGCTTGGAGCCGTTTTCGCATGGAAATGACGGCTTTGTCCTTGCTCAGCAGCGTGGCGCGGTGTGAAACGGCCAGATCGATGAACTTCTGGTCGTCGGCGTCGCTGCAGGTCACCGGGGCCTTGGGGGCGGGGGGCACCACGCGGGCGTGGCGGTCGAACGCGGCCAGCACCTCGGTGGCGCTGCGCTGGTAGTAGGCCAGGCGCGGCACGATCTGCGGGTAGGCCAGCACGCGGGCGAGTTCGCTGCGCATGTCGGCGGTGGCGAGCCAGTCGAGCTGGCCTTCTTCCAGCGCGGTTTTGAGACGCTGAGAGGGTGGGTCGTCGAACACCCACAGGTCGAGCAGGATGTTCGTGTCGAGGACGACCGTTGGCCGCGTCATTCGGTTGCAACAGGCTTCTGGCGCGCCGAGCCGGCCACCATGTCGAACTTGAACAGCCGGCACTCGATCGGGCCGTTCCACATCGGCACCCGGCGCGACTCTTTCAGGCGCATGCGGCTCGGCAGTTTCAGGTCGGGCGTCAGCACCCAGGCGGTCCAGCCGGCGTAGTTTTTCTTCCAGTGGGTGGCGAGCTGCGGAAAGAACGCGTCGCCTTCGTCGCGTTCGCCGTCGATCTGGGCTGTTTCTCTCCCGCGCAACGAACCCGCTGTACCCGCCACACCGGCCACGGCAATCCGCTCGCCATACGGTGGGTTCAGCAACATCACGCCAGTGGGGGCGGGGGGCGAACGCTGCAGCGCGTCGCCGCCGCGGAATTGCACCGCGTGGGACACACCGGCGCGCTCGGCGTTGCGCTCGGCGAAGTCCACCATGCGGAAGGCCACGTCGCTGCCGAACACCGGCACGCTGGGCTCGCGCACGGCGGCGGCAGCCTGGTCGCGCAAGGCCTCCCACACGTGTTCCTGGTACGGCAGGTACTTCTCGAACGCAAAGCGGCGCAGCAGCCCCGGCGCCTGGTTGCAGGCGATGGTGGCGGCCTCGATGGCGATGGTGCCGCTGCCACAGCACGGGTCGTACAGCGGCGCGCTGCCGTCCCAGCCGCTGGCGGCCAGCATGGCGGCGGCCAGGGTTTCCTTTAGCGGGGCTTCGCCGGTGTCTTCGCGCCAACCGCGCTTGAACAGCGGCTCGCCAGAAGTGTCAATGTAGAGCAGGCAGCGGTCGGTGGTGAGGTGGGCGTAAATGCGCACGTCGGGCCACTGGGTGTTGACGTCGGGCCGCACGCCACCGGCCTTGGCGCGGAAGCGGTCGCACACCGCGTCTTTGATTTTCAGGGCGGCAAAGTTGAGCGACGTCAGCGGGCTGTGCTGGGCGGTGATTTCCACCTTGATGCTCTGGCGCGGCGTGAACCAGATTTCCCAGGCCACGCTGTCGGCCAGCGCGTAGAGGTCGTTTTCGCTGCGGTAACCCCCCTCGGCCAGCTGCACCAGCACCCGCTGGGCCAGCCGGCTGTGCAGGTTGAGCTGCATCGCGTCGCGCCACGACGCGACCACGTTGACACCGCCGCGCCGCTTGTCGGTGTGGCCGCTGCAGATGCGGCGCACCTCGGCTTCGAGCAGGTCTTCAACGCCGGCCGCGCAGGGGAGGAAAAGGTGGAGTTGGTTCATAAAGCTTTGCGTAAATTCGCCGGCGCGATGCGCAGCGACTCGCGGTATTTGGCCACCGTGCGGCGGGCGCATTCGATGCCCTGCTCTTTCAGCATCTCGGAAATCTGGTTGTCCGACAGGGGCTTCTTCAAGCTTTCGCTGGCGACGAATTGTTTGATCAGCGCGCGCACCGCGGTGCTGGACGCGTTGCCGCCGGTTTCGGTGCCAAGCGCCGAGCCAAAAAAGTACTTCAGCTCGAAGGTGCCAAACGGCGTGGCCATGTACTTGGCGGTGGTCACACGCGAGATGGTGGACTCGTGCAGGCCCAGTTCGTCGGCGATCTCGCGCAGCACCAACGGGCGCATGGCCAGCTCGCCGTGCACAAAGAAGTTCTTCTGCCGCTCGACGATGGCATTGCTGACGCGCAGGATGGTGTCAAACCGCTGCTGGATGTTCTTGATGAACCAGCGCGCCTCCTGCAAGCGCTGCTGCAAACCCGCCCCGCTGGCGCCTTTGCTGGCCTTGAGCGCGCTGGCATACAGGTCGTGCACCCGCAGGCGGGGCATCACTTCGGCGTTGAGCTGCACCCGGAAACGCGGGTTGGTGCCCCGACCGATTTGCGTGACGATCACGTCGGGCACCACCACGTTGCGCTCCACGTCCACAAAGCGGCGGCCGGGTTTCGGGTCCAGCCGCTGGATGAGTGCAATCGCCTTGCGCACACGCACTTCGCTGTCGTGGCATACCTGTACCAGCCGCTTGATGTCGCGGCGTGCCAGCAGGTCCATCGGCTGGGCGCAGATGGCCAGCGCGGTGTGCACCACCTCGTCGGTCGGCTGGGCGCGGAGCTGCAGCGTCAGGCATTCGGCCAGGTTGCGGGCGCCCACGCCGGTCGGCTCCAGGCTTTGCAGCAAACGCAGGGCGACTTCAAAACGCTGCTGCAGGTCTTCCAGCTCCTCCAGGTCGTCGCCCGCCAGCCCTTGGGCCAGTTCGGCCAGGCTGTCTTCCAGGTAACCGTCGTCGTTGAGGGACTCGATCAGGAAATACAGCGCCGCCCGGTCCACCTCGCTCAACCGCAGGGAGAGCGCCTGCCGGTGCAGGAAGGCGGTCATCGACTCCTGCTGGCGGGCGAGTTCGGTGGCGTCGAGCTGCTCATCGCCGTCGTTGCGGTTGCGGGCTGGCGCGTCGCTGCCCCACTCGCTGTCGTCTGGCGCCATCTCGGTGGTGCCGTCGCCGTCCCAGCTGTCGGGCAATGCGCTGTCGGCGTCACCGGGCGCGTCGCTGGCAGCGTCGGCGGGTTCGGATTCGGTGCTTGCCGAAGGGGCGCTGTAGGTCTCTGTCGGCTCGTCGTCGGCACGGCTGTCGGCCGTGGCGGTGCCGAACTCCTCGCGCGGGGCGGCGTCGTCCGTCACCTCCAGAAAGGGGTTGTCGTCGAGCATCTGCTCGACTTCCTGGCTCAGCTCCAGCGTGGACAACTGCAGCAGCCGGATCGACTGTTGCAGTTGTGGCGTCAGCGCCAGGTGTTGGGAGACGCGGAGAGAAAGGCCCTGTTTCATGCCACCTGACAGGAAACCGGGTACCCGCGCGTGGGGGCCATGGCCGCCGCGCCGGGCCGCCCCAAGCAAGGCCGGCCCCCTCGGGGGGCAGAGAGCGACACGCAGTGCGCGAACGCGGAGGCCATGTTTTTCCGCCGGGCCGCCCCAAGGAAAAATGCAGCCCCCTCGGGGGGCAGCGAACCACACGAAGTGGGGAGCGTGGGGGCCATGTTTACATTCGGAAATGTTCACCGAGGTACACACGGCGCACATCGGGGTTGTTGACGATCTCGGAGGGCGTGCCTTCGGCCAGCACCTCGCCGTCGCTGATGATGTAGGCGTGGTCGCAAATGCCCAGGGTTTCGCGCACGTTGTGGTCGGTGATCAAAACACCGATGCCGCGCGACTTCAGGAAACTGATGATGCGCTGGATCTCGATCACCGCGATCGGGTCGATGCCGGCGAACGGCTCGTCCAGCAAGATGAACTGCGGCTGGGTGGCCAGCGCCCGGGCGATCTCGACCCGGCGCCGCTCACCGCCCGACAGCGCCGGTGCCGGCGAATGGCGCAGGTGCTCGACCCGCAGGTCCTGCAGGAGCGCATCGGTGCGCTGGTCCATCTCGGCTTTGCTGAGGGCGCGACCGTCCGGGTCCCGCTGCAGTTCCAGCACCGCACGCACGTTCTGCTCCACGGTGAGTTTGCGGAAAATCGAGGCTTCCTGCGGCAGGTAGCTCAGGCCCAGCCGCGAGCGGCGGTGGATCGGCATGTGCTCGACCGACTGGCCGTCGATGCTGATCTCGCCCGCGTCGGCCCGCACCAGGCCCACGATCATGTAGAACGAGGTGGTTTTGCCCGCGCCGTTGGGGCCCAACAGACCGACCACTTCGCCTTTTTGCACCGCCAGCGACACGTTCTTGACGACCTTGCGGCTGCCGTAGGCTTTTTGCAGGCCCTGGGCGACCAGGCGGCTGCCGGTGTTGGGGGCTGCATGGATGGCCGTGCCGGTACCGATGGGCAGCGCGCTCATTTTTTCTCCTCCGGCAGGCGTTCGCTCGGGCGCAGGGTGGCCGGCGCGGTGCTGCTGGCGGGCGCCGGGGCGGCCGTTTTGGGTGTCAGCGTCGCACGGATGCGGCCGGTCGGGTTGCCGCTGCTGGCATTGGCGGCGCCGCCATTGACGGTGAACACGTCGTTGGTGTTGTCGTAATTGATCACATTGCCCGAAGTTTCGTCCAGCAGCGTGCTGCCACGGTAGCGGCGCAGCACCGCGCGTTTGCTGAATTTCACGCTGTCGCTGCGGCCGTTGTACTCGATGGTTTCGGCTTCGCCTTCGATGGTTTCGTCCAGCCCCTCGCGTTTTTGCCGGAAATAGGCCAACTGGCCTGGCGCGGCGGTGGCGAGGCCGAACTGCGCGCCGTCGGGGTCCTGCTTGACCTCGACCCGCACGCCGCGGATCACCATCGACCCTTTGGTGATGACGACGTTGCCGGTGAACAGGCTGGTCTGGCGCAGGTCGTCGTAACGCAGCGCATCGGCTTCGATGTTCATGGGCTTGTTGCGGTCGGCTTTTTCAGCCTGGGCGGTGCCGGCCAGCAGCGCCAGCCCCAGCACAGACCACAGCAAACGGACAGGCACAGTAGGTTGTTTCATAAAGGCATGGTTCTTGCTGTGATTGTAGCGACCCAAATGGGCACGCCCATGAAAAAGGCCCGTCTCGCGGGCCTTTTGAGACAGCCAATGGGGCTTATTTCGCCTTGCGCGCTTCGCCGATCAGGAAATTGGTCACCTGCAGGGCCCGGTCCATGCTGCCCGCCACCGTGCCGTCGGTGTAGTAGCGGCCAGCAATGCCCAGCGAAGGCACACCCTGCACCTTGTACTGGTCCTGCAACTGGGCGGCACGGCGTGCCTTGTTGGCCACGCCAAAGGAGTTGAACATCTCCATGAACGGCCCCTTGGCCAGGCCTTGTTTCTCGGCCCAGGCGGCGATGGTGTCGGGCGTGTTGAGTAGCTGTTTTTCCACATGCACCGCGTAGAACACCTTGCGGTGCAGCTCGTCGACCTTGTTCAGGCCTTCCAGCGTGTAGTACAGACGCTGCTGGGCTTCAAAATCGGCCCGGAAACGCACTGGCACGCGCCGCACCACCACGTCCTTGGGCGCCTGCTTGATCCAGCTCTCCAGCTGCGGTTCGAAGGCATTGCAGTGCGGGCAGCTGTACCAGAAGAACTCCAGCACTTCGACCTTGCCGGCAGGGGTGTCCACCGGTGCGGTCTTGTCCAGCGTCAGGTAGTCGGTGCCGCTTTCGGGCTTTTTTCCCTGCGCCAAGGCGGGCCAGGCGGCCAGACCGGAGGCGGCCAGCGCGCCGGCGGTGAGCACACGGGAAAACTCGCGACGTTCCATCATCGATTCACTCCTTGGTTGTTGTGTCGGCCGCCTGCCAGAAACCGCAGGCAGCGGCATGGGGGTCTGACCACCTCTCGGGCGGAAAAGTTCAGCGCTGCACCCGCACCAGCGCGGTCTCGAAGCCGTTGCCGTCGAGCCGCTCCTTGCTGCGGTCGGCGTCTTCCTTGCGGTCAAACGGGCCCACCCGCACGCGGAACACGGTGCGGCCGGACTGCTCGCGCTCGGTCACGCGCGACTCCATGCCCAACAGCGACAGCTTGGCGCGCTGCGCCTCGGCGTCTTCGGCGGTGCGGAAAGCGCCCGCCTGGACAAAGTAGGAAAACGGGTCCACGCCTGCTGCCGGTGGCTTGGCCAGCGCTGGCGCCGTGGTGACCACCGTGGGCGCGACCACCGGCGGGGTGGCCGAGGCGCGCAGGCGGGCCAGGTCGCCCAGCGGGTCGGTCGAGGCGCCGGGCTTGGTGTCGGTCCGGCCTGCGGTGGCGGGCACCACGGGGGCCGAGGCGGTGGCGGCGGGAGTGGCGGCAGGGCGGCTCTGGTTTTTGCCCTGCAGCGCGGCATTCGGGTCCCAGTCCTTGTTGCGCTGGGCTTCCACCGCTTCCTGGGTCGGGTTGCGGCCCTGGGCCTTGTTGGTGAACGGGACCGGCACCTTGGTCACGAACACCGCCACCGCCAGTGCGGCGCCGAGCCCGACCAGCACCCCGACGATGAAGCCGACCATGGCGGCGCTGCGTGTCTGTTTCATGTTGCCTCTTGTTGCCTGTTGGCTTGTCGCGCCAGTCGCGGTTTACATCTTGCGCGGTGCACCCACGCCCAGCACCGCCAGGCCATTGTGCAACACCTGCGCGGTGGCGGCGACCAGCGCCAGGCGGGCGCGTTTCACCGCCTCGTCGTCCACCAGAATGCGCTCGGCGTCGTAGTAGCTGTGGTAGCTGGCCGCCAGCTCGCGCAGGTAGAAGGTGACGTCGTGCGGCGCAAAACCCTCGGCGGCGGCGGTCAGCATGTCGGGGTACTTGGCCATCAGCAGCATCAGCGCCTGGGCCTGCGGGCTGCTCAGTGGCGACAGGTCAACATCTTGCAGGCTGGCCACGTCGCCGCCCCAGGCCGCCAGCACCGAGCAGATGCGGGCATGGGCGTACTGCACGTAGTAGACCGGGTTGTCGTTGTTCTGCGCCAGCGCGAGGTCGATGTCGAAGATGTACTCGGTGTCGGGCTTGCGGCTGAGCAGGAAGAAACGCACCGCGTCGGTGCTGGTCCACTCGATCAGATCGCGCAGCGTCACGTAGCTGCCGGCGCGCTTGGAAATCTTCACCTCTTCGCCACCACGCATCACCCGCACCATGGTGTGCAGCACGTAGTCGGGGTAGCCCTGGGGAATGCCGACGTTGGCCGCCTGCAGGCCGGCGCGCACCCGGGCGATGGTGCCGTGGTGGTCAGTGCCCTGGATGTTGATGACCTTGCCGAATCCGCGCTCCCACTTGGTGATGTGGTAGGCCACGTCGGGCACGAAGTAGGTGAAGCTGCCGTCCCCCTTGCGCATCACGCGGTCTTTGTCGTCGCCGTAGTCGGTGGACTTCAGCCACAGCGCGCCGTCCTGCTCGTAGGTCTTGCCGGCGTCGACCAGTTTTTGCACGGTGGCTGCGACGCGGCCGCTGGTGTACAGGCTGGACTCCAGGTAGTACTGGTCAAACCGGACCTGGAACGCCTTCAAATCAAGGTCCTGCTCGCGGCGCAGGTAGGCCACGGCAAATTCGCGAACCGAGTCGGTGTCGTCCACATCGCCGCTGGCGGTGAACTCCCGGTCGTCGGACTTGACAGTCTTTTTGGCCAAAAAGTCGGCGGCGATGTCGGCGATGTAGTCGCCGTTGTAAGCCACTTCGGGCCAGCCGGCGTCGCCCGGTTTGATGCCACGGGCACGCAGCTGGGTGGAGTTGGCCAGCGTCTGGATTTGCACCCCGGCGTCGTTGTAATAAAACTCGCGGTGCACCTGCCAGCCCTGGGTGCTGAACAGGTTGCAGATCGCATCGCCCAGCGCCGCCTGCCGGCCATGGCCCACGTGCAGCGGCCCGGTGGGGTTGGCGGAGACAAACTCCACCAGCATGCGCTGGCCGTTGGCCGACCGCGCGCCAAAGGCGCTGCCCGAAGCCAGCACCTCGCGCACGGTCTGCTGCTTGGCCTCCGGCTTCAGCCGGATGTTGATGAAGCCGGGGCCGGCAATTTCGATGGCCGCGACCCAACGCTGGAACGGCGCCATGCCCTCCAGCGCGGTCTTGAGTGTCTCGGCCAGTTGGCGCGGGTTGAGCTTGAGCGGTTTGGCCAGTTGCATGGCCGCCGTGCAGGCGAAGTCACCATGGGCCGCGACCTTGGGCGACTCGAACGCGGCTTTGCTGCCTGCGCCGGGCTGCAGTTGTTCCAGCGCGGCGGCCAGGCAGCCGAGCAATTCTTGTTTGAGGAGAAGCATCGCCCGATTTTACGGGCCTGCTCTGGCGGCACGGCCCCCGGCTCAAACGCTGTCGGGGTCGCCCGTGAAACCCGCCTTGCTGTCAGGGTCTTTCTGTGCTTGAATGCCTTCGGCCCCATTCAACAACACCCTGCGGGAGGAACACCATGAAGCAACTGATTTCCCTGATCGTCCTTGGCCTGGCTTTCTCTGCCGGCTCGGCTTACGCCGCCGCGCACGCCGCCAGTGCACCGATGGCCGCCGCCAGCAAGGCCCCGGAGGCCGAGGTCAAAACCAAGCAGCAGACCAAAATGGGCGACTGCAACAAGGAGGCTGGCGACAAATCCCTGAAAGGCGACGAGCGCAAAGCCTTCATGAAGTCCTGCCTGAGCGCCAAACCGGCCACCCAGCAAAGCAAGATGACCACCTGCAACAAAGACGCCACTGGCAAAAAGGGCGACGAGCGCAAGGCCTTCATGAAGGCCTGCCTGAGCAAGTAAGCACACGCTCTGCACCACACCACCAAGCCCCGCCTGCCGGGGCTTGGCTGT
Source organism: Pseudomonadota bacterium (assembly GCA_040384665.1). GTDB lineage: Bacteria > Pseudomonadota > Gammaproteobacteria > Burkholderiales > Burkholderiaceae_C > PCRC01. Next base: position 29,941 of record JAZKIY010000007.1, read on the forward strand.
TTTTGGGCGCTCAGCCCGCCTGCCAGAAGCCCGGCAGGCCGTAGTGGTGCTTCAAAAAGTCGATCCACAGCCGCACCCGCAGCGGCAGGTGGCGGCGCTGCGGGAACACCGCGTAAATGCCGTTCGGCGGCGCGGCAAAGTCGGCCAACACCTCCACCAATTCGCCAGCGGCGATTTCGGCCTCCACCTCCCAGGTGCTGCGCCAGGCGATGCCGTGACCAGCGAGGCACCAGTCGTGCAGCACCTGGCCGTCGGAGCAGTCCAGCGGGCCGCCGGGCTTCAGGTGCACCACTTCCACATCTTTCTCACGGCCCGCTTCAAGGGCGCCTTCGTATTGCCGCCCTTGGGCGTTGCGCGGAACGCGAAACGCCCAGCCGCGGGTTTGCGACGCGTCGCTGGAGAGCGTCAGGCAGTCGAACCGGGCCAGGTCGTTGGGGTGCTCGGGCGTGCCGTGCCGCTGCAGGTGGGCGGGCGTGGCCACACACAACCGGCGGTTGTCGGCCAGCCGCACGCTGACCAGCGACGAATCGGGCAGGTCACCGACCCGCACCGCGCAGTCAAAACCCTCGCCCGCCATGTCCACCACCCGGTCGCTGAGGTTGAGCGAGATGGTCACATCGGCGTGCTGGGCGCGGAACTTGGGCACCAGCGGGGCCACGTGGCGGCGGCCAAAACCGGCCGGCGCGGTGATGCGCAGGTGGCCGCTGGGCTTGACGCCACCGGCCGACACACTGGCCTCGGCGTTGGCCAGGTCGGCCAACAGGCGCTGGCAGTCTTCCAGAAAGGCGCTGCCCTCGTGGGTGAGGTGCAGGCGGCGGGTGGTGCGGACCAGCAATTTCACACCCAGCCGCTCTTCCAGCGCGTCCAGCCGGCGCCCCATGATGGCCGGCGCCACCCCTTCGGCCAACGCGGCGGCGGTCAGGCTGCCGGAGGCTGCCACCGCCACAAACGATTCGAGTTGTTTCAGCTTGTTCATCGATTCGATACTTTTTTAGACTGAATCCGTGATTATTAGCCTATTAATAAACGTCCGGGTATCAAATACAGTCATGGCATGGACAAAAACGCCGCTTCTCCCACCGAACTGCCCAAGGCCGTCTTGTTCGACGCCTACGGCACGCTGTTCGACGTGTACAGCGTGGGCCTGCTGGCGGAGCAGTTTTTCCCCGGCCACGGCCAGGCGCTGGGGGTGATGTGGCGCGACAAACAGATTGAATACACCCGGCTGGTGACCACCAGCGACCATGGCAAACACTACCGCCCCTTTTGGGAACTGACCCGCGCCGGCCTGCGCTACGCCTGCAAACGGCTGGGGCTGGACCTGACGCCTGAACGCGAAGAGCGGCTGATGAACCAGTACCGTGCGCTGTCGGCCTTCCCGGAGAACAAGGAAGTGCTGCTGGCCCTGAAGGCCAACGGCGTGGTGACTGGCATTTTGTCCAACGGCGACCCGGGCATGCTGGCGGTGGCCGTCAAAAGCGCCGGGCTGGACGGCCTGCTGGACCACGTGCTCAGCGTCGACAGCATCCGCAAATTCAAAACCCACCCCGACGCCTACGCCCTGGGCCCACAGGCCACCGGCTTCAAGCCCCAGCAAACGCTGTTTGTCAGTTGCAACGGCTGGGACGCGCTGGCCGCCACCTGGTATGGCTACCGCACGCTGTGGGTGAACCGCTACCAGCTGCCGTTTGAAGAGCTGGACACCCAACCCGAACGCACCGGCAGCTCGCTGCGCGATGTGCTGACTTTTTTCCCCTGATTTAGCCTTTTTGTAGCCTTTTTTGACTTGTTGTTTGAGGACCTCACCATGACCGCACGTACCCCTGTTCACCGCCTGCAAGTGGCCACCGAACTGCACCAGTTCATTGAAACCCAGGTGCTGCCCGGCACCGGCATCGCCAGCGCCACCTTCTGGCAAGGCTTCGACGCCATCGTGGCCGATCTGGCGCCGAAAAACATCGCCCTGCTGGCCGAGCGCGACCGCCTGCAACTGGAACTGGACGCCTGGCACAAAGCCAACCCCGGCCCGATTGCCGACATGCCCGCCTACAAGGCCTTCCTGGAAAAGATCGGCTACCTGGTGCCCCAGCCGGCCAACGTGCAGGCCACCACCGCCAACGTGGACGCCGAGCTGGCCACGCAGGCCGGCCCGCAGCTGGTGGTGCCGATCCTGAACGCCCGCTACGCGCTGAACGCCGCCAACGCCCGCTGGGGCAGCCTGTACGACGCGCTGTACGGCACCGACGCCATCCCTGAAGCCGACGGCGCTGAAAAAGGCAAAGGCTACAACCCGGTGCGCGGCGCGAAAGTGATTGCCTACGCCCGCAACGTGCTGGACCAGGCCGCCCCGCTGGCCGGCGCCTCGCACAAAGACGCGACCGGCTACGCGGTGGCCGGTGGCCAACTGGTGGTGAGCCTCGCGGGTGGCAAGAGCACCGGCCTGGTGGACGCGGCCCAGTTCATCGGTTTCCAGGGCGCGGCCGCAGCGCCATCGTCGGTGCTGCTGCAGCACCACGGCCTGCACCTCGACATTCAAATTGACCGCAGCACCGCCATCGGCAAGACCGATGCGGCCGGCATCAGCGACCTGGTGCTGGAATCGGCGCTGTCCACCATCCTGGACCTGGAAGACTCGGTCGCCGTGGTGGACGCGGCCGACAAGGTGGTGGCCTACGGCAACTGGCTCGGCATTCTGAAAGGCACCCTGACCGAAAGCGTCAACAAGGGCGGCAAGACCTTCACCCGCGGCCTGAACGCCGACCGCGTGTACACCGGCGCCCAGGGTGGCGAGGTGCGCCTGCATGGCCGCTCGCTGATGTTCCTGCGCAATGTGGGCCATTTGATGACCAACCCCGCCATCACCTACGACGGTGGCAAAGAAATCCCCGAAGGCATTCTGGACGCGGTGGTCACCACCACCATCGCCCTGCACGACCTGCAAGGCCATGGTGAGAACGGCATCCGCAATTCGCGCAAGGGCTCGGTCTACATCGTCAAGCCCAAGATGCACGGCCCGGCCGAAGTCGCTTTTGCCGCCGAGCTGTTCGGCCGCGTCGAGAAGATGCTCGGCCTGCCCGACAGCACGGTGAAACTCGGCATCATGGACGAAGAGCGCCGCACCAGCGTCAACCTGAAGGCCTGCATCGCCGCCGCCAGCAGCCGCGTGGCCTTCATCAACACCGGCTTCCTCGACCGCACCGGCGACGAGATGCACACCGCGATGCACGCCGGCCCGATGATCCGCAAAGGCGACATGAAAACCAGCGCCTGGATTGCCGCCTACGAGAAGAACAACGTGCTGGTGGGCCTGAGCTGCGGCCTGCGTGGCAAGGCACAAATCGGCAAGGGCATGTGGGCCATGCCGGACCTGATGGCCGCGATGCTGGAACAGAAAATCGCCCACCCCAAGGCCGGTGCCAACACCGCCTGGGTGCCCAGCCCCACCGCCGCCACGCTGCACGCGCTGCACTACCACCAGGTCAGCGTCGCCGACGTGCAGAAGGCGCTGGAAAAAATCGACGCCAATGCCGAGCGCGCCAACATCCTGAACAACCTGCTGCAGATCCCGGTCACCGCCACGCCGAGCTGGAGCGCGGCCGAGAAGCAGCAAGAGCTGGACAACAACGCCCAGGGCATCCTCGGCTACGTGGTGCGCTGGGTGGACCAGGGTGTGGGCTGCTCCAAGGTGCCCGACATCCACAACGTCGGCCTGATGGAAGACCGCGCCACGCTGCGCATTTCCAGCCAGCACATGGCCAACTGGCTGCACCACGGCGTGGTGACCGAGGCGCAGGTCAAAGAAACCTTCGAGCGCATGGCCGCCGTGGTGGACGGCCAGAACGCCGGCGACCCGCTGTACCAGCCCATGGCCGGCAACTTCAACACCTCCGCCGCCTACAAGGCCGCCTGCGAGCTGGTGTTTGAAGGCCTGGCCCAGCCCAGTGGCTACACCGAGCCGCTGCTGCACGCCTGGCGCCTGAAAGTGAAAGCCGCCTGACAACGTGCGTTGCGCTATTGATTCAATAGCGCAACCGCAAGGCTTCACTAGGGCTTGCGGCATATTTGGCATAAAAATCGGCCAAAACATACCGGCAAGGCCCGGTTGGGCGCGGTGTGAGCCCCCTCCGGGCCCACCCGCCCGTGGTGCCGTCAACACATGACGGCTTGAAACCTTGTGCCAGGTGCAGGCGTTGTCCTGCATCCCAACATGGCTCTGCTCAGTAAGGTCAGCGAGCGGCTTGTTTTCGCAAGCCTGTTGGCCCACCCTACCGAGGAAATTCCATGAACCAATCTTTCAACCGCCTGGCCGTCACGGCCCTGTTCGCGGCCACCCTGGCCGCCTGCGGAGGCAGCGACAACAACGACCCCTCCCCCGTCGGCGACACCGCCGTCCTGACGGCTGGCGGGCGCATTGCTACCTTCAACCGCGCCACCCCTGGCACGCTGGTCAGCAACCTCGGCATCAGCGGGCTGAACGGTTCCGAGCAGCTGATTGGCATGGACGTGCGCCCGGCCAATGGCCTGGTTTATGCCGTGTCCAACGCCGGCCGCATCTACACGCTTGACCCCACCACCGGCGCCGCCACCTTCCGCGTGGCCCTGGCCAACGACGCGGCCAACACCACCGCGTTCACCGCGCTCTCGGGCGCCAGCTTCGGCGTCGACTTCAACCCCGTGCCCGACCGCCTGCGCCTCGTCAGCAACACCGGGCAGAACCTGCGCATCAACGTGGACACCGGCGCCACACTGGTGGACGGCGCCATCAACGGCGTTGCCGGCGCCAGCGTCACCGCATCGGCCTACACCAACGCCTTTGCCGGCGCCACCACCACGCAGTTGTTCAACATCGACTGCGCCACCGGCACACGCACCCTGCAAAACCCGCCCAACAACGGCACCCTGACCAACCCCACCCCGCTGGGTGTGGCCTGCGACGCCGCCAACGGCTTTGACATCGACGCACGCAACAACACCGGGTTGGCCGCACTGCGCGTGGGTGGCGTCACCCGCCTGTACAGCGTGTCGCTGGCCACAGGCGGTGTGGCCACCGCCGTGGGCACCCTCGGCACCGACGAGCCCGTGGTGGGCCTGACGCTGCTGAACCAGCCGGCAGCCCCCACGGTGGTCGTTCTGAGCGGCAACAACCTGTCGCGCATCAGCCCGGCTGCACCCAACACGCTGCTCAGCACCACCGCCATCACCGGCCTGAACGCCGGCGAGAACGTGCTGGGCATGGACTTCCGCCCCGCCAACGGCCTGCTGTACGTGCTCACCAGCAGCGCCCGCCTGCTGACCGTCAACCCCGACACAGGTGCCGGGACCGTGGTGGCCACCCTGGCCGCCGACCCGGCCGACACCACCGACGGCAACCCCGCTTTCACCACCCTGCTGGGCACCACCTTCTCGGTCGACTTCAACCCGGTACCTGACCGCCTGCGCGTCATCAGCGACCTGGGCCAGAGCCTGCGCATCAACGTGGCCACCGGTGCCACCACGACCGACGGCAACATCAACCGCACCGTTCCCGCTTCCGTGGTGGGCGCCGCCTACACCAACAGCTTTGCCGGCACCACCGCCACCACGCTGTACGACGTGGACACACTGGTCAACGTGCTGGCGATCCAGAACCCGCCAAACAACGGCACCCTCACGGACGTGGGCGCCCTGGGCCTGGACGTGACCGGCAACAGCGCGATCGACATCGCCGGTGGCGACAACGGCCTGGCACTCGGCGCCTTCCGCGCAGGGCTCACCGGACCGTACTCGCTCTACAACATCAACCTGACCACCGGTGCCGCCACCCTGCGCGGCGTCGGAACGGCAGCGCAGATTGGTGGCGCCACCGGCCCGGCCATCACCGACATCGCCATCCGTTACTGACCGTGTGGCGTGCCGGCCGCTGCAGGGGCGGCGCCGGCCCCACCCCCTGCGGCCGCTGCGTTACTGCACCGGCCGCTTTTTCATGCCGGGCGTGGCACTCTGGCCCTAGAATTTGCGCTCTGAACGCGCCCACCCGAAGGAATGCCCGCCATGAACCTGTTGGACCCAGAGGAACGCAACGCGCTGGCCGGCGACTACGTGCGCGGCACCCTCAGCGGCGCCGAACAGACGGTTTTTGCACTCGCCCTGGCGCGCGACCCCGCGCTGCGCGCCGAAGTCGTGGCCTGGCAAGACCGGCTGCTGGGCCTGGCCCCGCCCACGGTGGCGGTGGCGGTGGCGGTGGCACCATCGCCCGGCCTGTGGTCGCGCATCGCCCAGACGGCGGCCTGGCCTCATGCCCAGCCACCGCTGTGGCAACGCCTGGGTTTCTGGCAGGGCCTGACAGCAGTGGCCGCGTTGGGCTGCCTGGTGCTGGCCGTCTCGCGGGCCACACACCCAGGTGGCAACGACGCCGCCGTGCCGCACTTCGTCGCGGTGCTGCAGAGCCCCGACAAAGCGACCAATGGCTGGCTGGTGGAAGCGCACCGCGGCGGCACGCTGCGGCTGCTGCCGCTCGCGGGCGGCGACCCGGTGCCACCGGGCAGCGCGCTGCAGCTCTGGACCAAAGGCGAGCGCGACAGCGGCCCCACCTCGCTCGGCCTGGTCACCCCGGGCACCAGCGCGGTGTTGCCCGCCAGCCGCATCCCCGGCCTGGGCGAGCGCCAGCTGTTTGAAATCACGCTGGAGCCGGCAGGCGGCTCGCCGCTGAACCGCCCCACCGGGCCGATCCTCTTCATTGGTCGCGCCGTCAAGGTCTGACAGCCCCACGCCGCCAACCAGGGCGGGCAACCTGCGACAATTTGCCACCCACACGGGCTGTTGACCGCATTTATGAACCACGCCTACATCCTGACCCTGTCATGCCCGGACCGTCCCGGCATCGTGCACGCCGTCTCCGGTTTTCTGTTCGAACACGGCAGCAACATCGAAGAAGCCGCGCAGTACAACGACCCGGCCACGGGCCTGTTTTTCATGCGGGTGCAGTTCGCCTGCGACCAACTGACCTTTGCCGACCTCAAGCGGCGGCTGACCCAGTTCTCCGAACCGTTCAAGATGGCCTGGCAACTGCACGCCACCGCCGAGCCGATGCGCACCGTCATTCTGGTCAGCAAGGAAGGCCATTGCCTGAACGACCTGCTGTTCCGCTGGAAAAGCGGCCTGCTGCCGATCGACATCCGCGCCATCGTCAGCAACCACCGCGAGTTCTACCAGCTCGCGGCCAGCTACAACGTGCCCTTCCACCACATCCCAGTCACCGCCGCCACCAAGGCGCAGGTGGAAGCCAAGCAGTTCGAGATCATCGAGTCCGAAGGCGCGGAGCTGGTGGTGCTGGCCCGCTACATGCAAATCCTGAGCGACGACCTGTGCCGCAAGCTGCAGGGCCGCGCCATCAACATCCACCACTCCTTCCTGCCCAGCTTCAAGGGCGCCAAGCCCTACTACCAGGCGCACGACCGCGGCGTGAAGCTGATTGGCGCCACCGCCCACTACGTGACGGCCGACCTCGACGAAGGCCCGATCATCGAGCAGGACGTGGCCCGGGTGGACCACAGCAAAACGGTGGAAGACTTCACCGCCCAGGGCCGCGACACCGAGAGCCAGGTGCTGGCCCGTGCGGTGAAATGGCACAGCGAACACCGGGTGCTGCTGAACGGCCACAAGACGGTCATTTTCAAGTGAGCATGGGCCACGGCGGCGAGGCGCACCGCCGGATTCCACCGGTGCAGTGCCTGCTGACGTTTGAAGCGCTGGCGCGCCTGCGCAGCGTCACCCAAACCGCCGAGGAGCTGTGCGTCACGCCCAGCGCAGTCAGCCACCGGGTCAAGCAGCTGGAGCAGATCATCGGCACCAAGCTGTTTGGCCGGGCCGACTTTTCCCTCACCACCGAGGGCAGCGAGTACCTGGCCCATGTGCGCGAAGGCCTGGCGCGGCTGCAGAAGTTTCCCAGTGCGGGCGGCAGCAGCGGCCGGCGCAAGCTGCGCTTTGCCGTCACGCCCACCTTCGCCCGCTCGATTTTGATCCCCCGGCTGCGCCAGTTCACCGACGCCTACCCCGAGATCGACCTGACGCTGCAGGTCGCCATCCCGCTGCTCGACGTGGTGGCCGAAGACGCCGACCTGACCATCCGCTTCGGCACCGGGCGCTACGCCGACGTCGAGCATGTGCTGCTGATGAAGGACGAGATCACGCCGCTCGCATCGCCCACCTTTGTGCGCGAACACGGCCCGTTCGAGTCGCCCCTCGCGCTGGAAGGCCAGCCGCTGTTGCGCAGCCCGCTGGAGCCCTGGCGCACCTGGTTTGCCGCCCACGCGCTCGACTGGCCCGAGCCGTCCGACGGCTCGCAGTTCAACGACGTGGGCCTGACCTGCGACGCCGCGGCTGCCGGCATGGGCGTGGCGCTGGTGCGCCAGAAGCTCGCCGCACCGTGGCTGGAGCGCGGCACGCTGGTGCGGGTGTTCGACCCGGTGGTCTCACCCGCCGTGCCCAGCCCCCACGCCCACTACCTGTGCTGGCGCACCGGCCTGATGGACCGCTGGGAATGCGCGGCCTTTGCCGACTGGCTGCGCAAAGCGGTCGCCTGAGCCCAGCGCTTTTCACGGCCCACGCCCGATTTATTCAAGCCCCCGCCGCCGGTTTTGCCGTACAGTGGTTTGGCATTGACTTGCCACGCCAGACCATGAACGCCCCACCCGCTCCACAGCACGCCGCCTTGCTCCTGAAAGCAGAGCAAAAATCCCAGATCATTCAAGGGCTGCTGGCCGTTTTGCCTGCGCACGCGCTGCTGTGGCAACCCGAAGACACCACGCCCTATGAATGCGACGGCCTGACCGCCTACCGCCAGCGGCCTTTTGCCGTGGCCCTGCCAGAAACCGAAGCCCAGGTGCAGGCGGTGCTGAAAACCTGCCATGCGCTGGGCGTGCCGGTGGTGGCCCGCGGTGCCGGCACCGGCCTCTCGGGCGGCGCGATGCCCCACGCCCAGGGCGTGACGCTGTCGCTGGCCAAGTTCAACCAAATCCTGAAGCTGGACGCGCTCAGCCGCACGGCGGTGGTGCAGTGCGGTGTGCGCAACCTCGCCATCAGCGAGGCCGCTGCGCCGCTGGGCCTGTACTACGCGCCCGACCCGTCGAGCCAGATCGCCTGCACCATCGGTGGCAACGTGGCCGAGAACTCCGGCGGTGTGCACTGCCTGAAGTACGGCCTCACGCTGCACAACGTGCTGAAGGTCAAGGGCTTCACGGTGGCGGGCGAGCCGGTTGAATTCGGCAGTGACGCGCTGGACTGCGCCGGGCTCGATTTGATGGCAGTGCTGGTGGGCAGCGAAGGCATGCTGGCCATCACCACCGAAGTCACCGTCAAGCTGGTACCCAAGCCCCAGCTGGCGCGCTGCATCATGGCCAGCTTTGACGACGTGCGCAAGGCCGGTGACGCGGTGGCCGCGGTGATTGCCGCCGGCATCATCCCCGCTGGGCTGGAGATGATGGACAAACCCATGACGGCGGCGGTGGAAGACTTCGTCCACGCCGGCTACGACCTCAGCGCCGAGGCGATTCTGCTGTGCGAGAGCGACGGCACACCGGAAGAGGTGGCCGAAGAAATCGGCCGCATGAGCGACGTGCTGCGCCGCGCCGGTGCCACCGCGATTGCGGTCAGCCGCGACGAAGCCGAGCGGCTGAAGTTCTGGAGTGGCCGCAAAAACGCCTTCCCCGCCAGCGGCCGCATCAGCCCCGACTACATGTGCATGGACTCCACCATCCCGCGCAAGCGGCTGGCCGACATCCTGCTGGCGATCCAGCAGATGGAGAAAAAATACGGCCTGCGCTGCGCCAATGTGTTCCACGCGGGCGACGGCAACCTGCACCCGCTGATCTTGTTCGACGCCAACGACGCCGACCAGCTGCACCGCTGCGAGCTGTTTGGCGCCGACATCCTGGAAACCAGCGTCGCCATGGGCGGCACGGTGACAGGTGAACACGGCGTGGGCATCGAGAAGCTCAACAGCATGTGTGTGCAGTTCACGCCGGAAGAACGCGAGGCGATGTTTGCCGTCAAGCGCGCCTTCGACCCGCAGGGCCTGCTCAACCCCGGCAAGGTCATCCCCACGCTGACACGCTGCGCCGAGTACGGCCGTGTGGTGGTGCGTGGCGGGCACATGGCCCACCCCGACCTGCCGCGTTTCTAGATGCTGGCGCTGCGCGGCCTGGCCTGGTTGTTGGCGCTCCAGTCGCTGGGCGAGTTGCTGTCGCGCGGGCTCAACCTGCCCTTCCCCGGCCCGGTGGTTGGCATGCTGCTGTTGACGCTGGCGCTCGGCTTTGCACCGGTGCGCGAACCGGTCGCCGCCTGCGCCGAATTTCTGCTGACCCACCTGTCGCTGCTGTTTGTGCCGGTGGGTGTGGGCGTGATGACCCACCTCTCGCTGGTCAGCGAGTACGGTGGCCGCATGCTGCTGGTGGTCGTGCTGTCCACCTGGATCGGCCTGGTGGTGACGGTGGGGGTGCTGCACCTCGGGCGGGAGAAAAGCGATGCCAAAGTTCGTTGAGCTCTGGGTCTACCTCTCCGCCACGCCACTGTTTGGTCTGACGGCCACGCTGGTGGTCTATGTCTTGGCACAGGCCTTTTACGCCCGCATGGGCCAGGCACCGTGGGCCAACCCAGTGCTGTGGACGGTGGTGGTGATCGCCGGGGTGCTGCTCGCCACCGGCGTGCCCTACCCCACCTACTTTGCCGGTGCGCAGTTCATCCATTTCCTGCTTGGGCCGGCGGTGGTGGCGCTGGGCTGGCCGCTGTGGCAGCGTCGGCAGGCGCTGCGGGCACGCTGGTTTCGCATACTGCTCGCGGCCCTGCTGGGCGGCGCAGCGGCCAGTGGCTCGGCCTTGGGGCTGGCCATGCTGGTGGGGCTGCCCAGCGAGGTGGTGCTGTCGCTGGCGCCCAAGTCGGTCACGGCACCGGTGGCCATGGGCATTGCCGAAAAAATCGGTGGTATTCCGGCGCTGGCGGCGGTGTTCGCGGTGGTCACCGGGCTGGTGGGTGCGCTGAGTGGCAAGTACCTGTTCGGCTGGCTGCGCATCCCCACCGACGCCAACGGCTGGGCCGCACGCGGTTTTGCACTGGGCACCGCCGCACACGGCCTGGGCGCGGCGCGGGCGATTCAGGTGAATGCCGACGCCGGCGCTTACGCCGGGCTGGCGCTCGGGCTGCAGGTGCTGCTCAGCGCGCTGCTGTTGCCGCTGGCGTTCCGGCTCTTCTGAGCCTGTTCAGGCCACCTTGGCCAGCGCGGGCTGGGGCAGCACCTGGTCCAGTGCCGCCTGCAGGTGCGCCACGGTGCGGTCCACATGGTGCAGTTTTTCCAGCCCGAACAGGCCGATGCGGAAGGTGCGGAAATCGGCCGGCTCGTCACACATCAGTGGCACACCGGCGGCGGTCTGCAGGCCGACGGCGAGGAATTTCTTGCTGTTCTGGATGTCGGCGTCGTCGGTGTAGCTGACCACCACACCCGGCGCCTGGAAGCCCTTGGCCGCCACGCTGCGGATGCCACGGCTTTCAAACAGCGCTCGCACCCGCACGCCCAACTCCGCCTGTTCGGCCTTGACCTTCTCAAAGCCGTAAGCGCGGGTTTCCTGCATCACCTCGCGCAGGCGGGCCAGCGCGTCGGTAGGCATGGTGGTGTGGTAAACGTGGCCACCGGCCTCGTAGGTTTCCATCACCTGCAGCCATTTTTTCAGGTCGCAGGCAAAGCTGGTGCTGCTGGTGGCGTCGATGGCGGCGCGGGCCCGCTCGCTGAGCATCACCATGGCGCAGGCGGGCGAGCCGCTCCAGCCCTTTTGCGGTGCGCTGACCAGCACGTCAACCCCGGTGGCCTTCATGTCCACCCACATCGCACCGGACGCAATGCAGTCCAGCACAAACAGGCCGCCCACCGCGTGCACCGCGTCGGCCACCTGGCGCAGGTAGTCGTCGGGCAGGATCATGCCGGCGGCGGTTTCCACGTGCGGGGCAAACACCACATCGGGCTTGTTGGCGGCGATGGTGGCGACCACCTCGTCAATCGGGCAAGGCACCCAGGGGGCCTGCGGGCCGTCGCCAATGCGGCGGGCCTTCAGCACCGTGGACTCTGCCGGGATGCCGCCCATGTCAAAAATCTGCGTCCAGCGGTAGCTGAACCAGCCGTTGCGGATGACCAGCGCCTTCTTGCCAGTGGCGAACTGCCGGGCCACTGCTTCCATGCCAAAGGTGCCGCTGCCGGGCACGAGCACTGCTGAGCGGGACTGGTAAACCTCTTTCAGGATGCTGGCGATGTCCTTCATCACGCCCTGAAAGCGCTGGGACATGTGGTTGAGCGCACGGTCGGTGTAGACCACCGAAAATTCGAGCAGACCGTCGGGATCGATGTGGGGCAAAAGACCGGGCATGGTGGCTTCTCAGGGGCGAGTCAAAGAGCGGGGCAGGATAGCACGGGGGAATGGCGGCTGCAGCCATGGTGATCCCTCGGAGGTTGCCGCCTGGCGCTGGCCAACAGGGCAGGCCCCGCGTTTTCACGGTTGCCGCAGTCGGGGGCCTGGGATAACGTCGGCAAGGCCCCTATGCAAAGGAAACCCTATGAACATTCGACAGGCATGGCTTGTGGCGCTGGCGTTCGCCGGCGTGCTGGCCACGCTGCCAGGACAGGCGCAGACCGGGGTCACCGACAGCGATGTCCTGATCGGGCAATTTGCCGCGCAAAGTGGCCCGGCGGCGGAACTGGGCAAACGGATGCAGGCTGGCATTCTGGCGCACTTCAAGGCGGTGAATGCGGCGGGTGGCATCAACGGCCGCACGCTCCGGCTGGTGTCGCGCGACGATGGTTACGAGCCCGAACGTGCGCTGGCCAGTGCCAAGGCACTCATTGCCGAAGACAAGGTGTTTGCGTTGATCGGTTCGGTGGGCACGCCCACGACGCTGGCGGCACTGCCGGCCATCACGGCCGAGAAAATCCCGCTGGTGGGCCCCTTCAGCGGCGCGGAGGCGCTGCGCGAACCGTTCAACCGCTACCTGTTCCATGTGCGCGCCAGCTATTACGACGAGACCGAGCGCATCGTCCAGCACCTGACCACGCTGGGCGTGAAGAAGATCGCGGTGTTCTACCAGAACGACTCGTATGGCAAGGCCGGGCTGGAAGGCGTGACGCGCGCGCTGGACAAGCGTTCGCTGAAACCGGTGGCCAGCGTGACGGTGGAGCGCAACAGCACGGACGTGACCAAGGCCTTTGACGAACTGGCCAAAGCCGCGCCCGAAGCGGTGGTGCAGATCAGCGCCTACACATCGTGTGCGGCGCTGATCAAGCTGGCGCGGACCAAGGGCCTGGCCACGCAGTTCTTCAACGTGAGTTTTGTCGGTGCGTCGGCCTTGGCCGCTGAATTGGGCGATGCGGGTGCGGGCGTCACGATCTCCCAGGTGGTGCCCTTCCCGTTCGCCCCCAGCACGCCCATCGTGCGCGAGTACCAGCAGCGCATGGCCGAGATTGGCGTGACCGATTACGACTTCTCCAGCATGGAAGGGTATCTGGCCGCCCGGGTGCTGACCGAGGGCCTGCGCCGGACTGGCCGCACGCTGAGCCGCGAGGGCCTGGTCGCCAGCCTGGAATCGCTGCGCGACTTCAACATGGGGGGCTTCAGCGTGACCTATGGCCCGCAAAACCACCAGGGGTCACGCTTCACCGAACTCACGCTGATCTCGCGCAGCGGGCGCTTTGTGCGCTGACAAGGCACCGTCACCGCGCCGCACGCTCGCCGAACACCGCGGTGCCCACACGCACCAGCGTGCTGCCGGAAGCCACCGCCGCTTCCAGGTCGGCACTCATGCCGAGCGACAAGGTGTCAAATTCGGACCAGCCGGGCAGTTGCACGCCATAAATATGGTCAAACAGGGCTTTAGCCCTAGTGAAAACTGCTTGTTGCGCTACAAAATCAGGAGTGAACTCCGGCAATGCCATCAGCCCGCGCAGGCGCAGCCGGGGCAAGGTGCTGACGGCGCGGGCCAAAACCAGCACCTCTTCGGGGGTCACGCCAGATTTGTTCGGCCCGGCGTCAATGTTCACCTGCAGACACACATTGAGCGGCGACAAATGGTCAGGCCGCTGCGCGCTGAGCCGCTCGGCGGTCTTGAGCCGGTCCACCGACTGCACCCAGTCGAAGTGCTCGGCCACCACCCGCGTCTTGTTGCTCTGCACCGGGCCGATCATGTGCCAGACCAGCGGCAGGTCGCGCAGCACGAGGATTTTCTCGACGCCTTCCTGGATGTAGTTTTCCCCGAACGCGCACTGCCCGGCGGCGTGCGCCTCGCGCACCGCTTCGGGCGCCTGGGTTTTGGACACCGCCAGCAAGCCCACGGTCGCGGGATCGCGGCCCACGGTCTGGCAAGCCGTGCTTATTCGGCGCTTTACCTGCTGGAGTCGGTCGGGAATCGTCGTCATAATGGCCAGCAAGCGTACCAAATTGCGGCCAGCCCACTGGCCCGCGTCAACCTGCACCAAGGGACACTGTGGACATTACCCAGTTGCTGGCGTTCAGCGTCAAGAACAAGGCTTCCGACCTGCATTTGTCGGCCGGGCTGCCACCGATGATCCGGGTGCACGGCGACGTGCGGCGCATCAACGTCGAGCCGCT
>JAZKIY010000008.1:0-170107 GCA_040384665.1 Pseudomonadota bacterium
GCTTCACGCGGGCGGCGTGCTCCGGCATCACGTGGGCCATGAACTGCTGGGCCTGGTCGTAGATGTCGTCGGTGTCGATCAGGATGTCGCCGATGTCGTGGTTGAAGTAATCACGGATCGCGCGGATCACCAGGCTGGATTCCTGGTAGATCAGGAAAGCGCCCTTGCCGGCTTTGGCGGCGCCATCGATGGCGGTCCACAGCTTGAGCAGGTAGTTCAGGTCCCACTGCAGTTCGGGCGCGTTGCGGCCAATGCCGGCGGTGCGCGCGATGATGGACATGCCGTTGGGGTATTCCAGCTGGTCCATGGCTTCTTTGAGCTCGGCCCGGTCGTCGCCCTCGATGCGGCGGCTCACGCCACCGCCGCGCGGGTTGTTCGGCATCAGCACCACGTAGCGGCCAGCCAAACTGACGAAGGTGGTCAGGGCGGCACCCTTGTTGCCGCGCTCTTCCTTCTCGACCTGGATCATCATCTCCTGGCCTTCGCGGATCACGTCATTGATGCGGGCCTGGTTGACCGGCACGCCTTGCGTGAAATACTGGCGGGAGATTTCCTTGAACGGCAGGAAGCCGTGGCGGTCTTCGCCGTAGTCGACAAAACAGGCTTCGAGCGAGGGCTCGACCCGTGTGACCACCGCTTTGTAGATGTTGCCCTTGCGCTGTTCGCGCCCTTCGATCTCAATTTCGTAGTCGAGGAGTTTTTGTCCATCGACAATCGCCAGCCGGCGTTCTTCCGCCTGGGTGGCGTTGATCAGCATCCGTTTCATGATGCACTTCCTTCTTCGTGTGTGCGGTGCCGGCAGGCCACTGGGGGTCTGCCAAGTCCACCGCGAAGTCTTGCGACTTCACATGCCCTGAATGGGCCAACGATGCCGAAGCGAACGCCGTGAAACGAAGGGAATTGCCGAAGTAGCCGACAGCAGGCCGAGCATCAGCTCAGCCGCCAGGGCAGGGGCGCGTGGATGGGGGCGAGGGCACGGTAGGGCCCGGTGACTGTCTGAACCATGGCGGCCCATGCCGGGATGGCAAAGGCCGGCAGCAATTGCCCAAGGCGCTGTGGGGCCAGAAGCCAGCACAGTCCGAGGAAGAGCAATCCTGTCAGTACAAACATTTCGCTTTGATCCGTTTGCCAGCAAGGGGCTGGCAAACTGGGGTATTCCGTCTCAGTGTTTCATGGTGTCGGCTGAACCGGTTGCCTGGCAAACCATCACACGGCAATGGCCTTGTGGTTTGTGTGCAGGGCAGCAGGGGGCATCGACCTTGCAGCGGCGAGGGTGGCGACTGGACTAAACTCCGCCCGACTGAATCGGGCCGACTTCCAGTGAAATCAACCACTTACAACGCACCGCTGTTGCATCAGATTATAGGGGCCAAGCCAGCGCCCGGGGGGGATGCGGCCGCGCCAAAAGCCAAATTCATCACCGTGGACGAGGATTCGGCAGGCCAGCGGCTGGACAACTTCCTGATCCGCCAGCTCAAGGGCGTGCCCAAGACCCATGTTTACCGCATCATCCGCAGCGGCGAGGTGCGGGTCAACAAAGGCCGGGCGGCGGCCGACACCCGGGTCGCCGCAGGCGACCTCGTGCGGCTGCCGCCGGTGCGCATTTCCGAGCGGGTGGCCGAGAAGGCCGAAGCCATGGCGCAGGCCCAGCTCGGTTGGGCGCCGGCGCGCGATTTCCCGGTGCTGCTGGAGGACGATCACCTGATTGCCCTGGACAAACCCGCCGGCGTGGCGGTGCACGGCGGCAGCGGGGTGAGTTTTGGTGTGATTGAGCAGTTGCGCATGGCCAGGCCTCAGGCCAAGTTTCTGGAACTTGTGCACCGGCTGGACCGGGACACCTCCGGTATCTTGCTGGTTGCCAAAAAACGCAGCGCACTCACCGCTTTGCAAGACCAGTTCCGCGACCACGCCGGTGAAAAAGCCATCCATAAAACCTACCTGGCGCTGGTGAAGGGCGAATGGCCCGCCCGCGTCAAGGTCATCGACCAGCACCTGCACAAGTTTTTGGCCGCCGACGGCGAACGCCGGGTGAAGGTGGTCGCCAAGGACGACCCGGACGGCATGCGCGCCATCACCCTGGTCAAGGTGGCGCAGCGGCTGGCGGGCTACACGCTGCTGGAAGTGACCATCAAGACCGGCCGCACGCACCAGATCCGCGTTCACCTGGCGTCACAGGGCCACGTGATCGTTGGCGACGACAAATATGGCGATTTCGAGCTGAACAAGGCCTTGGCCCGTGCCGGCAGCTTGAAGCGCATGTTCCTGCACGCCTGGCGGCTGCAGTTCAACCACCCCACCAGCGGCGAGCGCGTGTCATTGACCAGCGAACTGCCCACCGAACTCCAGCACTGTGTTCACCATGTCACCCCAACCACCCCTTGAACCCCGGCGCAAACGCCAGTTCGACCTGATTGCCCTCGACTGGGACGGCACGCTGTTCGACTCCACCGCCATCATCACCCGCTGCATCCAGGCGGCGGTGGCGGATGTGGGTGGCACCGTGCCGAGCGACCGCGACGCGTCTTACGTCATTGGCATGGGGTTGATGCAGGCGCTGGCCCACGCTGCGCCCGACGTGCCCAAAGACCGCTACCCCGAACTGGGTTTGCGCTACCGCCACCATTACGCGGTGCACCAGAACGACATCTGTCTGTTTGACGGTGTGCTGGACCTGCTGGAAGCCCTGAAGGCACGCCAGCACCTGCTGGCGGTGGCGACAGGCAAGTCGCGTGCCGGGCTGGACGAGGCCTTCCAGTCGGTCGCCTTGCAGCGCTTGTTCGATGGCTCGCGCACGGCGGACGAAACCCGCGGCAAACCGCACCCGCAAATGCTGCTGGAACTGATGGCCGAGTTCGGCGTGCCCCCCGAGCGCACCCTGATGATCGGTGACACCACCCACGACCTGCAAATGGCGCTGAACGCTGGCTGTGCCAGTGTGGCGGTGAGCTACGGCGCCCACGAGCCCGACGCTTTTCATGCACTGAAGCCGCGCTTTGTTGCCCACTCGGTGCTCGAACTGCGCGACTGGTTGCTGGCCAACGGCTAAAGTCGCCATCCATGGAGCAGGCCATTCCACTGTGCAACACACACGACCTGCAAGACGGGGCGGTGGCGGTGCCCTTTGACGTGGTCTACGGTGGCCAGACCTGCCGCGCGTTTGCCATCCGCTACCAGGGCCAGGTGCACGCTTACCTGAACCGCTGCAGCCATGTGGCCATGGAAATGGACTACCAGCCCAACCGTTTTTTTGACGACACTGGCCGCTGGCTGCTGTGCGCCACCCATGGTGCGGCTTACCAGCCCGACACGGGCGCCTGTGCGGGCGGGCCTTGTCGGGGAGGGCTGGTCCGCATCGGCCTCAGTGAGTCGGACGGCGTTGTCTACTGGCATACTGCCTACAACTTAAAGACTGTAGAGTTTTGACATGACGGAACCGACCCTGAACACCAGCAACATCGAGCCAACCAAACCGGCAGCACCCGCGCCCGCCCAGGCCGACGCGATGCCCGCTGCGGGCTGGGAGCGGACGGTTCTGGAGAAGCTCGCCGCGGCGGCCTTGAGCGAGCAAAAGGCCAGCCGCCGCTGGCGCACTTTTGTGCGCCTGTCCTGGCTGCTGTTTTTTGTGGTCATCGCCTGGGTGTCGCTGGGCCGTCCCGGCAAGACCGGCGATGTGTCGACGCCGCACACGGCGGTGGTGTCCATCAAGGGTGAAATCGCCTCCGGGGCCGACGCCAGCGCCGAGTTGGTCGTGGATGCTTTGCGTTCGGCGTTTGACGACAGCGGCTCGCAGGCGGTGGTGCTGCTGATCAACTCGCCCGGCGGCAGCCCGGTGCAGGCCGGCATCATCAACGACGAGATCCTTCGGCTGAAGGCCAAGCACAAGAAGCCGGTGTATGCGGTGGTCGAAGAGTCGTGTGCCTCGGCGGCGTACTACATCGCGGTGGCGGCGGACAAAATTTACGTGGACAAAGCCAGCATCATCGGCAGCATCGGCGTGTTGATCGACGGCTTTGGCTTCACCTCGCTGATGGACAAGCTGGGCGTCGAGCGGCGCTTGATGACGGCGGGTGAAAACAAGGGTTTTCTGGACCCGTTCAGCCCGCAGACCGAAAAACACCGCGCTTACGCCCAGAACATGCTGGACCAGATCCACAAGCAGTTCATTGACGTGGTGAAGGCCGGTCGCGGCCAGCGGTTGAAGGAAACGCCAGAAACCTTCAGCGGCCTGTTCTGGAGCGGCCAACAGGCGATCGACCTGGGCCTGGCAGACCACCTGGGCAACGTGGACTACGTGGCCCGCGAGGTCGTCAAGGCCGAGGACCTAGTGGACTACACCCGCCGTGAGAACGTGGCCGAGCGGCTGGCGAAGCGCTTTGGCGCCTCCATCGGCGAAGGCGCGGTGAAAGCGCTGAAAGCGATTCCGGCCATCCGCTGACCGAGAGCGGCGTCAGCGGCCGATGGCGTAGACCGTTGGCAGGCTGGTGTTCATGGCCGGTGCCTGTTTCCAGGCCTTCACATGGCGGCTGTGCACCTGTGCCGAGGCCAGCGTCAAGCCGCTGCACACCGCCAGCCGGGTGTTGTGCTGCAGCGTCTGCAGCAAGGCCTGGAACAGCGCGGCATTGCGGTAGGGCGTTTCAATGAACAGCTGGGTTTGCCCGGTCTTCAGTGCCAGCGACTCCAGGGTTTTGATGCGCTGTGCCCGTTCCGCTGTGTCTTGGGGCAGGTAGCCCACAAAGGCGAAGTTCTGGCCGTTCAGACCGCTGGCGGCGAGTGCCAGCAGCAGCGACACCGGTCCGACCAACGGCACCACGGCCACCCCCAGATCGTGTGCCGCCCGGACCACCGCCGAGCCCGGGTCGGCCACGGCGGGCATGCCCGCTTCACTGACCAACCCCATGTCGTGCCCCTGCAATGCCGGCGCCAGCAAGAATTTTGCGTCGAACTGCCCGGCATGGTCGCCGTGTTTGTGCACGGCGTGGGGCAGTTCCTGCATCTGCAGCGCCTGCAGCGGGGCGGCCAACGGCTGCACCGCGTCGACCCGCTTGAGGTAGGCGCGGGTGGTCTTGGCGTTTTCACACACCCAGTGCTGCAGCCGCGCGGCCACCACCAGCGTGCCCAAGGGGATGGCATCCGTGAGCGGCGCGGTGTCGGTCACGCCGAAGTCAAGGGGCGCGGGGACAAGGAACAGTGTGCCAAGTATGGATGTGTTCATGCGATCAACCGCAATCCAGCGGCGCGCAAAAGTTGGCAGGTGCGGATCAGCGGCAGGCCGATCAGCGCGGTGGGGTCGTCGCTGTCAATGGCGTCCAGAAGGGCAATGCCCAGGCCTTCGCTTTTGGCGCTGCCTGCGCAGTCGTACGGCGTCTCAGTGCGCAGGTAAGCCTCGATTTCGGCGTCTCCCAGCATGCGAAAGCGCACCTTCACCTCGGCCATGACCTGCTGCGCGAAGCCGATTTCGGCGCACACAACCGCCACCGCGGTGTGGAACAACACGGTCTGGCCACGCATCTGCTGCAATTGGTGGGTGGCACGTTCGTGGTTGCCAGGCTTGCCCAGTGGCGTGCCGTGCAGGTCGGCCACTTGGTCGGAGCCGATCACCACCGCTTCCGGGTGCAGGTCCGCAACAGCCTGGGCCTTGGCCAGCGCCAGGCGCATGGCAAGGTCGCGTGGGGATTCCCCCGGTTTCGGGGTTTCGTCCACCTGGGGCGAGACGGTGGTGAAGGGCAACCCCAGCCGCGACAGGAGTGCGTGGCGGTAAGGGGAGGTTGAGCCCAGTACCAGGGGGCGGTCTGTCGGGGCGTTCATGGGCAAATCACGGCTGTCATGCGCTGATTCTCTTACACTCGCCGCATGAGTTCCTCCTTTTCGCCGCGCGCTGTTGACCTGCGCGTGCTGGCGCGCGAAGCCGCCACCCTGACCCGTACCGACCTGCTGACCAACCATCCGCGCCTGGCCGAAGAGGCCGTGGGCGATCTGGCGGGGCTGTCACTGCACTGGACGGCCCGGGGCGAGATGCTGCCGGGCGCTTCCGGTGACGCCGAGGTGTGGCTGCACATGGCGATAGAGGCCGTGCTGCCGCTGACCTGCCAGCGCTGCCTGGCGCCGGTCGATGTGGCCTTGCAGGTGGACCGTTCGTTCCGCTTTGTGGCGGACGAAGCCACCGCCGCCGAGCAGGACGATGCATCGGAAGAAGATGTGCTGGCGCTGGCGCCCGAGTTCGATCTGCCGGCGCTCGTTGAAGACGAACTGCTCATGGCGTTGCCCATCGTGCCACGCCACGAGCGCTGCACCGCTGCGCGGTCGGCCAAAGCCGCGCAGGACGTGGCGCTGGCGCCTGATGGCCCGCCAGAAAAGCCCAACCCTTTCGCGGTACTGGCCGCGTTGCGCACCGGCAAGGCTGAAAAGTCGAACTGAATCAAGCCTTTGGGCTATAATCCAAGGCTAAACGCAGCGGCGGACCTTCGGGGTTTGCCGTCACAGTCGGGCGCATAACGGCTGAGCAGCGGGTGTTTGCACAGCGTGTGTCACCCTGCATGTCAGTGTTCCTTCGGGGGCACATGCGCCACGCCTTACCCATTGATTTACCGATATTCAGGAGCCGACCATGGCCGTTCAGCAAAACAAGAAATCGCCATCCAAGCGTGGCATGCACCGTTCGCACAATGCGCTGGACGTGCCAGGCATTGCCGTGGAACCCACCACCGGCGAAATCCACCTGCGCCACCACATCAGCCCGAACGGCTTTTACCGTGGCCGTCAGGTGCTGAAAAACAAATCAGAAGCCTGATTGTCGCTACCCATGCAAGGCCCGAGGCTACCTGGCGTAGCGTCGGGCCTTTGTTTTGATGGCCGTTGGCTGAGTCGCCTTCTGGCTTGTTCACTTCTGGACAGCGCACCACACCCATGATCACTCTGGCAGTCGATTGCATGGGCGGCGACCATGGCCCGTCGGTGACGTTGGCCGCCTGCCGCCAGTTCCTGGATGCCCATACCGATGCGCAGCTGCTGTTGGTCGGCCAGCCCGCCAGCTTGGCTGCGTTCGTCCACCCGCGTGCGACCACCGTACCTGCCAGTGAAGTGGTGGGCATGGACGACCCGGTCGAGGTGGCGCTGCGCCGCAAAAAAGACTCGTCGATGCGCGTGGCGATCCAGCAGGTCAAAGACGGTGCTGCGCAAGCGGTGGTTTCTGCTGGTAACACGGGTGCTTTGATGGCTATTGCACGCTATCTTCTGAAAACGGTTGATGGCATTGACCGGCCGGCCATTGCCACCCAAATGCCCAATGCCCTTGGCGGTGCCACCACGGTGCTGGACTTGGGGGCCAATGTGGACTGCAGCGCAGAACACCTGTTGCAGTTTGCGGTGATGGGTTCGGCGCTGGTGTCGGTGCTCAAAAATGACCCGAATCCCACTGTGGGCCTGCTGAATGTGGGCGAAGAGGTCATTAAAGGCAGCGAAATCATCAAAAAAGCCGGTGAATTGCTGCGATCTTCTGCTGGCACTGGCGATATCAATTTCTTTGGCAATGTTGAGGGCAACGACATTTTCAAGGGCACGGTGGACATCGTGGTTTGCGATGGTTTTGTCGGCAATGTGGCGCTGAAAACCAGCGAAGGCCTCGCTTCGATGATCGGCGACTTCTTGAAAGACGAGTTTTCTCGCAACATTTTCAGGAAAATTGGTGCCATTTTTGCTTATCCAGCGCTACTTGCTTTGAAAAAGCGTGTTGACCACCGGCGTTACAACGGCGCGGCGCTGCTGGGTTTGCGTGGTCTGGTGTTCAAAAGCCATGGTTCCGCCGACGCCTTCGCCTTCGAGCAGGCGTTGAACCGCGCGTATGATGCGGCTCGAAACAACCTGTTGGCGCGGGTTCAGGCCCGGATTGCACGTGCAGCGCCTTTGCTGCTGCCCGTGGCCCTTCCGGCTGAACTGGCCGAGCCCACCCACTAGAACATGAGACGCTATTCCCGCATTGCCGGCACCGGCAGTTACTTGCCACCGCGCCGTTTGACCAATGCCGACCTTGCGGTCGAGCTGGCCGCGCGTGGCGTGGAAACCTCGGACGACTGGATTGTTGAGCGCACCGGCATCCGGGCGCGCCACTTTGCCGCGCCCGACGTGTGCAGCAGCGACCTGGGTTTTGAGGCCGCCAAAAAGGCCTTGCAGGCCGCTGGCCGCAGCGCGTCCGAGATCGACCTGATCATCGTCGCCACGTCCACACCGGACATGGTGTTCCCCTCAACAGCCTGCATCCTGCAGCACAAGCTGGCGCAGTCGTCTGACGACGCACGTGGCATTGCCGGTTGCCCGGCGTTTGACGTGCAGGCGGTTTGCAGCGGTTTTGTGTACGCACTGGCCGTGGCCGACGCGATGATCCAGACCGGCGCTGCCAACCGCGCGCTGGTGGTTGGCTCTGAAGTGTTCTCGCGCATCCTCGACTTCACCGACCGCACCACCTGCGTGCTGTTTGGCGATGGCGCCGGTGCGGTGGTGCTGGAGGCGTCGGACACCCCTGGCATTCTGGCCACTGATCTGCATGCCGATGGCAAACACGTGGGTATTTTGTGTGTGCCGGGCAATGTGTCGGGTGGCAAAGTGATTGGCAGCCCCTTGTTGACGATGGACGGCCAGGCGGTGTTCAAGCTCGCCGTGGGCGTGCTGGAAGACGCGGCCCGCGCCACGCTGGCCAAAGCAGGTAAAACCGATGCCGACATCGACTGGCTGATCCCGCACCAGGCCAACATCCGCATCATGCAAAGCACCGCGAAAAAGCTGAAGCTGCCGCTCAGCAAGCTGATCGTCACGGTGGACCAGCATGGCAACACCTCGGCCGCGTCCATCCCGCTGGCGCTCGACGCCTCGGTGCGCAGCGGCAAGATCAAAACCGGTGACACACTGATGCTGGAAGGCGTTGGCGGTGGTTTCACCTGGGGCGCAGTGCTCCTGACTTTGTAGCGTAGTCGGTAGGTTTGACTACGGCTTAGGCCCAATTTGGTCTGAAATTCAGCAAAAAAGCACGCATGAAACCCTTCGCATTTGTTTTTCCTGGTCAAGGCTCGCAGTCGGTCGGCATGCTCGACGCCTGGGGCGACCACCCGGTGGTGCGCGACACACTGAAAGAAGCGTCCGACGCATTGGGCGAAGACATTGGCCTGCTGATCCAGCAAGGCCCCAAGGAGGCGCTGGCGCTGACCACCAACACCCAGCCGGTGATGTTGGTGGCCGCTGTGGCGGCCTACCGTGCCTGGCTGGCCGAAGGCGGCGCAGCCCCGGCCGTGGTGGCGGGCCATTCGCTCGGCGAGTACTCCGCGCTGGTCGCGGCCGGTTCGCTGACCTTGGCCGACGCGGTGCCGCTGGTGCGCTTTCGCGCCCAGGCCATGCAGGACGCGGTGCCGGTTGGCACCGGTGCGATGGCCGCCATTCTGGGCATGGACGCTGCCAAAGTCATCGCCCATTGTCTTGAGGTGACCCAGGGCTTTGGCCCCGGCAGCGCCGAAGTGGTGGAGGCCGTCAACTTCAATGACCCGGCACAGACAGTCATTGCCGGCAGCAAGGCGGCGGTTGAAAAAGCCTGCGAAGTGGTCAAAGCGGCCGGTGCCAAGCGCGCCCTGCCGCTGCCAGTGTCGGCGCCGTTCCATTCCAGCCTGATGCAGCCGGCAGCCGAGAAGCTGCGCGGCAAACTCGCCACCGTGGCGCTGGCCGCACCGAACATCCCGCTGGTCAACAACATCGACGTGGCGGTGGAAACCGACGTCGACCGCATCCGCGACGCGCTGGTGCGCCAGGCGTTTGGCCCGGTGCGCTGGGTCGAGTGTGTGCAGGCGATCAAGGCACGCGGCTTGACGACGCTGGTGGAATGCGGCCCCGGCAAGGTGCTGGCGGGCCTCACCAAGCGTGTGGACGTCGAGCTGACCGGCTTGGCGTTGTACGACCCGGCCAGTCTGGCCGACGTGAAAGGGCAATTGGCATGAGCGCAGCTTCATTTGCGGGCCAGGTGGCCCTGGTCACCGGCGCCTCGCGCGGCATTGGCGCGGCCATCGCCCAGGAATTGGCCACACAGGGTCTGAAAGTCATCGGCACCGCCACCTCAGACGGTGGCGCCGCCAACATCAGCGCCACGCTGTCGGCCTTTCCCGGCTGCCGCGGTGCCAACCTGAACGTGAACGATGCCATGGCGGTGGAGGCGCTGGTGGACGCCATCGTCAAGGAACACGGCGGCCTGCAGGTGCTGGTGAACAACGCCGGCATCACCCGCGACATGCTCGCCATGCGCCTGAAAGACGACGACTGGGACGCGGTGCTCGACACCAACCTGAAAGCCGTGTTCCGCCTCAGTCGCGCTGTGATGCGCACCATGATGAAACAGCGCTACGGCCGCATCATCAGCATCACCAGCGTGGTCGGCGCCTCCGGCAACGCCGGTCAGGCCAACTACGCAGCCGCCAAAGCCGGCGTGGCCGGCATGACCCGTGCGCTGGCGCGCGAGCTGGGCTCGCGCAACATCACGGTCAACTGCGTGGCCCCTGGTTTCATTGCCACCGACATGACCGCCGGTCTGCCCGAAGAACAACACAAGGCCTTGCTGGGCCAGATTCCGCTGGGCGCCCTGGGCAAGCCGGAAGACATTGCGCACGCGGTGGCCTATTTGGCCTCGCCGCAGGCCAGCTACGTGACGGGACAGGAACTGCACGTCAACGGTGGCATGTACATGGGTTGACGGCCAGTTCTGCCCCTTGTTTCGCGCCGATTGTCCGTTCGGCAGGCCGGTTTTAGGGAACAGTCCCTAGGCCAGCTAAAATCACGGATTGTTTTACAACCCTCTGAGGGAACCATGAGCGATATCGAAGTACGTGTCAAAAAAATCATTGCCGAACAACTCGGCGTGGAAGAGTCCCAGGTCACCAATGAAAAAGCCTTCGTGGCCGACCTCGGTGCCGACTCGCTCGACACGGTGGAGCTGGTGATGGCGCTCGAAGACGAGTTTGGCATTGAGATTCCTGACGAAGACGCCGAGAAGATCACCACGGTGCAAAACGCCATCGACTACGCGAACACCCACCACAAGGCCTGATGCGCGCCACGCTGTGCTGCACAGCGTTGGGTGAACTTGGTGGCTGCAGCGCGCTGTGTTGAATCACAGGGCACGCAGCCATTTCCTTTGGTTTTCAGAATTCACACAGACATATGTCCCGTCGTCGCGTTGTCGTCACAGGTCTGGGCTGTATCAGCCCCGTGGGCAACACGGTGGCCGATGCCTGGGCCAACCTGTTGGCCGGTCAGTCCGGTATCGACCTCATCACCAAGTTCGATGCGTCGAACTTCGCCTGCAAAATTGCCGGTGAGGTCAAGAATTTCCCGTTGGAGAGTTACATCAGCGCCAAGGATGCGCGCTCGATGGACACCTTCATCCATTACGGCATCGCGGCAGCTGCCCAGGCAGTGGCCGATGCCGGCCTGCCCACCGGCGACGCGCTGACCGATGAACTGGCCACCCGCATTGGCTGCGTGATCGGCTCCGGCATCGGCGGCCTGCCGATGATCGAAGAAACGCACTCCGAACTGGTCAACCGCGGCCCGCGCCGCATTTCGCCGTTCTTTGTGCCGGCCTCCATCTCCAACATGATCGCCGGCCACGTGTCGATGCGCAATGGCTTCAAGGGCCCCAACATTGCCATCGTTACCGCCTGCACCACCGGCCTGCACTGCATTGGCGATGCCGGCCGCATGATCGAGTACGGTGACGCTGACGTGATGGTCGCCGGCGGGTCCGAGGCCACCGTGTCGCCTTTGGGCATTGGCGGGTTTGCCGCCATGCGCGCGCTCTCCACCCGCAACGACGACCCGAAAACCGCGTCCCGCCCCTGGGACAAAGACCGCGACGGCTTTGTGCTCGGCGAAGGCGCCGGCATGCTGGTGCTGGAAGAGTACGAACACGCCAAGGCGCGCGGCGCCAAAATCTATGCTGAACTCGCCGGCTTTGGCATGAGCGCCGACGCCGGCCACATGACCGCCCCCAACATGGACGGCCCACGCCGTGCGATGCTGGTGGCCTTGCGCAACGCCGGTGTCAACGCCGACCAGGTGGACTACCTCAACGCGCACGGCACCTCCACCCCGCTGGGCGACATCAACGAAAGCAACGCCATCAAGGCCGCGCTGGGTGACCATGCCAAGAAAATCGTGGTGAACTCCACCAAGTCGATGACCGGGCATCTGCTTGGCGGCGCCGGTGGCATCGAGAGCGTGTTCACCGTGCTGGCGCTGCACCACCAGAAAAGCCCGCCGACCATCAACATCTTCAACCAGGACCCGGAGTGTGACCTGGACTACTGCGCCAACACCGCACGGGACATGAAGATCGACGTGGCAGTGAAAAACAACTTTGGTTTTGGCGGTACCAACGGAACGCTTGTGTTCAAGCGCTTCGTTTGAGCCGGCTGGTCACTGCCGCCATGCACAACGCCCCATCGGTTCTGTACCCGGTGGGGCGTTCGCGTTTTCTGGGCTGGTTGGTGACGCTGTTGTGGCTGGCCGGCGCGCTGGCTGCGGCGGGGCAGGGCTGGCACGCGGGCGGGTTGGCCTGGCCGGTGCTGCTCACCGGCGGCAGCGTGTTGCTGGCGGGTGCCCTGGCGTGGTGGTCTTGGCAGCACACACCGCACGGCGCGTTGCGCTGGGACGGTGGGGACTGGCAC
Organism: Pseudomonadota bacterium; assembly: GCA_040384665.1. Classification (GTDB taxonomy): domain Bacteria; phylum Pseudomonadota; class Gammaproteobacteria; order Burkholderiales; family Burkholderiaceae_C; genus PCRC01. The sequence continues at coordinate 12,693 of JAZKIY010000008.1, forward strand.
TGGTTGCCAGAGACACGCAACCCTGGAGCCTTCCCTGAGCCCTTGACCGCCCCGCCCCAAATTCACCTGGACCTGCAACAGGTGCTGTTGCTGAGCCTGTCCCAGGCCGGCAGCCGCCGGGTGTGGCTGTGGCTGGAAAGAGCCCAATCACCGATGCGCTGGGACGACCTGCGGCGCGCGTTGTTGGCCGATCGCCAGCGCACACCCAACCTGGCAGACGCCGTTTGGCCCGAGAAAGGCCCGGTGTGACGCCACCCTTGCCGCCGGTACCCCCGGTTGCCAGCACGCCCGACAGCGACCTGATGCTGGTCGAACGCACGGTCGCGGGCGACAACCGCGCCTTCGATTTGCTGGTGATCAAGTACCAGCGGCGGATCGAGCGGCTGATCGGCCGCATGGTGCGCGACGCCGAATTGGTGCAGGACATCGCCCAGGAAACCTTCATCCGCGCTTACCGGGCGCTGCACCAGTTCCGTGGCGACGCCCAGTTCTACACCTGGCTGTACCGGATTGCCGTCAACACCGCCAAAAAAGCGCTGGTGGACATGCGGCGCGATCCGTTGATTTTCGAGAACACCTTCAAATCGGGCAGCGACGACGATGAAACTTACCGCCCGGAACACGAACTAACCACCACCGAGACGCCAGAAGCCCTGCTGGCGAGCCGCGAAATTGCCGCTGTGGTGAACGCTGCGATGGAGTCTTTGCCCGAGGATTTGCGCCAGGCGGTGACCTTGCGCGAGATTGAGGGCTTGAGTTATGAAGAGATTGCCGAAGCCATGAGTTGCCCGATTGGCACCGTGCGGTCGCGCATTTTCCGGGCGCGCGAGGCCATCTCTGCGAAAGTCAGGCCGCTGCTGGACAACCAGTCCGGCAAGCGCTGGTGAGTTTTTTTGATCGTGTCGGCAACAGGTAAGGCCAGTATATGAAGTCAACCAACACCACCACCGAGCGCCAGTGTGAATGGATGTCCGCACTTGCAGACGGTCAGCTGCATGGCGACGAATTCACCCAGGCCATGGACGCGCTGTCCGACAACGACACCGCACGCGACGCCTGGCACACCTACCACCTGATTGGCGACGCGCTGCGGGCCGAGAAGGTCGCCGGCAGCCACCAGCACGACAAGTCCTTTTTGCAGGCGGTGCAGCAACGGCTGGCGGCCGAACCGGTCTGGCCGCGCGCGGTGGTGTCGCCCACCGTGGCCAACACGCCAGCGCTGGTCCCGGCCTTGACCGAGCCCGCCGCCAACGACGCGGCCTGGCACTGGAAACTGGTGGCCGGTCTGGCCTCGGTCGCGGTGGTGGGGGTGGTTGGCTGGAACCTTGCCAGCCCCTTTGGCGGTGTGTCCGCGTCGGCTGTGCTGGCCCAGGGCACGCAGCCACAGACCATCCAGGTGCTGACGCCACAAGGCATGCTGCTGCGTGACCCGCAACTGGACGATCTGCTGGCCGCCCACAAACAGCATGGCGGCGCCTCGGCGCTGCAAACGTCCACCGGCTTTCTGCGCAATGCGACTTTTGACGCCTCGGCGCGCTGACGCGGCCTTTTGAACCGAATTCGACATGAATTTTCAGTCTTTTCGTGCGCTAGCCCTTGTATTTTCTGGCGTTACAGCTACAAGTTTCGTAGCGGCTGAAGGCGTGGGCTCGCCACCGTCGCCGGCCCGCGCCGCTGCGTCCGACAGCCGCTCCGTGAACGATTGGCTGATGCGCATGCACGAGGCCTCGCGCCGCCGCGCCTATGTGGGCACCTTTGTTGTCACCTCGACCGGCAGCATGTCCACGGCGCGCATCTGGCACGTGTGCGACGGCGAACAGCAGATGGAGCGGGTGGAGACGCTCACCGGCGCGCCGCGCTCGACCTTCCGCCACAACGACCAGGTGGTGACTTTCCTGCCCGAGACCCGCGTCGTGCGCAGCGAGCGGCGCGAATCCAGCGGCCTGTTCCCCAACCTGTCGTTCACCGGCAACCGCAGCATCACCGACCACTACACCGCCCAACCCACCCAGGTCACCAACACCGACCGCGTGGCGGGTTTCCACACCGACCTGTTGCTGCTCACGCCCAAAGACAAGCTGCGCTTCGGTTACCGCATCTGGAGCGAGAAAAAAACCGGGCTGGTGGTCAAGCTGCAGACGCTGGACGCCGAAGGCCAAGTGCTGGAACAGTCGGCCTTTTCTGAACTGCAGATGGACGCGCCGGTGCGCATGGACCGCCTGACCCAGATGATGGGCCGCACCGAAGGCTACCGGGTCGAGAAGGTCAACCTCACCAAGACCTCGCCCGCGGCCGAGGGCTGGACGCTCAAGTCTCCGGTGGCCGGCTTCAACCCGGTCAGCTGCTTCAAGCGGCCAGCGGCCGCCACCCCGGCGCGGGACGGCGCGATGCAGTGGGTGTTCTCAGACGGTCTGGCCGCTGTGTCTTTGTTTGTTGAAATGTACGACCCCCAGCGCCATCTGCAGGAAACCACCACAGCGCTGGGCGCCACCCAAACCCTGACGCGCCGCCTGAGCCTGAAGAGCGGCGACAAAACCAGCGACTGGTGGCTGACCGCTGTGGGCGAGGTGCCGCCGCAGACCTTGCAGGCGTTTGCCCAAAGCCTGGAACGTACAAAATAACTGTGTGATGAAAGCTGGATGATGATCAATATCGACTGGAAGAAAACCCGCTCGTATGCCGTTGTGGTGGCCGTGGCGGTCGGTGCGACCATCGCGCTGGTGCCCGCCAAACCAATTTCCGCGCAAGCCGCTGCTGGCCCGGCGGTGGGTGGCCCCCGCGGCTTGCCCGACTTCACCGAACTGGTTGAGCAGCTCGGTCCCTCGGTGGTCAACATCCGCACGGTGGAGAAGGTCAAGGTTGGTGCGCGTGGCTCGGAAGACGAGATGCAGGAGCTGTTCCGCCGGTTTTTCGGCGACCGCCTCCCCAACATGCCCAAGCCTTCTCCGCGCAGCCCCCAGCCGCAGGAAGAAGAGCAGCAGCCCCGTGGCGTGGGCTCTGGTTTTATCCTGACCGCTGATGGCTTTGTCATGACCAACGCCCATGTGGTGGAGGGGGCCGACGAGGTGGTGGTCACGCTGACCGACAACCGCGAGTTCAAGGCCCGCATCATCGGTGCCGACAAACGCACCGACGTGGCCGTGGTCAAGATCGAAGCCACCGGCTTGCCGGCGGTCAAGATTGGCGACGTCAGCCGCCTCAAGGTGGGTGAGTGGGTGATGGCCATTGGCTCGCCGTTTGGCCTGGAGAACACCGTGACCGCCGGCATCGTCAGCGCCAAGCAGCGCGACACCGGTGACTACTTGCCCTTCATCCAGACCGACGTGGCCATCAACCCTGGCAACTCCGGCGGCCCGCTGATCAACATGCGCGGTGAAGTCGTTGGCATCAACAGCCAGATCTACTCGCGCTCTGGTGGTTTTCAGGGCATCTCGTTCGCCATTCCGATCGATGAAGCCAGCCGTGTGGCTGACCAGTTGCGCAGTGCAGGCCGCGTCACGCGGGGACGCATTGGCGTGCAGATCGACCAGGTCACCAAAGAAGTGGCGGAATCGATTGGTCTCGGCAAACCGCAGGGCGCCCTGGTGCGCAATGTGGAGAGTGGCGCGCCGGCCGACAAGGCGGGCGTGGAGCCGGGCGACATCATCGTCAAGTTCGACGGCAAGGCCATCGACAAGTCGTCCGACTTGCCACGCCTGGTGGGCAACACCAAGCCTGGCACCAAGAGCACCCTGACCGTGTTCCGACGTGGTGCCAACAAAGACCTGGCCGTGACCGTGGCCGAGATCGAGCCCGACAAGGCACCGGTGAAAAAGGCCGATGCCAAACCCGCAGAAAAGCCGAAGTCGTCGCAGGCCGGCGAGTTGCTGGGGCTGGGTGTCAGCGAACTGACCGATGCCCAGAAGACCGAGCTCAAGCTCAAGGGCGGTGTGCGCGTGGACACGGCCACCGGCGGTGCGGCGCGGGCCGGTCTGCGCGAGGGCGATGTGATTTTGCAGCTGGGCAACAGCCAGGTGGCGAATGTGCGCGAATTCGAGGCGGCACTTGCCAAGGCGGACAAGAGCAAGGCGGTTCCGTTGCTGGTGCTGCGGGGCGACACCGCCAACATTGTGCCGGTGCGCCCGGCCACCAAGTAAGCTGGCATCTGTTGGTGCCCCTGCGCGTTGTTGGCGCAGGCGGTCCGACACTAAGCCCCCATCCCGAAGTCGGGTTTGGGGGTTTTTCATGTTTATCGCCAGAAACCACAGTGCCAGCTTTATTTTTTCCAGCCCACCGTCTGTGGCTTGAAATGTTGGTGGACACTCACTTGAAGGGGTGTCATGACCAGATCAGTTAAAATACGCTGCCCTAAAGGCCAAAATAGGCATAAGCCGTCCGTTAGAACCCACGATGCGAGATGTTCTCTCTGTGTCCACCTGCGATCCACAGCTCACCCACACGTTGTCCCAAGCATGACCACCTCAATGTGTGATCAAGCTGTGGATAACTTGTGTGTGGTGGCTTCGCAACGGCCCCGTTTCGGCGGCGGTGAGGGTGTACGGGCATGGGTTTTTGCCTACAATGAAGTTCCAACTATCGCAGTTGCCATAGATTGTTGGTTCAGGGCGCGTCTGACTATGACGCGCCCTTTTTTCTGGTCAGTGCCCGTTTCAATTCAATCACTTGTAGCGCTACGTTGATGAACCACATCAGAAATTTCTCGATCATTGCCCACATTGACCACGGCAAATCCACCTTGGCTGACCGCCTGATTCAACGCTGTGGTGGCCTGGAAGCGCGCGAGATGGAGGCGCAGGTTCTGGACTCGATGGACCTTGAAAAAGAGCGTGGGATAACCATCAAGGCGCAGACGGCCGCACTCAAGTACAAGGCCCAGGATGGCCAGGTCTACAACCTGAATCTGATCGACACGCCGGGCCATGTGGACTTCTCATATGAAGTGTCGCGCTCGCTGTCGGCGTGCGAGGGCGCGCTGCTGGTTGTCGATGCGTCGCAGGGTGTGGAAGCGCAGACCGTGGCCAACTGCTACACCGCGCTCGACCTCGGCGTGGAAGTGGTGCCGGTGCTCAACAAGATGGACCTGCCCAACGCCGACCCCGCGAACGCACGCAGCGAAATTGAAGACGTGATCGGCATTGACGCGACTGACGCGATTCCCTGCTCTGCCAAGAGCGGCATGGGCATTGACGAAATTCTCGAAGCCGTGGTGGCGCGCATCCCACCACCCAAGGGCAACCCCGACGGCCCGCTGCGCGCGATGATCGTGGACAGTTGGTTCGACCCGTACGTGGGCGTGGTGATGCTGGTGCGTGTGGTGGATGGCCGGCTCGTCAAGGGTGAGCGCATCAAGATGATGGCCAGCGGTGCCACTTACAACGCCGACAACCTGGGTGTGTTCACCCCCGCCAACCAGCCGCGTGGTTCGCTCGAAGCGGGCGAGGTGGGGTACATCATTGCCGGCATCCGCGAACTGCAGGCGGCCAAGGTGGGCGACACGGTGACGCTGGTCAAGACCGGCACCGGCGCGGCGGCGTTGATGGCCACCGAGGCGCTGCCGGGCTTCAAGGAAATCCAGCCCCAGGTGTTTGCCGGCCTCTACCCCACCGAAGCCAGCGAGTACGACTCGCTGCGCGACAGCCTGGAAAAACTCAAGCTCAACGACGCTTCGCTGCACTACGAACCCGAAGTCAGCCAGGCGCTGGGTTTCGGTTTTCGTTGCGGCTTTCTGGGCCTGTTGCACATGGAGATCGTGCAGGAGCGTCTGGAGCGCGAGTTTGACCAGGACCTGATCACCACCGCGCCCAGCGTGGTCTACCAGGTGGTGAAGAGCGACGGCGACGTGATGATGGTCGAAAACCCGTCCAAGATGCCCGACGTCGGCCGCATGGCCGAGATCCGCGAACCCATCGTGACCATGCACCTCTACATGCCGCAGGAATACGTGGGTGTGGTCATGACCCTGGCCATCCAGAAGCGCGGCGTGCAGATCAACATGGCCTACAAGGGCCGCCAGGTGGTGCTGACGTATGAAATGCCGCTGGCTGAAATCGTGCTGGACTTCTTTGACAAGCTCAAAAGTGTGAGCCGGGGTTATGCGTCGATGGACTACGAGTTCAAGGAATACCGCGCGGCCGACGTTGTCAAGGTCGATATTTTGCTCAACGGCGAAAAGGTGGACGCGCTGTCCATCATGTTGCACCGAGCCCAAAGCCAGTACCGCGGCCGGGCGGTGGTGGCCAAGATGCGCGAGATCATTTCGCGCCAGATGTACGACGTCGCCATCCAGGCCGCCATCGGGGCCAACATCATTGCCCGTGAGACAATCAAAGCCCTGCGCAAAAACGTGATCGCCAAGTGTTATGGCGGTGACATCTCGCGCAAGCGCAAGCTCCTCGAAAAACAAAAAGCAGGCAAAAAACGCATGAAGCAAATCGGCTCGGTGGAAGTGCCGCAAGAGGCATTTCTCGCCATCTTGCAGGTGGAAGAATGATCCAGGCACTCACGGGGCTGATCCTGGCCAGCTTCGTCGGCTACGCCGGCGGCTGGTACTTTGGTTATGTAGAAGGCAACTTTGCCTTGCTGCTGTTCCTGGCCACGCTGGTGACCGGCGTGTACTGGGTGGCCGAGCGCGTTTATTTTCTGCCACGCCGCCGCCGCGCTGTGGCGCAGCTGGAGACAGACACCGCGCGCCGCCGTGGCGAGCTCAACAACATGGGCATCCAGCAGGTGGACACCGACATCGGCCAGGCCCGGCACAAACTGATGGCGCAGCCCTGGTGGCTGGACTGGACAGCCGGACTGTTCCCGGTGATCGTCATTGTGTTCGTGCTGCGCTCTTTCCTGTTCGAGCCGTTCAAGATTCCGTCCGGCTCGATGATCCCGACGCTGCTGATCGGCGACCTGATCCTGGTCAACAAATTCCACTACGGCCTGCGCCTGCCGGTGTTGAACACCCGCCTCACCCAGGGCACACCGCCCCAGCGTGGCGACGTGATGGTGTTCCGCTACCCGCCCAAGCCCAGCCTGGACTACATCAAGCGTGTGGTGGGTGTGCCTGGCGACGAAGTGGCCTACCTGAACAAGAAGCTCACCATCAACGGCAAACCGGTCAGCAAGACCGCCGTGCCCGACTTCTTTGACGAAGACACCCTGCGCTACTACAAGCACTACGAAGAGGTGCTGGGCAGCAAGAAACACCGCCTGTTGAACGACGAAGACCGGCCCGCCTTCATTCCGGGCACGGACGACTTTGCCTTCAAAAACAATTGTGTCTACAGTGTGGAGGGTGTGGTCTGCAAGGTGCCGCCAGGCCACTATTTCATGATGGGTGACAACCGCGACAACTCGCTGGACTCGCGCTACTGGGGCTTTGTGCCGGACAAGAACATCGTTGGCAAGGCGTTCTTCATCTGGATGAATTTTTCCAACATCAAGCGCTTTGGTTCGTTTGACTGAGCGCGCAGGAGGGCAGACCGGTGAAACAGCAGCGTGGCTTTTCGGTGATTGGTTTCTTGTTTTTTGGCGGCATTCTGGCGTGCATCGGCGTGTTGGTGGCGCAGGCTTTTCCCACGGTGCTGGAGTACCAGGCCGCACTGAAAGCGGCCAACAAGGCCTCGGCCGGCAACACCGTGCCCGAAGTGCGCCGGATCTTTGACAACGCCGCCACCATTGACGACATCCGCGCCATCACCGGCAACGACCTGGTTGTCACCAAAGAGAACGACAAGGTCATTGTCAGCTTTGCCTACAACCGCGAGATTCCGGTTGCTGGCCCGGTGTTCATTGTCATCAAATACGCTGGGCGCTCCCGATAGCGTGGGTGCTTCTCCACAACGCGACCTGCAGGCCCTGCAAGACCGCCTGCAACACCGCTTCAGCCAGCCCGCCTTGCTGGAACGGGCGCTGACGCACCGCAGTTTCTCGGCCGACCACAACGAACGCCTGGAGTTTCTCGGCGATTCGGTGCTCAACCTGTCGGTGGCCGATTTGCTGTACCGCGCGCTGGGTGGGTTGTCTGAAGGCGAGCTCTCCCGCGTGCGCGCCAACCTCGTCAAGCAAGACACCTTGCACCAGCTCGCCACGCAGCTGGACGTGTCGTCGGTGCTGCGGCTGGGCGAGGGGGAGTCGCGCTCGGGCGGCTACAAGCGGCCGTCGATCCTGGCCGATGCGCTCGAAGCGGTGATTGGCGCGGTCTACCTCGATGCGGGTTTTGACGCCGCGCGCGCCCTGGTGGAGCGCCTGTTCAAGGACGTGGAGGTGGCGCCGGGCATGCAGGCCGCCAGCAAAGACCCGAAAACCGAGTTGCAGGAATGGCTGCAGGGCCGCAAGATGAAATTGCCTGTCTACCGCGTGGTGGCCACGCTGGGCGAGGCGCACCGGCAGACCTTTGATGTGGAATGCCTGGTGAGCGAACTCAACCAGACCGAGCGCGGCATTGGTGGCTCGCGCCGCGCCGGCGAACAGGCCGCCGCCGCGGCCATGCTGCAGACTTTGAAAGACCGTTCCAAATGACAAATGCTATCGATACCGTAGCACCATCGGTAGATTCTACTAGGCCTGATGGCCAAAATGGTGCTGAAAACGAGGCGGTAGACGCCGCAGAGGCGCCCGAGGGGCTGCCAGAGGCGGCACCCGACGCTGTCGGCCCGCAACGCTGCGGCCTGATCGCCATTGTCGGCAAGCCCAACGTGGGCAAATCCACGCTGCTCAACGCGCTGGTCGGCCAGAAAATCAGCATCACCTCACGCAAGGCGCAAACCACGCGCCACCGCATCACCGGCATGCGCACCCAGGGGGCGACGCAGTTCGTGTTTGTCGACACCCCCGGTTTCCAGACCCGGCACAGCAATGCGCTCAACGCCTCGCTGAACAAAACCGTGCAGGGTGCCCTGAGCGATGTGGACCTGGTTCTGTTTGTGGTCGAGGCCGGCATCTTCAACCAGGCCGACGCCAAGGTGTTGGCGCTGCTGCGCGAGGGCACGCCCTGTCTGCTGGTGGCCAACAAGCTCGACCAGGTGACCCGCCGTTCGGACATCGCACCCTGGCTGCAGGAGATGCAGCAGCGCCACTCCTTCACCGAGTTTGTGCCGATGTCGGCCAAAAACGCCAAGGACATCGAACGCCTGTTTGGCATCTGCGAGAAATACCTGCCCGAGCAGCCTTGGTTCTACGCCGAAGACGAACTCACCGACCGCAGCGAGAAGTTTCTTGCCAGCGAGATGGTGCGCGAAAAGCTCTTCCGCCTGACCGGCGACGAGCTGCCCTACACCTCCACGGTGGTCATCGACACCTTCACCGAAGAACCGCCCGCCCGCAAAGGTCACAAGCGGCTGGTGAAGATCGCCGCCACCATCGTGGTGGAACGCGACGGCCACAAGGCCATGGTGATCGGCGACAAGGGCGAACGCATCAAGCGCATCGGCACCGAGACCCGGGTCGAGCTGGAAAGGCTGATGGACGCCAAGGTCTTCATCGAGCTGTGGGTCAAGGTCCGGTCCGGCTGGGCGGATGACGAGGCGCGTGTTCGTTCATTTGGATACGAATAGCCACGGGATGCCATGGCAGCCCAGCGCATCAGCCACGAACCCGCCTATGTGCTCCACCACCACGACTGGAGCGAGTCCAGCCTGATCCTGGACGTGTTCACCCGCCAGCATGGCCGGGTGGCGCTGGTGGCCAAGGGGGCCAAAAAGCCCAGTTCCAACTTCCGCCCGGTGCTGCTGCCGCTGCAGCCGTTGCAGATTGCCTTTGGTGGCGACGCCGAGATCCGCACCCTCAAAGGCGCGGAATGGATGGGCGGGCACACCATGCCCACGGGCGACGCGCTGATGTCCGGCTACTACCTGAACGAGCTGCTGATCCGCCTCTTGGCGCGCGACGACCCGCACCCCCAGCTGTTTGACACCTACGCCGCCACCGTGCAGCTGCTGGCCACCGACTTTGCCCGCAGCACCGCGGCGGCCAACGCGGCCACACCCGCAGTGACCAGCGAAGGCCTGCCGCTCGCGCTGCGCGCCTTCGAATTGCTGCTGCTGCGCGAGATTGGCCTGCTGCCCGCACTCGGCATGGAGTCGGCCACGCTGGCCGAACTTGGCGCCGACACCCGCTACGTGCTGCTGCCCGAAGGCGGCCTGCGTGCCGCCCATGCCGACGACCGCGCCAGCCTGTCCGGCGCCCAGTGGCTGGCGTTGCAAGCCGCGCTGGACCACGAAGGCCCGTCCAACGAGGTGTTGCTCGCCGTGCTGCGCGCCTGCGCGCCGGTGCTGGCGCCGCTGCGCAGCCAGCTGCGCACCCTGCTGCACTACCATTGCGGCGTGCCGGTGCTGCGCACCCGCCAGATCATGATGGAACTTCAGAATTTATGACCTCGCTCTCCATCAACCTCAACAAAGTGGCCCTGGTGCGCAACACCCGCCACCTCGGCATTCCCTCGGTCACCCGTGCCGCCACGCTGTGCCTGCAGGCTGGTGCGCAGGGCATCACGGTGCACCCGCGGCCCGACGCGCGGCACATCCGGGCTGGCGACGTGGCCGACCTCGCCGCGCTGTTGAAAGACTGGCCCGACCGCGAATACAACATCGAAGGCAACCCGTTCCAGAACCTGATGGACTTTGTGCGCGAATTCCGCCCACACCAGGCCACCTTTGTGCCCGACGGCGAAGGCCAGTTCACCAGCGACCACGGCTGGAGCTTTCCCGCCGATGCCGAGCGCCTGCGCCCGCTGGTCGCCGAATGCCAGGCCATGGGCGTGCGGGTGAGTTTGTTCATGGACCCATTGCCCGAGGCCATGGCCGCCGCCAAAGCGGTGGGTGCCGACCGGGTGGAGCTGTACACCGAGCCCTACGCGCAGGCCTGGGGCACGGCGGGGCAGGGCGCGCAACTCACGCGCTACGCTGCGGCCGCGCAGGCGGCGCTGGATGCTGGCCTCGGCGTCAACGCCGGCCACGACCTGAACCGCGACAACCTCGCCGCCTTCGTGCAGCAGGTGCCCGGTGTGTCCGAAGTGTCGATTGGCCACGCCTTGATTGCCGACGCGCTGGAGCTGGGCTACACCGCGACGGTGGCCGCTTATCTGCATTGTTTGCAACGATGATTTTCGGCATTGGCACCGACATTTGCGATGTGCGCCGCATCCGCGCGTCGCTCGACAAACACGGCGAGCGCTTCGCCCTCAAAATTTTGAGTGAAGGCGAATTGGCCACCTGGCGCATGCGCAGCCAGCGCTGGCCGGAACGCGGTGTACGCTACCTCGCCACCCGCTTTTCCGCAAAGGAAGCCTTCAGCAAGGCCATCGGCCTCGGCATGCGCATGCCGATGACCTGGCGGCTGTGTGAAATTGGCAAATTGCCCAGCGGCAAGCCCGCCATCGTGTTGCACGGTGGCCTGAAAAACTGGTTCGAAGCGCAGGGCCTCACCGCCCATGTGACCGTCACCGATGAAACCGATTACGCCGCGAGCTTCGTCGTCGTAGAACAGAAAGAAAAAGACACACCATGAGCCCCCATTGCCCCGTCGTCATCGACGTTCCCGGTCTGCGTTTGACCAAAACCGACCGCCAACGCCTCAAGCACCCGCTGGTCGGTGGCGTCATCCTTTTTGGCCGCAACTGGCAAGACCGCAGCCAGCTCAGCGCGCTGTGCGCCGACATCAAAAAAGTGCGCCGCGACCTGCTGATCTGTGTGGACCACGAGGGCGGCCGGGTGCAGCGCTTCCGCACCGGCGGCTTCACCCATTTGCCGCCGATGCGTGCTTTGGGCGAGCTGTGGCTGAAAGACGCCCTGGCCGCCACCAACGCCGCCACCGCCTGTGGCTACGTGCTGGCGTCTGAACTGCGCGCCTGCGGCGTGGACTTCAGCTTCACCCCGGTGCTGGACCTCGACTTTGGCGCCAGCGGTGTGATCGGCGACCGCGCCTTCGCCCGCGACCCGCGCATGGTCGCCATGCTCGCCAAAAGCCTGATGCACGGCCTGCTGCAGGCCGGCATGGCCAACTGCGGCAAGCACTTCCCCGGCCACGGTTTTGTGAAGGCCGACTCGCACACCGACATTCCCGTTGACCGCCGCAGCCTCAAAGCCATCCTGGCCGACGACGCCGCACCTTACGACTGGCTCAACACCACCCTCACCGCGGTCATGCCCGCCCATGTGATTTACCCCAAGGTGGACGCCCGCCCGGCGGGGTTCTCGGAGAAGTGGCTGAATTACATCCTGCGTGGCCAGCTGGGGTTTGGCGGCGCGGTGTTCAGCGACGACCTGAGCATGGCCGGTGCCCGCGTCATTGACGGCGTGCAGGTCAGTTACGCGCACGCGGCGGTGGTGGCGCTGAACGCCGGCTGCGACATGGTGCTGTTGTGCAACCAGAGCGTGGGCGACGGCCAGCCGGTGGACGAACTGCTGGCCGGTCTGACCGAGGCGCAGCTCAAGGGCGAGTGGGAGATGCTGGAGTCCAGCGAACAACGCCGCCTGGCCCTGCTGCCGCGCCAACCCGCACCCGACTGGGACGCGCTGATGCTGGAGCCGGCCTACATGCACGCCATGGGCCTGCTGCCCTGAGTGGGACGTCTCCCTCACCCCGGTTACACAATGATGCGATGACATGGCTTGAAACCGGCGAACATGCAGCCAGCTACTGGGCATGTTTGCCCAATTTTCTCCTCGCATGATGCCGCCAGACCCTTTGCCGTTCCCCGCCCGCGTGTTGCAATTCGTGGTGCGCGGCGTGATGCTGCTCTCCGCCTTGGTGATTGCCGCCGTGTTGCTGTCGGTGGCGCTGGTCTGGCTGGTGTGGGGCGTGCTCAAGGCGCTGGTCACGGGCCGCAAACCCGCGCCCTGGGCCGCGTTTGAACAGTACAAGCGCTACACCGCGCAGCGTGTCTGGCCCAAGCCGGGGCAGGGCGAAGACGCGCCACAGAGCGCTCGCCGCCATGCCCTCAACGACGTGGAAGACGCCCAGGTGGTGCGCGAAACACCACGCAGCCACAACGAGCCACGCTGAACCGGGCGGCATGCCCGCTTTTCCCTGCAGGCCACATCTGGTAAAAACCGGTTGTTCACAACCGATGCCACAGATGCAACCAATGCAGGGAGAAGACAGATGAGCCGAACCATCCGCAACGTGGCGTGGGCGCTGGCCGCCGGTGTGCTGGCCAGCCAGGCCATGGCGCAGGTGCAAAAAATGCAGCCTGGCCTGTGGGAACACAGCTTCACCATGAAGACCCAGGGCGGCCAGATGGAAAATGCCATGGCGCAGATGCAGCAGCAACTGGCCAACATGCCGCCCGAGCAGCGCAAGATGGTGGAGCAGATGATGGCCAAGCAGGGCCTGGGCATTGGCCCCAAGGGCAACAGCGTCAAGGTCTGCATCAGCAAAGAGCAGGCCGAACTGGACCGCATGCCCCAGCAGGAAGGCTGCACCCAGAAGGTGGAGCGCCTCAGCGCCAGCACCGTGAAGGTGGCGTTCGAGTGCAAAGGCAACCCGCCTTCCAGCGGCGAGGGCACGCTGACCTTCAGCAAGCCCACGGCTTATACCGGCCAGTTCAAGGTGAAAACGGTGGTGAACAACAAGCCAGAGCAGATTGACATGGCCCAGTCCGGCCAATGGCTGACCGCCGACTGCGGCAACCTCAAACCACGTTAGGCGTTTGCGCTGCCCTCTGCGGGCCACGCCAGCGGGCCCACCAGTTCCACCTGCGTCAGGTAGAGCCGCAGGTCAAACTCGAACTGGTGGTAGTCCGGCTCCATGTGGGTGCAGAGCTGGTAGAAGGCCTTGTCGTGCGCCTTCTCTTTCAGGTGCGCCAACTCGTGCACCACAATCATTTTCAGGAACTCGGCCGGCACCTGTTTGAACAGCGTCGCCACGCGGATTTCGCGCTTGGCCTTGAGCTTGTTGCCCTGCACCCGTGAGACGGTGGTGTGGGTGCCCAGCGCGTGGGCAATGACGTGCAGCTTGCTGTCAAACACCACCTTGCTCAACGGCTCGGCACCGCGCAGGTACTGGCTTTTGAGGTCGGTCACGTAGTCGTACAGCGCGCGGTCGGTGCGCACGCCGTGGGTGTTGGGGTACCGCTTCAACAGCACCTCGCCCAGGCGCTGGCTGGCCACCAGCTGGCGCACCTGCTCCAGCACCGGGGCGGGGTAGCCGCCGAGATAGCGCAGCACCGGGTTTGCTACTGTATTCATAGCTGTACCGCCAGGTTTCACTAGGGCTTGAGGCCGATTTTTCTTAAAAATGGCCTGTGGAGGTCGCTAAGAGGCCGTCCAGAAGCCAAAAAGGGCCCAAAAAGGCTAAAAAAGCCGCTCTGGGGGCTTCAGCCCGCCTGGTGTTTCAGCGCCGGGAACAAGATCACGTCGCGGATGCTGGCGCTGTCGGTCAGCAGCATCATCAGGCGGTCGATGCCGATGCCGCAGCCGCCGGTGGGTGGCATGCCGTATTCGAGTGCACGCACGAAGTCGTGGTCGTAGTACATCGCTTCGTCGTCGCCGCTGTCTTTGGCGTCCACCTGCGACTGCAGGCGCGCCGCCTGGTCTTCGGCGTCGTTCAGCTCCGAGAAGCCGTTGCCGAATTCGCGGCCAGTGATGTAGAGCTCAAAGCGCTCGGTCACCTCGGGGTGCGTGTCGCTGGCACGGGCCAGGGGCGAGATCTCCACCGGGTGCTCGCAAATGAAGGTCGGGTTCCAGAGCTTGTCTTCCACCGTCTCTTCAAAGTACATCACCTGCAGGCCCGCCAGCGAGCGGGTGGCGAGCATGTCTTTGTCTTCCTTCTTGCCGAGCTTTTTCAGCGCGTTCGTCAGCCAGACCGCGTCGTCCACGTTCGTGCCGGCGTCGGTGTGTTTGAGGATGGCTTCGCGGATGGTGAGGCGCTCGAACGGCTGGCTCAGGTCCACCGGTTGGCCGCCGTAGGTGAGCTGCAGTGTGCCCACGGCTTTTTGCGCCGCGTCGCGGACCAGTGCCTCGGTGAAGTTCATCAGGTCCTGGTAGTTCCAGTAGGCCGCGTAGAACTCCATCATGGTGAACTCGGGGTTGTGGCGGACCGAGATGCCTTCGTTGCGGAAGTTGCGGTTGATCTCAAACACCCGCTCAAAACCGCCGACGATCAGCCGCTTCAGGTACAGCTCGGGCGCGATGCGCAGGAACATCTGCTGGTCGAGTGCGTTGTGGTGGGTGGTGAAGGGGCGTGCGTTGGCGCCACCGGGAATGGGGTGGAGCATCGGCGTTTCCACTTCCAGAAAGCCGTGGCCGACCATGAACTCGCGGAGGCCGCTGACCGCCTTGCTGCGCGCCACGAAACGCTGGCGCGTCTCGGCGTCCATCATCAGGTCGATGTAGCGCTGGCGGTACTTCACTTCCTGGTCGGCGATGCCGTGGAACTTGTCCGGCATGGGGCGCAGGCTCTTGGTCAGCAGGCGCAGGCCGGTGACGTGGATCGACAGCTCGCCGGTGCGGGTCTTGAACAACCGGCCTTCGGCCGCCACGATGTCGCCCAGGTCCCAGTGCTTGAACTGGGCGTACAGCTCCTCGCCAATCTCGTCGCGCGCCACGTAGATCTGGATGCGGCCCTGGCTGGGGCCGAAGGACGCGTCCTGCAGCGTGGCAAAGCTGGCTTTGCCCATCACGCGCTTGAGCATCATGCGGCCGGCCACTTTGGCGGTGGCGTTCAGCGCCACCAGGTCTTCGGCGGTTTTTTCACCGTGTGCTGCGAACAGCTTCTCCGCGTGGTCGGTGGGCTTGTAGTCGTTCGGAAAGGCCACGCCTTTGCCCTCGGCCTGGGCGGCGCGGATCGCCTTGAGCTTGTCGCGCCGTTCGGCGACCAGTTGGTTCTCGTCTTGGGGCAGGGCGGCGGGCGTGGTGTCGGACATGGGTGCGGGCGAAAAAAGAAAGACCAGAGCTGGCCTGAAGCCCGCTATTTTAGGTTCAGTGGGCTACCCCGTCCCCGTGCAGCACCTTGCGTGCGGTGCGCCACAGAATGCGCAGGTCCAGCGCCAGCGATTGGTGCTGCAGGTACCAGTGGTCCAGCGCCACTTTGGCTTCCAGCGGCAGCTCGTCGCGGCCATTGACCTGGGCCCAGCCCGTCAGGCCCGGGGTGAGGCGGTGTACGCCCACCTGCGTGCGCAGGGTGATGAGGTCGTGCTGGTTGTACAGCGCCGGCCGGGGGCCGACCAGGCTCATGTCACCGCGCAGGATGCTCCAGAGCTGCGGCAGTTCGTCCAGGCTGCTTTTGCGCAGGAAGGGGCCTATCGGTGTGAGCCAGGCGTGGGGGTCGGTCAGCAGGTGGGTGGCGACCACCGGCGCGTCGGTGCGCATGCTGCGGAACTTGGGCATGCGGAAGATCCGGTTGTGGCGGCCGACGCGGTCCGACCAGTACAGCACCGGCCCCACCGAGGTGCGTTTGACCAGCAGCGCCACCACCAGCATGGGCACGGCCAGCACCACCAGCGCCAGCAGCACCACGGCGATGTCCACAGCGCGTTTCATGGCGCGGGGCCTGTCTGCATGGCACGGGCCAGGCCTTCGGCGAGTGTGAACGGCGGTTGCCAGCCGGTGTGCTGGCGCAGCGCAGTGCTGTCCACTTCCAGAGAGTCGCACAGCCGGTCGATGGCCTGGGCTTGCCCGGCCAGGTGGGCGGCCCAGCGCAGCAGCGGCACGGGCACCGGCCAGAGCCGCGCGGGGCGGTGCAGTGCGTCGGCGGCGAGGCGCAGAAAGTCGGGCGTGGCCGTGGCCTCGCTGTCTGCGACCACAAAGGTCTGGTTCACGGCGGCGGGGTGGGTCAGGCAGAGCGTGATCGCGTCCACCAGGTTGTCGAGGCCAATGAAGTGGCGGCGGTTGTGCACCGCGGCCAGTGGCAGCGGCCAGCCTTGGCCCAGCACACGCACCAGCCAGCCAAAGTTGCCCGGTGCCTGCGGGCCGTACACCAGCGGTGGCCGCAAGACCACGTGCGGCAGGCCAGTGGCTGCGCTGAACGCCCGCACGCGCTGTTCACACCGCCACTTGCTGCGCGCATAGGCCTGCACTGGTGCCGGTGCATCGCGCTCGGTGAAGGCGCGGCCGGTGGTGCGCTGGCCGTTCACACCAATGGAGCTGAGGTAGACCAGCCGTTGCACACCCGCCTGCTGGCTGGCGGTCAGCAGGGCGTCGGTCAGCTGCAGGTTCACGTCGAACTCGCCGTCGTCCTGCCGCAGCGCCGCGTCGGTCTGGTGGGCCTTGGCCGCCAGGTGCACCACGGTGCTGGCGCCTGCCAGCGCCCGGGCCAGCGTGTGGGCGTTGGGCCGGTCGCCTGTGCACCGGTTGTCCACGCCGGGCAGCGTGGTGCCCTGGCGCGACAGGCCCAGCACGCGGGTGCCTCGCGCCACCAGGTGCGCCGCCAGTGCCCGGCCAATGAAGCCGTTGACGCCGGTGATGGCCACGGTCACGGTGCACCTCTCGGGCGGAACAGCAGGGCCACGGCCAGCACCAGCCGGTCCAGGGGTTTGCGCCGCATGGCGCCCACCTGGCAAACCAAGGCCCAGCGGTCACGCCACCGGTCGCGCTGCAGCCGGGCGATGAGCGGGTGGTGGTCGGCACCGCAGGCATGGGCAATCGCCAGAACCTGTTGGCGGTACCAGGGGCCAAACAGCATCTGGCCGCGCCGGGCGAGCCCGCGCCAGCCGGCACGGGCGCCGAACACGTTGTGGTCATGCTGCCGGTAGTTCATACACGGCACGGGGTCGATCCACCACAACCCGCCCTGGGTTCTGACCCAGGCGTAGACGAACCAGTCGTGGAACGCGATGCGTTTCAAGGCGTCTTTGTGGGCCACCACCCAGGCCGACAGGCGCAGCGCCACGTCGCCGCGCAACACGTAGGTGCACCCCGGCCCGGCGGACTCGAACAAATGGTCGGCGGCGCGCAGTGGCTGGCTTTTTTGCAGCAGTTGCTGCCGGCCATCGGGCCAGAAGGCCAGCACGCTGCCGGAGACGGCCGCGGCATTTCGTGTCTGCATGGCGGTCAGGGCGCGTTGCAGCTTGTCCGGGTGCCAGACGTCGTCCTGGTCGGCGAGGGCCACGGCGGTGGGTGCGGTACCCAGCCGACCCAGCGACGCCAGCAGCGCAAAAAAATTCGCAGCCGCCGAGCCGAAGGGGCCGTTCGCGGGCAGCAGCGTCACGCGCGCATCGGTGGCCGCGCGCGCCAGCACCAGTTCGCGTGTGGTGTCGGTGGACGCGTCGTCGCTCACCAGCACCTGCAAGGACACACCCTGCTGCGCCAGGATGCTGTCGAGCTGCGCGCCGATCCAGCGTGCACCGTTGTGGGCCGCGAGCAGCACCACGACATGCGGCGGCATGGCACTGGCGGGCATCAGGCCGCACCCCGCCGTCGCAGCGCCACCAGCAGCTGGCGGCGAACGAACTTCAGCCGCACATACCAGCGCAGCACCCAACCGGCGGTGGCAGACAGGTCGCCATCGCGCACCAGCCGCTGCAGGTTGTCGAGTTCGGCCTGGTGCATGGCGCCCATGTGCGCACTCAGGCCCGCCTGCCCGTAACGGTCTTTGTGGATGCAGGCCAGCGGCAGGTCGATGCGCACCATGGGTGCACCGCGCAGCGCGAGTTGCATCAACAGCAGGTGGTCTTCCATGTAGCGTTGGCCCACCGGAAACCGCAGGGGCGCGTCGGTCCGCAGCATCAGGGACGGCGTGATGAACGGGTTCTTGAACAGCACCTGCCAGGGGGCTATGGCGTGGTGGGGCACGGGCGATGCCACCAGCGGTGGGTAGTCTGGCGGCGTGCCATACGCGTCACTCTGGGCTTGTATGAAACGGTGCCCTGTGACCACCACGTCCGGGTGGCTTTGCATGAAGGCATGTTGCAGCGCCAGCTTGTCCGGATGCCAGGAATCGTCCGCATCGAGAAAAGCCACGTGGCGGGTGGTGGCCGCCCCCCAGCCAGCGTTGCGCGCCGTGGCCGCCCCCTGGTTGACCGGCAGGGTGATGACCGTGATCCAGCCTGCAGGGTAGCTGGCCTGCAGACGCTGCAGCGTCGCGGCGGTCGTGTCACCGCTGGCATCGTCCACCAGGATGACCGCCTGTGGGCGCGCGGTTTGTGCCGCGACCGAGGCCAGCGCACGGGCAATGGTGTCGGCACACCGAAAGCACGGAACCACCACCGAGACGGGCACAACGGCGCTCATGCGGCACGCAGCCCCCGCCACACGGCCTGCACGCGCGGCCATTGGCCCAGCAACAACCGTTTGGCCAACAGCGATGCCACCAGGCAGGCGCTGGCCAGCGCGGGCCAAGGCGCGTGTTGGCGGAAGAAGCGCAGCGCAGAACAGACGAAGTACGTGTCGATCTGCGGGCTGCCTTTGCCGAGGCTGCCCGAGCCTTTGTGCCAGACGCGTGAACCGGTGGCGGTGGCGAGTTGCCAGCCGTGCTGGCGCAAACGGAAGCCGAGGTCGGTGTCTTCCCAGTACATGAAAAAACGTTGGTCGTCGAACAGGCCCACCTGGCGCAACGCACTGGCCCGCAACAGCATGGAAGCACCGGACACAAAGGCCAGCTCTCCGGGCGCCTTCAGCGGGCTGGACCGGCCCAGCCAGAGGTTGACCTGCCCACCGCCCCACAGCTCGACACGTTCGGGTTCTGCCAGCTCGCAGATGACCGAGCCGACGGCGCCGACGGCCGGTTGGTTCGCCGCGGCGTGCAGCATGGCGGACAGGGTCTGTGGCCCCACCGTCGCGTCGCTGTTGACCAGCCAGATGAAGTCGGCACCCTGCGCCAGCGCGTGGCGCATGCCGACGTTGCAGCCCCCGCCAAAGCCGAGGTTGGCGGAGGTTTCCAGAATCTCCAGCGCTGGAAAAACCTGGCGGATTTTCGCCACCGAACCGTCGCTGGAGTGGTTGTCCACCAAAACGATGTGGGGCGCCGGGGCTTCGAGTGTTTGCAGCGAGGCGAGGCAGCGCAGGGTGTCGGCCCAGCCGTTCCAGTTCAGCACAACGACGGTGACTTTCGGAGCGCTCAACGCAACCCGCCGCCGGGGTGTTTGCGTGCGCTCAGCAGGTACTGGGGCGTGATCAGGCCTTCAAACAGGCGGCCTGTGGCCTGGTTGATGACCCGCTTGAGGCGGTTTTCTGCAAAGCTCAGTGGCGTGCAGGTGGCCGGCGAAAGCTCGGCATGCGCCAGCAAAGACACGGCCGAGTGGCGCGAGAAGAAACGCAGGTGGGTGCGGTCCAGAATGCCGGCCTCTTCGTACTGCCAGCGGCCCTTCAGCAGCAGCGGCAACACCACCGTGTGGTGCTGGATGTTGGGGACGGTCACCACCAGCGTGCCGCCGGGCGCCAGGTGCTGGGTGACCAGCCGGTGAACCACCTGCCAGGGGTCGACCATGTGTTCCAGCACGTCCAGGCAGAGGATGGTGTCGAACGCGGTGTGGGGCTCCGGCAGGGTGTTGCGTTCAAAGTCGAGGCAATGCACCACGTCGGCCTGCTGGGCCGCACGCGCGGCGGCATCGGCAAAAATCTCGATGCCGGTGGTGTGGGTGGTGCCAGGCCGCTGGCGCAGCCAGCCCAAGGTGGCGCCCGCACCACAGCCCAGTTCCAGCACACGGCCACACTGCGTCGGCAAGGCGGGTTCGACCTCGCGCCGGACGTGGCCAAAGTAGTGGGTGTCTTTGTCGGTGTACGTCTGCATCTGTCAGGTCGTGTGGCGGGTTGTCAGGTGGCGTCCACTGCGGTGGCAGGCCAGCGCCAGCAGCCCGTAATCTACCAGCCCACGTGCGATGCAAACCACCGCGGCGCCCAGCAGCCCGTGGTGGGACACGGCCCACCAGAGGCAGGCCAAGTAGGGCAGGCACTCCAGCAAGTGGATGGTGGCAATGGTGCGTGTCTGGCCCAGGGCCAGCAGGCCGGTGTACGGGATTTGCGCCAGCGCGTTGATGGCAAACGCGATCAGCAGCACCTGGGCCACCAGCGTGGCGTCGGCGGCGAAGCTGGCGCCCATCCACCAGACCATGAAATCGGGCAACACCCACCAGCCGATGCCAGTGCCCACCAGCACCAGGCCGCCCGCGATGCCGGTGGCCCGGCGCAGCACCGCCTGCCATGCGGTGGCTGTGATCTGCCCCTGCGCGACCTGGGCCGAGACCCTCACCAGTTCGGGCAACAGCACGCTGCAGGCCGACGCAATCAACACCGGAAAGCGTGACACCACGTCAAAGGGAATCGCGTACAGGCTGACCGCACTGGCGCTGACCAGCAGGCCAATGACAAACCGGTCGGCATAGACGATGACGGGCCCCAGCACGCTGCTCACCGTCATCCAGCCACCGAACGACAGCAGCTGTCGGAGCTGTGGCCAGTCGCAGGCGGCGGCCATCCGCGCCAGCAGCCTTGGCATGGGCAGTTGTTGGTGGTGGGCGAGTACCGCGGTCAGTGCCAGCAGTTGTGCCACGCGCACCGCCAGCAGGCTGATCGTGGCCCAGGTGAGGTCGGGCGTGAACTGCGCGGTCAGGAACGGGCCCGCAGCGAGCATCACGCCCGCAGGGATGCGGATCAGGTTCAGCGCCCGGAAGGCGCCAATGCCTTCCAGATGGCCGCGCATGGCCGAAGACGCCAGCAGCAGCGGCAGGCTGGGCAGCATCCACAACAGCGCGGTGCGGACTTCGGCCACCAGCGCGGCAGAAGACAGTTGCAGCGGCAGCGTGCCGAACTGCGCCAACAGGCCCAGCACCATGGCCCCCGCAGTTCCCAAGGCCAGCAGCGCAACGACGGCCGACCCTGTGATGCGGAGTTCTGCGCTGTGGTTTCCGGTGGGGCCATGTCGGGCAGACGCGACCGCCACCGTGACCGCGCGCCCCAGGCCAAGGTCGAGAAAGCTGAAGTAGCCGACGAACACCCAGATCAGCGACAGCACCCCCAAACGCTCTGCGCCCAGCGCCTTGAGGAGCGCGGGTGCCACGGCCATGGCCGCCAGCATGGGCACGATGTCGCCCATCAGCGACCAGAACGCCGACGAGCGCAAGCTGCGGAAGCGGAGCGCGGTCATGCCACGGTGTGCAAGGGCGAAGGCGGGCGGCTCAGCGTCGCCTCTGGCACCAGCCGCTGCAAAATGGCCAGGGCCATGGCGACATCGTTGGCCTGGAGTGCGGCAGCCAGCCGTTGCAGGTCTGGGCTGAGTGTTTCCCAGGCCACAAAGCCCTCCCGGGCCTGCATGATGCGCGGGTGGTCCGTGGGCTGCGGGTTGTCACCGGTCAGCAGTTCCTCGTAGAGCTTTTCACCCGGGCGCAGACCGGTGATGGCGATCTCGATGTCGCCGTCAGGGTGGCCGGCGTCCCGCACACGCAGGCCCGACAGGGTGACCATGCGCTGGGCCAGGTCCAGGATGCGCACCGGGGTGCCCATGTCGAGCACAAACACCTCGCCGCCGGTGGCCATGGCACCGGCCTGCAGCACCAGTTGGGCGGCCTCGGGGATCGTCATGAAGTACCGGGTGACCTCGGTGTGGGTCACGGTCAGCGGCCCGCCAGCGGCGAGCTGTTGGCGGAACAGGGGCACCACGCTGCCGCTGGAGCCCAGCACATTGCCAAAGCGCACCATGACAAAGCGTGTGGCGGCGTTGGCCGTGTCGCGTGCGGCCAGCGCTTGCAGCACCATTTCTGCCAGCCGTTTGCTGGCACCCATCACGTTGGTCGGGCGCACCGCTTTGTCGGTGGATATCAGAACAAAGTGGGCAACGCCAACGTTCAACGCCGCCTGTGCCACCTGGAGCGTGCCCAGCACGTTGTTCAGAATGCCTTCCACCGGGTTGAATTCCACCAGTGGAACGTGTTTGTAGGCGGCGGCGTGGTACACAGTGTCGGGCCGGTAGCGGTTGCAGATGTCGCTGACCCGCTCGAAGTTGCAGACACTGCCCAGAATCGCGGTGATGTCGACGGTCAGCCCCTGCTGTTCTGAGAGCGACAGCAGTTCCTGGTGGGTGCGGTAGAGCCCGAATTCGTTGTGGTCGAACAGCACCAGTTGGCGGGGACTTTCCAGAATGATCTGGCGGCACAGTTCGCTGCCAATGCTGCCACCTGCGCCGGTGACCAGCACGGTTTTGCCGGTCAGGTTGCGCACCAGCAATTCGCGCTGGGGGGGCACCGGTTCGCGCCCCAGCAGGTCTTCGATGTCAAGTTCGCGGAAGTCTTGTACCGTCACGCGGCCACTGGCCAGGTCTGCCAGACCGGGCAGGGTGCGCACATGCACCGGCAACGGCCGCAGGTTTTCGACAATCTGGTTGCGCCGCTCCCGGGTGGCGCTGGGCACGGCGAGCAGGATGTCGGTCACGCCGAGCTGGTCCACCGTGTCTGGCGCCTGATGCGGTGTGTAAACCGGCAGGCCATTGATGCTGCGGCCCGCCTTGCTCGGGTCGTCGTCCACAAAACCCAACAGGACAAACTGTGTCGTGCTGGCAATCGCTGCAGCGGTTTGAACCCCGGCACTGCCGGCGCCATAAATCAGCAACCGGCGCCCTGCCTGGCGGCGGTTCCCGGACCGCTGTGCCAGCCATGACCCGGCCATGGCGCGGCTGGCCACAATCAGCAACAGAAAAATCAGCGGTTGCAGGATGCCCAGGCTGCGCGGGATGGCGGCGAACCCGAGCGACTGCAGCCAGACCAGCGCCAACACCAGCAAAGCGCTGTACAGGGCCACGGCTTTCGCCGTGGCAGCCATGGCGGCGAGGCCGCTGTAGCGGAAGATGGCGTGGTACAGACCCAGCTGTGTGAAGACGGCCACCGCCAGCGACGGCCCCAGCAGGTACACCCACCATTGACCGCCCTGAGGCCAGTGCAGGGTGTCGAAACGCAGCGTGAAAGCGATCCACATGGCCAACACCGCAAGCAGGCTGTCAAACGCGGTCACCACCAGCTGTTTGACAGGGCGGGGCCAGGCCAGGATGGCGCGGTTCAGGGGCGGCACGGCAAGGACTCAGGGCGCATCTGCCCCGCCAATCTGGTAACGCGCCAGCATGTCGCTCGCCAGCTCCAGCCGCAGCAGCGGGTTGTCGAGCGACATCAGGCGCTGCTTGGCATCCGTGGGCAATGGCAAAAGTTCGCTCCAGCGGTTGGCCACCCAGCCGCAGTCGTCCAGTTGCCAGGGGGGCTGCATGGGCAGGTCGGACGCGGCCAGCCCTTGCGCCTGCAGCGTGCTGATGAGCTTGGCGAGTGCGTCTGCGGTGGGCTTCAGGTCTTCAGGCACTGGCACGGTCTGGTCGGGGTCGAGCTGGGTCACGTTGGCCACCCACAGGCCATGGCGGAGTTGTTCCCGCTGGTCGATGCGGAAACGCTCGGCGCCATGGCAACGGATCATCAGCAGCCCCGGTTGCGGGTTGCTGAGTTCGTCAATCCGGGCCAGTGTGCCGACGCTGTGGAATGCCTCGGTCTCTCCTGGCTGACGGACTTCGTGCCCTTGTGTGAGGGCCACCGCGCCGAACGGTGCACCGGCCTGGTGGCACTTGCGCACCATGTCCAGGTAGCGCACCTCGAAAATGCGCAATGGCAGCAGCCCCCCGGGGAACAGGACGCTTCCGAGCGGGAACAGCGGCAGCTTGGACAGGGTCAAGGGCGACATCAAAGTATCATCCCATGAGCCACTTCACCCCTGCCCATGTTCATCCAAATTTTTTCATTGCTGCTTGACGTTGTTGCCGGTCTGGTGGGCGGGGCCTGCCTGTTGCGGTTGTACATGCAGTACCAGCGCATTGGCATGGGCTCACAGTCGGCCAACCCGCTGGCGCAGTTCATTTTCACCTTGACCGACTGGCTGGTGTTGCCGCTGCGGCGGGTGGTGCCATCGGTCGGGCGGGTGGACAGTGCCAGCCTGCTGGCCGCGTTCCTGGTGGAACTGGCGCAGTTTGCGGTGTTGTGGCTGGTGGCAGGCGGACAGGGCAGCCTGTTGCCCCTGCCGGTGTTGGCCTTGTTTGGCACGCTCCGCCTGGTCATTTCCCTGGCAATGGGGCTGCTGATCGTCAACGTGGTGCTGTCCTGGGTGCAGACCGACTCACCGTTGGCCCACCTGATCGACCGCCTGTGTGCGCCGGTCTTGCAGCCCCTTCGGCGTGTCGTGCCTCTGGTCGGAGGCATTGACCTGTCACCCCTGGTGCTGGTGCTGCTGCTGCAGGTGGCCACCATTGTTCTGGCCCACCTGCAAGCGGTGACTCTGGGCGGGCTGCTCTGAGGCAGCCCGATATCAGCTGACGGCGTCGGCTGGCTGGCGCAGCAACATCGCCAGGGTGCTGGCGATGGTTTTGCGCAGCTCACGGCGGTCGCAGATGAAATCCACCGCCCCTTTGGTCTGCAGGAACTCGGCACGCTGGAAACCTTCTGGCAAGGTCACCCGCACGGTGCTTTCGATCACGCGTGGACCGGCAAAACCGATCAGCGCCTTGGGTTCGGCAATCACCACATCGCCCACAAAGGCAAAGCCGGCCGACACACCACCCATGGTCGGGTCGGTCAACACGCTGATGTAAGGCAGGCCTTTCTTGGCCAGTCGGGTCAGCGCGGCATTGGTTTTGGCCATCTGCATCAGGCTCAGAAGGCCTTCCTGCATGCGGGCGCCGCCGGTGGCGGTGAAGCAGATGAAAGGCACCTTCTGTTCGATGGCGGTTTCCACGCCACGCACAAAACGTTCGCCCACCACCGAGCCCATGCTGCCACCCATGAAGTCGAACTCGAAACAGGCGGCCACCACGTTGATGCTGTGTACCGCACCACCCAGAACCACCAACGCGTCGGTTTCACCGGTGTTTTCCAGTGCTTCTTTCAGGCGCTCGGGGTACTTGCGGCTGTCCTTGAACTTGAGTGCATCCACAGGGATCACTTCTTGTCCGATCTCGTAGCGGCCTTCGGCGTCCAGGAACGCGTCAAGCCGGGCGCGGGCGCCAATGCGCAGGTGGTGTGTGCAGGTTGGGCAGACGTTCTGGTTTTGTTCCAGGTCGGTCTTGTAGAGCACGGTTTCACAGCTCGGGCACTTGACCCACAGGCCTTCGGGCACCGTGCGGCGCTCGGTCGGGTCGGTGGGTTGGATCTTGGGGGGCAGCAGTTTTTCGAGCCAACTCATGGGCGATCTCCGTGACGGTGATGGGGTGGATTATGAATCGAGCGCAGTGCGGATGTCCCGCAGGAAGGCCGAGGCGGTGGGGACCACCTGGTCTTCGGGCTGAGCGTCGATCAGCTGGATGATCTTGCTGCCGATCACCACCGCGTCGGCCACCGCGCCGATCGCTTTGGCGGTGGCCGCGTCGCGGATACCGAAACCCACGCCGACGGGCACGTGCACATGCTGGCGGATGCGTGGCAACATGGCCGCCACCGCGTCCACATCGAGGGTGCCGGCGCCGGTCACGCCTTTCAGCGACACGTAGTACACGTAGCCACTCGCCACTTTCTGGATTTGCGCCATGCGCGACTCGGTGCTGGTTGGCGCGAGCAGAAAGATCAGGTCCATCTGGTGCGCGCGCAGCTTGGCCGCGAAAGCCTCGCATTCTTCGGGCGGGTAGTCCACCACCAGCACGCCATCGACACCGGCCTGGGCCGCGTCGCGGATGAAGGCGTCCGGACCGTGTTTGATGTCGTAGCGCTCCAGCGGGTTGGCATAACCCATCAGCACCACCGGCGTGGTGGTGTCTTGTGTGCGGAAGTCGCGCACCATGGTCAGCACCTGCGCCAGGCCAATACCGAAGGCCAGGGCTTTTTCGCCGGCTTGCTGGATCACCGGGCCGTCGGCGCTGGGGTCCGAAAACGGCACCCCGAGTTCGATGATGTCGGCACCAGCATCTACCATGCCGTGCATCAGCGCGGGCGTGATGCCGGGGAACGGGAAACCAGCGGTGACATAGGGAATCAGTGCCGTGCGGTTTTGGGACTTCAGCTTGTCGAGGGTCGTGCTGATCCGGCTCATTTCACAACTTTCACGGTGTGTTCGCCACCTTTGACCGACTGCCCCTTGCAGCTCGGCCGGCAGTAAAAATCGGCGTTGCTCAAATCGGCCACGGTGCCAATGTCCTTGTCGCCCCGGCCCGAGAGGTTGACGAGAATCGATTGGTCGGCACGCATGGTTTTTGCGAGCTTCATCGCGTAGGCCACCGCGTGGCTGGACTCCAGCGCCGGGATGATGCCCTCGGTGCGGCACAGGTAGTGGAAAGCCGCCAGCGCCTCGGCGTCGGTGATGCCCACGTATTCCGCCCGGCCAATGTCTTTCAGGAACGCGTGTTCAGGGCCCACGCCGGGGTAGTCCAGGCCCGCGCTGATGCTGTGCGTCTCGGTGACCTGGCCGTCCTCGTTCTGCAGCACGTAGGTGCGGTTGCCATGTAGCACACCCGGCAGGCCGCGTTGCAGTGAGGCCGAATGTTTGCCGCTGTCCATGCCTTCGCCGGCCGCCTCCACGCCGATCAACCGTGTGCTGGTGTGGTTGATGTAGGGATAGAAAATGCCCATGGCGTTGCTGCCACCGCCGACGCAGGCGATCACCGCATCGGGCTGCGGGCCCCCGGTGAACTCCGGCATCTGGGTCAGGCACTCTTCGCCGATCACGCTCTGAAAATCGCGCACCATCATCGGGTAGGGGTGGGGGCCGGCCACGGTGCCGATGATGTAGAAGGTGTTGTCCACGTTGGCGACCCAGTCGCGCATGGCCTCGTTCAGCGCGTCTTTCAGCGTCTTGCTGCCGGACTCCACCGGCACCACGGTGGCACCCAGCAGCTTCATGCGGTAGACGTTGGGGCTCTGGCGTTTGACGTCTTCGCTGCCCATGTAGACCACGCATTCCAGGCCGTAGCGGGCACAGATGGTGGCGGTGGCCACGCCGTGCTGGCCGGCACCGGTTTCGGCGATCACACGCGGCTTGCCCATGCGTTTGGCCAGCATGGCCTGGCCTATGGTGTTGTTGATCTTGTGGGCGCCGGTGTGGTTCAGGTCTTCGCGCTTCAGGTAGATCTGCGCGCCGCCCTGCTCGCGGCTCATGCGGGCCGCATGGTAGATGGGCGAAGGCCGGCCGACGAAGTGTTTCAGCTCCGACTTGAATTCGGCCAGAAAGGCCGGGTCGTGCTGGTATTGGGCATAGGCATCGCGCAGCTCGTTGATGGCGTGGGTCAGCGTTTCACTGACGAAGCTGCCGCCGTAGACGCCGAAGTGGCCTGTAGGGTCGGGTTGCTGGTAGGTGGTCATCGTGGCCTGAATTCAAGTTTGCCCGGCCAGGGGCTGGCCGGTCATGCCGGGTTGGCGAGTTGTGCATCGGCGGCCCGCACGGCCGCAATGAACTGCTGTATTTTTTCGGCGCTCTTGATGCCCTTGGACACCTCGACGCCTGAGCTCACGTCAACGGCCAGCGTTGTGCAGCGCGGCCGCAGCGTGGCAATGCCATCGCCCACGTTTGCAGGCGTGAGTCCACCACTCAAGACGAGGTGAGCGCTGACGCTTGGAGGAAGCAGTGACCAATTGAACGCCTTGCCGCCGCCGCCAAACCCCTCGACATGCGCGTCGAGCAGGATGGCCTGGGCTTGTGAGTAATCCTGGGCGTATTTTACGAGGTCGAAGGCAGCGGCGTCCGACCCCAGCGGAATGCGGGCGGCGCGCAAAAAGGGCGCCTTTCCGTTGCCGGTGGCCTGCAGGCACTGTTCCGGCGTCTCGTCACCATGAAATTGCAGCAAAGCCTGTGGTATTTCTGCAGAGAATGCTCTTATTTTTGTAGCATCTTCGTTCACCACCAGCAGCACCGGAGTGATGAACGGCGGCAGCCGGCGGACCAGCTCGGCGGCGCGCTGGACGCTGACGCAGCGGGGGCTTTTGTCGTACAGCACAAAGCCGACCGCGTCGGCACCGGCGGCCACCGCGGCGTCCACATCCTGCTCGCGAGTTAGGCCGCAAATCTTGATTCTGGTTCGCGTCATGGCAGCCAATCATACGCAGCCGTGCGCGTTGGCAGTCCCCAGTGGGCGTCGTAGACCGGGCCCAAAAAGTACAGGCCGTCGGGCGAGAAGGTCGGGGCGGCGGCATCGCGGTCCCGGGCGGCCAGCACCGTGCGCAACCAGCCTGGGGCTTGGGCGCCCTGGCCCACGGCGACCAGACAGCCCATCAGGTTGCGGATCATGTGGTGCAAAAAGGCATTGGCCTCGAAGTCAAAGCGCCAGTAGGCGCTGCCTGCGGTGGCAGCGCGCCGGTGGATGCCAATCGGCTGCAAGGTCTTGACCGGGGATTTCGCCTGGCAGGAGGACGCTCGGAATGAGGTGAAATCGTGCTCACCACACAGGTGCTGGGCGGCCTGTTGCATCGCTTCACCGTCCAGCGGGCGGAACACCCAGCCGACGCGGCCGGCCTCCACGCTCGGGCGCACCGGCGATTCGAGCAGCACATAGCTGTAGCGGCGGGCGGTGGCGCTGGCGCGGCAATGGAAGCTGTCGGGCACCGGCTGCGCCCATTGCACCGCGATGTCGGCAGGCAGGAACCGGTTGGTGCCGCGCACCCAGGACGACGCGTCGCGCTGTAGGTGGGTGTCAAAGTGAACGACCTGCATCAGGCCGTGCACGCCGGCGTCGGTGCGGCCAGCACACAGCGTGGAGACGGGTTGGGTCGCAAACTGCGCCAGCGCCGTCTCCAGCTTGTCCTGGACCGTCTGGCCACTGAGCTGGCTTTGCCAGCCCTGGTAGGCCGAGCCGTTGTAGCTGATGCCGAGGGCGATGCGCAAGCTTGAACCTGCTCAGCGCAGGCTGGTCAGCAACTTTTGCGCGCGGGCTTTCAGGTCGCCCGTGGCTTCTGCCAGGACTTCCTGGACCAGCGCGCGCGCGCCCTCGTCGTCGCCAATGGCCATGAACTCGCTGGCCAGTTCCAGCTTCACCTCCAGCCGTTCCGACGACACGCCTGGCGTGGCCGTTGCGCTGTCCGTGCTGGGGGCCATGTCCAGTTGGTCCAGCTTGAAGTCCAGCATGTCGAGCGCTGCAGGTGCTGCGTCGGGCGCGGTGAACATGGGTGCAGGCGCGGCCGTTGCGACGGGCGTGTGCAAATCGGCGCCCGGCGAAAAGTCCATGTCGAGGTCCAGGGGGGGCAAATTCTCTGGTGCGGCCATGGTTGGACTTGGCGCTGGCACGGGTGTTGCCGGTGGTTCTGTGGGGGCCGGTGTGTCCGCAACTGTTGCCACCTCAGGCGCTGGCGCAGCCGTTTGCAACAGCACGGTGGAGGGATCCAGCTGCTGGCTCAGGGTCTGTACGTGGGCCCAGTCGGGTCCGGTGCTCTGTGTCAAGGCGGCGACTTGCGCGACGGAAGTTTCAAATGCCTTGCTGTCGCGCCGCTTGGCGTAAATCTCGGCCAGCTTGACATGGATGGACACCCGCGTCGGGTGTGTCCGCAAAGCTTCCTTGAGGATTTCTTCCGCCTGCACATCGCGGCCATAGGCCAGGTACACCTCGGCTTCTACCACCGGGTCAACGTCGGAAGCGGCATCCAGCTGGCTGGGCGAAAAGCCCATGGTCGAGTTGCCGCTGTCCTTCTCACGGGTGTCAACGCGCTGTCCACCGCTGGAGCCGTACATCGGGTCGGCCTGTACCAGGCTGTCCATGAAAGCGCTGGGACGGTTGTCGTTTTTGCGCTGGCGGGCGCGGAACAAGGCCAAACCCAGGAGCAAGGCCAGCAACGCACCCAAACCAAGCAAAAAGCCAGACCCTTCAAAGAAACCCTCAGCCTCTGGGGCCACCGGTGCCTGTGCAGGCGTTGGCGCGGCTTTCGCACTGGCCGCGGTCGCTGGCCCACTGGCGGCGGCGACTGGCGTCGACGATGGGCTGCTGGCTGGCGCTGCGGGAGTCGCCGCACTGGCCGCGCTGTTGCCCATGGCGATGGGCACGCCCGGTACCGGCGCACTGGCCGAACTGGCGGCTCCCGTGGCCGGGCTGGCGCCTGCCGGTGCCTTGCCCGTCAGTTTTGTCAGGTCGTCCAGGTTTTTGGACAACTCGGCTGCGCGTGTTGCAGCGGCCTGGTTTTCCCGTGCCTGGGCCAATGTTTCTTCAGGGCTGGCTTTACCGCCTGCCGTGACACTGCCTTTGGACAGTTGCAATTTGTCGGGGATGGCGGCTGTGGCTTGTTTGTCCTCGACGCGGGCCTCGACCTTGCCGGCGGCCTGGCGCGTGGGCTTGGCCTCTGGTGTGGCTGCGACATTGGCCGCCAGCTTGGCCCGAAAGGCGTTGAAATCGCGGCTCTGCGCCACGATGGCCTGGCTCGCTTGTTCGGGTGGCGTGGCCGCCGCCTGTTCGGCGGTGGGCACATTGAGCACCGCACCGGCGCGCAAACGGTTGACATTGCGCTCCAGGAAAGCCTGCGGGTTGCTGCCAAGCAGGGCCAGCAGCATCTGGTCCAGCGAGATGCCAACGGGCTTGGTGGCTGCGGCGATCCGGCCTGCGGTGTCGCCTGGCTTGACCACCACTTGCTGCGTTGCGCCATCTCCCTCTGTGCTGGGAGCTGTCACGGGGACGGGTGCCGTCGCCTTGGGTGTTGCTGAGGGCACGCGCGCCGGCCGCGGCTGTACGGGGGGCTTTGCCGCAGACGGGCGTGTGCTGGTCTGGGGGGCTGCACCAGCGGGTGCAGGCACCACGGCTTCGGTGACCGGGGCAGGGGCTGTCAGGCTGGGCGGGTCGAGCAGCAGGGTGTAATCACGGGAGATTTTGCCGTTGGCCCAATTGGCTTCCAGAATCAGGTCCAGGAAGGGCTCGGTGAATGGGCGGGTGCTGGTCAATACCAGTGCGGCTCGCCCATTGTTGCGTTGTTCGAATACAACACGGATGTTGGCCAGGCTGCTGTTGTACTCGACGCCTGCGGCTTTGAAGGCCTCTGGCGAGGCCAGCGTGGCTTTCAGGCTGGCCGCTTCGTCGGGTGTGATGTCGGGCACAGCGATCTCGGCCCGCAGCGGTTCACCCAAGGCCGATTGCACCGACAACCTGCCCAATGACAGCGCATGGGCTTGGCCCCATGCGAGGCCCAGCAACAAAGCCACCGCACCCAATGGTCGCATGGTGTGTGGTGCACGCGGGGTGATGCCGCTTGTCGTGCGCTTGGACTCAGGGGTGATCGTCGTCATATGTCCTCAAAATTGTGAGCTGTCTGCGTTTGTTGTGCGACAACGTACCTTGATTGTGACAAAAGTCACGCCGACGCGACAGGATCGCTGCGTCAGCGTGACCTTGTTCGAGGTGACGCTGACGCACATTTCAAGCCAGCTTGAAGCACTGCGACGCGGTCTTCACCGACTATGCCGACAGCAGAATGCGCAGCATGCGGCGCAGCGGTTCTGCCGCGCCCCAGAGCAGCTGGTCACCGATGGTGAAGGCGCCGACGTAGTCGTCGCCCATGGCCAGTTTTCGGATTCGACCGACCGGGATGGTCATGGTGCCCGTAACGGCGACCGGCGTCAGGTCCTGGATGGTGGCTTCGCGCGTGTTCGGCACGACCTTCACCCAGGCGTTGTCAGCGGCAATCATGCTTTCAATATCGGCGACAGGCACGTTCTTCTTGAGTTTGAAGGTCAGGGCCTGGCTGTGGCAGCGCATTGCGCCCACACGCACGCAGAAGCCATCTACGGGAATGGCGGCGCTGCCGAAGCCTTCGCCCTGGCCGAGGATCTTGTTGGTTTCGGCCATGCCCTTCCACTCTTCCTTGGACATGCCGTTGCCGAGGTCCTTGTCGATCCAGGGAATCAGCGAGCCGCCCAGGGGCACGCCGAAGTTGGCTGTTTCAGTGGCCGACAAGCTGCGCTGTTTGGCAATCACCTTGCGGTCGATTTCCAGGATGGCGCTCTTCGGGTCGTCGAGCAGGGCCTTGACCTCGGCGTTCAGCGTGCCGTATTGGGTGAGCAGTTCGCGCATGTGCTGGGCGCCGCCGCCGCTGGCGGCCTGGTAGGTCTGCGTGCTCATCCACTCGACCAGGCCAGCTTTGTACAACGCGCCCACGCCCATCAGCATGCAGCTCACGGTGCAGTTGCCGCCGACCCAGTTCTTGCCGCCCTTGGCCAGCGAGGCCTGGATCACCGGCAGGTTGACCGGGTCAAGGACGATGACCGCATCGTCCTTCATGCGCAGCGTGGAGGCCGCGTCAATCCAGTGGCCGGTCCAGCCAGCGGCGCGCAGCTTGGGGAAAACTTCCGAGGTGTAGTCGCCGCCCTGGGCGGTGATGACGATGTCGCAGCGCTTCAGCGCCTCGATGTCAAAGGCGTCTTTCAGCGTGGTTTCGTTTTTGGCCTGCGCCGGGGCCTTGCCACCGGCGTTGGAGGTGGAGAAGAACACCGGCTCGATCAGGTCGAAGTCGCCCTCCGCCTGCATGCGGTCCATCAGGACCGAACCGACCATGCCACGCCAGCCCACGAGGCCGACCAGATTTCCTACCTTGCTCATCGCGATTGCCCTTTCAAAGAATAAAACTTTGCTTCCCCCGGCTCGTCTGGGCCGGGGAGGGCGCGACGAACCGGAGCTTGACTAGCCCTTGGTAATGGTTTTGGTGATGGCAGCCACGACCGCGTCACCCATTTGGCGGGTGCCGACTTTGGTGGTGCCTTCCGACCAGATGTCCACCGTGCGCAAGCCAGACGCGAGCACGCTCTGCACCGCAGATTCAATGCGGGCAGCAGCTTGGGGCTGGTTGAGTGTGAAACGGAGCATCATGGCAGCAGACAGTATTGTAGCCAACGGGTTTGCAATTCCCTTACCGGCAATGTCGGGCGCGCTGCCGTGGCTGGGCTCGTAAAGGCCCTTGTTGTTCTTGTCCAGGCTGGCCGAGGGCAGCATGCCGATGGAGCCGGTCAGCATGGAGGCTTCGTCGCTGAGGATGTCACCGAACATGTTGCCGGTGACGACCACGTCGAACTTCTTCGGTGCCTTCACCAGTTGCATGGCGGCGTTGTCGACGTACATGTGGTCCAGCGCGACGTCGGGGTACTCTTTCCCAACCTCGGTCACCACGTCTTTCCAGAACTGGAAAGTCTCCAGCACATTGGCCTTGTCAACGCTGGTGACCTTTTTGCTGCGCAGCCGCGCGGCCTGGAAGGCGACGTGGGCGATGCGTTCGATTTCGGGGCGCGAATAGCGCATGGTGTCGAACGCTTCTTCGGCACCGGGAAAGTGGCCGTCGGTGGCAATACGCCGACCACGGGGCTGGCCGAAGTAGATGTCGCCGGTCAGCTCGCGGATGATGAGGATGTCCAGCCCGGAAATGATTTCTGGCTTCAGGCTGGAAGCGCCGACCAGTTCCGGGTAGCAAATGGCTGGCCGGAAATTGGCGAACAGGCCCAGGTTTTTGCGCAGGCCCAGAATGGCCTGTTCGGGGCGCAACGGGCGGTCGAGCGTGTCGTATTTCCAGTCGCCGACCGCGCCGAACAGCACCGCATCGGCGTCTTTGGCGAGCTGCAGCGTGGACTCGGGCAGCGGGTGGCCATGGGCCTCGTAGGCGGCGCCACCGACCAGGGCGCTCTCCAATTCAAAGGGAAGTTCAAGAACATTCAGGACCTTGACCGCTTCGGCCACGATTTCGGTGCCGATGCCATCACCGGGAAGGACTGCGATTTTCATGTCGGTTGTTGTGTTGGAAAAGAAAAAGGGGGTGGCGAGGGCCACCCGTGCAGAGGCTAGGGCTTGGTCAGCAGGCGTTCCACCAGTGTGGACTCGCAGGTCTTGAACAGCAGGTAGAACGCCACGCCGAAGTAGCCGGATGCGAGCAGCT
Organism: Pseudomonadota bacterium; assembly: GCA_040384665.1. Classification (GTDB taxonomy): domain Bacteria; phylum Pseudomonadota; class Gammaproteobacteria; order Burkholderiales; family Burkholderiaceae_C; genus PCRC01. The sequence continues at coordinate 47,383 of JAZKIY010000008.1, forward strand.
CCACCAGCTGCAGGAGGCCGCCGTCCATCACCGCCTGCCAGCCGTGTTCGGCCAGCAGACGAATGTTGGCCTGCAGTGCATAAACGAGGTTCAGCGTGAGCACGCTGAAGGTGAGGAAACACAGGCCCATCAAAACAAAGGTGAGCGCCGGCCAGCGCATCAGGAATTTGCGCAGCGGCGTCGCACCGATGGAAGACAGCGGGCCCATGGTATGGGCCTCAGGCCAGGACGGGCCGGTTGGCGAGCCAGGGCTTCTCGGCCAGCCGCTGGGCTTCAAAGGCCTTGATCTTGTCGCTCTGACGCAGCGTCAGGCCAATGTCGTCAAAGCCGCCGATCAGGCAGAACTTGCGGAAAGCGGCCACTTCGAAAGGCAGTTCTTCGCCCTGTGGCTTCACCACCACCTGGCGTTCCAGGTCGATGGTCAGCTGGTAGCCCGGAAAGGCCAGCGCTTCGTTGAACAGCTGGTCCACCTGCGAATCGCTCAGTACGATGGGCAGCAGACCGTTTTTGAAGCTGTTGTTGAAAAAGATGTCGGCATAGCTGGGGGCGATGATGGCGCGAAAGCCGTACTGGTCCAGCGCCCAGGGCGCGTGCTCGCGCGACGAACCGCAGCCGAAGTTCTTGCGCGCCAGCAGCACCGAGGCGCCGGCATAGCGGGGCTGGTTCAACACGAAGTCGGGGTTGGGCTTGCGGGTGGCCGGGTCCTGCCCTGGCTCGCCATGGTCGAGGTAACGCCATTCGTCAAACAGGTTGGGGCCGAAGCCGGTCTTGCGGATCGACTTGAGGAACTGCTTGGGGATGATGGCGTCGGTGTCGACGTTCTCACGGTCGAGCGGCGCGACCAAGCCTTTGTGGACGGTGAATTTTTGCATGCTTGTGTCTCTTCAGGCCAAGGTGCGCACGTCGATGAAGTGCCCGTGCACCGCCGCAGCCGCAGCCATGGCCGGGCTGACCAGGTGGGTGCGCCCACCGGCACCCTGGCGGCCTTCGAAGTTGCGGTTGCTGGTGGAGGCGCAGCGCTCGCCTGGCTCCAGCCGGTCGGCGTTCATCGCCAGGCACATGGAGCAGCCGGGTTCGCGCCATTCAAAGCCAGCGGCCTTGAAGATCTCGTGCAGGCCCTCGCGCTCGGCCTGTTCTTTGACCAGCCCGGAGCCGGGCACCACCAAAGCCAGCTTGATGTTCTTGGCGACTTTTTGGCCGAGCTTTTTCACCACGGCAGCGGCTTCGCGCATGTCTTCGATGCGGCTGTTGGTGCAGGAGCCGATAAACACCTTGTCAACGAACAAATCGTTCAGCGCCTTGCCGGGTTGCAGGCCCATGTAGGTCAGCGCGCGTTCGATGGCGAGGCGCTTGCCCGGGTCTTTTTCCTTGTCCGGGTCAGGCACATGACCGTCCACGCCCAGCACCATTTCGGGTGAGGTGCCCCAGGTGATTTGCGGAATGATGTCGCCAGCGTTGAGCACAACCACCTGGTCAAACTGGGCGTCGGCGTCGGACTGCAGCGTCTGCCAGTAGCTGACCGCGTGGTCCCACTCAATGCCCGTCGGTGCGAACGGGCGGCCTTTGACGTAGGCAATGGTTTTTTCGTCTACCGCCACCAGTCCGGCGCGCGCACCGGCCTCAATGGCCATGTTGCAGACCGTCATGCGGCCTTCGATGCTCAGCGCGCGGATGGCGCTGCCGCCGAATTCGATGGTGTAACCGGTACCGCCTGCGGTGCCGATCTTGCCGATGATGGCCAGCACGATGTCTTTGGCGGTGACGCCACGGCCGAGGGTGCCGTCCACCCGGACCAGCATGTTCTTGGCCTTCTTGGCCAGCAGCGTCTGCGTGGCCATGACGTGTTCGACCTCGCTGGTGCCAATGCCGTGGGCCAGCGCGCCAAAGGCGCCGTGGGTGGAGGTGTGCGAGTCGCCGCAGACCACGGTCATGCCGGGCAGGGTGGCGCCGTTCTCGGGCCCAATGACGTGCACGATGCCCTGCCGTTTGGACATGAACGGAAAGTAGGCCGCCGAACCGAACTCGGCGATGTTGCTGTCCAGCGTGGTGATCTGCTCTTTGCTGATCGGGTCGGCAATGCCGTCGTAGCCGAGCTCCCAGCCGTTGGTGGGCGTGTTGTGGTCGGCGGTGGCGACAATGGAACTGATGCGCCAGACCTTGCGGCCGGCCACGCGCAGGCCTTCAAACGCCTGCGGGCTGGTGACTTCGTGCACCAGGTGCCGGTCGATGTAGAGGATGGCGGTGCCGTCGTCCTCGGTGTGGACGACGTGTTCGTCCCACAGCTTGTCGTAAAGGGTGCGTCCCATGGTGGTCATTCCTTGCTAGCCCTCGATTTTAAGCCGTGGGGCGTTTCACGGTGTCAGAAGGGCTGGGAAGCGGTGAAATCAGCGCCAGAGGCAATTTTAATCATGAAAACCTGTTCAAGCCCTAGTGAAACCTGGCGATTCAGCTATCAATAAAGAAGCAAAAAGCCCGCAGGCGCAAACCTGCGGGCTTGTGGGCGGGGCCCTGCAGGGGCTCAGCGGGCGCTGAGGGGCTTGACGTCGCGCTTGACCGAGCCACTGAACAGCTGGCGTGGGCGGCCGATCTTGTACTCGGGGTCGCTGATCATTTCGTTCAGTTGGGCGATCCAGCCCACGGTGCGGGCCAGCGCGAAGATCGCGGTGAACAGCGGCACCGGAATGCCGATGGCGCGCTGCACGATGCCGGAGTAGAAATCGACGTTGGGGTAGAGCTTGCGCGAGACAAAGTACTCGTCTTCCAGCGCGATCTTTTCCAGTGCCTTGGCCAGCTTGAACAGCGGGTCGTTTTCCAGGCCCAGTTCGGTCAGCACCTCGTTGCAGGTTTCCTGCATCAGCTTGGCGCGGGGGTCGTAGTTCTTGTAGACGCGGTGGCCAAAACCCATCAGCTTGACGCCGGAGTTCTTGTCCTTGACCTTTTCCATGAACTCGCCCACCTTGCTGACGCCGCCCATTTTCTGGATGTCTTCCAGCATGTTCAGTGCTGCTTCGTTGGCGCCGCCGTGTGCCGGACCCCAGAGGCAGGCCACGCCGGCCGCAATGGCGGCAAACGGGTTGGTGCCCGACGAGCCGCACAGGCGCACGGTGGAGGTGGAGGCGTTCTGTTCGTGGTCGGCGTGCAGCGTGAAGATGCGGTCGAGCGCGCGTTCCAGCACCGGGTTGACCTTGTACTCTTCACACGGCGTGGCAAACATCATGTGCAGGAAGTTGCCGGCGTAGCTCAGGTTGTTCTTGGGGTACATGTAGGGCTGGCCCACGGTGTACTTGTAGGCCATGGCGACCAGCGTCGGCATCTTCGCGATCAGGCGGATGGCGGCGATTTCCCGGTGCTTCGGGTTGTTGATGTCGGTGCTGTCGTGGTAGAAGGCCGACAGGGCGCCGACCAGGCCGGTCATGATGGCCATCGGGTGTGCGTCACGGCGGAAGCCACGCAGGAAAAACTGCATCTGCTCGTTGACCATGGTGTGCATGGTCACGCGGTCGGTGAAGGCCTTCTTGCCGGCCGCGTCTGGCAGTTCACCGTACAGCAGCAAATGGCAGGTCTCCAAGAAGTCGCAGTTGGTGGCCAGCTGTTCAATCGGGTAGCCGCGGTACAGCAGTTCGCCCTTGTCACCGTCGATGTAGGTGATGGCCGACTGGGTCGCTGCGGTGGACAGGAAACCCGGGTCGTAGGTGAACATGCCGGTTTGGGCGTACAGCTTGCGGATGTCGATCACGTCGGGGCCAATGCTGCCGTTGTAGATCGGCAGTTCAATGGGGGCGCCGCCTTGGCTGAACGACAGGGTGGCTTTGTTTTCCGCAAGTTTCATGGTTCGCTTTCTTAGAGTGTGATGCCCGAGGGCAGAGTCTTGTGTGCCTTTTTGTGCGCTTTGACCAGCGCCTCAGACGCGCAACATCGCCAGTACTTCCTGAACCTGGATTGTATTGACCGCGTCTGACGGTTCCTTACGGCGGAGCAGCAGGTCCAGCAAGTCGTTGTCCGACAAATCCATCAGTTCATTGAGTCCTTGTGCCTGACCGACGGTCAAGCCAGATTCGTGCCTGGTGAAAAATTTTTCAATGAACAGGTCGTTTTCCAGCAGGCCGCGGCGGCAACGCCACTTGAGCTTGCTCAGCGCCCGCTCGTCGAGCGGGGCACCGAAATCGGGCGCTGGAAAAGTCACGTCGCTCATGGGGTTAGACGGTGCGCAGCACCATCATTTCCTTGATTTTCCCAATCGCCTTGCTCGGGTTCAAGCCTTTCGGGCAGACGTCGACGCAGTTCATGATGGTGTGGCAGCGGAACAGGCGGTACGGGTCTTCGAGGTTGTCCAGACGGGCGGCGGTGTCTTCGTCGCGGCTGTCGGCGATGAAGCGGTAGGCCTGCAGCAGGCCGGCGGGGCCGACGAACTTGTCCGGGTTCCACCAGAAGCTGGGGCAGCTGGTGGAGCAGCTCGCGCACAGGATGCACTCGTACAGGCCGTTCAGCTCTTCGCGCTCTTCAGGCGACTGCAGACGCTCTTTTTCAGGCGGCACGTTGTCGTTGACGAGGTAGGGCTTGATCGAGTTGTACTGGGTGAAGAACTGCGTCATGTCGACGATCAGGTCACGCACCACCGGCAGGCCAGGCAGCGGCTTCAGAACGATGGTGCCGGGCAGCGTGCGCATGTTGGTCAAACAGGCCAGCCCGTTTTTGCCGTTGATGTTCATCGCGTCGGAACCGCAGACACCTTCGCGGCAGGAGCGGCGGAACGAGATGGTGGGGTCCAGCGCCTTGAGTTTCATCAGCGCGTCCAGCAGCATGCGTTCGCTGCCGTCCAGCTCGACCTGCAGGGTCTGCATGTAGGGCTTGGCGTCCTTGTCCGGGTCGTAACGGTAGATCTGGAAAGTGCGTAGGGTCATGGTGTGCTCCGAATTCAGTGGGGTGTGGCAGGTCTCAGAACGAGCGGACCTTGAGCGGAACGGACTCCACCGTCAGCGGCTTCATCTGCACCGGCTTGTAGGCCAGGCGGTTGCCTTCGCTGTACCACAGCGTGTGTTTGTGCCAGTCGGTGTCATTGCGGCCGTTCGGGTGCGCGGGCGTATCGCCGTAATCGTCCACCGTGTGGGCGCCGCGGCTTTCGTGGCGGGCGGCGGCCGAGACGATGGTCGCCTGCGCCGACTCGATCAGGTTCTCGACTTCCAGCGCCTCGATGCGGGCGGTGTTGAAGACCTTGGACTTGTCTTTCAGGCCAATCGCGTCCACGCGCTGGCGCAGTTCGGCGATCTTGACCACGCCTTCGTCCATGCTCTTCTGGGTGCGGAACACGCCGGCGTGCTGCTGCATTGCCGAGCGGATGTCGTTGGCCACGTCCTGTGCGTACTCGCCGTTGGTGGCGTTGTCGAGGCGGTTGATGCGTGCCAGCGTGCGGTCGGCAGCATCGGCCGGCAGGGGCTTGTGGGTTTTGTTCTTGTCGTTGAATTCAACGATGTGGTTGCCGGCAGCGCGGCCAAACACCAGCAGGTCGAGCAGCGAGTTGGTGCCCAGGCGGTTGGCGCCGTGCACGCTGACGCAGGAGCATTCGCCCACCGCATACAGGCCGTTGATTACCTCGTTGTGCACGCTGCCGTTGGGCACGACCACCTGGCCGTGGATGTTGGTCGGGATGCCACCCATCTGGTAATGGATGGTGGGCACGACCGGGATCGGCTCGCGGGTGATGTCGACGTTGGCGAAGTTGTGGCCAATCTCGAACACCGAAGGCAGGCGCTTCATGATGGTCTCGGCACCGAGGTGGTCGAGCTTCAGCAGCACGTAGTCTTTGTTGGGACCGCAGCCACGGCCTTCCTTGATTTCCTGGTCCATGCAGCGGGACACGAAGTCGCGCGGGGCCAGGTCTTTCAGCGTGGGTGCGTAGCGCTCCATGAAGCGCTCGCCATTGCTGTTGAGCAAAATCGCGCCTTCACCACGGCAGCCTTCGGTCAGCAGCACGCCGGCGCCGGCCACGCCGGTCGGGTGGAACTGCCAGAATTCCATGTCTTCCAGCGGTATGCCGGCACGGGCCGCCAGGCCCAGGCCGTCGCCGGTGTTGATGAAGGCGTTGGTGGAAGCGGCAAAAATGCGGCCAGCGCCACCGGTGGCCAGCAGCACGGTCTTGGCCTGCAGGATGTGCACGTCACCGGTTTCCATCTCGATGGCGGTCACGCCCACCACGTCGCCGTCGGCGTCGCGGATCAGGTCTTGTGCCATCCACTCAACGAAGAAACTGGTCTTGGCCTTGACGTTCTGCTGGTACAGCGTGTGCAGCATCGCGTGGCCGGTGCGGTCGGCGGCGGCGCAGGCGCGCTGCACCGGCTTTTCGCCGTAGTTGGCGGTGTGGCCGCCGAACGGGCGCTGGTAGATGGTGCCGTCGGGGTTGCGGTCGAACGGCATGCCGAAGTGTTCGAGCTCGTAGACCACCTTGGGGGCTTCGCGGCACATGAACTCGATGGCGTCCTGGTCGCCCAGCCAGTCAGAGCCCTTGATGGTGTCGTAGAAGTGGTAGTGCCAGTTGTCCTCGTTCATGTTGCCGAGCGAGGCGCCGATGCCGCCCTGGGCCGCCACGGTGTGGGAGCGGGTCGGGAACACTTTGGACAGCACGGCCACATTCAGGCCAGCACGGGCCAGCTGCAGCGATGCGCGCATGCCGGAGCCGCCGGCGCCGACGATGACGACGTCGAACTTGCGCTTGGTTACGGAGTAAGTCATTGGAAAACAGCCTGTGAAATGAAACTTGCGTCAGCAGCCGAAAATGCGGCCAGGGTCAGATGCGCCACAGCACCTGGATGGACCAACCGGCGCAGCCGACGAGCCAGACGATGGTGCCGATTTCGAGCGAGAGGCGCAGCCAGACGGGCTTGATGTAGTCCATCCAGATGTCGCGCATGCCGACCCACACGTGGTACAGCAGCGCGACGATGACCACGAAGGTCAGTACCTTCATCCACTGGGCCGCGAAAATGCCGGCCCACTTGTCGTAGCCGATCGGGCCGCTGGTGAAAATCACCTGGGCCAGTACCAGCAGGGTAAAAAGGGCCATCAGCGCGGCCGTGACGCGCTGGCTGAGCCAGTCCCGCAGACCGTAATGTGCGCCGACCACAATGCGCTTTGCGCCGTAATTCACTGCCATGTCAGTTGTCCATTCAAATTAGTTGGGGCGACCAGGGGGGTCAGTAAATGCCAAACAGCTTGGCGCCCAGTGCCAGCGTGATCAGGGTGCCGGTTGCCAGCGTGAAGAGTGCGGAGCTTTTGCCGAATTCTTTGCTCACCGCGTGGTTCACGTCCATCCACAAATGGCGCAGGCCGGCAATGAAGTGGTGCACAAACGCCCAGATCAGACCGAGCGCCACCAGCTTCCACAGCACGCCGGGGATGCCGAGCATGCCGACGTTGAACGCGGCCTTGAAACTTTCAAACGAGATTTCGGACGACAGCGAGGTGTCGAACATCCAGATGATGAAGGGCATCAGCAGGAACATGATGGCGCCGCTGATGCGGTGCAGGATGGACACAATGCCGGCCGGGGGCAGGCGGTAGGTCGTCAGGTCGGTGAAGGCGTTGATGTTGCGGAACTCGGGCCGCTTTTTGGCTGGGGTGCTCATGGTGGCTTTCGGTGGTGTAACTGCGTTGTAACTTTTTGTTCTAAGCGGATTTTATTGCAACGCAACAAGCTGACGACACGCTGGCAAACAATCGTTGACTTGACCAGTCAGGTTGCCAGTGTGGTGGGGCAGACACATCAGCTCAGCTCGTTGCGGTAATGGTGGGTGGCGGTATGGTACAGACCACGGCGCAATTCCATGGGCACGTCGTTGTAGGTGTAGGCGATGCGTTCCACGCTCAGCAGCGGGCTGGCGGGGTCGACCTTCAGCAGTTCAGCCTGCTGCGCATCGGGCAGCACGGCGCGGATCTTTTCTTCGGCCCGGACCATGCGCACGCCGAATTCGGCCTCGAACATCGCGTACATCGGGCCCCGGTGTTCGCTGAGCCGTTCCGCGGTCAGGCCTTTGAATGGGCCACCGGGCAACCACAGGTCTTCCAGAATGGTGGGCATGCCCGCAAATGACAGCACACGGCCAACCTGCAGCACCGGGTCGCCAGAGCGCAGGCCGAGCGCCCGTGCCACGTCGGCAGAAGCGCGCTGGCGCTTGCAGTCGACGATGCGGCGTTCGGCGGGGCCTTCGCTGTTGGCGTCGCCGGTGTCGGGGATCAGTTTCAGGAAGCGGTACTGGACCTGGCGCTCGGCATGGGTGGCCACGAAGGTGCCTTTGCCCTGGCGGCGTTGCACCAGGTTTTCGGCCGCCAGTTCGTCTATGGCTTTGCGCACGGTGCCCTGGCTGACACGGTAGCGCGCGGCAAGGTCCATCTCGCTGGGAATGGCCTCGCCCGGTTTCCATTCGCCGGCCTGCAGGCTGTGCAGGATCAGGCTTTTGATCTGCTGGTACAGCGGGCTGAACGCGGGCGTCGCAGGCTCGGTGCCGTTGGCTGCGGGGTCCGGCGTGGAGGAGGGCGTGGCGGCCATGGGTGGTGGGTTTGGCGTGCGTTGCGTTTCGGTGAATCATATCTTATATAAGACATAAGACAAATTGACTTCCTAGGGTTTTCGCGGGTAAACTCCAAGGCTGTCAGCGCGTGACCCACAGGGACTGCAAACCGGGGTTGCCGGTACCGTTTTTCAAACCCTCTGGAGTTCCTGCTATGAGCAAAAAGCCTGTTCGCGTCGCTGTTACCGGTGCCGCCGGTCAGATCGGTTATGCCCTGTTGTTCCGCATCGCTTCCGGCGAAATGCTGGGCAAGGACCAGCCCGTCATCCTGCAACTGCTGGAAGTGCCAGTAGAAGGCCCGCAGAAGGCCCTCAAGGGCGTGATGATGGAGCTCGACGACTGCGCTTTCCCGCTGCTGGTCGGCATGGAAGCCCACAGCGACCCGATGACCGCCTTCAAGGACACCGACTACGCGCTGCTGGTCGGCTCGCGTCCCCGTGGCCCCGGCATGGAACGTGCCGAGCTGCTGGCTGTCAACGGTGCCATCTTCACCGCCCAGGGCAAGGCCCTGAACGCGGTTGCTTCGCGCAACGTCAAGGTGCTGGTGGTGGGCAACCCCGCCAACACCAACGCTTACATCGCGATGAAGTCGGCCCCTGATCTGCCGCGCAAAAACTTCACCGCCATGTTGCGTCTGGACCACAACCGCGCGGCGTCGCAAATCGCTGCCAAGACCGGCAAGCCGGTGTCGTCGATTGAAAAGCTCACCGTCTGGGGCAACCATTCGCCCACCATGTACGCCGACTACCGTTTTGCCACCATCAACGGTGAAAGCGTCGCCAAGATGATCAACGACCAGGTCTGGAACGCGGACACCTTCCTGCCCACCGTGGGCAAGCGTGGCGCCGCCATCATTGAAGCGCGCGGCGTCTCGTCGGCCGCTTCGGCCGCCAACGCCGCCATCGACCACATGCGCGACTGGGCGCTTGGCACCAACGGCAAGTGGGTCACCATGGGCATTCCGTCGGACGGCCAGTACGGCATTCCGAAAGACACCATGTTTGGTTTCCCCGTCACCTGTGAAGGCGGCGAGTACAAGCTGGTCGAAGGCCTGGACATCGACGCCTTCAGCCAGGAACGCATCAACAAGACCCTGGCAGAGTTGCAGGGCGAACAAGACGGCGTCAAGCACCTCCTGTAAGCGGACGCGAAAGAGTGCATCCACGCGAGATTCTGCTGGGGGCGCAAGCCGGGGGTGTCACCATTCCCGTCTGTGACCACTACAGCGGTGTCGAGGCGCGGATGCGCAAGAGCCTGCAGCTGCAGGCCGAAATGACCGAAGAGTTCGGCGCCTGCGTGTTTGACGTGACGCTGGACTGTGAAGACGGTGCACCGGTTGGCGGCGAGGCTGACCACGCCGCCATGGTGGTGGCGCTGGTGGCACTGGCCGCAGACAAGGCCCGCGTTGCGGTGCGTGTGCATGCGGTAGACCATCCGGCCTTCGAGGCCGACATCGCCACCATCGCCGGTGCGGTGGGTGACCGCCTCAGCCACATCATGGTGCCCAAGGTCGAATCGGCACAGGACGTTTTGCGTGTCGAACAGGCTTTGCGCGCTGCCGGTGCCCAAGAGTTGCCTGTGCACGTTTTGGTCGAGTCCCCTGCCGCTGTGCACCAGGTTCATGACATTGCCGTACACCCCCGCGTGCAGTCGATCAGCTTCGGCCTGATGGATTTCGTGTCGTCCCACGGTGGCGCCATTCCGGCCAGCGCCATGGGCGCGCGGCCCGATGCCGATGGCATTGACCAGTTCAGCCACCCGCTGGTGTTGCGCGCCAAGCTGGCCATCGCGTCGGCCTGCCACGCGCACGGCAAGGTGCCGTCACATTGTGTTGTCACCGAATTCACCGACACTGCGGCCATGCAAACCGCCGCCCGTCAGGCCGCCCGCCAGCTGGGCTACACCCGCATGTGGAGCATCCACCCGGCGCAGATCCGGCCGATCATTGCCGCATTCACGCCCGACCCGCGCGAGGTGGACGACGCCAGCGCCATCCTGTCGGCCGCCGAGGCGGCCGCCTGGGCACCGGTCAGCGTGCGCGGCCAGTTGCACGACCGCGCCAGCTACCGTTACTACTGGCAGGTGCTGGAGCGCGCCTGGCAGACCGGTTGCCAGTTGCCACCCGAGATGGCACGGCACTTCCAGCGCCAGGCGTCTGCCACGCCGGTGCAAAATCCGCCGCCAAGGGCCCACTGAGCCCCGCCGCAGTCCTTCCACCTCACGACACACCGCCCACCGAGAGAGACAACACCATGACACGCACCCTCGCCACCCTGTTGATGCTGACCCTGCCCGTGGCCGCGCTGGCACAGACGGCCGTTGCGCCCGCCAAAGCCGCTGCGCCCACCACCAAGGCTGCAACCCCTGCCGCCAAAGCACCTGCCAAAGCGGCCACCAAGCCCAAGGCACAAAGCGCCAGCCGCACCGAAATCAAGAGCACCGCGTCCAACGTGGCAGCCGGCATTGCCGCCGCCGAGGCCGCGCTCACCCCGGCCGAGCTTGCCATTGCCGAACGTGTGCACGTGGGCAACCTGCCGTGTGAGCTTGGCAGCTCGGTCAGCATCACCGCTGACCCCAAGTCCCCTGGCTACTTTGATGTGCAGACCAAAGCGGTGCGTTACCGCATGTTCCCGGTGACCACCAGCACTGGCGCCATCCGCCTGGAAGACCAGCGTGCCGGCGCGGTCTGGCTGCAGCTGGGCAACAAGTCGATGCTGATGAACCAGAAGCTGGGCCAGCGCCTGGCCGACGAGTGCCAAAGCCCCGCCCAGGTGGCCCTGGCCCAGTCGCTCAAAGCCAATCCGGCACCCAACTTGCTTGAGCCTTTGCCAGCCGCGGCGACCACTGCACCGGTGCGCGCTGCGCCCATGGGCGTGGCCCCGGTTTACCCCACAGGCCCCACACCGCCCGCAGCCAAGTGACACCGCGGGGTTGTATTTGCTACTGAAAGCGTAGCTGAATCGTTAGATTTCACTAGGGCTTAGCCCTGATTTGATTGTTTTTTTGGAGAAAAAGCCATGTCGTCGACCTTTTTGGAGTCCTACCGTGCCCACGTGGCCGAACGCGCTGCCCTGGGCATCCCGCCACTGCCGCTGTCGGCCCAGCAGACCGGTGAGGTCATTGAGCTGCTGAAGAACCCGCCTGTTGGCACTGAAGCCCAGCTGGTCGATTTGATCACCCACCGCGTGCCCGCTGGTGTGGACGCCGCCGCCAAGGTCAAGGCCAGCTACCTCGCTGCGGTGGCCCATGGCACCGAGAAGTGCGCGCTGATCAGCCGCGAAAAAGCCACCGAACTGCTGGGCACCATGCTCGGTGGTTACAACATCAGCCCGATGGTCGACCTGCTGGACGACAAAGACGCGGCAGTGGCCGTCATTGCCGCCGCCGGCCTGAAGAAAACCCTGCTGATGTTTGACCAGTTCCACGACGTCAAGGACAAAGCCGACGCTGGCAACGCCCACGCCAAGGGCGTGCTGCAAAGCTGGGCCGACGCCGAGTGGTTCACCTCCCGCCCCGAAGTGCCTGAGAGCATCACCGTCAGCATCTTCAAGGTGGCTGGTGAAATCAACACCGACGACCTTTCGCCCGCGCCCGACGCCTGGAGCCGCCCCGACATTCCGCTGCACGCCCTGGCCATGCACAAGAACGCCCGCCCAGGCATCACGCCGGAAGAAGACGGCAAGCGTGGCCCGGTGAAGTTCATTGAAGACCTGCGTGCCAAGGGCAACCTGGTGGCCTACGTGGGCGACGTGGTCGGCACCGGCTCCAGCCGCAAGTCGGCCACCAACTCGGTGCTGTGGTTCACCGGCGAAGACATTCCTTTCGTGCCGAACAAGCGTTTCGGTGGCGTGTGCCTGGGTGCCAAGATCGCGCCGATTTTCTACAACACCATGGAAGACGCCGGCGCGCTGCCGATCGAGCTCGACGTGAGCCAGATGGCCATGGGCGAGACGGTGGAACTGCGCCCCTACGACGGCAAGGCGCTGAAAGACGGCAAAGTGATTGCCGAGTTCAAGGTCAAGAGCGATGTGCTGTTTGACGAAGTGCGCGCCGGTGGCCGCATTCCGCTGATCGTCGGCCGTGGCCTGACCGCCAAAGCGCGTGCTGCGCTGGGCCTGCCACCGTCCACGCTGTTCCGCCTGCCGCAGAACCCGGCCGCCAACGCCAAGGGCTTCAGCCTGGCGCAAAAGATGGTTGGCCGCGCCTGCGGTCTGCCCGAAGGCCAGGGCGTGATGCCCGGCACCTACTGCGAACCGAAGATGACTTCCGTCGGCAGCCAGGACACCACCGGCCCGATGACCCGCGACGAGCTGAAAGACCTGGCGTGCCTGGGCTTTTCCGCCGACCTGGTGATGCAGTCGTTCTGCCACACCGCCGCCTACCCCAAGCCGGTGGACGTGAAGATGCACCACGAGCTGCCCGACTTCATCAGCACCCGTGGCGGCATCCCGCTGCGCCCCGGTGACGGCATCATCCACAGCTGGCTCAACCGCATGCTGCTGCCCGACACGGTCGGCACCGGTGGCGACAGCCACACCCGCTTCCCGATCGGCATCAGCTTCCCCGCCGGCTCCGGCCTGGTGGCGTTTGCTGCCGCCACCGGCGTGATGCCACTGGACATGCCCGAGTCGGTGCTGGTGCGCTTCAAGGGCAAGATGCAGCCCGGCGTGACCTTGCGCGACCTGGTCAACGCGATCCCGCTGTACGCCATCAAGGCCGGTCTGCTGACCGTGGCCAAGCAAGGCAAGAAGAACATCTTCTCCGGCCGCATCCTGGAGATCGAAGGCCTGCCGGACCTGAAAGTGGAACAGGCGTTTGAGCTGAGCGACGCCTCGGCCGAGCGTTCCGCCGCCGGCTGCACGGTGCATTTGGACAAGGCGCCAATCATCGAGTACATCAACAGCAACATCACGATGCTGAAGTGGATGATCGCCACCGGGTACGAAGACGTGCGCACCATCAAGCGCCGCATCGCCGCGATGGAAGCCTGGCTCGCCGATCCGCAACTGCTCAAGGGCGACGCCGATGCCGACTACGCCGCTGTCATCGACATCGACCTGGCCGACATCCACGAACCCATCGTCGCCTGCCCGAACGACCCCGACGACGTGAAGACACTGAGCGACGTGGCCGGCGCCAAGATCGACGAAGTGTTCATCGGCTCGTGCATGACCAACATCGGCCACTTCCGTGCGGCCTCCAAGCTGCTCGAAGGCAAGCGCGACATCCCGGTCAAGCTGTGGGTCGCCCCACCGACCAAGATGGACGCCAAGCAACTCACGGAAGAAGGCCACTACGGCGTGCTCGGCTCGGCCGGCGCCCGCATGGAAATGCCGGGCTGCAGCCTGTGCATGGGCAACCAGGCGCAGGTGAAAGAGGGCGCCACCGTGTTCTCTACCAGCACCCGCAACTTCCCCAACCGTCTGGGCAAGAACAGCAACGTCTATCTCGGCTCGGCCGAACTCGCGTCCATCTGCTCCAAACTCGGCCGCATCCCAACGCGCGCCGAGTATCTGGCCGACATGGGCGTGCTCACTGCCAGCAGCGACCAGATCTACCAGTACCTGAACTTTGACAAAGTGAAGGACTACACCGATCTGGCGGATCAGGTCACGGCCTGAGGTTCAGGTGGCCGTTGAGGCCACCGACGCCCACCCTTCACAGCGGCCTGCGGGCCGCTTTGTTGTTTTTAGACCCAAGAAAAAAGGGCCCGAAGGCCCTTTTGGGAGGTTGGCGCTTGAGGGCGCCGGGTCACAGCCCCTCAGACTGGCAGCAAACCGGCTGGCAGTGGCAGGCCGCCAGTGATTTCGGTCAGGGCCGACAGCGGCAGCAGGCCGGTCAGTGCGCTGGCATCGGGCAGGCTGGAGAGGCCTGGCAGGCCAGCCGTTGGCAGTTCGGGCAGGCCGCCGGAGAGCAGTCCCAACACCGTGCCCACAACCGCCGTGCCGGTTTCCAGCAGCGGGTTGAGCAAGTCCAGCGATGGGAGGCCGCCGCTCAGCAAGTCAGGAATGCTGTCCAGGCTTGGGAGTGCTGGCAAGCCATCCAAACCGGGCAGTGCGGGCAAAGCAGCGGATTCGGCCTGGATGCTCACGGTGCCGAGGGCTGGCAGTTCAGGCAGACCGGGCAACGCTGGCAGACCGCCAGAGACGAGTGCCAGGACCGACTCGATGAGCGAGGTGCCGGTGGCCAGCAGGGGGTCGAGCAGGTCGAGGCCTGGCAGGGCTGGCAATTCAGGCAGGCTGAGGGTGTCTGCGGATGCGGTGACCGTGGCTTCGCCCAGTGGCGACGTTCCGCTGATGGAGAAGCCTGGCTCGGCTGGCAGCAGGCCGCCCAGCAGGTCGGTCACGGCGCCCAGTTCCGGCAGGGCTGGCAGGCCCGGCAATGCCGGCAGCAGACCGGCGAGGTCGGGTGTGGCTGGCAATGCTGGCAAGGCAGGCAAAGCACCGGTCAGCAGACCGGTCAGGGTGCTCAGCAGGGCCAGTGGGGATGCGGGTGTGGTGATGTCCAAAGTGCTCATGGGAAGCCTTTCAAGTTAAATTGGGGTAATTACCAATAGGGTAAATACTCTTGTACTAAATGATTAGTTATTTATTCTATGTGAGATAAACCGTAGATAAGTCTTTCGGTTAACTTTCTTTGGTTTCAGTGCAAAAAACTGGCAATTTGTCACGGTTTTGCTTCGGGCTTAAAAAGTACACAACGAGTACTTTCGTTTCGCTGTACGCCTGATTCCCCTTTCTTTGCTGTTCGCTCGGTTTAATGGCAGGGAACAGTCAGGCTGGGCGCCATTCGTTGCTTCCAACTTCATAGCGTGTGCAACCGTGTTTAGGTGTGGCCCCAGGCCACGTCGCGCTGCGCGCCCGCTTTGCCAGCCCCAACGCCGCTTGGTAACATCCCGCGCACACCCAATCGGCGGGTGTCCAGACTGCGGTACCCACCGCAAACAACCTACCAACCCACCTTGGTGTCTCGCCAACCATGAACCACAAAACCCCTTTTGCGCTTTGCCTGGCCGCCCTTTGTGTGGCCTGTTCCTTGTGGGTGGCGGGGGTGAATGCCCAAGAGGCGGCGCCCAAACCCGGCGTCAGCCGCGTGGTGGTGCGCACGCTGGTCGATGGCACCGGTGCGGTGCAAGCCACGCAAATCCGTGAGAGCAGTGGCAACTCGCGCCTGGACGAAGAAGCCTTGCAGGTGGTCAGCAAGGTCTGGACCTTCAGCCCGCTCAAAATCAATGGCAAGGGCATCGAGGTGTGGGTCAACGTGCCGATCAATTTTGTCCAGGCCGAAACGCCTGCGGCGCCCAAGCCGGTACCGGCTGAACCGCTGGTGATGGAGCCTGTCGCGCCCGCAGTGCCCGCATCAGCCCCGCAGCCACCTGCAACGGTGCCCGATGCCGGACCGGTGGCTACCAGCCCAGCGGAGCCAGCCAGCGCCACAGCGTCAACCCCTTCCCCTGCGGCCTCGGCAGCGAGCGCGCCCAATTGACCGCTGGCGGGTGCAAACCCGCGTAAACCCCAGCACCGAGCCAAACTGGTTCGGCCGGGTGGGTCGACTGTTTCTTGTATGCTTAAAAACTTCGTTGCTGGCGCGGTGACCTCACTGGCGCGGTAGCCCGAGTTGTTTCACCCACGGAGTTTTTTCATGCCTCGCGTCTTCAATTTCAGCGCCGGTCCGGCGACCCTTCCTGAACCGGTGTTGCGCCAAGCGGCGACGGAAATGCTCGATTGGCACGGCTCCGGCATGTCGGTGATGGAAATGAGCCACCGCGGCAAGGAGTTCATCGCCATCCACGCCCAGGCCGAAGGCCTGCTGCGCGAGCTGCTGGCGATTCCGCAGAACTACAAGGTGCTGTTCCTGCAGGGCGGCGCCATCGGCCAGAACGCGATTGTTCCGATGAACCTGTTGCGTGGCAAAACCAGCGCCGACTATGTGAGCACCGGCGACTGGTCGAAGAAATCCATCAAGGAAGCCAAGGCCTACTGCACGGTGAACGTGGCCGCGTCGTCAGAAGGCAGCAAGTTCACCAGCATTCCGCCGCAGAGCGAATGGAAGCTCAACCCCGATGCCGCCTACGTGCACATCTGTTCCAACGAAACCATTGGCGGCGTGGAGTACCACTGGACGCCCGACACCGGCAGCGTGCCGCTGGTGGCCGACATGTCGTCCAACATCCTGTCCAAGCCCATCGATGTGAACAAGTACGGCCTGATCTACGCCGGTGCGCAGAAGAACATGGGCCCCTCGGGCCTGACGGTGGTGATCGTGCGCGAAGACCTGCTCGGCGGTGCGCTGCCCATCACGCCCTCGGCCTTTGACTACAAGCAGCAGGCTGAGAACGACTCGATGCTGAACACACCGCCCACCTACGCCATCTACATCCTCGGCCTGGTGTGCCAGTGGGTGAAAGACCAGGGTGGTCTGGAGGCGATGGCCAAACACAACCAGGCCAAGGCCGCGATCCTGTACGACTACCTCGACGCCAGCCCTTTCTACAGCAGCCCGGTGGCGCCCGCCGACCGCTCGCTGATGAACGTGCCCTTCAAGCTGAAAGACGAATCGCTCGACGACGCTTTCCTCAAAGGCGCGCAGGCGCTTGGCATGGTGCAGCTCAAGGGCCACCGCTCGGTGGGTGGCATGCGGGCGTCCATCTACAACGCGATGCCGGTGGAGGGCGTGCTGGCGCTGGTGGCTTACATGCAGGATTTCGAGAAGAAGAACAGTTAACACGGCGCACTCGGCCCACCATAAAAAATACCAGGAGACAAGCCGATGAACAAGCCCTACCAAATACTGGTCCTCAACCAGATAGCTGCCAACGGGCTGAAGCGCCTGCCCGCCGAGCGCTACACCACCAGCAAGGACGCCGCTCAGCCCGACGCGGTGCTGGTGCGTTCGGCCGACATGCACAGCCTGGCCATTGCGCCCAGCGTGCAGGCCATCGGCCGCGCTGGCGCCGGCACCAACAACATCCCGGTGAAGGCCATGAGCGCGCGCGGCGTGCCGGTGTTCAATGCACCCGGCGCCAACGCCAACGCGGTGAAGGAACTGGTGCTCACCGGCATGCTGCTGGCCGCCCGCAATGTGGCCCCTGCGCTGCGTTTTGTGCACGGGCTCGACCCCGCCATGGCCGACATGGAGAAGGCGGTGGAAGACGGCAAGAAGAACTACGCCGGCTTTGAGCTGGCCGGCCACACGCTGGGCATTGTGGGCCTGGGCAAGATCGGCTGCCTGGTGGCCGACGCCGCCATCAAGCTCGGCATGAACGTGCTGGGCTACGACCCCGAGATCACGGTAGACGCCGCCTGGAGCCTGCCCTCGCAGGTGAAAAAAGCCGCCAGCGTGGCCGACGTGCTGAAGAACTCGCACTTCATCACGCTGCATGTGCCGCTGGTGGAGGCGACCAAAAACCTGGTGAATGCCGACAACCTCAAGCTGGTGAAAGCCGGCACGGTGCTGCTGAATTTTTCGCGCGAAGGCGTGGTCGACGAACACGCCGCGCTGGCGTCGCTCGCCGCCAAACAGCTGGGCTGGTATGTGTGCGATTTCCCGAGCCCGGCCATCAACGGCCACGAGCGCGTGATTGCGCTGCCACACCTGGGTGCCTCCACCCGCGAGGCCGAAGAAAACTGCGCCATCATGGTGGCCGACCAGCTGCGTGACTACCTGGAGCACGGCAACGTGGCCAACGCGGTGAACTTCCCCAACGTGGCCATGCCGCGCGAGTCGGCCTACCGGGTGGCGATAGCCAACAGCAACGTGCCCAACATGCTGGGGCAAATTTCTACCGCCATGGCCAAGGCCGGCCTGAACATCCACAACATGGTCAACAAGTCGCGCGGCGACATGGCCTACACGCTGGTGGATATCGACAGCCCTGCCAGCGATGCGGCACTGGCCGACATCCGCGCCATCGAAGGCGTGTTGGCGGTGCGCTACCTGCCGCACAGCGGGGACTGAGGCTCGCGCTGGTAGCTTAATCCCTGCCGCGCTTGCCACCACTCCAGCGGCTTTCTGACAGCGGCGGCGTGCAGCGCCACAATAGGGTCATCCACTGTTTGCGGAGAACCCCATGGCCCACGCTTTTGCTTCCACCCTGAAGAATTTCAAGACCGCCTCCGGCAAGAGCGGCAAGTTCTACTCGCTGCCGGCGCTGGCCAAACAGTTTCCGGACATTGCCCGCCTGCCGGTGTCCATCCGCATCGTGCTGGAGTCGGTGCTGCGCAACTGCGACGGCAAGAAGATCACGCCGCAGCACGTGGCCGAACTGGCGCGCTGGCAGCCCAACGCCGAGCGCACCGACGAAATCCCGTTTGTTGTCGCCCGTGTGGTGCTGCAGGATTTCACCGGCATTCCGCTGCTGGCCGATCTGGCGGCGATGCGCAGTGTGGCCAAGAAGCTGGGCAAGGACCCCAAACGCATCGAGCCGCTGGTGCCGGTCGATCTGGTGGTAGACCACTCGGTGATGGTCGACCACTACGGCAAGAAAAACTCGCTCGACCTGAACATGAAGCTCGAATTCCAGCGCAACCGCGAGCGCTACGAGTTCATGAAATGGGGCATGCAGGCCTTTGACACCTTTGGCGTGGTGCCCCCGGGCTTTGGCATCGTGCACCAGGTCAATCTGGAGTACCTGGCGCGCGGTGTGCACAAGACCGCCAAAGACATTTACTATGCCGACACGCTGGTCGGCACCGACAGCCACACCACCATGATCAACGGCATTGGCGTGGTCGGCTGGGGTGTGGGCGGCATCGAGGCCGAAGCCGCGATGCTCGGCCAGCCGGTCTACATGCTCACGCCCGACGTGGTGGGCATGGAACTCACCGGCCGCTTGCGCGAAGGCGTCACCGCCACCGACCTGGTGCTCACGGTCACCGAAATCCTGCGCCAGCACAAGGTGGTGGGCAAGTTCGTCGAGTTCTGCGGCGAGGGCACGCGCACGCTGGCCTTGCCCGACCGCGCCACCATCGCCAACATGGCCCCCGAGTACGGCGCGACCATGGGCTTTTTCCCGGTGGACGACAAGACGCTCGATTACTTCCGTGGCACCGGCCGCAGCAAGGCCGAGATCGAGGCATTTGAGGCCTACTTCCGCGCGCAGGGGCTGTTCGGTGTGCCGCTGGCCAGCGAGATCAATTACTCGCAACTGGTGAAGCTCGACTTGGGCGAGGTCACGCCCAGTCTGGCCGGGCCAAAAAGGCCACAGGACCGCATCGAACTGGGCAAGGTGTCAGCACAGTTCAGCAGCCTGTTCAGCAAACCCAATGCGGAAAACGGCTTCAACCGGCCCGCCGAGCTGCTGCACACCCGTTACCACCTGCGGCCTGATGAAGACGCTGCGCCGGGCAAGGTGCCGGCCAACCCGCGCACGCCCGAAGGCGCGCAGCGCTCGGTGGTGGAGATGGAGGGCAACAAGCCCACGTTGGCCGCGTCGCAGTCCGAAGCCCGCGTGCCGGCCAAAGGCGCGTCAGACATCACCATCGGCAATGGCGATGTGCTGATCGCCGCCATCACCAGCTGCACCAACACCTCCAACCCCAGCGTGCTGCTGGCTGCTGGCCTGTTGGCCAAAAAAGCGGTGGAGGCGGGGCTCAAGGTCAAGCCGCACATCAAGACTTCGCTGGCGCCCGGCTCGCGCATCGTCACCGAATACCTCACGCAGACCGGTCTGTTGCCCTACCTGGAAAAGCTTGGCTTTGCGCTGGCCGGCTACGGCTGCACCACCTGCATCGGCAACGCCGGCGACCTCACGCCCGAGCTGAACGATGTGATCACCAAGAACGATTTGATTTGCGCCGCCGTGCTGTCGGGCAACCGCAACTTCGAGGCCCGCATCCACCCCAACCTGAAAGCCAACTTCCTGGCCAGCCCGCCGCTGGTGGTGGCCTACGCGATTGCCGGCACCGTGAACCGCGACCTGATGACCGAGCCGGTGGGCAAGGGCAAAGGCGGGAAAGACGTGTACCTCGGCGACATCTGGCCCACCAGCGACGAGATCTACAAGCTGCTGAAATTCGCGATGAACGGCAAGGCCTTCCGCGCCAACTACGGCAAGGTCAAAACCGAGCCGGGCAAGCTGTGGGAAGCCATCAAGGGCGTGGCCGGGCAGACCTATGTGTGGCCCGCCAGCACCTACATTGCCGAGCCGCCGTTCTTCAAGGACTTTGTGCTGGCGCCGGCTTCGTCTGCGCCGGCCGTTACTGCAGGTGTGCGTCCGCGCGACCCGGACACGGCAGTGCATGGCGCCCGCATCATGGCGCTGTTCGGCGACTCCATCACCACCGACCACATCTCGCCCGCAGGCTCGATTAAAGAAAGCTCGCCCGCAGGCCAGTGGCTCATCGCCAACGGTGTGCTCAAGGCCGACTTCAACAGCTACGGCGCGCGGCGCGGCAACCACGACGTGATGATGCGCGGCACTTTTGCCAACGTGCGCATCAAGAACCTGATGATTCCGCCGGGCGCCGACGGCTCGCGCGAGGAGGGCGGTGTGACGCTGTTCCAGCCGGGTGGCGAGAAGAAATTCATCTACGAAGCCGCCATGCAGTACATCGAAGGTGGCACGCCCACGGTGATTTTTGCCGGCGAGGAATACGGCACCGGCTCCTCGCGCGACTGGGCCGCCAAGGGCACGCAGCTGTTGGGCATCAAGGCTGTGGTGGCGCGCAGCTTCGAGCGCATCCACCGCAACAACCTGGTCGGCATGGGTGTGTTGCCGCTGCAGTTCAAGGGCGGCGATTCGTGGCAGTCGCTGGGGTTGAAAGGCGACGAGGTGGTGGATGTGTTGCCCGACGCCGACCTGCGTCCGCAGAGCGATGCCACGTTGGTCATCACCCACGCCGATGGCCGGCAGCAGCATGTCACCGTGACGCTGCGCATCGACACACCGATCGAGGTCGACTACTACCGCGCCGGTGGCATTTTGCCCTTCGTGCTGCGGCAGCTTTTGGCCGCGTGAGCCTTCCGGTACTCGTTGCGGGCGGCGGTATTGGCGGCTTGGCTACCGCGCTGGCCCTGTCGCGCGCCGGCCTGCCGGTGACGGTGCTGGAACAGGCCGCCGCTTTTTCCGACGTTGGCGCTGGCATCCAGCTCGGGCCGAACGCGGGGCGGCTGCTTGACGGCTGGGGTCTTGGCCCGGCGCTGCGCGCCGTGGCCGCCATGCCGCAGCAGCTTCTGGTGCGTGACGCACACGATGGCTGCGCACTGGGAACCCTGCGCCTGGGCGCCGCCATGCGCCAGCGCTACGGTCACGACTACCTGAGCGCGCACCGGGCCGACCTGCACGGCCTGCTGCTGGCCGCAGCGCGCCAGGCGGGGGCCAGCATCGTGCCCGGATTCACTATTAAAAAGATAGCTAAAGAACAAGGAAATGCGCTGGCTGGTGGCATAAATCATTCAAAAAATACAGAAAACATCGAAGGCCAGGCCCTGGTAGGCTGCGACGGCCTGTGGAGCGTGGTGCGCGCCCAGCTGCTGCACGACGGCCCGCCGCACGCCACCGGGCACCTGGCCTACCGCGCGTTGCTGCCAGCGAACGCTGCGCCCAAGGGCGCGGCGCGCCAGGACGTCACGGTCTGGCTCGGCCCGCTCATGCATGTGGTCTGCTATCCGGTGCGCGGTGGCGACTGGCTGAACCTGGTGGCGGTGGTGCACGGCGAGATGTCCGGCGCAGACCAGCGGCAGGGCTGGGCCCAGGGCACCGATGTGTCCACGCTGCTGGCCGCATTGCCCGGCGCCCACAGCAGCCTGCGCGATCTGGTGCAGGCCGCGCCCGGCTGGACCCGCTGGGTGCTGCACGACCGGCCGCCGCTGCGGTCTGCCACGCCGTACGCGCAAGGCCGCATTGCGCTGCTGGGCGACGCCGCCCATCCCATGCGGCCCTACTTGGCGCAGGGCGCGGCGATGGCGCTGGAAGACGCCGCCGCGCTGGCGCAAGCCCTGCAGGCCACACCCCGCGATGTACCGCTGGCCTTGCAGCAGTACGCCGCCGCACGCTGGCGGCGCAACGCGCGGGTGCAGCAGAAGTCGCTGCGCAACGGCCGCATCTTTCACGCCCAGGGGCCGCTGCGGCTGGCCCGCAACCTGGCCATGCGCCTGGGCGGCGAGCGCCTGCTCGACACGCCCTGGCTCTACGGTGGCGGCCCGACGGCAGTTTCAGCGGCATCCGGCCGATAAACCCGCCAGCTCCGAAAGCCACAAACAGTGGCAGGGGCGGGCAATGGCTGTTCCAGCACGGTGCACAGCACCTCGGGTTGTCCCAAATTAAGACACTTACGGCGAATTTCACCGGGAATAGGTGGTTGATTGCATAGGCCTGGTCTGGCAGATATATTGCTTATGCAATTCAACTCATAGGTTGAACTAAAAACGGAGACGCTATCGATGGAAAAAGTTCTGCATATCAACGCCGACAAATGCACCGGCTGCCTGCAATGCGAGATGGCCTGCAGCTACGAACACCATGGCGTGTTTGCCACTGCCAAGTCGCGCATCAAGGTGTTCGATTTCCATGAGACCGGCAAGAAAGTGCCCTACACCTGCACCCAGTGCGACGAAGCCTGGTGCCTGCATGCCTGCCCGGTAGAGGCCATCACGGTGGACAAAGCCACCGGCGCCAAGGTGGTGAACGACTCCACCTGTGTCGGCTGCAAGGTCTGCACCATTGCCTGCCCCTTCGGCACCATCAACTACGTGCAGGAAACCGGCAAGGTGCAGAAGTGCGACCTGTGCGGCGGCGACCCCGCCTGTGCCACCGCCTGCCCGACCGACGCCATCACCTACATCGACGCCAACTGGACCGGCCTTGACCGCATGAAACTGTGGGCCGCCAAGACCACGCCCGGCGCTGCCGCCTGACCCTCCACCCACTCTTCAAAGGACAACAACATGAGCTGGACTGGAAAAATCCTTCGCGTCAACCTCACCGCCGGCACCTGCGCCAGTGAGCCCCTCAACATGGACTGGGCCCGCGCCTTTATCGGCTCGCGTGGCCTGGCCTCCAAGTACCTCACGACCGAAATCGACCCCAAGGTCGATGCGCTGTCGCCCGAGAACAAAATGATCTGGGCCACCGGCCCGCTCACCGGCACCATGGTGTCTACCGGCGGTCGCTACACCGTGGTCACCAAAAGCCCGCTGACCGGCGCCATCGCCTGTTCCAATTCGGGCGGCTACTTCGGCGCCGAACTGAAGTCGGCCGGCTGGGACATGGTCATTGTCGAAGGCAAATCGGCCAAGCCGGTGTACCTGCTGATCCAGAACGACAAGGCCACGCTGGAAGACGCTTCCGGTCTGTGGGGCAAGAGTGTCTGGGACACCGAGCCGGCCATCAAAAATGCCCACCAGGACCCGCTGATCCGCGTCTCCGGCATTGGCCCGGCCGGTGAAAACGGCGTGCTGTACGCCGCCATCGTCAACGACCTGCACCGCGCCGCCGGCCGCTCGGGTGTGGGCACCGTGATGGGCAGCAAGAACCTCAAGGCCATTGCCGTGCGCGGCACGATTGGTGTGGGCGGCAACCTGAAAGACCCCAAGGGCTTCTTTACTGCCGTCACTGCTGCCAACAAGGTGCTGAAAGACAACGCCGTCACCGGCCAAGGCCTGCCCGCCTACGGCACCCAGGTGCTGATGAACGTCATCAACGAAATCGGTGGCCTGCCCACCCGCAACCACCAGGACGTGCAGTTCGATGGCGCCAAGGACATCTCGGCCGAAGCCATGGCCACCCCGCGCGAGACCGACGGCAAGAAGCACCTGGTGACCAACCAGGCCTGTTTTGGCTGTACCATCGCCTGCGGCCGGATTTCCAAGATGGACCCCACCCACTTCACTGTGAAAGACAAGCCGCAGTACCACAAGGCCGAAGGCGGCCTGGAATACGAAGCCGCCTGGGCGCTGGGCGCGGCCAACGGTGTCAACGACCTCGAGGCGCTGCAGTACGCCAACATGCTGTGCAATGAATACGGCATGGACCCCATCTCCTTCGGCGCCACCATTGGTGCGGTGATGGAGCTGTACGAGATGGGCGTGCTGACCAAAGAGCAGCTCGGCATTGAGGCGCCCTTTGGCTCGGCCGCAGCCCTGGCCTACTTTGCCGAAATCACCGGCAAGAGCATTGGTTTCGGCAAGGAAATCGGCACCGGCTCCAAGCGCCTGACCGAAAAATACGGCCACCCCGATCTGTCGATGAGCGTCAAGGGCCAGGAATTCCCCGCCTACGACGGCCGCGCCATCCAGGGCATCGGCCTGGCCTACGCCACCAGCAACCGCGGCGCCTGCCACCTGCGGGGCTACACCATCGCGTCGGAAGTGCTGGGCATTCCGGTCAAGACCGAGCCGGCCGAACACGTGGGCAAGCCCGAACTGGTGAAGGCCTTCCAGGACGCCACCGCCGCGTTTGACGCTGCCGGCATCTGCATCTTCACCAGCTTTGCCTGGACCCTGGCCGACGTGGCACCGCAACTGCAGGCGGCCTGCGGCGACGAATTCACGGTGGAACACCTGACGCACATCGGTGAGCGCATCTGGAACATGGAAAAGCAGTTCAACCTCGCTGCCGGCCTGAGCAAAAAAGACGACACCTTGCCCAAACGCCTGCTGACCGAACCCGCCAAGACCGGCGCATCCAAGGGCGCGGTCAACCGGCTCGACGTGATGCTGCCGCAGTATTACCAGATCCGTGGCTGGGACACCGAAGGCGTGCCCTCGACAGCGACGCTTGAGCGACTGGGCCTCTAAGCTGCGTTTCTGATAGCGGGCTATTAAGAAGGGGCGCTCGCTGGCGCCCTTTTTTCTTGAATAACAGGAGGAGAAAACGATGCAGCACGTGATTCTGGGCGCTGGCCCGGCCGGCGTGATCGCCGCAGAAACCCTGCGTAAGCGGGTGCCCAACGACAGGGTGCTGTTGATTGGCGAAGAAGACGAAGCGCCATACTCGCGCATGGCCATTCCCTACCTGCTGATCGGCCAGGTCGGCGAGCAGGGCACGCATTTGCGCAAGGGCGACGCGCATTTCCAGCAGCTGGGCATCGAGCTCAAGCGCCTGCGCGCGACCTCGGTCGACACCGCAGCGCGCATGGTGAAGCTGAGCGACGGCACCCAGCAAAGCTACGACCGGCTGCTGATTGCCACCGGCGCGCGGCCGGTGCGCCCGCCCATCCAGGGGCTCGATCTGCCCAACGTGCACACCTGCTGGACGCTGGCCGACGCCCGCGCCATCATGGCCGACGTGAAACCCGGCTCGCGCGTGCTGCAGATGGGGGCCGGTTTTATTGGTTGCATCATCATGGAAGCGCTGGCCCAGCGTGTGAAAGGCGAGGGCGGCCAGCTCACCGTGGTGGAAATGGGCAACCGCATGGTGCCGCGCATGATGACCGAAAAAGCCGGCGCGATGATCAAGGCCTGGTGCATCCAGCAGGGCGTGCAGGTGGTGACCGACGCCAAGGTCGAATCGCTGCAGGGCGGTGGCAGTGGTTCCGGCAGCGGCCTGTTGTCCAAAGTGGTGAGCCTGTTCTCCGGCAGCGATGGCAAGGTCGAAGCGCCCATCCACGCCAAACTTTCCAACGGCAAAACGATCGGCGTTGATGTGGTCATCGTCGCCACCGGCGTCAAGCCCAACCTCGAATTCCTCGAAGGCTCGGGCATCGCCTGCAAAGACGGCATTCTGGTTGACGAAAAAATGCAGACCAACGTGCCCGGCGTTTACGCCGCCGGTGACGTCATCAACGCGGTCGATTTTTCCACCGGCGAGCGCAGCCTCAACATGATCCAGCCAGCCGCTGCCGACGAGGCCCGCATTGCCGCACTCAACATGTGTGGTGGCGCCACCGCGTCGCAAGGCAGCCTGGCCATGAACGTGCTCGACACGCTGGGGTTGATTGCCTCGTCGTTCGGCCAGTGGTGGGGCGCCGACGCGAAAGACGGCGGCCGGCATGTGGAGCAGGCCGACGACGCCGCCTTCAAGTACCTGCGGCTCGAATTCCAGGGCGACCAGCTCATAGGCGCCACCAGCCTGGGCTGGACCAACCATGTGGGTGTGTTGCGCGGGCTGATTCAGGGCAAAGTCAAGCTCGGCGACTGGGCCGACAAGCTCATCGATGACCCGACGCGTGTGATGGAGGCCTACCTGGCCTGCAGCCAGCAGCAAAACGCCTGGGCCAGCCGCGCCAGCACTGCATGACGGTGGCGCTCTTTTTGCCGTGCTGAAGCCGGTATAAACACCGCATGAACATCACCTTCAAGCTCTTTGCCACGCTCACCGACTACCTGCCGCCCGAAGTCAAATACACCAACCAGCTCGCGATGCAGGTGGACGAAAGCAGCACGGTGCAGCAGGTGGTGGACCGTTTCAACCTGCCGCCCAAGCTGGTGCACCTGGTGCTCGTCAATGGGCACTACATCGCGCACGAAAAGCGGGCCAGTCATGTGTTGAATCAGGGCGACGTGCTGGCGGTGTGGCCGCCTATCGCCGGCGGTTGAGCGCATGTTTGCCGAAGTGCCCGAGCGGCTGGTGCGCGACATGGGCTGCACGCCAGCGGATCTGGTGCGGTGGATGCCGGCGGCGATTGGGAACAAGCCCCTGCGCTGGCTGGAGTCGGGCTGTGAGGTCGTGTTGGGCGAAGGCCGCAGCGTGCGCTTCGGCTGGCAGGTGCTGGCGCCACGCCGCATTGCGCTGATGCGCATTGAGCGGCTGCAACTGGAGATGGTGTTCAGCGGCTGCGACGCGGAAACCCGGCACAGCTTTCTGGCGCAGTTCGATGCCTACACGCGGCGCGGCGGTGGCTGAACAGTTCTTTTACTGCAGATCGGCCGTGCTGTTGTCAACCGGCACGCCATGGCGCATGCGCACCCGCACGCAGGCATCACTGCCCGCCTCAAATTCCCGGCATGGCGACGGCCGCCATTCGTAAATCCCGCAGCCTACCTTCTCGCCAATTTTGCCAGTCAGCGCCGCGCAGCGTGCTGGCGAGTGGTCTGTACCGCGCATGCGGCAAGTGCTGTCGGTCACCTCGACTGCCAGGCCCGATGGCACCTGGCCGCCGCTGTCGTCCAGCTCGAAGGCTGAAAAGTCAACACGGAAACTCGCGCAGCAAGCCCCACACGCCTGGCAATCGAACATCAAAGCCGCCCGAGCAGCAAATACTCCATCAGCGCCTTCTGCACATGCATGCGGTTCTCGGCTTCGTCCCACACCACCGACTGCGGGCCGTCGATGACTTCTGCGGTCACTTCCTCGCCGCGGTGTGCGGGCAGGCAGTGCATGAACAGCGCATCGGGCCTGGCGGCGCGCATCATCTCGGCGTCCACGCACCAGTCGGCAAAGGCCAGTTTGCGCGCTTCGTTTTCGGCCTCAAAGCCCATGCTGGTCCAGACGTCGGTGGTGACCAGGTCGGCGCCCGCGCAGGCATCCATCGGGTCTTTGAAGACTTTGTAGCTGTCGGCGGAACGGATGCCGGCAATCGATTGGTCCACCTCGTAACCGCTCGGCGTGCTCAGGTGCACGGTGAAACCAAGGATTTCGCTGGCCTGCAACCAGGTGTTGGCCATGTTGTTGCCGTCGCCCACCCAGGCCACGGTTTTGCCCTTCAGGCAGTCGAGGTCGATGTGCCCGTCGTCGCGCAGGCCACGGTGCTCAATGAAGGTGAACAGGTCGGCCAGGATCTGGCAAGGGTGGAATTCGTTGGTCAGGCCGTTGATGACCGGCACCCGCGAATGCGCGGCAAAGGCCTCGATCTTGGTTTGCTCGTAGGTGCGGATCATCACCAGGTCCACCATGCGGCTGATGACCTTGGCGCTGTCTTCGATGGGTTCTGCACGGCCCAGCTGGCTGTCGCCGGTGGTCAGGTGGACCACGCTGCCGCCAAGCTGGTACATACCGGCCTCAAAACTCACGCGGGTGCGTGTGCTGGCCTTCTCGAAGATCATTGCCAGCGTGCGGTCCACCAGCGGGTGGTGTTTTTCGTAGGCCTTGAACTTTTTCTTGATCAGCGCAGCGCGCTCGAACAGGTAGAGGTAGTCCTGTGCGTTCAGGTCGCTGAACTGCAGGTAATGCTTGATGGGTGCACTCATGGCGTTTCCACCAGCAACTGCTTGATCAGCGGACACAAAATCGCCACCACCTCGTCAGCCTCGGTTATGGTCAGGATCAGCGGCGGCACCAGCCGCACCACAGTGTCTGCCGTCACGCTGATCAGCAGGCCTGCGTCAGCGCAGTGTTGTACCAGCGCGCCGCAGGGTTTGGTCAGGTCGATGCCCAGCATCAGGCCCATGCCGCGGATTTCTTTCACGCCCGCCACACCGGCCAGTTCGCGGGTCAAGGCGGTTTTCAGGTGGTCGCCCACACGCACCGCGTTGTCGATCAAACCATCTTCTTCCATGATGCGGATGGTTTCAATACCGGCCCGCATCGCCAATGGGTTGCCGCCAAAGGTGGTGCCGTGGTTGCCCGGCTGGAAAATGGTCGCGGCTTTGGGGCCCACCACCACCGCGCCAATCGGCACGCCCGAGCCCAGGCCCTTGGCCAGCGGCATCACGTCGGGCTGGATGCCCGCCCATTGGTGGGCGAACCACTTGCCAGTGCGGCCCATGCCGCATTGCACCTCGTCGATCATCAGCAGCCAGTCGCGTTCATCACACAGGGCGCGCACGTCGCGCAGGTAGTCCATGTGCATCGGGTTCACGCCGCCTTCGCCCTGAATGGCCTCAAAGAACACGGCCACCACATTCGGGTTGTTGGCGGTGGCTGCTTTCAGTTGGTCGATGTTGTTGATCGGCACGCGGATGAAGCCTTCCACCAGCGGGCCAAAGCCTGCCTGTACTTTGGGGTTGCCGGTGGCGCTCAGCGTGGCAATGCTGCGGCCATGGAAGGCCTTCTCATAAACCACGATTTCAGGGCGTTCAATGCCCTTGTCGTGCCCGAACTTGCGCGCCAGCTTCAATGCGGCTTCGTTGGCCTCCAGCCCGGTAGAGCAGAAAAACACGTTGGTCAGACCCGACAGCGCCACCAGCTTGGCAGCCAATGCTTCCTGGCCGGGCACATGGTAGTAGTTGCTGGTGTGGATCAGTTTGGCAATCTGGTCTTGCAATGCAGGCACCAGTTTGGGGTGGGCGTGGCCGAGTGTATTGACGGCAATGCCACCCAGTGCATCAAGGTAGCACTTGCCGTTCACGTCCCAGACGCGGCAACCCTGGCCATGCGACATGGCAATCGGCAGGCGTCCGTAGGTGTTCATCACATGCGGCGAGGTGGGCACGGTGGCGGTGGTCAGGCGGGGCACGGCGGCGTTCATGGCAAAGCTCCAGAGGCTCAAATAAAAGCAGCCCGGGACACGTGGTGCGCATCATGGGGGCTGTGAGACCTGATTCTAGGCGCAGACCTTGCTTGCCTTTGTGACACCGACGCAGCAGGGTCATGGCACGGTCATCAGTCTTATATAAGATAGAATACTTGTGCGGTGCAGCAAGCCGGCGATCCCGGCCCCCGTACCCTCTGAAAACACCAGCACCCGATGGTTTTACCCTCCGCCCAAGAAGTGTTCATCCTCGGCCTGACCAAGGACGGCAAAACCTTTCGCCCCAGCGACTGGGCCGAACGGCTGGCGGGCGTGATGAGCTCGTTTCGCCCCGGTGGCGCCCAGCCAGGCAGCCACCTCAGCTATTCCCCCTGGTGTGTTCCCAACACCATCGATGGCGTCAAGTGCGTGGTGGTGAACCGCGAACTGCGCGAACTGGAACCCATGGCCTGGGACTTCTGTCTCAATTTCGCGCGCGACAACAACCTGCAGGTGGCCGAAGCCTGCCTGCTGCCCGACCCCCCTGAAAAAACCTGAGTGGCGGGTTGGCGCCAACAAAAAAGCCGTCTTGCGACGGCTTTTTTGCTCTTTGCTGACAGCGCACCCGACAAAACGGCGCAGCAGGTGTCTGCTGCGGGCGGGTTGGCCTGGTTAGGCGGCGGCCGAAGCCAATGCCAGGGTTTTCACCTTGGCGCTCAGGCGGCTCTTGTCGCGAGCGGCCTTGTTCTTGTGGAAGATGCCCTTGTCGGCCACGGTGTCCACCACGGCTTGCATCTTGGCAAACAGCTCGGCGGCCTTGGTCTTGTCACCAGCGAGAACGGCTTTTTCAACGTTCTTCACAGCGGTGCGGTACTTGGAGCGCAGCGAGGTGTTCGCAGCGTTGAGTTTGATGTCCTGGCGGACGCGTTTGCGGCCCGACGCGAGGCGCGGGTTCTTTTTCTTAGGTTTGGTAGCCATGATTGGTGATCCTTGTGTTTGAGGATGTTGTCAGCAAAGCCTTCCATTATAGGCGAGTCCAAGAATCGATTCCAACGCGTGTCAGCCGGTGCAGGGCAGACGCGGGCAGCGCATAAACTCAAGGCGTGTCCCTGTTCAAAGCCGCCTCCACCGTTTCGCTGCTGACGCTGGCCTCCCGCATCACCGGCCTGGCGCGGGAGCTGCTGATGGCGTCCACCTTTGGTGCCAGCGCTATGACCGACGCTTTCAACGTCGCCTTCCGCATCCCCAACCTGTTTCGTCGGCTGTTTGCCGAGGGCGCTTTCAGCCAGGCGTTTGTGCCGGTGCTGGCCACGGTCAAGGCGCAGCAGGGCGAGGAAGCCACCCGCACCCTGATTGACCGCGTCGCTTCGTTGTTGTTGCTGGCCCTCTTGCTGACCTGTGTGGTTGGTGTGGCGGCCGCGCCGGTGCTGGTCT
Source organism: Pseudomonadota bacterium (assembly GCA_040384665.1). Classification (GTDB taxonomy): domain Bacteria; phylum Pseudomonadota; class Gammaproteobacteria; order Burkholderiales; family Burkholderiaceae_C; genus PCRC01. The sequence continues at coordinate 78,647 of JAZKIY010000008.1, forward strand.
GGGTAATGGCCAGCGGATTGCAGCAGGAACCGCGGGGGTTTGAGGCCGCCGTGTTCATGACACGCTGGATGTTCCCCTACATCGCCTTCATGTCGCTGGTGGCGCTGTCGGCCGGTGTGCTCAACACCTGGAAACGTTTTGCCGTGCCCGCCGCCACGCCGGTGCTGCTGAACCTGGCGATGATTGGCGCGGCACTGTGGGGTGCGCCGTGGCTCGCGCAGCAGGGCATCGAGCCAATCTACGCGATGGGCGCCGGTGTGATGCTGGGCGGCCTGTTGCAGCTGGGTGTGCAGGTGCCCGCGCTGTGGCGCCTGGGCCTGTTGCCGAAATTTGGCTTCGGCTGGACCACGCTGCGCACCGCCTGGGACGACCCCGGCACCCGGCAGGTGACGCGGCTGATGCTGCCGGCATTGCTGGGCGTCAGCGTGGCGCAAATCTCCCTGCTGATCAACACCCAGATCGCTTCCTACCTCGCGCCGGGCAGCGTGAGCTGGCTCAGCTACGCCGACCGCTTGATGGAGTTCCCCACCGCCTTGCTCGGTGTGGCGCTGGGCGTGGTGCTGACGCCGCAGCTCGCCGCCGCCAAGGCCGCCAGCGACACGGCTGGCTATTCGGCCATGCTCGACTGGGGGCTGCGCTTGGTGGTGGTGCTGTCGGTGCCCAGTGCGGTGGTGCTGCTGACCTTTGCCCAGCCGCTGGTGGCCACGCTGTACCACTACGGCGCTTTCACCGAGCGCGACGTGCAGCAAACCACCACCGCGCTGATGGGCTACGGCGCCGGGCTGGTGGGGTTGGTGGCGATCAAGGTGCTGGCGCCGGGTTACTACGCCAGCCAGGACATCCGCACCCCGGTTCGCATTGCGGTGGTGGTGCTGGTGATCACGCAGTTGCTGAACATCGCACTGGTGCCACTGCTGCAGCACGCCGGGCTGGCGCTGGCCATCGGGCTCGGTGCGGTGATCAACGCCGTGTGGCTGTTGGCTGGCCTGCTGCGCCGGGGCAGCTTCAAGCCGCTGCCAGGGTGGGGCCGGTTTGTACTGCAGGTGGTGGCGGCCAGCGCGTTGCTGGCGGTTTTTTTGATGTGGTTTGCCGGCCGGCAGGACTGGCCCGAACTTCGCAGCCAGGTTTTCATGCGAATTGGGCTCCTGGCCTTGGCACTTTCTGGTGGTGCTGCTATTTATTTAGGAGCGCTTTGGGCGGCGGGCCTGCGCTTCCGCCAACTGCTGCGGCGATGACGACCGAGGCACACCGGCTTGACGGGTTTTGGCCTCTCCATTACAAATAACCATGCAATTCAGCTTCACGGTACCGACCCCCCTGGCGTACTTTGCGTCGCTGGTCCAGAGCGACGACGACTTTCCGCTGCTGGAAGCCGCCATCAGCCTGGCGCAGGACGAGTACCCCGACCTCGACGTGCAGCAGGTACTGGGCGATGTGGACCAGCTGCTGGCGCGCCTGAAGCGCCGCATCCCGGCCGATGCCGCCGCCTTGCCCCGGCTGCGTGCCCTGAACCATTTCTTTTTCCGCGACCTCAGCTTTGGCGGCAACATCAACGACTACTACGACCCCGACAACAGCTTTCTGAACGCGGTGCTGCGCACGCGGCGCGGCATCCCCATCTCGCTGGCGGTGTTGTGGATCGAGCTGGCGGAGGGGCTGGGCCTGCACGCGCGTGGGGTGAGCTTTCCTGGGCATTTCATGGTCAAGGTCAACCTCCCCAAGGGCCAGGTGGTGATCGACCCGTTCACCGGCCAGTCGCTCAGCCGGGAAGAACTGGCCGAGCGGCTGGAGCCTTACAAGCGCCGCAGCGGTTTGGTGGACGAGTTCGATGTGCCGATGGGCCTGTACCTGCAATCGGCCACGCCGCGCGACATCATTGCCCGCATGCTGCGCAACCTCAAGGAAGTGCACAAGACCCAGGAAGACTGGCAGCGTCTCATCGCGGTGCAAGACCGGCTGATCGTGCTGCTGCCCGAGGCCTGGTCCGAGTACCGCGACCGGGGTCTGGCCTGCGCCGAGCAGGGCCACACCGCACGCGCGGTGGCTGACCTGGAAACCTACCTGCGCCATGTGGAAGAAGCGCTGGACCTGGACGCCATCAGCGAACGCGCTGCCGAGTTGCGCCGCGCACTGAACTGAGCCTGTGCAAAAATGCGCGATGGATTGACGGGCACAGCCGCCCGTTGACAGGGAGACAGGCACACACGATGGTTGAAATCCGGCATACCCATGAGTTCAAGCTGTGGCTGGTTCACCAGCGCGGCAAGCGTGCGCGCGGCCTGGTGCTGGCCCATGTGGACCGGCTGCAGTTGGCGCTGCCCAGCGATGTGCACCAGGTCAAGCCCGAGTTGTTTGAAATGCGCATTGAACAGGGCCTGGGCTACCGGCTTTATTTTGTGTACCTCGACCCGACCACCATCGTGTTGCTGTCGGCGGGCGACACCCGAACGCAGGAACGCGACATCCAGCTGGCCAGCAAGCTGGCCATCAACATCTGAAGGGCCGCCATGTCCAAAACTGCCTGCATCCCTTTTGACCCGGCCGAATTCATCGACGCTGAAGACGACGTGGTCGCCTACCTGAACGCCGTCATTGAAGACGGTGACCCCAGCCTGCTGGTGAACGCCCTGAGCGTGATTGCCCGTGTGCGCCGCGTCAACCAGAAGCCCGGTACCGCAGCCGCGGTCGATCTGGACATCGTTGACCGGGCGCTGGCAGGTTCGGGCACGGGCCCGATGGCGTTGGGGGACGCGCTGGCCGCCATCAAGGCGCTGGGTGTCAAGCTGCAGGTGGCGCGGTACTGACGGCCAGCGTTTTGGAGAGTTCACGGCGCCTTGTAAGACAATGCCGTGTCTGTCTGTAAGTGTGGTTGACCAGCGCTGCGGCTTGGCTTAACTTCAGGGCGTGGTGTGCGAGGCACACTGCGTAACCAACTTGAGAGACACACCATGAACACATTCAAACGCGCCATTGCCTCCACCATGATCGTGTGCATGACCGTCATCGGCATGCCATTGACGGCCCAGGCCAGCATCGTGCCGACCGACGAAGCCATCACCAGCGTCGAAGCGTCTGCCAACCGCAACAAGGTCGAAACCTTCCTCGCCCGTGCCGACGTGCGCGACGCCATGGTCGCCCAGGGCCTGAGCCCTGACAACGCCAGCGAGCGTGTGCGTGCCATGTCCGACGCCGAAGTCGCCCAACTGGCCGATCGCGTAGACCATGCCCCCGCCGGTGCGGGCGTGCTGGGCATCATCTTCACCGTTTTCATCGTGCTGCTGGTGACCGACATCCTGGGCTTGACCAAGGTGTTCCCGTTCACCCGTTCGATCCGATGACCCACGGGCAACCGTGCCAGTCGGCACCTGCGCAAGCGGGTGCCCCAAGATTCCCCGCCCTGGCGGGGTTTTTCGTTTGTGCGCTGCTCTGGCTCAGTGGCTGCGCCACGCCGCAGCTCACCGCCCTGTCTGCCGCCTGGCCCGCCGACGTTCCAGACCAGGCCCAGGTCAGCGGCGTGCCGTTTTTCCCCCAGGCCGACTACCAGTGTGGCCCGGCCGCGCTGGCCATGGTGGCGCAGTCCGCCGGTGTGCCGGTGACGCCGGAGCAGCTGGTGGACCAGGTGTACCTGCCCGGACGGCAGGGTTCGTTGCAGCCCGAGATGCTGGCTTCGGCCCGGCGCCAGGGGCTGGTGGCCTACCCGCTCGCGCCTGAACTCAACGCGGTGCTGCGCGAGCTGGCGGCCGGCAACCCGGTGCTGGTGTTCCAGAACCTCAGCCTGCCCATCTACCCGATCTGGCACTACGCCGTGGCCATTGGCTACGACCGCAGCCGCAGCGAGGTGGTTCTGCACTCCGGCACGACCGAACGGCTGACCATGTCGCTGGCCACGTTTGAGCGCACCTGGGCACGCGGCGAACGCTGGGCCATGCTGGCCCTGCCCACCAGCCGCTTGCCTGCCAGCGCCACGCCCGACGCGTATGCCAGCGCCGTGGCCACACTGGAGCGCACCAACCCCGGCGCGGCGCTCACCGCCTACACCACTGGCCTGCAAACCTGGCCCCAGCACCGGGGCCTGCTTTTCGGGCGTGGCAATGCTGCCTATGCGCAAGGGCAGCGCGCTGCGGCGGCGCAGGCCTATGAAGCGGCGGCGCAGGCCGACCCGGACTTTGCCGACGCGTGGAACAACCTGGCGCAAGTCCAGCTGGAACTCGGCCAGCGACCGCAGGCCGCCAAAGCCATCGCCCGCGCAGTGGCCCTGGGTGGCCCCCGGGAGGCCCGTTACCGCGATTTGCAGAGAAAAATCAATGAAAAAGGCGCTAAGCCCTAGTGGAATCTTGCGTATTAGCTATTGATTTAATAGCTAATACGTGGCCACAGCATGGCTATGCTGGCTTCGCCGGGGCCGTGGCGCCATGCAATGTCAACTTGCCCACCAGCCAGACCGCCAGCAGGCTGGCCACCGCACCCACCAGCGCCGCGCCCCAGTAGTGCTGTACCAGCCCATTGGCGTCGCGGCCAATGATCTGGCCGCCGGTGAAGGCGGCAGCACCCATTGCGGCGGACTGCACCGACGCGTTGAGCGTCATGAACGCACCCCGCCGCGCCGGGTTGGCGGCCGAGGTGACGATGGCCATGCCCGGGATCATCCGACCGCTCATGCAGATGAAAAACAGCGTCGTGGCCACCAACACCACCGGCAAGGCGGTGCGCGGCATCAGCGCCACCGCAAACATGGGCACCAGCAGCGCCACCGCCAGCACACGGAAGGTTTCCTTCTTGCCATAGCGGTCCGTCATGCGGCCAAACACCTGGGCCGACACCAGCGTGGCCACACCGCCAAACAGGTAGATGTAGGGCACCTGGTCGGGCCGCACCCCGGCGTTGGTCTGCATGTAGATCGTGATGAACGGGATGATGGTGAAGCCGGCGAACATGATCAGCACGGAAAAACCGAACGCCCACCAGTGGTTGCGCTCGCGCAGCACTTCTTTGACGCCGGCCCAGGCCGACAGGCGGTTGGCCTGCAGCAGGTGCGCGTCCAGCACCGGCAGCGTGAGTGCCGCAAACACCGCAAACAGCACGCTGACGAGCGCAATCGCAATGAAGGGCGCATGCCAGCCCAGCGCACCCGCCAGAAACAGGCTGATCGGCACGCCAGCCACCGTGGACAGCGAGAACGACGACATCACGATGCCCATCGCGCGGCCACGCCGCTCGAACGGAATCACGTCGCCGACGATGGTTTGCGACAGCGCGGCCAGCACGCCGCCGGTCAGACCGGCCGCGATGCGTGCCGCCATCAGCGAGGGGTAGTTGGGCGCCAGACCGCAGGCCAGCGTGGCCGCTGCAAACAGCACGTACAACGTCAGCAACAGCCGTTTGCGGGTGAAGCGGTCGATGTAGGTGGTGGCCGCCAACCCCGAGACGGCAGCGGCAAAGGTGTAGGCCGACACCAGCAGCCCGAACTGCGCGTCGCTGATGCCAAACAGCTGGGTGAACTGTGGTCCCAGCGGCATCATGACCATGAAGTCCAGGATGTGGGTGAACTGGATGCCGGCCAGCGTCAGCAGCAGCCAGAGTTCACGCCGAGGGGTCAGCGCAGGGGCGGCGGACATGTGGGGGTGGGTCCGCGGAGGGGTGGTGCCGTGGCGCGCGCTTCAGGCCACCTCAACCGGTGCACCCGCGCCGCGCTCGGCAATGCGGCCGATGGTGTAGACCTGCTCACCGGCGGCGCGCAGTGTGGCGGCCGTGGCGTCGGCGTGGTCTGCACCCACCACCACCACCATGCCAATGCCGTTGTTGAAGGTGCGGTTCATCTCAAAGTCGTCAATGCCGGCGGTGGCCTGCAGCCAGGCAAACAGCTCGGTTTGTGGCCAGCTGCCCTTGGTCAGGTGGGCGGCAGTGCCGTCGGGCAGTACGCGCGGGATGTTTTCCAGCAAGCCGCCGCCGGTGATGTGGGCCAGCGCCTTGATGGGGTGGGCCGCCAGCGCCGCCAGCACGTTCTTCACGTACAGCCGCGTTGGTTTCATGATCGCGTCCTTGAACGGCAGGCCGTCCAGCGTGGCGGGCAGGTTGCCCACGGCGCGCTCGATGCATTTGCGCACCAGGCTGAAACCGTTGGAGTGCACGCCGTGCGAGGCCAGGCCCAGCACCACATCGCCCGGCTGCACATTGGCGCCAGTGAGGATTTTGGATTTTTCCACCGCACCCACGGCAAAGCCTGCCAGGTCGTATTCACCGGCCGGGTACATGCCCGGCATCTCGGCGGTCTCGCCGCCAATCAGCGCGCAGCCGGAGAGTTCGCAGCCTTTGGCAATGCCCCCCACCACCGCTGCGGCCGTGTCCACATCGAGCTTGCCACAGGCAAAGTAGTCGAGGAAGAACAGCGGCTCGGCGCCCTGTACCAACACGTCGTTGACGCTCATGGCCACCAGGTCGATGCCCACGGTGTCGTGCATCTGCCACTCAAATGCCAGCTTGAGCTTGGTGCCCACGCCGTCGGTGCCGCTCACCAGCACGGGTTCCTTGTAACGCTTGGGCACCTCAAACAGCGCGCCAAAGCCGCCAATGCCGGCCAGCACGCCTTCGCGCATGGTCTTTTTGGCCAGCGGTTTGATGCGCTCGACCAGCGCGTCACCGGCGTCGATGTCGACACCGGCGTCTTTGTAGGAGAGGGGGGAGTTCGCGGAAGAGGAGGTGGTCATGGATGTGGGCCTGACAGGCGGCCGGTCGTGGCGGACTAGAATTTGCCTAGATTTTACGGGTTCGCACCCGGCCAACCCCATGCAATTCACTTCTGCCCAAAAACGCGCCTTCACCTGGACGGGCATTGCGTTGCTGGCTGTGCTCGCGCTGTGGCTGCTCGGGCCGGTGCTGACGCCCTTCATGGTCGCCGCCGTGTTGGCCTACGCGTTGAACCCGCTCGTGAATCGGCTGGACCGTGTGGGCCGGGGTCGGATGCCCCGTTTGGTGGCGGTGGTGCTGGTGGAAACGCTGTTCCTCCTGGTGCTGCTGAGCTTGCTGCTGCTGGTGGTGCCCATCATGGCCAAGGAGTTGCCGCTGCTGCGCGAGCAGGTGCCGGTGTTGGCCGACAAGCTCAACACCGGCCTGGCACCCTGGCTGGCGCAGTTTGGCATCAAGGTGTCGCTCGACGTGGCCAGCATCAAGGCCTTTGTGTTGAAGTACCTCAACGCCAATTTTGAAGACGCGTTTGGTTCGCTGCTGTCCTCGCTGCAGCTCGGCGGCAGCGTGGCGCTGGCCATCATTGGCAATGCGGTGATCATCCCGGTGGCGTTGTTTTACCTGCTGCTCGACTGGGACAAGTTCGTCGCCCGGGTGGTGGAACTCGTGCCGCTGGGCATGCGCGAGGGCTACGACAGCTTCACCACCGAGGCCGACTCGGTGCTGGGCCAGTACCTGCGTGGGCAGTTGCTGGTGATGCTGATCCTGGCGGTGTTTTACAGCGTGGGCCTGCGCCTGTTTGGGCTCGACCTGGCCTGGCCGATTGGCATTTTCACCGGGCTGGCGGTGTTCGTCCCCTACGTGGGCTTTGGCCTCGGGCTGGTGTTGGCCCTTCTGGCGGGTCTGCTGGAATTCACCCAGCCCGGCGGGCCGCTGAAGGCGCTGGTCATGGTGGCGGTGGTGTTCGGTGTCGGGCAACTCATCGAGAGCATTTACCTCACGCCCCGGCTGGTGGGCGAGCGCATTGGCCTGCACCCGCTGATGGTGATTTTTGCTTTGCTGGCCTTTGGCCAGCTGTTCGGTTTTGTCGGCATCCTGATTGCACTGCCAGCCAGTGCGGTGCTGCTGGTGGCGGTGCGCCGTGTGCGGACCAGCTACCTGTCCAGCAAGCTCTACCAAGGCGGATGAAGCAGATCGCCCTTGACATTGGCCTGCCGACAGGGCCCACACTGGCCAGCTTCATGGCCGGTCCCAACCAGGACGCCGTGCAGTATTTGCAACTGTGGCTTGGTGAGGGCAGTGCGCAGCCCGTTCGCTCACCCGTACCCACCTATTTATGGGGCGAGGGTGGCAGTGGCAAAAGCCATTTGCTCATCGCGCTGCGAGACGCTTTGGCAGCGCGTGGCGAGCAGGTTGGCTGGCTGGACCCTGCCTGCCATGCGCCCGTCGAGTTCAATCCGGCATGGTCCGTGGTGCTGATGGACGATGTACAGGCTTACAACGCGCTGCAGCAGCACGCGGCGTTCAACTGGTTTGTCAATGCGATGGGCGTCACCGATGGCCAGCCCCGCAGTGTGCTGGCTGCCGGTGCGCTGCCGCCGGCCGACCTGCCTCTGCGCGACGACCTGCGCAGCCGGCTGGGCTGGGGCCATGTGTTCCAGCTTCGGGTGCTTGATGAGTCCGAGCGCCGCCTGGTGTTGCAGCAGCAGGCCCTGGCCCGGGGCATTGCCCTGCCGGACGAGGTGGTGGCTTTCATCCTCACCCGTTTTTCGCGCGACCTCGGCAGCCTGTCGCAGTTGCTGGAGCAACTCGACCACTACGCGCTGCAGACCCAACGCGCCATCACCATCCCGCTGGTGCGGGCGATGCTGGACAACGAATGACCTTGAGTACCCCTCCCATACCCACTTCCAAGCCCCGCGTGGCCTTGTTCGACCTTGACCACACGCTGCTGCCACTCGACTCTGACCACGCCTGGGGCGAATTCACCATCGCCCTCGGCTGGACCGATGCGACTGCTTTCAAGCAGCGCAACGACCATTTCTACGCCCAATACCAGACCGGCACGCTGAACGTGCACGACTACGTGCGCTTCGCCACCGACGCGGTGCGCCAGCAAGGCCCCGAACGGGCGCAGGCGGCCCACGCCGCGTTCATGCGCGAGGTGATTGAACCTGCCATCCGGCCGCAGGCAAAGGCCTTGTTGCGCCAGCACCAGGAAGCGGGCGACGCGGTGGTGATCGTCACCGCGACCAACGAATTCGTCACCCGGCCGATTGCCCGCGCCCTGGGCGTGGACGAATTGATTGCGGTGGTGCTGGAGCGCACCCCTGGGCCCGACCGGCAGGGGTGGATCACCGGCGGCATTCTGGGCGTGCCCTCGTTTCGCGACGGCAAGGTCACCCGCGTGGCGGCCTGGCTGGCCGAGCGCGGCTGGACCTGGGACAGCGTGCACACCACCTTTTATTCCGATTCCATGAACGACCTGCCCCTGCTGGAGCGGGTCAACCACCCGGTGGCGACCAACCCCGACGACCGCCTGCGTGCGCTGGCCGAGGCGCGCGGTTGGCCGGTGCTGGACCTGTTCTAATTGAGGCCGAGGCCCATGTTCTGGCGCGCTTCAGCGCGCCGCGTGGTCCGCACATGTTTCCCATGATCAAAAAATTCATCGACAAGCTGTTTGGCAAGACCACCGGCCCCACTCCAGCCACCCGAGCCCGGAAGAACCCGTTTGGCAAGCGCGAGGAAGTCGCGGCCGAGGTGCACGGCATTGACATCAAACTGGTGGACGAACGCGCCCTGAACGTGGTCAGCACACTGCAGCAGGCGGGTTTTGAGGCCTACATCGTTGGCGGCGCGGTGCGCGACCTGCTGGTGGGCCTGCGCCCGAAAGACTTTGACGTCGCCACCGATGCCACGCCCGAACAGGTCAAGGGCCTGTTCCGCCGCGCTTTCATCATTGGCCGGCGTTTCCGCATCGTGCACGTGGTCTATGGCCGTGGCCGCGAGCACGAAGTCATCGAGGTGTCCACCTTCCGCGCCTACATGGACAGTGCTGCGGCCGAGCAAGTCGCTGGCAACGAACGCACCAGCAAGAGCGAACTCGCCGGCATGAAGCACGCGGTCGACGCGTCCGGCCGGGTGCTGCGCGATAACGTCTGGGGCCCGCAGGAGGAAGACGCGGCGCGCCGCGACTTCACCCTGAACGCGATGTACTACGACCCCCACACCCAGACGGTGGTGGACTACCACAACGGCATCAAGGACGTGAAAAAGCGCGTCATGCGCATGATCGGCGACCCCGCCACCCGCTACCGCGAAGACCCGGTGCGCATCATCCGGGCGGTGCGCTTTGCCGCCAAGCTCAGCCCCTTGGGCTTCACGCTGGAAGCCAAAACCGCCGAACCCCTCATCAAGTCGCAAGAGCTGCTGGCCGACGTGCCACAGAGCCGGCTGTTTGACGAAATGCTCAAACTGCTGCTGACCGGCCATTCGCTGGCCAGCATTGCGCAGTTGCGCGCGCTGGGCATGGCACGCGGCATCTACCCGCTGCTTGACGTGGTGGTGGAACGGGCTGACCAGCCGTTTGTGAATGCCGCGCTGCTCGACACCGACCGCCGCGTGACCGAAGGCAAGCCGGTGGTGCCGAGCTTTTTGCTGGCCTGCGTGCTGTGGGCCGACGTGCGCGACGGCTGGAACCAGCGCATGAACCAGCGCCACCACCCGTTTGCCGCGTTGCAGGAGGCCATCGACGAAGCCTTCAGCGCCCGCATTGGCGATGTGTCGGGCCGCGGCAAGCTGGCCGCCGACATGCGCGAGATCTGGATGATGCAGCCGCGTTTTGACAAGCGCACCGGCAGCACCCCGTACAGCCTGGTGGACCAGCCGCGCTTCCGCGCCGGGTTCGACTTCATGCGCCTGCGCGCTGCCACCGGCGAGATGGACGAAGCCGTGGCCGAGTGGTGGGAAACCTTCAGCACCGCCGACGATGCCACCCGCCAGGACCTGATGGACCAGGCCCGCGACGAACAACAGCGCCGCCCGCGCGTCGTCCGCGCCGCCCCTCGGTCTGCCACCGGTCAGGCAGTGCCTGCCGCTGCTGCCGCAGACGGTGCGTCAGACGGCCCGTCTGCAGACGAGGCGGGCAACAGCGATGCCCCACGCAAACGCCGCCGTCGCCGCCGTTCCGGAGGTGCCAGAAACACCGACGGCCCGGCGACAGGCCCATCGTCAGGTGACAGCGGGGACTGATACCGGCCGGGTGAGGTCCGGCATGACCGGGCGTGGGCCCTGTACCGCTTACGTGGCCCTGGGGTCCAACCTGGGCGATGGCGTGGCCCATTTGCAGCAGGCCATCCGGTCTCTGGCCAACTGGCCAAATCTGACGTTGGGTCGGCAGTCGTCGTTCTACCGCACCGCCCCGGTGGACGCCGACGGGCCCGACTACACCAATGCGGTGGTGGCGATTACCACCCCCCTGACCGCGCCAGACCTGCTGCAGGTGCTGCAGGCCATAGAGCACCTGCACGGCCGCACCCGCGCCTACCGCAACGCACCCCGCACGCTGGACCTGGACCTGCTGCTGTACGGCGACGGTCAGATCGACAGCCCGCAGCTGGTGGTGCCGCACCCACGGATGGCGCTGCGGGCCTTTGTGCTGGTGCCGCTGGCCGAGATTGCCCCGTCGCGCGTGTCGGCTGCGCAGCTGGGCGCCGTGCAAGAACAGACCATCACCAAGCTGTAGGCCGCGGCGGTGAGGTGACCACAGGGCACGGTTACACTCCGCGCAGTCACAAAAAAGTCATTCGTTTGACACACATTCAAAGGAGCGCACCATGCTGTTTGGCAAGCTGATGCCGCGTGAGGGCAATTTCTTCGAGATGTTCAACCAGCATGCGGACCGCATCGTGGAAGCGGCCCGTGCGTTCTCGCAACTGGTGGCGAACTACAACGACCCGCACCTGCGCGAACAGTACAACCGCGACGTGGACAATGCCGAGCGCGCGGCCGACCGGATCACCCACGACGTCAACAAGGCGTTGCACAAAACCTTCATCACGCCGATCGACCGCGAGCAGATCCACTCGCTGATCAACACCATGGACGACGTCGCCGACCTGATTCAGGACTCGGCCGAGACCATGGCGCTGTACGACGTGCGCTACATGACCGACGAGATCAAGCGCCTGACCGACCTGAGCCTGAAGTGTTGCGAGCGCCTGAAGGACGCGGTGGCCTTGCTGGCCAAGCTGAGCGATCCTGGCACGGCCGAAGCCGCGCTCAAGACCTGCGAGGAGATCGACCGTCTGGAGTCTGACGCCGACCGTGTGATGCGCTCGGCCATGAGCAAGCTGTTCCGCGAAGAGCCCGATGTGCGCGAGCTGATCAAGCTCAAGGCCATCTACGAACTGCTCGAAACCATCACCGACCGGTGCGAAGACGTGGCCAACTTGATCGAGGGCATCATCCTCGAAAATTCCTGAGCCTGCGCCCATGGACAACGTACAAGTCGCCCTCTGGGTGGTGGTGATGCTGGTGTTTCTGGCACTGGCGTTCGACTTCATGAACGGCTTTCACGACGCCGCCAATTCGATCGCCACGGTGGTGTCCACCGGTGTGCTGAAGCCGGGGCAGGCGGTGCTGTTTGCCGCCTTCTTCAATTTTGTTGCAATTTTCGTGTTCCATCTGAGCGTGGCGGCCACCGTGGGCAAGGGCATCGTCCAGCCCGGGGTGGTGGATGTGCACGTGGTGTTTGGTGCATTGGTTGGCGCCATCACCTGGAACATCCTGACCTGGTACTACGGCATTCCCAGCAGTTCGTCGCACGCGCTGATTGGCGGCATTGTGGGTGCGGTCATGGCCAAGACCGGTGCCGGTGCACTGGTGGCCAGCGGCATCCTGAAAACGGTGGCCTTCATCTTCATTTCACCGCTGCTCGGTTTCCTGCTCGGCTCGCTGATGATGTTGCTGGTGGCCTGGCTGTTCCGGCGTGCGACCCCGTCGCGGGTGGACAGCTGGTTCCGGCGCCTGCAACTGGTGTCTGCCGGTGCTTACAGCCTGGGCCATGGTGGCAACGACGCACAGAAAACCATCGGCATCATCTGGCTGCTGCTGATCGCCACCGGCTACGCGGCGGTGGAGGACAAGTCGCCACCGCTGTGGACCATCATCAGCTGCTACGTGGCGATTGCCGCAGGCACCATGTTCGGTGGCTGGCGCATCGTCAAGACCATGGGCCAGCGCATCACCAAGCTCAAGCCGGTGGGCGGTTTCTGTGCCGAAACCGGCGGCGCCATCACCTTGTTCATGGCCACCGTGCTGGGCATCCCGGTGTCCACCACCCACACCATCACCGGCGCCATTGTGGGCGTGGGCTCCTCACGCCGTGCCAGCGCGGTGCGTTGGGGGGTGGCGGGGAACATTGTTTGGGCCTGGATTTTCACCATCCCGGCCAGCGCCTTCGTGGCCGCCATCGCTTACTGGGCCAGCCTCACGCTGTTCTGAGCACGTTGACGCACTGAACAGCGTCGCGTCAGTTGCTCTTGGCCGTGGTGCGCTTGGCGGCAGGTTTTTGCGCCATGCGGGGCTTCGCAGCCTGGCTGCTGCTGGTGCGTTTGCCCGCTGTGGCCGTTGCTGTGCGGGGTGTGGACTTGGCGCTGGCCGACACCGTCTTGGTGCTGGCGCGGCGGACCGTGCTGCGTGCCTGTTGCGGCAAAAACAGCACCACCGCCTGACCCGCCTTCAGGGTGGCGCTGGCACTGATCTTGTTCCATTCGGCAATGTTGGCCACCGTCACCTTGTGGCGCTGCGCCAGGCTGGCGAGCGTGTCTTTTTTGCCGGCCTTGGTGACCACACGGCGCAGCACGATCTCGGGTGCCAGGGCCAGTTGCCCGTTGTCGGCCACCTGGCTGGACACGTCAGTGTTGACGCTGTGGCCGCGTGTCACCAGCAGGGTCGAGCCGGCCTTGATCAGGTAGCGGGGCGGGATGCTGTTGACCTCGCGCAGGCTGGTTTCGGTCATGCCCACGCGCTTGGCGGCGTCGGCCACTTTCATGGTGCTTGGAGCGGTCCAGGCGGTCCAGCTGGCGGTGTTGCCGGCGTTGTGCGCCTGCAGGTTGCGGCGGAACACCTCGGCGTTGTCCCAGGGCAGCAGGACGTGGGGTGTGCCGGAGGCAAAAATCACCGGTCGGTGGGCCGATGAGTTGAGCGCCTTGAAGTCGGCCAGCGGCACTTTCGCGAGTTCGGCGGCCAGCTTCACGTCGATGTCACGGGTCAGTTCCACGCGCTGGAAGTAGGGGTGGTTTTCAATCGCCGGCAGGTCCACCTTGAGCGACTCCGGGTTGGCCACAATGTTTTTCACCGCCTGAAGTTTGGGCACGTACTGCTGGGTTTCCAGTGGCATGGTCAGGTCGGTGTAGGCGGTGCCCAGGCCGGCACGCCGGTTCTTGGCAATTGCCCGGCCGACACTGCCTTCGCCCCAGTTGTAGGCCGCGAGCGCAAGATGCCAGTCGCCAAACATGCCGTGCAGTTTTTGCAGGTAGTCCAGCGCCGCGCGGGTGGAGGCGAGCACGTCGCGCCGGTCGTCGCGGAACACGTTCTGTTTGAGGTCAAAGTCGCGCCCGGTGCTGGGGATGAACTGCCACATGCCGGCGGCCTTGGCGCTGGACACAGCCTGTGGGTTGAAGGCGCTTTCAATGAAGGGCAGCAGCGCCAGTTCGGTGGGCATGTTGCGGCGTTCCAGTTCTTCGACCACATGGAACAGGTACTTGCGCGAGCGGTCCGTCATGCGAACGATGTAGTCGGGCCGGGTGGCGTACCACTGCTCCTGGTTGCGCACCAGCTCGCTGTCGAGGTTGGGCATCGCAAAGCCACGGCGGATGCGGGCCCACAGGTCGGCCGGTGGTTGTACCGCCGCCACCTCGGAGTTGCCCGCGTCGCCGGGGATGATGGGTTTCAGCGGGTCGGTGGCGACCTTCTCAGGGGCCGCTGTCGGTGGCGCAGCGGGCAGGGGCAGCGCCTCAATGGCGCTGCTGTTCAGGCTGGGCGATGCCACGGGCTGGGCATTCACCACAGCCGGTGGACGCTGTACCGGACGGATCACATTGACATTGCTGGCGCTGGGCGGCGGGGTGCTCGGTCCGGCGAGCGGGAAGGGGGTGGCGCAGCCAGCCAGCAGTGCGGCGCCGAGGCACAGGCCTGCGGCCAGGGTCAGTTGGTTCATCGGAATTGGTTCTTCCATTCGCGCAGGGCGGCAAAGTCGCTCACATCGTTGTGGGCGGTGGGGTCAAAGCGGCGGGCTGAGGCTTTGACCGTGGCTTGCCGGCTGCGCAAAAAAGGGTTGATCTGCCGTTCGAGCGCAATCGATGACGGCAGGGTGGGGCGCTGGTCAGACCGCAAGGCCTGGCAGCGGGCGTGGTAAGCGTGCAGTTCGGCGTTGTCAGTGTCAACGGCCAGCGCAAACTTCAGGTTGGACAGGGTGTACTCGTGGGTACAGCATACCCGGGTGTCGCCCGGCAGTGCGGCCAGTTTGTCGAGCGAGGCCAGCATCTGCGCCGGGGTGCCTTCAAACAGCCGGCCACAGCCGCCCGAAAACAGCGTGTCGCCGCAGAACAGCAGCGGTGCGCCGTCCCACGCCGGGCAGATGTAGGCGATGTGGCCTGCGGTGTGGCCAGGCACATCCAGCACCGAAAACGCCAGTCCCAGGGCGTGGACGGTGTCGCCCTCGACCAACCGTGTCAGGGGTTCTGGCATGCGTTCGCTGGCGGGCCCATACACGGCGGCGCCGGTGTCGTTGCGCAGCGTGTCCACGCCGCCGGTGTGGTCCGGGTGGTGGTGGGTCAGTAGAATCGAATCCAGTTGCAGGCGGTGCTGCGCCAGAAAGGCCAGCACCGGTTGCGCATCGCCCGGGTCAACCACCAACGCACGCTGACCGTCGTGCAACAGCCAGACGTAGTTGTCGGTGAAGGCAGGCAGCGGAATCAGATTCATGGGCCCACAAATTATAGGTTTGCACGATTGGCTTCAAACCCCGCCTGGCCGTTACCTGCTGGCGTGGGAGCAGGCCGAGTTTGACCGCACCGTGGCCGACCTGTTTGGTTACCACGCGCTTCAGCTTGGTTTGCCTGAATTGGCCGGCCTGCAGGCCAACCGCATGTCGCACCGCTGGCTGGCGGTGCCCGAGGCCGGTCAGGTCGCGCTGCCGACCCTGGTCACCGACCCGTGTGCCTTGCCATTTCCCGAGAACAGCCTGGACCTGATCCTGCTGCCGCACACGCTGGAGCTGAGCCCCGACCCGCACGCCGCGTTGCGCGAGGTGCACCGTGTGCTGGTGCCCGAGGGCCGGGTGGTCATCAGCTGCCTGAACCCGGGCAGCCTGTGGGGCTTCAAGCAGCGGCGGGCACAGCTGTACCGGCACCTGGGGTTTGGCCAGTTGTTCCTTCCGGAAGCGGGCGAATTCATTGCCTATTGGCGACTGCGCGACTGGCTGCGTCTGCTGGGCTTTGAGGTGGAAACCGCCCGCTTTGGCTGCTACCGCCCGGCACTGCGCACCGACAAGTGGCTGGACCGCTTCGCATGGATGGACCGCGCTGGCGACCGCTGGTGGCCCATTTTTGGCGCGGTGACTTTTGTGGTGGGTGTGAAAAAAGTGCATGGCATGCGCCTGCTGAGCCCGCCCTGGAAAGTCCGAAAAAACATGGCTGCGGCCCCGGTCCCGGTGGCCAGCCCGGCACAGAATGCAAGAAAAACGAACCATGAACCCGATTGAGATTTACACCGATGGCGCCTGCAAAGGCAACCCGGGGCCCGGTGGCTGGGGCGTGCTGCTCAAGTCCGGTGGCACCGAAAAAGAACTTTTTGGCGGGGAACTGCAAACCACCAACAACCGCATGGAACTGCTGGCGGTGATCGAGGCGCTGAGCGCGCTCAAGCGCCCCTGCCAGGTGACGCTCTACCTCGACAGCGAGTACGTGCGCAAAGGCATCACCGAATGGATCAACGGCTGGAAAGCCCGGGGCTGGCGCACGGCCGCCAAGCAGCCGGTGAAGAACGTTGACCTCTGGCAGCGGCTGGACGCAGTGGTCAGCAGCAACGGCCATGTGATCGACTGGCGCTGGGTCAAAGGCCATGCGGGTGACCCCGGCAACGAACGTGCCGACGCGCTGGCCAACCGTGGTGTGGCGCTGGCGCTGGGGCAGCGCTGACCGCTACGCACGGACCCTGCCGATGGGGTTGTGCCGTGTTGCTCCGAGACCTATTTCTGCAGATTGCCGCTGGCGTTGATGATGGTCAGGTCGACGCCACCCCAGCCCTTGCGGGCCTGGGGGCCGTAGCTCACGTACAGGCCCCCCATGTTGAACTCGCCCAGTGAACGCAACGCGGCCAGCAGGCTGGCCCGGGTCACTTCCGTGCCGCAGCGGCGCACGGCTTCTGCCGCGATGCGGGCACCCAGGTAGCCCTCCAGGCTGGCGAACGAGAGCGGCTCGTTCGGTGCATAGGTCGACATGGCCTTCTGGTACTCGGTGATGGCAGGCCGGGACGGCATGAACGGGTAGGGGATGGCCTGGCTCAGCACAATGCCGCGTGCCTTGTCTGCACCTGCTGCTTTCACCACCTCGCCATGCAGCAGCACCGACAGCCCGTAAATCTGGGTTGTTCCACCGGGCGCGGCGCGCACGGCCTTGATGAACTCCGTGGCCGGTGCACCGGCGGCCAGCAGCAGTATGGCCTTGGGCCGGTGGGCAGAGATGGCTTCCACCGCCGCCTTGACGGTGTCGGCGATGGCGTCCGGGTTGAAGCTGACCACCGAGCGTGACACCACATTGACGCCGGCATCGGCCGCCCGTTTGGCCGCCAGTTCGGTCAGTGGCGGCCCGAAGGCGATATTCATGTTGACGATGGCCAGTGTGTCTTTGTCCCAGCTCTTGGCCTCTTTCAGCAGCGTGTCAATCTCGTCGGCATAACCGCTGCGCAACGGGAAAATATTGTCCACTTCGACGATGTTTTTGTCGCCCTGCAGCGGCGCGATCAGCGCCACATTGTTTTTGGCGAAGGCGTTGTCTTTGGCCAGCGCGGTGATTCCGGCGGTGTTGAGAAAGCCCAGCAGGCCGACGATGGCCGGGTCCTTGAGGAGTTGCCCGGTGAGCTCAACCATTTTCGGTCCCTGCAGACTGTCGTCCAGTGTGGACAGCTTGAGCTTGTGCCCGTTGACGCCGCCGCGCGCATTGATGGCGTCAAAGCCGGCCATGATGCCCACAATCAACCCGCGGGCGTTGGTGGCCGAGGCCGGGTTGGTGACCGAGGCCACCTGCCCGAACACCACGTCGGCCGCGTGCAGTTGTGGTGGGGAAAAAAGCACCGCAAGCGCAGCGAAAAGCAGGCAAACGCCGTTGCCCAGTCTGGTTGACATGGTTGTCTCCTCTGTTTTTTTTATGAAAGCCACGACACCATAAAGACGAAGCCCTGGTGTGTAAAGAGCGGTGAAATTCGGGTCGGCCACCTATTCCGGGTCTTTCCTCGGGGACATTGGGCATGCTGGGCTGGCCGCTTGGCTGCTACATTCACCCGAGGCCATAGCGCGCACACTGTGGCACCTGACCGACACCACCTTCATGGCATCCAGAACCTTCTTCACCGTATTGGCCGCAACCGGCATCGCCGCCGCATCTGGCGTTGGCTGGTGGCTGCAGTCGCGGCCGCACCCCCCGCAGGAGGTGAGTGGTGGCCCGCAGGCGCAGGCCGCGGTACCGGCCAGGGCCGCCAGCGCGCCGCGCGCTTCTGGTGTGGAGGTGGCGCTTGTCAAAACTGTGCGCTTGCAGGACGATGTGCAGGCCGTGGGCACGCTGCGTTCGCGCCAGAGCGTGGTGCTGCGCCCGGAGGTGGCCGGTCGGGTGTTGCAACTCGGTTTCACCGACGGCGCCCGGGTTCGCAAAGGCCAGATGCTGGTGCAGCTCGACGACACACTGCAGAAAGCCGAGGTCAGCCAGGCCCAGGCCCAGGTGTCCATTGCCCAGGCCAACCACAGGCGCAACCAGGAACTGGTGGCGCAGAATTTTGTGGCCCAGCGGGTGCTGGACGAAAGTGCCGCCAATCTGAAAGTGGCCGAGGCCCAACTCGCACTGGCGAACGCCCGGCTCGCGCGCATGCGCATCGTTGCGCCGTTTGATGGCACCTTGGGCATCCGCACCGTCAACGTGGGCGACTTCGTGCGCGACGGCGCCGACCTGGTGAACCTGGAAGACATTGGCACGATGGTCGTGGACTTCCGCTTGCCGGAGCGCTTTCAGTCCAAGATCGTGCGCAACCAGATCGCTGATTTGCAACTGGACGCTTTGCCCGACCAACGCTTCAAGGCGCGGATTGAGGCGATCGACCCCTTGCTCGACGTGAACGGCCGTTCGGTGGCCGTGCGGGCGGTGCTGGCCAACGCCGGGCCGGGGAAGGCGTCCCCGCTGCGGCCCGGCATGTTCGCGCGGGTGACGGTGGTGTTCTCGGTCAACGAGCAGGCACTGGTGGTGCCGGAAGAAGCCATCGTGCCGCAGGGAGGCCGGCAGTTCGTGGTGCGTGTGGTGAAGGCCGCAGAAGGCGGCGCGCTGACCTCGAAGCGGCAGGCGGTGCAGCTCGGGCTCCGCCGCGATGGCCAGGTCGAGCTGGTGAGCGGCGTGGCCGAGGGTGACACGGTGGTGGTGGCGGGCCAGCAGCGCTTGCAGGCTGACGGCACGCCGGTGAAGGTGGTGACTCTGGCGCAGGCGCCCGCGTCGGCCCCGGTGGGCCGCTGACCTCGTACAGGAGCGCAGCATGCAGTTGCCTGAAGTTGCCATCCGCCGCCCGGTGTTTGCCACCGTGCTGTCGCTGCTGGTGCTGCTGATTGGCCTGGTGGCCTACACCACGCTGCCGGTGCGCGAGTACCCGAAGATCGAAGAACCGGTGGTGACGGTGGAGACCCGTTTTGCCGGCGCCTCCAGCGAGGTGATCGAATCGCAGATCACCAAGGTGCTGGAAGACTCGCTGGCTGGCATTGAGGGGGTGGACGTCATCACCTCGGTCAGCCGCCAGGAGCAAAGCCAGATATCGATCCGCTTCACCCTGAGCCGCAACCCCGACTCGGCGGCGGCCGATGTGCGCGACAAGGTCTCGCGGGTGCGCCAACGGCTGCCGCAGGACATTGACGAGCCGGTGATCGCCAAGGTGGAGGCCGACGCCTTCCCGGTGATCTGGATGGCCATCAGCTCCGACACCCATTCGGCCCTGGACCTGACCGACTTTGCCAACCGCCTCGCCAAGCCGGTGCTACAGACCGCGCCCGGTGCGTCCGACGTGCTGATCCGTGGCGAGCGCCGCTACGCGATGCGGATCGCGATTGACCCCGAGCGCCTGGCCGCCTACCGCCTCACCACGCAGGACGTGGAAGACGCGCTGCGCCGCAGCAACCTGGAGGTGCCCGCCGGGCGCATCGAAAGCCGGCAGCGCGAGTTCAACGTCACCGCCGCGACCGACCTGCAGACGCCGGCACAGTTCGGCCAGGTGGTGATCCGCACCGTCAATGGCCAGTCGGTGCGCATTGCCGACATTGCCAGGGTGGAACAGGGCCCGCTGAACGAACGCTCCAACGTGCGCCTCAACGGGCGCGACGCGATTGCGCTGGGTGTCATTGCCCAGGCCACCGCCAACCCGCTGGAACTCTCTGCCGGCGTGCGCAAGCTGCTGCCCCGGTTGCAGCAGGAGTTGCCGGCCGGCGTGCAGCTGGAACTGGCCAACGACAACTCGGTGTTCATCGACCGCTCCATCAAGGCGGTCTACCAGACCATTGCCGAAGCGGTGGTGCTGGTGGCGTTGGTGATCTTTGTGTTCCTGCGCACCTTCCGTGCGGCCATCATCCCGCTGGTGACGATTCCGGTGAGCCTCATTGGCACCTTTGCGCTGATGGCGGTGATGGGCTTTTCCATCAACACGCTGACGCTGCTGGCGCTGGTGCTGGCCATCGGCCTGGTGGTGGACGACGCCATCGTGGTGCTGGAGAACATCTACCGCCACATCGAAGAAGGGCTGACACCGTTCCAGGCGGCCATCACCGGCGCGAAAGAGGTGGGCTTTGCGGTGGTGGCGATGACGCTCACGCTGGCCGCGGTGTTTGCGCCGCTGGCCTTCACGCCGGGCCGTACCGGCCGGCTGTTCAGCGAGTTCGCGCTGGCGCTGGCGGGCTCGGTGCTGGTGTCGGGCTTTGTGGCGCTGACGCTGTCGCCGATGATGTGCTCCAAGCTCCTCAAGCACAACCCCCAACCCTCGTGGTTCGACCGCTGGATGGAAGGCCGGCTGAACGCGCTGACCGACGCTTATGCGCGTGTGCTGCACTGGACGCTGGACCACCGCTGGCTGGTGGTGGCGGTGATGCTGGTGAGCGGCGCGGCCACCGCGGTGATGCTGGTGACCATCAAAAGCGAGCTGGCACCGCTGGAAGACCGGGGCGTGATTCTCAATGTGATCAACGGCCCCGATGGCGCCACGCTGGACTACACCAACCGCTACGTCAACGAGCTGGAAAAAATCGCCCACGACTACCCGGAGTTCGACCGGGTCTTTGTGGTGGTGGGCGACCCCACCGTGGCGCAGGCCCGGGTCATCATGCGCACCAGACCGTGGGAAGAACGCAAGCGCACCACGCTGGAGATGGCGCGCGACATGGCGCCGCGTGTCTCGGGCCTGCCCGGCATTTCGGCCTATCCGGTGACGCCGCCGTCGCTGGGGCAGGGCTCGCGGGAGCGGCCGATCAACTTCGTCATCGTCACTTCGGAGAGCTACCAGAACCTGGCCACGGCGGTGCGCAACATGCAGGCCGAACTGGCCAAGAACCCCGGCTTTGTGCAGGTGGACACCGACCTGCGCCTGAACAAACCCGAGATCAGCATGGCGGTGGACCGCGAGCGCGCGGCCGACCTGGGCGTGAGTGTGGAGGCGGTGGCACGGGCGGTGGAAACCACGCTCGGCGGCCGGCTGGTGACCCGCTACAAGCGCGACGGCGAGCAGTACGACGTGGTGGTGCAGACCAATGCCAACAACCGCGCCACACCCGACGCCATCGAGCAGATTTTTGTGCGCGGCAGCAAGGCCGGGGTGGAGTCGATGATCCCGCTGTCGGCGCTGGTCAGCCTCAAGGAGGTGGTGGTGCCGCGCGACCTGAACCACTTTGGCCAGCGGCGCTCGGCCTCCATCACCGCCAACCTGGCGCCCAACTACGCGCTGGGCGAGGCGCTGAAGTTCATGGACGCCACCGCCGCCAAGGTGCTGCAGCCCGGCTACGCGACCGACCTGAACGGCATCAGCCGCGAATTCCGCAACTCGTCGGGCTCGCTGGCAATCGTCTTCGTGCTGGCGCTGCTGTTCATCTTTCTGGTGCTGGCGGCGCAGTTCGAGAGCTTCATTGACCCGTTCGTCATCATGTTCAGCGTGCCGCTGTCGATGGCAGGGGCGCTGCTGGCGCTGAAGCTGACCGGGGGCACGCTCAACGTGTTCAGCCAGATTGGCCTGATCACGCTGGTGGGGCTGATCACCAAACACGGCATTTTGATTGTGGAGTTCGCCAACCAGCTGCGCGAACAGGGCATGGCGATGCGCGCGGCCATCCAGCAGTCCGCCGCCAAGCGCCTGCGGCCGATTTTGATGACCACCGGCGCCATGGTGCTGGGCTCGGTGCCGTTGGCGCTTGCCACCGGGGCCGGTGCCGAGAGCCGGCAACAAATCGGCTGGGTGATTGTGGGTGGCATGTCGCTCGGCACCTTGCTCACCATCTTTGTGGTGCCGACCATGTACACGCTGCTGGCGCGCCAACACGCGCCGGGTGCGATCAAGGAAGAAGCATTGCCTGCTGGCTCAGACGCGGCGCACGAGGTGATTCCGGCGAAGTGACGCGAGCGCCAGAATGGGGTTTCGCTGCCGGGCCGCCCCAAGGCGAAATGCGGCCCCTCGGGGGCAGGGCGCTACACGCAGTGAGCAACCGTGGGGCTTTAGATCGCGCCGTCAAACATCATCACGTCGACTTCCTCGCCTGCAGCGACGTTGCCCTGCGCGTGGTGCAACACCACCAGCCCATTGCCCTGCACCATGGAGCTCAGCACGCCCGAGCCCTGGTTGCCGGTGGTGCGCACTTCGAGTGTGCCGTCGGCGGTGGTGACCACGGTGCCACGTTGGTACTCGGTGCGGCCAGGTTTCTTGCGCAGGGCTTCCACGCTGCGGGCGCGCAGCAGCGGCAGCGGCGGGGCGTGGCTGCCCATCATCCGCAGCAATGCGGGGCGCACAAAGGCCAGAAAAGTCACCATCACTGCCACCGGGTTGCCGGGCAGGCCAAAGAGGATGGCGCTACTGTTTTCATAGCTAACTTTTGAGGTTTCACTAGCGCTTGGTGCCGATTTGGCTTGAAGTTCGCCAGAAATGGCCTCGGCAGGGCTGTTGGGGGGCATTTCAGCCGTGTTTTTGGCAATCCGGCCCACCGCCATCGGCCGGCCGGGGCGCATGGCAATGCGCCAGAAGGCCACGCCACCGACGTTGCCGGCGAGCTTTTTCATCATCGCCTTGGTGTAGTCGGCCTCACCCACGCTGACACCACCGCTGGTGATGATGGCGTCGGCCTCGCGGGCGGCGCGGGTGAAGGCGGCTTCCAGTTGCGCCGGGTCGTCACGCACCACGCCCATGTCCAGCACCTCCACACCGAGGCGGGTCAGCAGGCCGTAGACGGTGTAGCGGTTGCTGTCGTACACCGCGCCTTCGCGCGGCGCTTCGCCCAGGCTCAGAATCTCGTCGCCGGTGGAAAAGTAGGCCACGCGCAGCCGGCGGACCACCGCCACCGCGGGCAGGCCCAGGCTGGCCAGCAGGCCCAGCGCGGCGGGGCCGAGCCGTTCGCCGCGCGGCAGGGCCACACTGCCTTGCATCAGGTCTTCGCCGCAGTGGCGGCGGTTGTCGCCGCGCTGCAGCAGGTCGGGCGGGATAGTGACCTGCTCGCCGCTGGTTTGGGCGAATTCGAGCGGCAGCACCGTGTCCAGCCCGGCGGGCATGATGGCGCCGGTCATCACCTTCACGCATTGCCCGGCCTGTGCCTGACCAGCCCAGGCCTTGCCCGCGAAGGCGGTGCCGGCCAGGGTGAGGGTGAGGGGGCTGCCCGGCCGCAGTGCCATGCCGTCAAAGGCGTAGCCGTCCATCGCCGAGTTGTCGTGTGGCGGCACGCTGACGGGGGAGACCACGTCGCTGGCCAGCACGCGGCCCAGGGCGTCAAAAATGCCGACCTGCTCGACCTCGGTCACCGGTTCCACCAACCGCGACAGGAAGTCGTTGACCGCTGAGGCGCTCAGCGCCTGCGGGTCGTAGCCCTGCAACTCGGCTGCAATCTGCTCAATCGTTTTCATGCGCGGATTGTGCCGCGTTCGCGGGCCACCCCAGGCACGCGCTGTTCAGGGGCGTTCGAGCTGCTGCAACTCAGCCAGGGTGTTGGCGTTGACAAAAGCGCGCGGGTCGTCGCCCGGCGCGTCAAACGGCACCAGCACGGTGGCGTGCTGCGCGGTCCAGGCGTCGATCTTGCGGCCGCCGCCCTGGGTGAAGCGCACCAGGCTTTCCAGCAGGTCGGTGCGCAGCAGGCAAAACACCGGCTGGGCGCGCAGCTGGCCGTCGTCTTCGCGGGCGGCCACCATGGCAATGTCGGCGTTGTCACGCGCCAGCGCTTCGACCAGGCGCGGCACCAGGTCGAGCGGGAACAGCGGTGAGTCGCACGGCACGGTGGCCAGCCACGGCGTTTCGCTGTGTTCCAGCGCCGTCAAGAAACCGGCCAGCGGCCCCGCGTAGTCCGACAGGCTGTCTGGCCAGACCGGCACACCAAACGACTCGTAGGCGGCCAGGTTGCGGTTGGCGTTCACCATGCAGTGCCCCACCTGCAACTGCAGCCGCATCAGCGCGTTCAGCGCCAGCGGCATGCCGTTGAAGTTCTGCAGGCCTTTGTCGACGCCGCCCATGCGGGAGCCCCGGCCACCGGCCAACACGACGCCGGTGATGTCTTGTGGGTTGATCATCTCAGGTACGAATAGAGAGGTTCGGGTTCCGACGCCGGGCCGCCCCAAGTCGGAACGCGGCCCCCTCAGGGCGCAGAGAGCTACACGCAGTGAGCGAATGTGGGGGCCACACCCTAGCCACCGATGTAGCTCATTTCAACGCGCCGTCCGCCCGTGCCAGTGTCTGGGGCCATGCTGGCACGCAGCTCCGAGTAGCGGTCGCCCCGGCCCTGCCAGATGTGGCCAATGGCAGAGGCCAGCAGTGCGTCGCTGTCTTGCCCGGCGGGCACGTCGCGGATCAGGCTGCGCAGGTCGTAGCCTTTTTCGGCAAACAAACACAGGTAGAGCTTGCCTTCGGTGGAGAGCCTGGCCCGGTTGCAGTCGCTGCAGAAGGCCTGGGTCACACTGCTGATCACGCCCACTTCGCCCAGCGCCGGGTCGTGCTGGCCATCGGCGCCGGCGTAGCCCCAGCGCTCGGCGGTTTCGCCGGGCGCTGAAGGGTCAAGCTGTACAAGGGGCAGTTCCGCGTGGATCAGTTTCACCACCTCTGCCGAGGGCAGCACCTCGTCCATGCGCCAGCCGTTGGTGGCACCGACGTCCATGTACTCAATGAATCGGAGCACGATGCCGGTGCCCTGGAAATAGCGCGCCATCGGCAAAATCTCGTGCTCGTTGGTGCCACGCTTGACCACCATGTTGACCTTGATCGGGCCGAGCCCAGCGTCGCGTGCGGCTTCAATGCCCTTGAGCACGTCTTGCACCGGGAAGTCGACGTCGTTCATGCTGCGGAACACCGCGTCGTCCAGCCCGTCGAGGCTCACCGTCACGCGCTGCAGGCCGGCGGCCTTCAGCGCCTTGGCCTTGCGCGCCAGCAGCGAGCCGTTGGTGGTGAGCGTGATGTCCAGCGGCTGGCCGTCCACCGTGCGCAGCGCGGCCAGTTGTTCGATCAGCAGTTCCAGGTTCTTGCGCAGCAGGGGTTCGCCACCGGTCAGGCGGATTTTTTTCACGCCGTGGGCAATGAACACTTTGGCCACACGGGTGATTTCTTCAAAGCTCAGCAGCGAACTGTGTGGCAGGTAGGGGTAGTCCTTGTCGAAAATCTCTTTCGGCATGCAGTAGCTGCAGCGGAAATTGCAGCGGTCGGTCACGCTGATGCGCAGGTCGCTCAGGGGGCGGCCCAGCGTGTCGGCCAGCAGGCCGTTGGGCCGGACCAACTGGTCCGGCAGGAAGGCGGCCGGGGGCGTGGCGAAGCCGGCATGGCGCTGGTCAACCAAAGGAATAACACGTTCTGACATGACCGTATTGTCCACTGACGGCGCCCAACGCGTCAGTGGTGCTTTTACCGAGCAGACAAATGGCCGTATGCGGGCAAAGTTCACACACTGGCGGTAGCATGCGGTCCATGGATTTGCACCCCCACCGTTACACCCGCATGGCCATGCTGCTGCACTGGCTGCTGGCCGTGGCCATTGTGGTCAGCTTTGTGGTCGGCTTGCAGATGGTGGACATGAAGATGTCGGTGCTGCGCCTGAAGCTGTTCAACTGGCACAAGTGGGCCGGTATCTGCATCCTCACCCTGTCTGCCGTGCGGTTGCTGTGGCGCCTGACGCACCAACCACCGGCCAACCTGCCCATGCCCCTGTGGCAGCAGCGTGCGGCGCACGCCACCCATGTGCTGCTGTACGCCTTGTTTTTTGCCACACCGCTGATGGGCTGGGCCTACAGCTCGGCGGCGGGTTTCCCCATTGTGCTGTTCGGCGTGCTGCCATTGCCCGATTTCGTGAGCCCCAGCAAGGAACTGGCCGAGGCCCTGAAGCCGTGGCACGGCGTGCTGGCCAAGACCCTGGCGGCGCTGGTCCTGCTGCATGTGGTCGGCGCGCTGAAGCACCACTTCATTGACCGCGACGGCCTGATTCGGCGGATGTGGTCCTGAAAGGGAACCTGCCGGGCCGCCGGCGCTCCATCTCTTTTTGACTGTGAGAATTTCGATGCGAAACCCCTGGATTCTGATGGTCGGCCTGCTGCTGGCCGCCGGTGTGCACGCCCAGCAGAAGCTGGTGCCGGCGCAAAGCGAGATTGTTTTTGTGAGCAAGCAGATGGGGGTGCCTGTAGAGGGCAAATTCACCCGTTTCGACGCTCAGATCGCCTTTGACCCCAAAAAGCCCGAGGCCGGCAAGGCCGCCTTCAGCATCGACCTGGCCAGCGCCAACCTGGGCTCGGCCGAGACCGAAACCGAGCTCAAGCAGCCCGGCTGGTTCAACAGCGCCAAAGTGCCGCAGGCCACTTTTGCATCAACCGGCATGAAGGCGCTGGGCGGCGGCAAGTTCGAGATCGCCGGCAAGCTCACCATCAAGGGCGTCACCAGGGACGTGGTGGTTCCCGCCACGCTGGTGCAGGCGGGCGCCAACACCACCGCGACCGGCAGTTTCACCATCAAGCGCAACGATTTCAAGATTGGCGAAGGCGAGTGGAACGACGTGTCCATCGTTGCCAACGAGGTGGCGGTGCGTTTCAAGCTCGCACTCACCGGCGTGGCCGCGCTGTAGCGGCCCGCCCTTTCTGTTTTTTACCCCGAAGGAGAGCAACCTGTGATCAAACCCCTCGCACTGGGCCTGGCCCTGTCGTCGCTGGCCGTGGCCGCATCGGCGCAACCGGCAACCTACGCCATCGAACCGACCCATACATTCGTGACCTTCGAGGCGCTGCACATCGGCACCTCCACCAGCCGTGGCCGTTTCGACAAGAAGGAAGGCACCGTCACGTTCGACAAGGCCGGCAAAACTGGCAAGGTGGACCTGACCATCGAGACCGGCTCCATCAACACCGGCACCGGCCCGTTCGACGGCCACCTGAAGGGCAAGGATTTTTTCAATTCCGCTGAATTTCCCACCGCCCGTTTTGTGGGTGACAAGTTCACATTCGCCGGCGACAAGGTCACGGCCGTGGAAGGCCAGCTGACGCTGCTGGGCAAAACCCTGCCCGTGACGCTCAAGGCCAGCGGCTTCAACTGCTACGACAACCCGCGCCTGAAGCGCGAAGTGTGTGGCGGTGATTTCGACACCACCATCGCCCGCAGCCAGTGGGGCATGACCTATGGCCTGCCCAGCATCCCCGACAACATCCGCCTGCTGATCCAGGTGGAGGCGATCAAGCAATAGCAAGCCGCCGCCGCGCGCAAAAAAGCCGCCTGCTCGGGCGGCTTTTTTCATGGAAAAAGAAGATCAGGCGCCGACGCGGGCGTACTGGCCGGCGTTGTCGCGCAGCCAGTTTTCAGACAGCGTGCCGTCCTGCTGGTCGGGGTGGAAGTCGGCGCGGAAATACTTCTTCCAGGGCTTGTAGGTCCGGCGGACCAGGCCGCGTTCACCGAACAGGTAGCTGCCAGCGCTTTTCCAGGTGCCCACGCGCCACAGGGTGCCGTCCTGCCGCAGGTTGCTGACGGTCTGGCGCAACAGGTCACCCAGGAAGAAGAGGGTAGTGCGCTTGAACCAGGTGATGCGCCATGGCTCGCTGCCGCCGATGGCGCGGTAGATGTCGAAGGCGGTGGTCTTGTGCTCCGACTCTTCGGCGCTGTGCCACAGCCACATGGTCTTCAGTCGGGGCTCGCAGTCGCCCATCAGGTCGTGGTTGGTCAGCATCCACTCGGCCAGGATGGCGGTGAAGTGCTCGGTGGCCGCGGTCACGGCCAGGCGGTGGCGCACATCACCGCCGTCAAACATCTTCGTTCTTTCCAGGATGCGCGGCGCCCAGTGGTTGACCAGGCCCTGCTTGTCGAGGTGGCCGTTGAACAGCGCATGGATGCGGCGGTGTGTGGCTTCCTGGCCAATGAAGCCCTGGACTTCGGTTTTGTATTTTTCTTGCTGCGCGGGCGGCATTTCGCGCAGGCCGTCGCGCACCGAGTCGATGAAGAACTGCTCACCGACGGGGAAACTCATCGACAAGGCGTTGAACAGGGCGGTGCGAAAGGCGTCGCCCCCACACCAGTGGCGTGGCAGCGGTGTTTCAAGGTCAACCAGCAGGCGGCGTACAACGAGTTCGGTCATGAAAGACTCCCAAAGAAGGGTTGGCTGTACTGGTACGTTGATGTACCATGTGGTGCAATGTAGCGGTCGCATTTGGTACTGTCAAGTACCAGGCTGAGGAAATGTTAGAAAGTTCTGTATGGACACCACGACCACCCTGCCCGAAACCGGCAACGACTACCGCAACCGGCTGCTCGGCGGCATGGCCGCGAGTGTGGCGCACCGGGGTTATGCGGTCACCACAGTGGCCGACATCGTGCGCGAAGCGGGCGTTTCCAAGCGCACGTTCTACGAACATTTTGCAACCAAGAGCGATTGCCTGATCGCGCTCTACCAGTCGGCCAGCCATGCGGCATTGAAGGTGCTGAAAGAGGCGATTGACCCGCGGCGCGACTGGACATCGCAGGTGGAGCATGCCCTGAAAGCCTACCTCGGCTGCCTGGCGAGCGACCCGCAGCTGCTGCGCACGCTGTTCATTGAGATCCTGCACCTCGGCCAACCTGGCCTGGCGGTGCGGCGGCAGATGTACCAGGAGCTGGCCGATTTCATTGTGCAGGTGGTCGCAGCGACCCCTCGCCAGGGCATGGGCCAGACCATCCCGGTGGCGACGCTGGCGATGGCCATCGTCGGGGGCATCAACGAACTGGTGCTGAAAGCGATTGAAGACGACCGCACAGAACACCTGCTGGAGTTGGCCGCGCCGGCCAGCGCCTTGGTGCGTGCGGTGCTTTCCGGCGCCGACTAGGGCAGACGGGCCCTAACGTAAAAAAGCCCGCCGAAGCGGGCTTTTTGCTGTGAGCGCCAGCGTTACTTGGCGATGGGGGCCACGACCGGCACCGCCACGGCTGCGGTCACCGTGATGGCCACGGGTTCTACCACTGCCGCCTTCGGGGCTTCGCCACCGTGGAACTTCACCACCAGCGGCACGATCAGCAGTGCCACGATGTTGATGATCTTGATCAGCGGGTTGATGGCCGGGCCGGCGGTGTCCTTGTAGGGGTCGCCCACGGTGTCGCCGGTCACGGCGGCCTTGTGCGCCTCGGAACCTTTGCCGCCGTGGTGGCCGTCTTCAATGTACTTCTTGGCGTTGTCCCAGGCACCGCCGCCGGTGCACATCGAGATGGCCACAAACAGGCCGGTCACGATGGTGCCCATCAGCAGGCCGCCGAGTGCGGCGGGTCCGAGCAGCAGGCCCACGATGATGGGCACGGCCACGGGCAGCAGACTGGGAACCACCATTTCCTTGATGGCGGCCGAGGTCAGCATGTCCACCGCAGCGCTGTAGTCGGGCTTGCGCTTGTTGGCCATGATCTCGCCGTCTGCGAACTGGCGCCGCACTTCCACCACCACAGAGCCGGCAGCGCGGCCCACGGCCTCCATCGCCATGGCACCAAAGAGGTAGGGAATCAGGCCACCAATGAACAGGCCCACGATGACCAGCGGGTCGCTCAGGTTGAAGCTGATCGCCTGGCCCAGGCCTTCGAGCTTGTGGGTGTAGTCGGCAAACAGCACCAGCGCAGCCAGACCGGCAGAGCCGATGGCGTAGCCCTTGGTCACGGCCTTGGTGGTGTTGCCCACGGCGTCCAGCGGGTCGGTGATGTCGCGCACGCTGCTGGGCAGCTCGGCCATCTCGGCAATGCCGCCGGCGTTGTCGGTGATGGGGCCGTAGGCGTCCAGCGCCACCACAATGCCGGCCATGCTCAGCATGGAGGTGGCCGCAATCGCAATACCGAACAGGCCGCCCAGCTTGTAGGCCGCCATGATGGCGATACAGACAAAAATCACGGGCCAGGCGGTGGAGCGCATCGACACACCCAGGCCGGCAATGATGTTGGTGCCGTGGCCGGTGGTGGAGGCTTGTGCAATGTGCTGCACCGGCTTGTACTGGGTGCCGGTGTAGTACTCGGTCACCCAGACCAGCGCGCCGGTCAGGACCAGGCCGACAGCGCAGGCGCCGAACAGCCGCATCTGGGCACCGGTGCCGCCGAGTGCGTTGTCGGGAATGAGCCAGTTGGTGACGAAGTAAAACGCAATCAGCGACAGCACGCCGGCCACCGCCAGGCCCTTGTACAGGGCGGGCATGACGTTCTTCATGCCGGGCGAGGCCTTCACGAAGAAGCAGCCGATGATGGACGCGATGATGGACACGCCGCCCAGCGCCAGCGGGTACAGCACGGCCTGCATGGGCGCAGCGGCCACCAGCAGGGCGCCCAGCACCATGGTGGCGATCAGCGTCACGGCGTAGGTCTCGAACAAGTCGGCCGCCATGCCGGCGCAGTCGCCGACGTTGTCGCCCACGTTGTCGGCAATCACGGCCGGGTTGCGCGGGTCGTCCTCGGGGATGCCGGCTTCGACCTTGCCCACCAGGTCGGCGCCCACGTCAGCGCCCTTGGTGAAGATGCCGCCGCCCAAACGGGCGAAGATGGAGATAAGCGAGGAGCCAAAGGCAAAGCCGATCAGCGGGTTCAGCAGCGAGGCCAGGCTCTTGTCCGGCGTCAGGTTGCCATTGCCAACCAGGAACCAGAAGAAGCCCGCAACCCCCAGCAAACCGAGGCCAACCACCAGCATGCCGGTGGTGGCGCCGCCGCGGAAGGCGACGTCCAGCGCCGGGCCAATGCCCTTGGTGGCGGCCTGTGCGGTGCGCACGTTGGCCCGAACCGACACGTTCATGCCGATGAAGCCGCAAGCGCCCGAGAGCACCGCACCAATGACGAAGCCCACCGCGGTCTGCACGTCCAGAAAGACGCCGATCAGCACCGCGAGGATCACCCCAACGATGGCAATGGTTTTGTATTGACGCGCGAGGTACGCTGCCGCACCTGCTTGAATTGCGGCTGCAATTTCCTGCATCCGCGCATTGCCTGCGTCCTGGGAAAGAATCCATCCGCGTGCCCAGAAGCCGTATCCCACGGCGACCAGCCCGCAAACAAGCGCCAATATGAGCGCTGAATTGCCAACCATGTTTGTTCTCCTACTCGTTGTTTCTGCTTGGAAGAAACACAACGCAGGGTTGTGTTTCCGCTGCGTTGCTTCCTCGCTGCACCACTAGAGACCCGTGGAGACGATTGGCCAACGCGCCAATGTAGCGTGAAAACCCCGGGGTGCAATCGGCTGGCAAGGCCCGTGAAAGTAAAATCAGGGTTAATCCTGATCTTTGACAACTCTCGCAACCAGCAAGCACAACATGGCACTCGACAAAGTCCCCCCTGGCAAAAACGTTCCTGAATCGTTCAACGTCGTCATCGAAATTCCGATGAACGCCGACCCGGTGAAGTACGAAGTGGACAAAGAGTCCGGCGCGATCTTCGTCGACCGCTTCATGAGCACCTCGATGCACTACCCGACCAATTACGGTTACGTGCCCAAGACGCTCAGCGGCGACGGCGACCCGGTCGACGTGCTGGTGATCACCCCGGTGCCATTGATCCCCGGCGTGGTGGTGACCTGCCGCCCCATCGGCATCTTGATGATGGAAGACGAAGCCGGCGTGGACGGCAAAGTGCTGGCGGTGCCCATCGACAAGAAGTGCTCGCTTTACACCCAGTGGCAAAAACCCGAAGACATGAACCCGCTGCGCCTGCGGACCATCTCCCATTTCTTTGAGCACTACAAAGACCTGGAAGAAGGCAAGTGGGTCAAGATCCTGGGCTGGGAAGGCGTGGACGCGGCCAAGAAAGAAGTGATGGACGGCGTGGCGGCCTACAACCTGGCCAACCCGGCGGCATAAACTGCCTGCGATCAAAAAAGCCGCTGTACACAGCGGCTTTTTTCATGGCGCGGTCAGCGTTGTGGGTCCGGAAAGATCAGCCCATGCAAACCGCTCTTGCGCTCGAACGGGCGCCACTGCCCTACCGGCTGCGCCAGCCGGTCGGCCACCACCCACCAGGCGCTGGGGTTGAGCCCAATGCCGAAATGGCTGGCCACCACCTCGACGTTTTCGGTGTGCGGGTTGGCCTTGCTGGGCGCTTGCTGGCTGCCCTGCCAGGCGACGATGCCGTCGGTGCGCGAGAACACGGAGGTGGTGGGCACCGGCGGTGCCACTGGCAGGTCGCGCTGTTCCATTTCCCGGTGGCTGTCGCGGCCGCTGGTGAGTTCGTACAGCCGCCAGGCGTTGGTGCTGCGCGGTGAGCCGGAGAATGGTGTGCCCAGCGTGATCACGTCGCGCACCAGCTCCGGCATCAGTTTGGCCAATTCGCGGGCATAAATGCCACCCAGGCTCCAGCCGACCAGGCTCACCGGCTGGCCGCTGGCGTCTGCCGCGACCTGCAGCTGGCGGACAGCGGCTTCCAGCACGCCGGCGCGGGGGCCGAAATTGAAGCCCTGGTCCCAGCCCTGCGGGTTGTAGTTGAGGCTCTGCAGGTAACGGCGCAGCGGCAGGGTGGTGCTGTCGTTGGCCGACAGGCCGGGGAAGACGATGACCGTGCGGCCGTCACCTGCAGGCGCCCGCTGCAGCACCGGCCAACTCGGCAGCACCGCGCCAAACTCCCAGAACGCCCGAAACTCCAGCGCGACCAGCCAGGCGCTGGGGGGCAGGATGTCTTGGGGTGCGGCGGTGGCGCGGGATGTGGGCATGGCAATCGCTGTGGCAGAACACAGATTCACTCGGTACCCGGATTGGACACCACCCCCGTGCGTTTTGGTGGGGAGCTGGCTCTGCTTTTTAGAGTCGGCGGTCTGGGTTTTTGTCGCGCCGGGGACGTTCACGCCTGCCGGAACGGGCTGCGTTCGCCCAGGTGGTCCAGGTAGTGGGTGATGCCCTGGCCTTCGCGTTCCAGAAAGCGCTCGACCGCGTCGGCAAACGCCGGGTGGGCCAGCCAGTGGGCCGAGGTGGTTTTGACCGGCATCAGCGCGCGGGCCATTTTGTGTTCGCCCTGGGCGCCACCTTCAAAACGCTGCACGCCGTGTTCGATGCACCAGGCCAGCGGCTGGTAGTAACAGGCCTCGAAGTGCAGGCAGTCCACCCGCTCCAAAGCACCCCAATAACGGCCGTAAGCGACCTGGCATGGCACTTCAGCGGCATTTTTTAAACCAAATTGGCCTTGGCCCCTAGTGGAATCTTGCGATAGCGCTATCAAACTAGTAGCAATTGGCTGGCCGTTCCGCTCGGCCACGAACAGCAACCAGTGCCCCGTCATGGTGTCTGCCATGCGCTGGAAGAAGTCGCGGTTGAGGTAGGGCGGGTTGCCGTGTTCGCGGTAGGTGCGCTCGTAGCAGCGGTAGAAAAAGTCCCAGTCGGCTGCGGCAATGTTTTGGCCAAGCGACCAGCGAAACTGCACGTCCGCGTCGGCCACCTTGCGCCGTTCCTGGCGGATTTTCTTGCGCTTGTCCTGGCTCAGAGTGGCAAGGAAGGTGTCGAAGTCGGGGTAGTTGGCGTTCTTCCAGTGAAACTGGACGGTGTGGCGGAGCATCAGGTTTTCTGCTGCGCAGGCTGCCACGTCCTCGTCGTTGGCGAACAACAGGTGCAGGGACGACAACTTGTTCTCCTCGCACCAACCCACCAGCGCCTGCACCAGCGCCTGCCTGGCGGACGCGTCCATCGCCAGCAGTCGTGCGCCCGGCACCGGTGTGAAAGGCACCGCCGCCACCGCCTTGGGGTAGTAGGCCAGGCCGTGTTGCTCGTAGGCGTTGGCCCAGGCCCAGTCGAACACGTATTCGCCGTACGAATGGTCTTTCAGGTACAGCGCGCAGGCGGCGTGCAAGGTGTTGTTGCGCCACAGGGTCACAAACGCCGGCGTCCAGCCGGTGGCGGGTGTCGCGCTGCCGCTGGCGTGCAGCGCCAGCAGGTAGGCGTGCCGCATGAAGGGCGAGGCGTTGGGTTGCCTGGCCAGCAGCGCGTCCCAGTCGGACGCCGCGATGTCGGCCGGGGACGCGAAGACCCGGGTGACATAATCGTTTGAGTTACTGTTCACAGACCCCATGACGCTCAGAATTTGCATTGCCCAGCTCAACTTCGTGGTGGGCGACCTGGCCGGCAATGCGCAAAAAATCATTGACGCCGCGCACACGGCCCATGCCAACGGCGCACAGCTGCTGTTGACGCCGGAGCTGTCGATCTGCGGCTACGCCGCCGAAGACCTCTTCCTGCGCCCCGCGTTCATCGCGGCCTGTGATGATGCCGTGAAAACCGTGGCCAGCGCGCTGGCGGGTCTAAAAGACATGGTGGTGGTGGTCGGCCACCCCACCGGGGGGGGCAGCCGCACCCGGTCGGTGGCGGTTCAGCAGCGCTTCAATGCGGCCAGCGTGTTGCGCGAAGGCGAGGTGCTGGCCACCTACGCCAAACGTGAATTGCCGAACTACCAGGTGTTCGACGAACGCCGCTATTTCACGCCCGGTGAGGGTGTGTGCGTGTTTGAGGTCGGTGGCGTGAAGGTGGGCCTGCTGATCTGCGAAGACGCCTGGTTCGAGGCGCCGGCCTGGCTCGCCAAGGAAGCGGGTGCCGAACTGCTGGCCGTCATCAACGCCTCGCCCTTCCACGTGGGCAAGGGCGACGAACGCGAGCAAACCATGCGCGAGCGGGTGCTGGACTGCGGCCTGCCGCTGATTTACGCCCACCTCGTGGGCGGGCAGGACGAGGTGGTGTTTGAAGGCCGCTCGTTCGCGCTGAACGCCGATGGCACCGTCGCCTGCCGGGCGCCGAGTTTTGAAGAGAAGCTGGTGGAAGTCCAGGTCGAATCCATCGGTGGCGCGCTTGAATTCGTCGCGGAAGTGTCGCCGGAACCCACCCCCGAAGCCGATTTGTGGGCCGCGCTGGTGCTGGGCGTGCGCGACTACATTGGCAAAAACGGCTTCCCTGGCGCCATCCTCGGCTTGTCGGGCGGCATCGACTCGGCGCTGGTGCTGGCGATCGCGGTCGATGCGCTGGGCAAAGACCGGGTGCGCACGGTGATGATGCCGTCGCCCTACACGGCAGACATCAGCTGGATCGACGCGCGCGAGATGGCCCAGCGTCTGGGCGTGCGCTACGACGAAATCTCCATCGTGCCCGAGTTCGAGGCCTTCAAGGCCTCGCTGGCCAGCGAATTCAAGGGCTTGGCCGAAGACACGACCGAAGAAAACATCCAGGCCCGCATCCGCGGCACGCTGCTGATGGCGCTGTCCAACAAGTTCGGCAGCATCGTGCTGACCACTGGCAACAAAAGCGAAATGGCCACCGGCTACTGCACGCTGTATGGTGACATGGCGGGCGGTTTTGCCGCCATCAAGGACCTGGCCAAGACCACGGTGTTCAAGCTCGCGCACTGGCGCAACGCCCATGACCCGTATGGCACCGGCGCGAACCCGATCCCCGAACGCATCATCACCCGCCCGCCGAGCGCCGAACTGCGCCCCGACCAGACCGACCAGGACAGCCTGCCGCCCTACGAGGTGCTGGACGCGATTCTGGCGCGCTTCATGGAGAACGACCAGAGCGCCGAAGACATTGTTGCCGCGGGCTTCGACCGTGCGGTGGTCGAGCGGGTGACGCGGTTGATCCGCATCAACGAGTACAAACGCCGGCAGGCGCCTGTGGGCATTCGGGTGACCCACCGCAGCTTTGGCAAGGATTGGCGTTATCCTATTACCAACAAATTCCGCGCCTGAGCCGCGCGCAGGCCAACAAGGGAGACGCCATGAAACAAATCACCGCCATCATCAAACCGTTCAAGCTCGAAGAAGTGCGCGAAGCGCTGGCCGACTGCGGTGTGACGGGCCTGACCGTGACCGAGGTGAAAGGTTTTGGCCGCCAGAAGGGCCACACCGAGCTGTACCGCGGCGCCGAGTACGTGGTCGATTTCCTGCCCAAGGTGAAGGTTGAAGTGGTGGTGAAGAGCGGCGATGTGGACCGCTGCGTGGAAGCCATCATCCGTGCCGCCCGCACCGGCAAGATCGGTGACGGCAAGATTTTCATCACCAGCGTGGAGCGCGTGGTGCGCATCCGCACCGGTGAGCTGGACGAAACGGCCGTCTAGGTTTCAGACACCCGCGAGCCGCGGTGCCGGTGCGATGCCGGCATCCTGCACCAGACCGGCCAGCAATTCCGGCACCGAGTCACCCGTGCGGATCAGGTCCATCTGCCACGGGGCCATGAAATCCTGTGCCACCGAGCCGCGCAGGAAGGTGAGCAGGCTGTCGTAATAGCCATTCAGGTTGAGCAGGCCCACCGGCTTGTCGTGGTAGCCGAGCTGGCGCCAGGTCCAGGCCTCGAAAAACTCTTCCAGCGTGCCAATGCCCCCCGGCAGTGCGACGAAGGCGTCGGCCTGCTCGGCCATCCGCCGTTTGCGTTCGTGCATGGTGTCCACCACCTGCAGGTCGGTGCAGCCGGTGTGGCCCCATTCCTTTTCCACCATGGACGCCGGGATGATGCCGGTCACGCGCGCACCGGCCGCCAGTGCCGCGTCGGCCACCACCCCCATCAGCCCGTTGCGGCCACCGCCGTACACCAGTTGCCCGCCGTGCGCTCCGATCCATTGACCGGTGGCGCGGGCCACCTCGGTAAATGCGGCGTCGTTGCCGCTGCGCGAGCCGCAGTAAACGCAGATGGAAAACGCCGGTGTCATGCAAACCGGTGGAACAAGGCCGCCGCCCAAACACCGCCGCAAAACAGCAGGCTCAGAAACACCGCTGCACTGCCCATGTCCTTGGCACGTTTCGACAGGTCGTGCCATTCGGGTCCGATGCGGTCAATCGCGGTCTCAATGCCGGTGTTGAGGAGTTCCACAATCATCACGATCAGCACCGAGCCTGCCAGCAACGCCACCTCGACCCAGGATTTCCCGAGCCAGAAGGCGGTGGGCACCATCACCGCCGCTGCCATCACTTCCTGGCGGAACGCGGTCTCTTGCCAGCCTGCGCGCAGGCCCTCCATGGAGTAGCCGCCAGCGTGCACGATGCGGCTCAGGCCGGTCCGGTTCTTTTGCGGGTTGACGTCTGCGGAGTGGTCGGGCGATGGCATGACGGGATTGTTGCTGGGCTTTATGAAGCTACCGTGAGGGACAGCCCGGTCATTTGCCCACCGGCAGCGAGGTCACCAGCCGGGTGCCTGCCAGCGCGTCGTGCAGGAACTGTTTTTCCGGGTGGAAGCGGCTCAGCAGTGCGTAGACAGCCACCCAGCCCAGGACAATCACCGTGGTTTCACCGCCTGACAACTGGAATGGGTAGACCACCGCCAGTGGTGGCAGCAGCCAAAGCCAGCTCAGCACATAGCGCCAGAGCGCCCGGGGCTGGCTGATGGCCACGCCCGCAGGGCTTGCCACGCGGATGTTCCAGGTTTTCATCGCCAGTGTCTGGCCCTTGGCCCAGAACCAGGTGAAGTAGATGCCAAAGATCAGGAACAAAAAGGCCTGCAATGCGTGGCGGTTGTCCAGCGCGTTGCGGGTCTGGCTCAGTGTGCTGAACAAATAACCGGCGAGGAACACCACGCCGAACATCAACATGCCCTCGTAGAGCCAGCAGGCCATGCGGCGGCGCAGGCTGGGGACGTTCAGTGGGGGGGTAGGCACGCGGCTATTTTCCAAGGGCAACACCATCTTGTTGTTCTTATTTTAGGAGGAGGGTGCCCGGACCCCGGCCCGTCGGCGGCTCAGGGGCGTTGGGGGGCAGAAGCTGCAGGCTTGGGCAGCAAGGTGTTTTTGTTGAGTTGGCTGGTACCTAGGAGCACGCGGGGCCGTACCGGCGTGGTGACGTCGGCGTCAGGTGCGCTCGCGGGCGGGCGGGCCGGTGTGGTGGCCAGCTTGTAGGCCGGGACGGGCTTGACGGCGGCGGCGGCACCCCGCAAGCTGGGCGATGCGGCGCGTGCCAGGCTCTTTTTCTCGTCGCTGCTCAGTGCCTGGTAGGCCTGCCAGCGGGCTTCCTTCTCTTCGGGCGTCAGGTCTTTGGTTTCGGCAAAGTTCAACCGGGCCCGGGTGCGTTGCTGCGGACTGAGAACGGTCCATTCGGTCATGCGGTCATGCAACTTGGCCTGCTCGACTTCCGACAATTTGGCAAAGTTTTGCGACAGCGCCAGCCATTTGCTCTTTTGTGGCTCGCTGATGGCGTTCCAGCCGCTGGACAGAGGGGCCAGCGCACGGCGTTGGGCGGATGTGAGCTGCTGCCAGGTCGGCCCGGCGGCGGTCGACGGGTTTTTCTTGGTGGCAGATGCGGGTGTGCTGGCGGGTGCCGTGCCCTGGGCAAACAACGGGCCTGCCAACACCCAGGTCAGCGCCAACAACGCGGCCAGCGTCCGGGCAAAAAAAGCCATATGTTCTGGAAAGATCAAACCCAGGGTCTGCCTGTTTACTGTTCAGCCGTGGGCTGGTCGCTCACCGGGCCACGGCGCAGAAACTGCAGAAAGCCCGGGTCGGCGTAGGCGGAAGGGGGCAGGTCGTCGGTCAGCAGGGCGACGTCGATTTCAGCCAGTTCATTGGCGCGGTTGTCGTCCTGCACCACATTGA
The DNA here is from genome assembly GCA_040384665.1 of Pseudomonadota bacterium. Taxonomy (GTDB): domain Bacteria; phylum Pseudomonadota; class Gammaproteobacteria; order Burkholderiales; family Burkholderiaceae_C; genus PCRC01. The sequence continues at coordinate 117,782 of JAZKIY010000008.1, forward strand.
TCACCACCATGCCGACCACCAGGGCCATGACCGGCAATGCAGCGGCGAGCCGGCCCCACAGGCCCCAGCCGCTGTCGTCGCCACCCAGTACCGCAGTGCCGCCAGCGGCGATGAGCACAGGGCGGGTGGCCATCACGGCGCGCTTGCGCTGCGCCAGCGCCTGGGTACGGGCGGCACGCAGGCGCTCGGAAATCTCGTACGGCAGGGCATCTGCCCCTGCCGACAGGTGCGCCGCGACCTTCATGCCGATGCGGTCTTGCAGGATGTCTGCCTGGTGTTGACGTGTGTAGCTCATAAATGGATTCCCTTGGCTTTCAGTGCCTGGCTGAGAGCGGCGACGGCGCGTGAGCAGTGTGTCTTGACACTGCCTTCTGAACACCCCATGGCGGCAGCGGTTTCGGCAACGTCCAACTCTTCCCAATAACGCATCATGAAGGCTTCTCGTTGACGGCCGGGCAATTTCTCGATTTCCACCTCAATCCCACGCAAGACTTGGGCCCGTTCTGTGACAGATTGGGCGCTTTCGCCTTGTTGGGAGTCGTCCAATGAGGAAAGAGTTTCCAGCAAGTCGAATTCTCCGTCGTCACCTGACGACTCAAAGTCGCTCATGTTGGAAAACAACGCATTGCGGGTCTTGCGGCGCCGGAACCAGTCCAGGGTGCAGTTGGAGAGGATGCGCTGGAACAGCATTTGCAGTTCTTGCGGCGGCTTGTCCCCGTAGTGCTCAGCCAGCTTCATCATGCTGTCCTGCACGATGTCGAGCGCTGCCTCTTCGTCCCGCACATGGTAAAACGAGCGCTTGAAGGCTCGCTTTTCAACGCTTTTGAGGAAGTCCGAGAGTTCTTTTTCGGTGGCCAAGAGAGGGGGCAGAAGTGCAACGGTGACGGCAATCGGGTTGCCGGTGTGGAGACGGTCACTTTCCGGCTCCTTTATTGGCGCGATTATGGCACCGCCTTGGCACCGGTTGCGCCATGCGCTGGCGGTGTCCGGCCATTCCAGTGCGATAATGCGCGCTGCAAATCAAAGGCAAACGGGTCACAGCCCGGCAGCAAATCAGTCTGCCCATGGCTTTTGGCCTCAAGTTTCAACGCAGTTCCACAAGGGCTTGCGAAGAAGCACCCAAGGTTTTTCGTCAGAGAAAATCGCAAAGGTTGATCATGGAAATATCAAAAGCTGAAATCGCTTCGGCCGCCGCCGCGTCTGCAGGTACTGCAGTCCCCGAGTTGCGTGGTGCCGAGATCCTCATCAAGGCCTTGCAGGCCGAAAACGTCAAGTACGTCTGGGGCTACCCCGGCGGTGCGGTACTGCACATTTACGACGCGTTTTACAAACAAGACACCATCCAGCATGTGCTGGTGCGCCACGAGCAGGCCGCCGTGCACGCGGCCGACGGCTATGCCCGTGCCACTGGCGACGTGGGCGTGGCACTGGTCACCTCCGGCCCCGGCGTCACCAACGCGATCACCGGCATTGCCACCGCCTACATGGACAGCATCCCGATGGTGATCATCACCGGGCAGGTGCCGTCGCACGCGATTGGCCTCGACGCTTTCCAGGAATGCGACACGGTCGGCATCACCCGGCCCATCGTCAAGCACAACTTCCTGGTGAAGGACGTGCGGCTGATGGCCGAGACGCTGAAAAAGGCTTTCCACATTGCCCGCACCGGTCGCCCCGGCCCGGTGGTGGTGGACATTCCCAAAGACATTTCGTTCAACAAGACGCCCTACGCCGGCTACCCTGAGAGCGTGGAGATGCGCTCCTACAGCCCGGTGCGCAAGGGCCATGGCGGCCAGATCCGCAAGGCGCTGCAGCTGCTGATGAACGCCAAGCGGCCCTACATCTACACCGGCGGCGGCGTGCTGCTGAGCAACGCCTCGGCCGAGCTGCGCACTCTGGTCGACATGCTGGGCTACCCCTGCACCAACACGCTGATGGGCCTGGGCGCCTACCCGGCCAGTGACCGCAAGTTTCTGGGCATGCTGGGCATGCACGGCACGATCGAGGCCAACAACGCGATGCAGAACTGCGACGTGCTGCTGGCGGTGGGCGCGCGCTTTGACGACCGGGTGATCGGCAACCCCAAGCACTTTGCGCAGAACGAACGCAAGATCGTCCACATTGACATCGACCCGTCGAGCATTTCCAAGCGCGTCAAGGTCGACATCCCCATCGTCGGCGACGTGAAAGACGTGCTGACCGAACTGATCGCCATGATCAAGGAGTCGGGCCTGAAACCGGACGCCGATGCGCTGGGCGGCTGGTGGGAAACCATCGAAGGCTGGCGCAAGCGCGACTGCCTGAAGTACGACCGCAACAACAAGGAAGTCATCAAGCCACAGTACGTTGTCGAGACGCTGTGGAACATGACCAAGGACGCCGACACTTACATCACGTCCGACGTGGGCCAGCACCAGATGTGGGCCGCGCAGTACTACCGCTTTGACGAGCCGCGCCGCTGGATCAATTCTGGCGGCCTGGGCACCATGGGCGTGGGCATTCCCTATGCGATGGGCATCAAGCTGGCCAAGCCTGACAGCGAAGTGTTCTGCATCACTGGTGAGGGCTCGGTGCAGATGTGCATCCAGGAGCTGTCCACCTGCCTGCAGTACAACACCCCGATCAAGGTGGTGGCGCTGAACAACCGCTACCTCGGCATGGTGCGCCAGTGGCAGGAGCTCGATTACGAGGGCCGCTACAGCCACAGTTACATGGACGCGCTGCCCAACTTTGTGAAGCTCGCCGAAGCCTATGGCCATGTGGGCATGCTGATCGAGCGCCCACAGGACGTGGAACCGGCACTGCGCGAAGCCCGCAAGCTCAAGGACCGCACCGTGTTCATGGACTTCCGCACCGACCCCACCGAGAACGTGTTCCCGATGGTGCAGGCCGGCAAGGGCATCACCGAGATGCTGCTGGGCTCAGAGGACCTTTAAACCCATGGGCAAGGTTCGGTACGAACCTTGTTTCCACCTTAATTTAGACGAATCTATTGTCCGCCAAGCCCTGCACTTACCGGTGCAGGGGGAGGGCGGCGAAAAGAGGAATCACACGACATGAAACACATCATTGCTGTCCTGCTGGAAAACGAGCCCGGTGCCCTTTCCCGCGTCGTGGGCCTGTTCTCGGCCCGCGGTTACAACATCGAAAGCCTGACGGTCGCTCCCACCGAAGACCCCAGCCTGTCGCGCATGACCATCCAGACGCATGGTTCGGAAGACGTCATCGAGCAGATCACCAAGCACCTGAACCGCCTGATTGAGGTGGTCAAGGTGGTGGACCTGACCGAAGGCGCCTACACCGAGCGTGAGCTGATGATGGTCAAGGTGCGCGCGGTCGGCAAGGAGCGTGAAGAGATGAAGCGCATGGCCGACATCTTTCGTGGCCGCATCATCGACGTGACCGAGAAAAGTTACACCATCGAGCTGACCGGCACCCAGGCCAAGAACGACGCTTTCCTGGAAGCCATCGACCGCAGCGCCATTCTGGAAACGGTGCGCACCGGCTCCAGCGGTATTGGCCGCGGCGAACGCATTTTGCGCGTCTAAGTACGCTATCTTTTCAATCCCCCAAATTTCAACAGGAGTGACCATGAAGGTTTTTTACGACAAGGACTGTGACCTGAGCCTGATCAAGGGCAAGACGGTTGCCATCATCGGCTACGGCTCGCAGGGCCATGCGCACGCGCAGAACCTGAACGACAGCGGCGTCAAGGTCGTGGTCGGTCTGCGCAAGGGTGGCGCGTCGTGGGACAAGGTTGGCAAGGCTGGCCTGAACGTGCTGGAAGTCAACGACGCCGTCAAGGCCGCTGACGTGGTCATGATCCTGTTGCCCGACGAAGACATCGCCGGCGTCTACAAGAACAACGTCGAACCCAACATCAAGCAGGGCGCTTCGCTGGCCTTCGCCCACGGCTTCAACGTGCACTACAACCAGGTTGTGCCCCGCGCCGACCTGGACGTCTGGATGGTCGCGCCCAAGGCCCCCGGCCACACCGTGCGCAACACCTACACCCAGGGCGGCGGCGTGCCCCACCTGGTGGCGGTGCACCAGGACAAGACCGGCAAGGCCCGTGACCTGGCGCTGAGCTACGCCATGGCCAACGGTGGCGGCAAGGCCGGCATCATTGAGACCAACTTCAAGGAAGAAACCGAGACCGACCTGTTCGGCGAGCAGGCCGTGTTGTGCGGTGGCGCGGTTGAACTGATCAAGATGGGTTACGAGACCCTGGTGGAAGCCGGCTACGCCCCCGAAATGGCCTATTTCGAGTGCCTGCACGAGTTGAAGCTGATCGTCGACTTGATCTATGAAGGCGGCATCGCCAACATGAACTACTCGATCTCGAACAACGCCGAGTACGGCGAGTATGTGACCGGTCCCGAAGTCATCAACGCCGAGAGCCGCGAAGCCATGCGCAATGCGCTCAAGCGCATCCAGACCGGCGAATACGCGAAGATGTTCATTCTGGAAGGCCGCACCGGCTACCCCGGCATGACCGCCCGCCGCCGCCTGACCGCCGAGCACCAGATCGAAGTGGTGGGCGCCAAGCTGCGCGCCATGATGCCCTGGATCGCCAAGAACAAGCTGGTCGACCAGACCCGCAACTGACCACAGTCCAACGCCCCGGGGCAACACCATGTCCCCGGCGTTTTGCAAAGGCCACTTCGGTGGCCTTTGCTTTTGGTGGCGCCAACCCTGCTGGCTTACACTGCGTCAGAACGGGGCACGCCAAGGTGCCGGAATACTTTGATTTGCTATTGAAAATATAGCTAACTATCAAGATTTAACTAGGGCTTAGCGCATATTTATGGATGAAAACGGTCCCCAGGAGCCTTTGGACACCGATGACGCCCCTGTGGCGCGCAAACCCCGCAAGGGCATTTACGTGCTGCCCAACCTGTTCACCCTGGCCGCGCTGTTTGGCGGTTTTTATGCGGTGGTGATGGCGATGAACGCCCGTTTTGACATGGCGGCGGTCGGCATTTTCTGTGCCATGGTGCTCGACAGCCTCGATGGCCGTGTGGCCCGCATGACCAACACCCAGAGTGCGTTTGGCGAGCAGATGGATTCGCTGGCCGACATGGTGTCGTTCGGTGCCGCGCCGGCGCTGATCGCTTACGAGTGGTCGCTCAAAGGGCTGGGCCGCTGGGGCTGGATGGCCGCGTTTGTGTACTGCGCTTGCGCCGCCCTGCGTTTGGCCCGCTTCAATGTGAACACCGGCGTGGTGGACAAACGCTACTTTCAGGGCCTGCCGTCACCGGCCGCGGCGGCGCTGATGGCGGGCTTCATCTGGATCGTGACCGAGACCGGCTACGCTGGCAGCGATGTGGCATGGCCGATGTTTGCGATGGCCTTGTTTGCCGGTCTCACCATGGTCACCAACCTGCCGTTCTACAGTTTCAAGGACGTGCAGATGAAGAAGAGCGTGCCCTTTGTGGTGATCGTGGCGATCGCTGTGGGCATTGCGGTGATCAACATCCACCCGCCCACGGTGTTGTTCGGTTTGTTCATTTGCTACGGGTTCAGCGGCTACGTGATTTACGTTTGGCGCCGTGCCAAGGGCCTGCGCACCAGCGTCATCAGCACCTCCACCGACGAACCGGAAGAACGTGGCTTGCACAAATGAGCCTGTAGCGTGAGCTTGTACCGCAACACATGCCACCACACGGCTGGCGCATGTGCTACATTGCATCCATGAACAAATTTCTGCTGGCACTACTGCTGCTACGCCAAAACGGGCGGGACCAGTAGCGCGAGCGCACATTCCCAAAAGGCCCGTATGCATCCGCAACGGGCCTTTTTCTTTGTGTTTCCGGTTTTCGGGTTGTGGATGAGTCAGCAGCGACAAGGAGCATTCAAATGTCAGACCAATTGATCATTTTCGACACCACATTGCGCGATGGCGAACAGTCGCCCGGCGCGTCCATGACCAAGGACGAGAAGCTGCGCATCGCACGCCAGTTGGAGCGCCTGCGCGTGGATGTGATCGAAGCCGGTTTTGCCGCCAGCTCGAACGGTGACTTTGAAGCGGTGCAGCTGGTGGCCAACAACATCAAGGACTCGACGGTTTGCTCGCTCTCACGTGCCAACGACCGCGACATTTCGCGCGCTGCCGAAGCGCTCAAAGGCGCGGCCCGCTCGCGCATCCACACCTTCATTGCCACCAGCGAACTGCACATGGAGAAGAAGCTGCGCATGACGCGCGACCAGGTGTTCGAGCAGGCCAAGCAATCGGTGCGCTTTGCCCGCAACCTGGTGGGTGACGTGGAGTTCAGCCCGGAAGACGGTTACCGCAGCGATGTGGATTTTCTGTGCCGCGTGATCGAGGCGGTGATTGCCGAAGGCGCGACCACCATCAACGTGCCCGACACCGTCGGCTATGCGGTGCCTGAGCTGTACGGCAACTTCATCAAGACCTTGCGCGAACGTGTGCCCAATTCCGACAAGGCGATCTGGTCGGTGCATTGCCACAACGACCTTGGCATGGCGGTGGCGAACTCGCTGGCCGGTGTGAAGATTGGCGGCGCTCGCCAGATCGAGTGCACCATCAACGGCTTGGGCGAGCGCGCCGGCAACTGCTCGCTGGAAGAAGTGGTGATGGCGGTCAAGACCCGGCGCGACTACTTCGGCCTCGGTCTGAACATCGACACCCAGCACATCGTTGCGGCCAGCCGCATGGTCAGCCAGACCACCGGTTTTGTGGTGCAGCCCAACAAGGCGGTGGTCGGTGCCAATGCCTTTGCGCATGCCTCCGGCATCCACCAGGACGGCGTGCTCAAGGCGCGCGACACCTACGAGATCATGCGTGCCGAAGACGTGGGCTGGAGCGCCAACAAGATCGTGCTCGGCAAGTTGAGTGGCCGCAATGCCTTCAAGCAGCGTTTGCAGGACCTGGGCATCCAGTTGCAGAGCGAGGCCGAGGCCAACACCGCCTTTGCCAAGTTCAAGGAACTGGCCGACCGCAAAAGCGAGATCTTTGACGAGGACATCCTCGCGCTCGTCAGCGACGAAAGCGTGACCCACGAAAAAGAGCAGTACGCCTTTGTCTCGCTGTCCCAGCACAGCGAAACCGGCGAACGGCCACAGGCCACGGTGGTGTTCACCGCCAATGGCGAAGAAGTCAAAAGCGCGTCGGACGGCAACGGACCGGTCGACGCGTCCCTCAAGGCCATCGAGGCGCACGTCAAAAGCGGCGCGGAAATGGTGCTCTATTCGGTGAACGCCATCAGCGGTTCCACCGAGAGCCAGGGGGAAGTGACGGTGCGATTACAAAACAGCGGCCGGGTGGTGAACGGGGTCGGCGCCGACCCGGACATCATTGTGGCGTCCGCCAAGGCTTACCTGAGTGCGCTGAACAAGTTGCACAGCACGGCCGACCGGGTGGCGGCACAGGGGTGAGGCACAACCCCATCTTTACCTGATTTCTGCTTCTTTAGCTATGTCGCGCAAGTCTTTGATCTTGCGCGACATTTTCTGTTTGGATACACTCTGTCACAGCCGACCACCGGCGCCTGCGGAGAACCACTGATGCACCGTGCCATGACCCGATTGACCAGCCTGTTTGCAGCGGTATGCCTTTTCACCGTTGTGGCCGTGGCCCCCGCCAGCGCCAAAGAACCGGCGCGCACTGTTGCTAAAAAATCACAAGTTAACAAGTCCAGCCGGACCGTGGCCCGCAAACCGGCCAAGGCCCGGGTCGCCACCGTCACTGGTCGCAGTTCCCCGCGCATCCAGGCCAGCACGCGCCGCGCTGTGGTGGTGCGCGCAGTGGTGCCACCCAAGCCTTCTTTCGGGCAACTCGCCGGACTGCACGGCACCTCGGACGCACTGGACCTGCGTTCCAGTTCGGTGCTGATCGTTGACCAGGACACCCACGAGGTTCTGTTCAGCAAGAACGACTCTGCCGTGCTGCCGATTGCCTCGCTGACCAAGTTGATGACAGGCCTGATTGTCAGCGAGGGCAACCTTCAGATGGACGAGATGATCACCATCACCCAGGACGATGTGGACACTGAAAAAGGCAGCCGTTCACGCCTGCGTGTGGGCACCAGCCTGAGCCGTGGCGAACTGCTGCACCTCGCCCTGATGAGCAGCGAGAACCGCGCCGCCCACGCGCTGGGCCGCACCTACCCCGGTGGGCTGTCGACCTTTGTGAACCTGATGAACGCCAAGGCGGCGTTGCTGAACATGAAGGACACCCGTTATGTGGAGCCGACCGGGCTGTCGAGCAACAACCAGTCCAGCGCCCAGGACCTGGCCATTCTGGTCAGTGTGTCGTCCAAGAACCCGCTGTTGAGCGAACTGTCAACCTCACCGGGTTACCAGGTGGCAGTCGGGCGCCGAACCCTTCAGTTCAACAACACCAACCGCCTCGTGAGCAGCCCGCAGTGGGACATTGGCCTGCAAAAAACCGGCTACATCTCGGAAGCCGGGCAGTGCCTGGTGATGCAGACCAAGGTGGCGGGTCGCAAACTGATCATGGTGTTTCTGGACTCCATCGGCAAGTACAGCCGCCTGGGCGATGCCGAGCGCGTGCGCCGCTGGGTGGAAGCCAACCCCACCCCACTGGCCCCGGTGGCCAATCCGGCCATCAAGCGCGTTTCGGGCTGATCCGAACGCAGGTTTCTAAGGTTGTTGAGGCGCGTGGCCCAGGGCCAGTGAAATTTCACTGGCGGTGGCCTTGAGCTTGGCCAGCCAGCCTTCGTCCAGCCGGTCGGCGGGGGCAGAAATCGACAGGCCTGCCACCAGTTTGCTGTGGTCGTCGTAAATACCGGCGGCCATGCAGCGCACCCCCAGTTCCAGTTCTTCGTTGTCACGCGCCACGCCATGCAGGCGGGCCTGCGTCAGTTCGCGTTCCAGGGCCGGCAACTGGGTGATGCTGTTGCGTGTCTGGCCATGCAGACCGGTGCGTGTGGCGTAGGCCCGCACCCGCATCGGGTCGTCCATCGCCAGAAACAGTTTTCCGACCGAGGTCAAATGCAGCGGTGCCCGCCCGCCGATGGCCCGCACCACCTGCATGCCGGAGCGCTCGCTGTAGGCACGTTCCACGTAGACAATTTCGTCGCCCTGGCGCAGGCTCAGGTTGACGGGTTGCTGGATCAACCGGTGCAGTTCGCGCATCGGGCTCAGCGCTGCGTCGCGCACGTTGAGGCCGGCCTTGACCAGGTTGCCCAGTTCCAGCAGGCGCATGCCGAGGCGGTAGCTGCCGGCTTCAGGGCGGTCGACGTAGCGGCCAATCGTCAGGTCGTTCAGGATGCGGTGCGCGGTGGACGGGTGCAGGCCGGTTTTCTCGCTCAGCTCTTTCAGTGAAATCGCCTGTTCGCGCGAGGCCAACACATCCATCAGCAAAAACACCCGCTCGATGACCTGGATGGCCGGTCTGGCGGGTGCGGAACCGTCGTTCTTTTTCATGCCTGCTTGCGTGGAATGGAGAACTCTGATTTTACTTTGTGAAATTCAACCACCGGCTGTGCCTGCGGCGTTGTGGGTGGACCAGACGCCATCGCGCAACATTTCGTGCGGTGAAAAGCGCGCCTTGTAGGCCATCTTGGGACTCTCGCGGATCCAGTAGCCGAGGTAGACATGCGGCAGTTCCAGCCGCCGTGCCTGCTCGATCAGCCACAGGATGCTGAAGGTGCCGTAGCTGGCGGTGGCATCGGGCTCGTAGAAAGTGTAGACGGCGGAGATGCCTTCGTTCAGGACATCGACGATGGAGACCATGCGCAGCGTGCCGGGGCTGCCGTCTTCCGTGGTGTCGCGGAACTCCACCAGCCGGGAGTTGACGCGGCTTTGCAGCAGGAACTGGGTGTACTGGTCGATGCTGTCCTGGTCCATGCCACCGCCGGCATGCCGGCCGTTTTGGTAGCGCAGGTAGAGCTGGTAGTGCTCGGGCACAAAACACAGGCGCAGGGCGCGGGCCTGCAGGTGGCTGTGGCTCTTCCAGCAGCGCCGCTGGCTGCGGGTGGGCTGGAAGCTGGCCACCGGCACCCGCAGTGGCACGCAGGCCTGGCAGCCGTCGCAGTAGGGGCGGTAGGTGAACATGCCGCTGCGCCGGAAGCCGGTCGTGAGCAGGTTGGAGTAGGCGTCGTTGTTGATCAGGTGGCTGGGGGTGGCCACCTGTGAGCGTGCCTGGCGGTCTGGCAGGTAGCTGCACGGGTAAGGGGCCGTGGCGTAGAACTGCAGGGTCTGGAACGGGAGGTCTTTGAGGTGCGTCACGCCGGGTCTCGAAGAAGTTGATTCCAGTATATCGGCTCGAATTGCCACCGTGGGGTGGGGCGCTGCAAGGCATTCTGGACAAGCTGCACAAAGTCCGCCCGGGCAATCTCACGCGCGCCCAGGGACGCCAGGTGGCGGGTGTTCTGTTGGCAGTCAATCGCCGCCACACCGTGGGCCCGTGCCACGGCGACCAGCGCGGCCAGCGCGATTTTGGAGGCGTCGCTCGCGCGGCTGAACATCGACTCGCCGAACAGCGCCCCGCCGATGTTCACGCAGTACAGGCCGCCCACCAGCGCGCCGTTGACCCAGCACTCCACGCTGTGGGCGTGGCCCGCGTGGTGCAGTGCGGTGTAGGCCTCGACCATGGGGGGCACGATCCAGGTGCCTGGCTGGCCCTCGCGCGGCACGCTGGCGCAGGCCTGAATGACGGCGGCGAAGTCGTGGTCAATGCGCACTTCGCAGTCCGGCGTGTCGCGGAAACGGGCCAGGGTTTTGCGCAAGGAACGGTGCAGCCGGAACTCGGCGGTGTGCAGCACCATGCGCGGGTCGGGGCTCCACCAGAGCACCGGCTGGCCGTCGGAAAACCACGGGAAGATGCCTTGGGCGTAGGCGTTCAGCAGGCTGGGCGTGTCGAGTGTGCCCCCAGCGGCCAGCAGGCCAGGCGCGGGGCTGCCAGTCCGCCAGGCGGTGTGGACGTCGGGGAAGGGTTCACCCGGTGCAAGCCAGGGCAAAGGGGGTTGTGCGCGCGCCATGGCAGAAGATTTTGACGTTGAACAGCCAACGCAGTATCGTCCAGAGCGAACAGGCCTTGGTTCATACTTGGGTCTCTACAGGGGTAAACATGTCGGAACCGGTGGTTCTTTCCGAAGAACATCTCAACAGGGTCGCGTTCGCGGCCGCCTTGACCCAGCAGCAGCTGGCCCACGCGCGCCTCATTGTGAGCGGCGCCGGCATCACCAGCGCCGAAATCACGGCGGCGGTGGTCCATGCCCTGGCGATTAATTTTGCGGCGGTCGGTGGCTCGGCGCCCAAAAGCCGCAGCCCGCGCAGCAGCGCGAAATCCAGCCCGGCACCGGGCACGGCGGGCTACCAGAGCGACCTGTTGTCGCCCGATCCGCTGTCGGTAGACCCGTTCGGGGCCTGACGCATTGCCGCGCCAGGCCGGTGCGGGTCAGCGCTGGTAGGGGTTGTTGGGGCGCTGGTCAAAGCGGTTGGGCACACCGTCGCCATCGCGGTCACCCCGGCGTTGGTTGGCCCGGTGCCAGCCGCCCTGTTGCTGTTGCCAGTAACCCCCGGTTTGCACCCAGCGCGGTGCGTCGTAACGGTATCCAGGACGGTCCTTGACCCAGTGGCCGACGACCCAGACATGGCGGTTGCCACGCCAGTCCCAATGGCCGGGCGCCCAGACCTGGCCGCGCCGGGGTGCGGGCACGTATTCCACGCGCGGGGCGGGCGGTGCAACCTGCACCTGAACAGACACCGCGGCCGAAGCGGGTGCTGTGCCCAGCGCACCCAGGGTGCCCAGGGCAATGGCGGCGGCGATGAATCCTTGTTTGACCATGACGATCTCCTTGTGTTGGAGACTTCATGGTGGGCGCGCCGGGTAAATGCGCTGCGCGCGGTGTGCGAAGAAGTGTGAAGCTGTGTATCAACCCACAGCCATCGACATGGATTTACTGCGCGAAGTAGCCGATGACGCGCCAGCGGCCATCGGGGTCCAGCATGGTGGTGACAACCTCGTTGACGGCTTTTTTGTCTGAAAAATCGGTGCTGAAGCGCGACGACACGTAGTCACCCGGGGGGCGACCGGGCAGGCTGGTCTTGTGGTTGGACTCCACGAAGCTGCGCGCCACAAAGCGCCCGAAGGGCTTGCGCAGCTGCGGCACGCCGTCCATCCACTGCGGCAGTGGCACCAGGCTGCGGAACGACGGGCTGGCGCGTTCCCAGGAGCCACCCCAGTCCCCCGCGTCGAGCAACAACAGCCAGCCGGCGGCAGCGGTCTGGCCGAGGGCTTTCTTGTTGGTGAGCACCTGTTCGGCGCTGAGCTGGGACGGCGCGCTGGCGCTGGGCGTTTGCGCCTGCAGGGGCGTGGCGACGCACAGGCTGAGCCCGAGCAACAGGCTCGCGGCGGCGGCAGACAACGGGCTGGAATGGTGGGCTTGGCGGGGCATTGCGGCAGTTTAGCGTGGGTGTGTGAAGCCGGGCCCGGTCAGCCGCGCTCGACGGGCCGGGCCGGGTCGCTGCACCACTCGCTCCAGCTGCCGGCGTACAGCGGTGTGGTGCCGAGACCGGCCAGCGCCATGGCCAGCAGGTTGGGCACGGCGCTGACGCCGCTGCCGCAGTGGTGCACCACCGTGGCCGGGCTGCGGCCGGCGAGCAGGGCTTCGAATTCGGCCTTCAGTTGTTGCGGTGGCTTGAACTTGCCGTCGGTGCCGAGGTTCTGGTTGAACGGGCGGTTGAGTGCGCCAGGGATGTGGCCCGCCACCGGGTCCAGTGGTTCGACCTCGCCTTTGAAGCGTGGCGTGGCACGGGCGTCCAGCACTGTCTGGCCAGGTTGTCCCAGCTGCGCCAGCACGGTGGCGGTGGTGGCCAGTTCAACCCGCGCTGGTCCGAGGGTGAAGTTGGACTGGAAGTGCGCGGGCTCTTCGCCACTGGTGGTTTGACCGCCCGCAGCGGTCCAGGCTTGCAGGCCGCCGTCGAGCACGGCCACGTTGCTGTGGCCAGCCCACTGGAGCATCCACCACAGGCGGCCGCAGAAGTTGGCGCCGTTGCGGTCGTACACCACGGCCTGCATGGTGTTGTCAAAGCCGACACTGGAGAGCCAGACCGCAAAACGTTCGCGGTTGGGCAGCGGGTGGCGGCCACCGGAGGCCGGGGCGTCGGCAGCGTGGGCGGTGAGCACGCCGCCTGCACCGGGCGCGCCGTGTTTGGCGCTGAGCGCGGTGTCGAGGTGGGCGTAGACCGCGCCGGGAATGTGCGATGCCAGGTACTGGCCCGTGCCGGCTTCGGGCTGCATCAGGTCAAACGTGCAGTCGAACACCATCAGCGGATGGCCGCTCTGTTGCAGGGCCTGCAGTTGTTCGGCAGAGATGAGGGTGGTGTACACAGGTGCTCCTAGGTGTGTTCTTCGGCTGGCGCATTGGGCACGCTGCGGGCGCGCAGCACGGTGGCGGCAATGCCACTGGCCACGATCACCGCAATGCCGGCCCAGGCCAGCGGCGCGATGCGGTCACCGAACAGCAGCAGGCTGTAGCCCGCTGCAAACACGATGCCAGCGTACTGCATGTTGGCCACCAGCAGCGTAGGACCACGGCTATAGGCGCGTGTCATGCACAGCTGACCGAGCGAGGCGAGCAGGCCCACGGGCAGCAGCCACCAGGCGGCTTGGCCAGGCCAGGGCGACAGGCCGCTGAACAGCAGGGCCACCGCGCCCACCGCCATGGAGCCCAGCGCGAAATAGAACACGGTGCGCGCTTCGGGCTCCCCCACCCGGGCCAGCGCGGTGACCTGCAGGTAGGCCAGCGCGGTGCCAATGCCCGACAGCAGCCCCACCAACCCGGCAAAGAGCTGGTTCTCGTCCAATGTGGGGCGCAGCACCATCACCACACCGCCAAAACCCGCCAGCACGGTGAGCACCAGCGCGCCCTGGGTGGTGTTGCGGCCGAGGAGGATGCTGCCGCCCACCAGAAAGGCGGCGATCCAGACGCTGCTCATGTAGTTGAGCGTCATGGCGGTGGCCAGTGGGAGTTCGGCAATCGCGTAGAACCACGAGCCGAGGGCGAAGACGCCGAGCAGGCTGCGCCACAGGTGCATGGCAGGAACCGGGGTGCTCAGGCGGACGCCGGTGCTGCGCGCCAACACCAGCATGAACACGGTGCTGATCAGCCCGCGGTAGAAAACCAGTTCGGCACTGTTGAAGTGGGCGGAGGCGAACTTCACGCACACCGCCATGGTGGCGAAAATCAGGGCCGCCAGCAGCATCCACAGGGCTTGCACGGTGTTTTTTAGGTCAAATCAGGCTTGAGCCCTAGTGAAAGCTGGCGATTCAGCTATCAAATCAAGAGCGTTGTGCCGATGCGCTCAGGCGCTGGTTGGGTGCATCGCCGTGCGGTACCACTCATGGAAGTGCTGCATGCCATCTTCCATCGGGCTTTGGTAGGGGCCGAACTCGTTGTCGCCGCGGGCCAGCAGCGCCTTGCGGCCAGCGTCCATGCGCAGCGCGATCTCGTCGTCTTCCTCGCAGGTTTCCATGTAGGCGGCCTGCTGGGCCTCGACGAACTCGCGCTCGAAAGCGGCAATGTCTTCCGGGTAATAGAACTCCACCATGTTCATGGTCTTCTGCGGGCCCATGGGGAAGAGCGTGGACACCGTCAGCACATGCGGGTACCACTCGACCATGATGTGGGGGTAGTAGGTCAGCCAGATCGCGCCGTACTTGGGCGGCTGGTTGCTGCGGTAGGCCAGCAGCGCGGCCTGCCAGCGCTCGTACACCGGTGAGCCGCCCGAGGCATCGGCCTTGCCCAGGCGGTTGGCCACGCCCACGGTTTGCACCGAGTAGTGCGGCTTGAACTCCCAGCGCAGGTCGTCGCAGCTGACGAAACCGCCAAGACCGGGGTGGAAAGGGCCGACGTGGTAGTCCTCCAGGTAGACCTCGACAAAGGTTTTCCAGTTGTAGTGGCACTCGTGCATCACCACGCGGTCGAGCACATGGCCGGAGAAGTCGAGGTCGGCGCGCGGGCCCATGCGGGCGAGGTCGGCGGCCACGTCGCGGCCGTTGCGCTCAAACAGCAGGCCATTCCATTCCTGCAACGGGTAGTTGTTGAGGTTCAGGCAGGGGTCGGTCTCGAAATGTGGCGCGCCGATCAGCTTGCCGGCCGGCGACGGGTTGCCACCGCTGTAGGTCCAGCGGTGCAATGGGCAGACGATGTTGCCGCCCGCGCTGCCGGGCTGGGTGGTGTTGAGCGAGCCCCGGCCTTTGAGCATGATGGCCTGGCGGTGGCGGCAGACGTTGGACACCAGCTCGATGCCGTTGGGGGTGTGCACCAGCGCGCGGCCTTCGCCTTCCTGCGGCAACGCGTGGTAGTCCCCGACCTGTGGCACCGACAGGCGGTGGCCCACGTAGCGCGGACCTGGCTGGAACAGGGTGCCGAGTTCGCGCTGGTAGAGCGCGTCGTCAAAGTAGCTGGAAACTGGAAGCTGACTTGCGGCCTGCTGCAGTTGAAGACTTAAATCAGACATCGAGTCCTGACCTAAAGACTCCCCACAGGGAGGGTAGGCGCCAGAGCGCGGGTAGCGTGCCGTTTAATGCAAACGGTTCGCGATTGTACCCGGCGGGGCTGTTGCACGCGTGACCGGGGCGCACCGCCTAGAATTCGCGTTTTGTACGCAAGATACCCATGGCCAAAGCAACCCCGCCACCGGCAACGCCCACCAGCTACGAAGCCGCCCTTGAAGAGCTGGAGCAACTGATCGCCCGCATCGAGTCGGGCCAGCTGCCTCTGGAACAGTTGCTGTCGGGCTACCAGCGTGGCGCCGAGCTGCTGGCGTTCTGCCGCGGCAAGCTGGACGCGGTGGAGCAGCAGATCAAGCTGCTGGACGACGGCATGGTCAAGGCGTGGACAGCGTGAGCGCAGGCACGTTCGACCTGACCGCCTGGAGCGCCGAGCGGCTGGACCGTGTCGAGCAGGCGCTGTCCCGCTGGGTGCCCGCCAGTGCGCCCGCCGGGTTGGGCGAGGCCATGCGTTACGCGGTGCTGGACGGCGGCAAGCGCCTGCGTCCGCTGCTGGTGATGGCTGCGGCCGAGGCGGTGGCCACCGAAGCCAACGAGGCTGCCCTGCGTGCCGCGTGTGCGGTCGAGCTGATCCACGCCTATTCCCTCGTGCACGACGACATGCCCAGCATGGACAACGACGTGCTGCGCCGGGGCAAACCCACGGTGCACGTGGTCTACGGCGAAGCCATGGCCTTGCTGGCCGGCGATGCCTTGCAGGCCCTGGCGTTCGAGCTGCTGACGCCCGACGACGGCACCGTGCCCGCCGCCACGCAGGCCACGCTGTGCCGCCTGCTGGCCCGTGCCGCCGGTTTTGATGGCATGGCCGGTGGCCAGGCGATTGACCTCACCAGCGTGGGGCTGGCCCTCACCGAAGCCCAGCTCAGCACCATGCACCGGCTGAAAACCGGGGCGCTGCTGCAGGGCAGCGTGATGATGGGGCTGGCCAGCGCAGAAGCCCCCCCGCTTGCGCGCGACGCTCTCGCGGCGTATGGTGCGGCGGTGGGATTGGCGTTTCAGGTGGTGGACGACATCCTTGACGTGACGGCCGACTCCGCCACCCTCGGCAAAACCGCGGGCAAGGACGCCGCGCACGACAAACCCACCTACGTGTCGCTGCTGGGGCTGGCACCGTCCCAGGCGTATGCGCAGGCGCTGCTGGCGCAGGCGCTGGCAGCGTTGCAGGCGAGTGGCCTGCAGAACACCCATGCCCTGCGCGCGTTGGCCGACATGGTGGTCAACCGTTCTTGCTAGTGGACGCTGTTTTTAAGGTCATATCATGCTCAAGCCAGCGTATTTCCTGGCGATTAAGCTATAAAAAGAGTAGTAATTGCCGATGCCATACCCCCTGCTAGAAACCATCCACAGCCCGGCCGATTTGCGCCGCCTGCCGCGTGCCCAGCTCAAGCCATTGGCCGACGAGGTCCGCCAGTGTGTGCTCGACAACGTGTCCAAAACTGGCGGCCACCTCAGCTCCAACCTCGGCACGGTGGAACTCACGGTGGCCCTGCACGCGGTGTTCAACACGCCTTACGACCGGTTGGTCTGGGACGTGGGCCACCAGACCTACCCGCACAAGATCCTCACCGGCCGGCGCGAGCGCATGGGTTCGCTGCGCCAGCTGGGGGGGCTGTCGGGCTTCCCGCAGCGTGCCGAGAGCGAGTACGACACCTTTGGCACCGCGCACTCCAGCACCTCCATCTCCGCCGCGCTGGGCATGGCGCTGGCGGCCCACCAGAAGGGCGAGAACCGCCACGCGGTGGCCATCATCGGCGACGGCGCCATGAGCGCTGGCATGGCCTTTGAGGCGCTGAACAACGCCGGGGTGTCGCCCGGCAAGCTGCTGGTGGTGCTGAACGACAACGACATGTCCATCAGCCCGCCGGTGGGGGCGCTGAACCGCTACCTCGCGCAGCTGATGAGCGGGCAGTTCTACGCCGCCGCCAAAAACGTGGGCAAGACGGTGCTGAAGCCGCTGCCGCCGCTGTTCGAGCTGGCCAAGCGCTTTGAAGAGCATGCCAAGGGCATGGTGGTGCCGGCCACGCTGTTCGAGAAGTTCGGCTTCAACTACATCGGCCCGATCGACGGCCACGACCTCGATTCGCTGATCCCGACGCTGGAGAACATCAAGCACCTGATGGCCACCAGCACCAGCCCGCAGTTCCTGCACGTGGTCACCAAAAAAGGCCAGGGCTACAAGCGCGCCGAGGTCGACCCGATCGCCTACCATGGCCCCGGCAAGTTCGACCCCGCCGTGGGGCTGACCCAACCCGCCACCGCGCCCAAGACCACCTTCACCCAGGTGTTTGGCCAGTGGCTGTGCGACATGGCCGAGAAAGACCCGCGCCTGGTCGGCATCACGCCGGCCATGCGCGAAGGCTCGGGCATGGTGGAGTTCCACCGGCGCTTCCCCGGCCGCTATTACGACGTGGGCATTGCCGAGCAGCATTCGGTCACCTTCGCCGCCGGTCTGGCCTGCGAGGGGCTGAAGCCGGTGGTGGCGATCTACTCCACCTTTTTGCAGCGCGCCTACGACCAGTTGATCCACGACGTCGCCATTCAGAACCTGCCGGTGGTGTTTGCGCTGGACCGCGCCGGCCTGGTCGGTGCCGACGGTGCCACCCATGCCGGTGCCTACGACATCCCCTACCTGCGCTGCATTCCCAACGTCAGCCTGGCCTGCCCGGCCGATGAAAACGAATGCCGGCAACTTCTCACCACCGCGTTCGAGCAGAACCACCCGGTGGCTGTGCGCTACCCGCGTGGCGCTGGCGCCGGCGTGGCGCTGGACGCCGGCCTGAACGCCTTGCCCTTCGGCAAGGGCGAGGTGCGCCGCAGCGGCCAGAAAATCGCCATCCTGGCCTTCGGCACGCTGCTTTACCCGGCGCTGCAGGTGGCCGAGCAGCTCAACGCCACCGTGGTCAACATGCGCTGGGCCAAGCCGCTGGACGTGGACCTGCTGCTGCAGGTGGCGGCCAGCCACGATGCGCTGGTGACGGTGGAAGAGGGTGCGTTGATGGGCGGTGCCGGCAGCGCGGTGGGCGAGGCGCTGAGCGCGGCCGGTGTCCTCAAGCCACTGCTGCAACTGGGCTTGCCCGACAAGTTCATTGAACACGGCGATCCTGGCAAATTGCTGGCCTTGCAAGGGCTGGATGCCGAAGGCATTGCCCGGTCGATTCAGCAGCGTTTTGCGGCGCTGTTGCCGTCGGCTTACCCCGCCTTGAAAGTGGTGGCCTGACACCGCTGTCGCCTGGGTGATCCGCGAGGGAAAACCCGCTCGGAAGTCGTCCGGGGGGCTTCCTACAATGCATGTTGTTTCAACCAGTGCCCGGCCAGTCAGAAGCCAGCCGGGACATTTCTCAAAACCAGGAGTCAACCCCATGGACCGTCGTTCCCTTATCAAACAGGCTGGCATTGCCGGCGTACTGGCCACCGGCATCGCCCCGGCCGTGCACGCCCAGGCCGCCGTGCGCTGGCGCCTCGCGTCCAGCTTCCCCAAGTCGCTGGACACCATCTACGGCGGCGCTGAGGTGTTTGCCAAGGCTGTTCGCGCCATGTCTGGCGGCAAGTTCGAGATATCGGTGCATGCCGGCGGCGAACTGATGCCCGCATTTGGTGTGGTGGACGGTGTGCAGAACGCCACCGTCGAAATGGCGCACACCGTGCCTTACTACTTCTACGGCAAAAACCCGGCGTTTGCCATTGGCTCGGCCGTGCCCTTCGGCATGAACGCCCGCCAGATGAACGCCTGGATGTACCACGGCAATGGCCGCAAGCTGATGAACGAGCTGTACGCCAAGTACAACATGTTCAGCCTGCCCGGTGGCAACACCGGCACCCAGATGGGTGGCTGGTTCCGCAAGGAAATCAAGACGGCTGCCGACCTGAAGGGCCTGAAAATGCGCCTCGGCGGCGGTCTGGTCGGCGAGGTCATGACCAAGCTCGGCGCGGTGCCACAAAGCCTGCCCGGTGGCGAGGTCTACCAGGCCCTGGAAAAAGGCACCATTGACGCGGCCGAATGGGTCGGCCCCTACGACGACCAGAAGCTCGGCTTCAACAAGGTCGCGCCGTTCTACTACTACCCCGGCTGGTGGGAAGGCGGCCCCGAGGTGGACTTCTACATCAACCAGAAAGCGTTTGATGCGCTGTCGGCCGAGAACAAGGCGATTGTCGAAGCCGCTGCCTCCCACGCCCATGTGGACATGCTGGCCAAGTACGACGCACTCAACCCCACGGCACTGAAGCAACTGGTGGCCGCCGGTACCAAGGTGCTGCCGTTCTCGCCCGCCATTCTCGACGCCTCGTTCAAGGCCTCGATGGAGGTGTACGGTGAGCTGGCCGCGAAGAGCGAAGACTGGAAGAAGATCTACACCGACTTCCGCAACTTCCAGCGCGACCAGGTGTTGTGGTTCCGTTTTGCCGAAGGCCGTTTCGACTCCTTCATGGCGCAACAGAAGCTGTAAACCGCTGCCGGTTCAGCCACAAAAAAGCCCCGCACTGCGGGGCTTTTTTGTGGGCGGTTGAAGCCGCTCACTTGCGCTCTTTGCTGAGCGAGTCCTGCAAGGCTTTGAGCGGATCGTCGTCGGTGGCGGCGGGCGCATTGGCCGGGCTGGAAGTCGGGCCCACCGGGATCTCGGGTGCGGCGGTTTCCTGTGCCGTTGGCTCGGGGAAACCAGCCTCCATTTGCAGGCGCACCTTGTCGAGGTCGTAGACCTCTTTCTTGTCCAGCCCGCTGGAGACGATGCCGGGGAAGGCGATGATGAGGCCGACCATGACGATCTGGATCAGCACAAACGGCACGGCACCCCAGTAGATCTGCATCGTGGTCACTGGCGGGATGGTCTTTTTGGTGACCCGGTCGGTGTATTCCTTGTCGGGCGCGACGCTGCGCAGGTAGAACAGCGCAAAGCCGAACGGTGGGTGCATGAACGAGGTCTGCATGTTCACCGCCAGCAGCACACCAAACCACACCAGGTCAATGCCCAGTTTCTCGGCCACTGGGGCCAGCAGAGGCACCACGATGAACGACAGTTCAAAGAAGTCGAGGAAGAACGCCAGGAAGAAGATCAGGATGTTGACCACGATCAAAAAGCCCAGTGGTCCGCCCGGCAGACCACTCAGCAGGTGTTCCACCCAGCGTGGCCCGTCCACGCCCTGGAACACCAGGCCGAAGATGGTCGCGCCAACCAGGATGAACAGCACAAAACACGACAGCTTGGTGGTGGTGTTGAGCGCCTGCTTCAGCAGCGACATGCTCATGCGGCCGCGCGCCGCCGCCATCACCAGCGCGCCCAACGCGCCCATGGCGCCGCCTTCGGTCGGGGTGGCAATGCCAAGGAAAATGGTGCCCAGCACCAGGAAGATCAGCAACAGGGGAGGGATCAGCACAAAGGTGACGCGCTCGGCCATGCGCGAGAGCAGGCCAAGCCGGGTGACCTTGTTGACCAACGCGATCACGAACGCCAGCATCACACCGGCACACATCGCCACCACAATCGTTTCGTCCAGCGCCACCTGGGTGACAGGCTGGCCTTTCCACCACGAGAGCACATCGGCATAGTGCTGGGCAAAAAACAGCGCGGCAGCGGTGCTGGCCATGGTGAGCACCAACAGCGACAGCAGGCCGCTCTTGCCACTGTCTTCACGGATGGTGCGGGCTTCGGGTGGCAGTGCCGGCACCCACTGGGGGCGCACCACCGCCAGCACCATCACATACGCGGCGTACATGCCCACGAGCATGAAACCAGGGACAAAGGCGCCCTTGTACAGCTCGCCCACGCTGCGCCCCAGCTGGTCGGCCAGGATGATCAGCACCAGCGACGGCGGGATGATCTGCGCCAGCGTGCCGGACGCCGCAATCACGCCGGTGGCAAGACGCCGGTCGTAACCGTAGCGCAGCATGATGGGCAAGGAAATCAGGCCCATGGAAATGACCGACGCGGCCACCACGCCGGTGGTCGCCGCCAGCAGCGCGCCGACCAGAATCACCGCCAGCGCCAGGCCACCGCGGATGGGTCCGAACAGCTGGCCAATCGTTTCCAGCAGGTCTTCGGCCATGCCGCTGCGTTCCAGAATAAGCCCCATCAGTGTGAAGAAGGGAATGGCCAGCAGCGTGTCGTTCTGCATGATGCCGAACAGCCGCAATGGCAGCGCCTGCAGCAGGGCTTCGGGCAACAGGCCCAGTTCGACGCCGATCAGGCCAAAAAACAAGCCGCAGGCCCCGAGGCTGAACGCCACCGGGAAGCCGAACAGCAAAAACACGATCAGGCCCGCGAACATGATCGGGGCGATATTGGCAGTGAAGAATTCCATGGTGTGGGTACCCGGTGCGGCTCAGCTGGCGCTGGCTTGTTTGGCTTCTGCCAGACGGCGAATGGCTTCGGCCAGTTCTTCCTCGGCTGTTTTCTCGGCTTTCTTGGCGGTGGGGTCGTCAATCAGTCCCTGCAGAAATGCCACCCGCTTGATCAGTTCCGACCAGCCCTGCAGCAGCAGCAGGCCAAAGCCGAGCGGGATCATGGCGTACACCGGCCAGCGGATCAGCCCCCCGGCGTTGGACGACATCTCACCCGAGGTGAAACCACGCAGAAAGAACGGGATGCCGTACCAGAGGATGGTCAGGCACACCGGTGTGAGAAAGAGCGTGAAGCCGATCACGTCGATCCAGATCTGCCCGCGTTTGGAAAAGCGGCTGGACACCACGTCGATCTTGACGTGTTCACCCTGCAGCAGCGTGTAGCCGGCGGCCAGCAGGAAGGAGGCGGCGAACAAATACCACTGCACTTCCAGGTAGGCGTTGGAACTGGCGTTGAAGACCTTGCGAACGATCGCGTTGATGCCGCTGATGACGGTGGAGGCGAGGATCAGCCAGATGACGTATTTGCCGACCAGGCGGTTCAGCCAGTCGATGCCACGGGACAGTTTCAGCAGGGCTTGCATGCATTCTCCGGGTAGGAAAAGGGGGTGGATGGGCGTTGGTCTGTTGTCGCCCGGGGTGGTGGGCCAACAGCGAAAGCGGTGCGCGATTTTAAGGCCACTGTAGGGCCGCTTCTGTGCCATGGGCGACCGTGTTATCCCGTACCTGGACGGGGGCCGTGTGGTGGCAGGCTGGGTGGGGTGGTTCCTGCGTCAATAATGGGCCATGGCAACGACCGCGACCTTCAACGCCCGGCTGATCGACTCCCCCGCCATGCGCAGCGCCGGGCGCGACGCGCTCTCGCTGGCACTGCTGGACGCCCGCAACCACACGCTGGACCTGATGGCCCAGCTCGGTGATGCGCTGACCGAGGTGCCACCTGACACTGTGCCGTTGCCGCACCTGGTCTCACCGCTGTGGCTGGCGGGGCGGGCCGGCTGGTTCCAGGAGCGCTGGGTCGGCCGCAACCCGCAGCGCACACTCGGCCCGCTGTGCGACCCGACCGCCGTGCGGCTTGGCGCCATCGAGCCGTTGGCCGACGTCTGGTGGGAGGTGGACACGGTGCCCGCCTTCGAGACCGACGACCTGGCGTTGCCACCAGCCGAGCGTGTGCGTGCCTACCTGCTCGACGGGCTGGAGAGCACGCTGTCGCTGCTGGAGAAAACCCCCGAGACCGACCAGGACCTGTACTTTTACCGGCTGGCGCTGTTCCATGAAGACGCTTGCGGCGAGGCCATGGTGCAGGCTGCGCAGGCGTTTGGTGTGCCGCTGAAGCTGCCCATGCCCGCCGGCATGGCCGCGCGCGAACCGCTGCGCATGCCCGCCACCCGCTGGACGCTGGGCATCGCGCCCGACGCGGCGGCCGGGGCGTTGCTGGTGCCCGCAGGCTTCACCTTCGACAACGAAACCATGGCCCACGAGGTGCAGGTGCCCGAATTCGAAATCGACGCGCAGCCGGTGAGCTGGGCGCAGTTTGTCGAGTTTGTGGACGACGGTGGCTACGACGACGCCACCCACTGGTGCGCCGACGGCTGGGCCTGGCTGCAGCAGGCGGTGCTCGAAGAAGGCCGGCGTGCGCCGCGCTACGTGGAGCAGATCGGCGTGGCCAGCGGCGCGGTGATGCAGACCCGTTTTGGCAAAGCCATGCGCCTGGCCGGCCACCAGCCGGTGGCGCATGTCAGCTGGTGGGAGGCCGATGCCTGGTGCCGCTGGGCCGGCCGCCGGTTGCCGACGGAGGTCGAGTGGGAGGCGGCTGCCCATACCGCGCCCGGCAGGGGTTTTCGCTGGGGCGATGTCTGGGAATGGACCGCTGGCCACCTCCAGCCCTACCCGGGTTTCAGCGCCGGCCCGTGGCACGGCTACTCGGTGCCGTGGTTTGGCCGGGCACGGGTGCTGCGTGGCGCCTCGTTTGCGACCCGCCAGCGCATGAAGCACCCCAGGTTCCGCGGCTTCGCGCTGCCAGACGACGACACCCGCTTCGTCGGGTTCCGTTCCTGCGCGGTTTAGAAAGCTGTGCTCACTTCTTGAAGTGCCACCACGGCAACTCGCGGCTGAGCGGCAACACTTCGCCACAGCGCTGTGGCTGGTAGCCGGCAATCGCGGCCAGCTTCTGTTGCCAGGCGCTTTGCTGAAGCACGCCGAGCAGGGCACGCGTGGCATCTTGCTGCAGGGCCGACTTCAAACACACCAGGTGGTACTGCTCTTCCAGCAGTGGCACAAAGCTCAGGCCCCGGGCCTGAGCGGCCGAGGCAATGCCCAGCCCGGCGTCGGCCTCGCCGCTGGCCACCGCCTGCGCCACAGCGGCGTGCGAGGGTTCGGTGCGGTCGTAGCCATGGAGTGCGGCAGCGTCCAGCCCGGCGTCGCCCAGCAACTCGTCCAGCAGCACGCGGGTGCCAGTGCCCAACGCGCGGTTGACGCAGCGCACGCCGGGCCGGGCCAGGTCTTGCAGTGTGGCCAGTTGCAGCGGGTTGCCACGCGCGACGATCAGCCCCTGGCTGCGGCGCGCAAAGCCAATGATCTTGTGTTGCCCCGGCTTGAGCAGGGGCCGGTAGGTGCGTGCCGTGCGCGAGTCGCGGTCGGGTTGCAGCCGGGTGTGGAAGCCGGCCATGCTGCAGCGGCCTTCGTTGAGCGCGCTGATCGCGTCCACGCTGCCGGTGAAGCGCATGTCGAGGTGCAGCGCCTGTGTGGCCGCGTGTTCGCGCAGGCTGGACAGTGCGTCGTCGTGGCTGGCGTACAGCGTCAGCACATGGGCCGCGGGGTCGAAGGCCACGGCAAAGGCGCGCTCCAGGTCGGCGCGCAAGGCGGCGATCTGCGGTGCCAGCCGGGCCTGGGCCTGGCGCTCGGCCCACAGCAGCTTGTCGCCGAATTCGCTCAAGCGTGCCGATTGGCCTTTTTCCCAGATCAGCAGCTCGTTGCCGAGTTGTTGCTCCCAGCGCTTGAGTTCACCCCACACGTGGCGGTACGACAGCTGCAGGCTGCGCGCGGCGGCCGAGATGGAGCCGTGCTGCTGCACCGCGTGCAGGGTGTCCAGCAGCGGGTTGCGGATGAGCGCCTGGCCCGCAGTGCCTGTGGCGGGCGACAGGGCGTAACTCAGGTCAATCTTATGCACGGCAGTTCATATGGTCGGGTATTGAAGACCTGCTTACGATACCTCAGCCCATGAGTTCACTGTCCGACAGCGTCACCACCGCGCTGAACCTGATCCTTGCCTTTGACGCGCAGTTGCTGGCGATCGTGGGCCGGTCGCTGGCCGTGAGCGCCATGGCCTTGGTGCTGGCCAGTGTCGGTGGTCTGGTGCTGGGTGCCTGGCTGGGCGTGGCCCGTTTCCGTGGGCG
The DNA here is from genome assembly GCA_040384665.1 of Pseudomonadota bacterium. GTDB lineage: Bacteria > Pseudomonadota > Gammaproteobacteria > Burkholderiales > Burkholderiaceae_C > PCRC01. The sequence goes on from JAZKIY010000008.1 coordinate 143,013, forward strand.
CGACGCGGTGCTGGCCGTGCTCAACACCCTGCTGGCGCTGCCCTCGGTGGTGGTCGGGTTGGTGATTTATTTGCTGTTGTCACGCAGCGGGCCACTGGGTTTTCTGGGTTGGCTGTTCTCGCTCAAGGCCATGGTGCTGGCGCAGACCGTGCTGGTGCTGCCGGTGGTCACCGCGCTGACCCGCCAGGCGATTGACGACGCCGAGCGCGCCCACGGCGAACAACTGCGCTCGCTCGGTGCCCGGCCCCTGTTGCGCAGCCTGCTGCTGATGTGGGACGAGCGCTTTGCGCTGCTGACCGTGCTCATCGCCTCCTTTGGCCGCGCCATTTCCGAGGTCGGCGCGGTGATGATCGTCGGCGGCAACATCGACGGTTTCACCCGCGTGATGACCACCGCCATTGCGCTGGAGACCAGCAAGGGCGATTTGCCGCTGGCACTGGCGCTCGGGCTGGTGCTGCTGGCGGTGGTGCTGCTGCTGAATGCCGGCGTCACGCTGCTGCAGCGCTGGCGCAGGTCGCGCGGCGAAACCGGGGGGCTGGCATGGGTGCCCTGATCACACTGGACGCTGTGGGGGTGCGTTTTGGCCCGGTGCAGGCACTGGCGGCTTGCGGCTTGGCCGTGCAGCGCGGCGAACGCGTCGCGTTGATCGGCGGCAACGGCAGTGGCAAAAGCACGCTGCTGCGGGTGATGCATGGTTTGGTGCGGCCCGACACCGGCACGCGTGCGGTGGACGCACAGGCACGCCAGGCCATGGTGTTCCAGCGTCCGCACATGCTGCGGCTGAGTGCCCTGACCAACGTCGCGCTCGGCCCCTGGCTGGCCGGTGCGCGCTGGGCCGACGCCCGGCAACGGGCGGGTGACGCATTGGCCAAGGTGTCGCTGCAAGCCGAAACCCGGCGCCTGGCCAGCAAGCTCTCGGGCGGGCAGCAGCAACGCGTGGCGCTGGCCCGCGCCTGGGCGCTTGCGCCCGATGTGCTGCTGTTGGACGAGCCCACCGCCAGCCTGGACCCGCATGCGAAACGCGAGGTCGAGGCGCTGATGCTGGACTTTGCCGCGCAGGGCATGACGCTGGTGTTCGCAAGCCACAACCTCGGCCAGGTGAAGCGCCTGGCCACGCGGGTGGTGTACCTGGAACTGGGCCGGGTGCTGGCCGATTTGCCTGCGGCCGATTTTTTCAACGGTCCCTTGCCCGAGGCGGCCGATTCTTTCGTCAAAGGAGAGCTTTTATGATGATTTTCAAGCCTTTTAGCATCCAAGCCCTAGTGAAATCTAGCGCTTTAGCTATTATTTTGGTAGCAAGTGCCAGCCTGCAGGCACAAAGCATCACCATGGCCTCCACCACCTCCACCGAGCAGTCGGGCCTGTTCGGCCACCTGCTGCCCGCGTTCAAACAGGCCAGTGGGCTGGACGTGAAGGTGGTGGCGCTGGGCACCGGCCAGGCGCTCGACATGGGCCGCCGAGGTGACGCCGACGTGCTGTTCGTGCACGACCAGGTGGCCGAAGACAAGCTGGTGGCCGACGGTTTTGGCGTCAAGCGCTTGGCCGTCATGTACAACGACTTCGTGCTGATCGGCCCCAAGGCCGACGCCGCCGGCGTGAAGGGGCAGGACATCGTGGCGGCGCTGAAAAAGCTGTCGGCGACCAACGCCAGCTTTGTCTCACGCGGCGACAAAAGCGGCACCCATGCCGCCGAGCTGCGCTATTGGAAGCAGTCCGGCGTTGAGAACACCAAGGGCAGTGGCTACAAGGAATGCGGCTGTGGCATGGGCCCGGCGCTGAACATCGCGTCGTCTGAAAACGCCTATGTGCTGGCCGACCGCGGCACCTGGCTCAACTTCAAGAACCGGGGTGATCTGGCGATTCTGGTCGAAGGCGACAACAAGCTGTTCAACCAGTACGGCGTCATCGCCGTCAACCCCGCCAAACACCCGCACGTGAAAGCCGCTGACGCGCAGAAGTTTGTCGACTGGGTGGTGTCGCCCGCCGGGCAGGCCACCATTGCCAGCTACAAGATCGGTGGCGAGCAGCTGTTCTTCCCGAACGCCGCAAAGTGATGCGCCATGCCCAGCGCCTGGTCTCGGGGGTGGTGTTGCTCGGTGGGTTGGTGAGCGGCGCGTCGTGGGCGCAGACGCCGCCTGGTGGAGCGGCCGTGTCGGTCTATGCCGCCGGCAGCCTGCGTGAGGCGTTCACCGAGATCGCCGCCGCGCACGAGGCCCGCACCGGCACCCGCATCGCGCTGACTTTCGGTGCCTCGGGCCTGCTGCGCGAGCGCATCGAACAAGGCGAAGGCGCGCAGGTGTTTGCCTCGGCCGACACCCAGCACCCGCAGCGCCTGGCCAATGGCGACGCCTGGCAGGCGCCACAGGTGTTTGTGCGCAACGCGCTGTGCGCGCTCACCGCACCGGGGCTGGTCGTCACGCCCCAGAGCCTCTTGGACGCGATGCTGCGGCCCGGTGTGCGGCTGGGCACCTCCACGCCTGGTTCAGACCCGTCGGGCGACTACGCCTGGTCGCTGTTCCGCCGCGCCGAGGCGTTGCAACCCGGCGCCTTTGCGGCGCTGGATGCCAAGGCGCTGAAACTCACCGGCGCCACCAACTCGCCCAAACCCCCACCCGGCCAGGGCACCTACGCCTGGGTGATGGCCAGTGGCCAGGCCGACGTCTTCCTCACCTACTGCACCAACGCGGTGGCGGCGCAGCGCGAGGTGCCAGCCCTTGGTGTGGTGGCGGTGGTGCCCGAGCTGGGCGTGGCCGCGGCCTACGGGCTCACCGTGCGGCGCGGTGCCTCGGCCGAAGCCACGGCCTTTGCCCAGAGCTTGTTGGCCGCACCGGCGCAGCAGGTGCTGGCCCGTTTGGGGTTTGCAGCACCATGAGGCGCGTGTTCATCCAGGCACTGGCGGTGTTGGGTTGGCTGATGGCTGTGGGCACACCGCATGCCCAAATGCAGGCCCAGACGCCCGACACACCGCTCCTGCACATCACCGGCGAGGTCAACCAGCCACTGGCCCTGACCCGCGCCGACCTCCAGGCCCTGCCGCGCAAGGACTACACCGAAGACCGCCGCGTGACGCAAGACGGCAAGGACGTGACGCTGACCGTGCGCTACCAGGGCGTGCCGCTGCGCGACCTGATCGACAAAGCCGGCCTCAAGCCCGACCGCCGCGCGGTGCGCAAGGCCATCGTGCTGCTGACCGCCAAAGACGGCTACCAGGCCAGCTACTCCTGGGGCGAGCTGTACAACAGCGCTTTGGGCGATGGCGTGGTGGTGGTGCTGCGCCACGGCAACGACGAACTGCTGGACACCGACGGCCTGCCAGCGCTGCGCTCATTGCAAGACCTGCGGCCCGGGCCGCGCCATGTGCGCTGGCTGCAGCGGGTGGAAGTGCTGTTGCCAACGTCTGCCAAACCCTAGCCGACCACGGCCACACCCTTCACCTGCGCGAACGCCGCCTTGCCCGGCGCCAGCGCCAGCGCGTCGGCCGATTTGGTGGTGATGCGTGCGAGCAGGCGTGTGCCGCCAGCGTCCAGCCCCACCATCACCTGACCTGGGCTGTCGGGTGACAGGTCGGTCACCGTCACTGGCAGCACATTCAAAATGCTGGTGGCCCGGTGGTGGTCGAGCGTCAGGCTCACGTCGCGGGCCTGCACCCGCAAGCGCACGGTGCTGCCCAAAGGCAATGCCGTCCCCACGCCTTGCGTCAGGCTGATGTGGCCACCGGCAAATTCGGCATGGGCAAGGTGGTAGGCCGCGTCATGCCCGGAGATCCGCGCGGTCACCAATGCGCTGGCCGCGTCGCCATGCGCCATGGGCAAATCGAGCCGGGTCAGCAAATCGCCCGTGCGGCCCTGGGCCACCACCCGGCCCGCGTCGAGCAGCACCAGGTGGTCTGCCAGCCGCGCCACTTCGTCGGGCGAATGGGTGACGTAGACGATGGGAATCTTCAGCTCATCGTGCAGGCGCTGCAGGTAAGGGAGAATTTCTTCCTTGCGCTTCAAATCCAGCGCCGCCAGGGGTTCGTCCATCAGCAGAATCTGAGGGCTGGTGGCCAGCGCCCGGGCAATGGCCACGCGCTGGCGTTCGCCGCCTGAGAGGGTCTCGGGCAAACGCTGCAGCAAGTGGCCAATGCCCAGCAGTTCAACTGCTTGGTCCAGCGAGACCTGGCGCTGCGCCGGGGGCACCCGGTTCATGCCGTAGGCCAGGTTGCGCTGCACGTTCAGGTGCGCGAACAGGCTGGCTTCCTGAAATACATAGCCCAGGTTGCGCTGGTGCGTGGGCAGGAACAGGCGCTTGCCGTCTTGCCAGACCTCGCCATTGACCTCTAAATGGCCGTGGGCCGATTTTTCCAGCCCGGCGATCAGCCGCAACACCGTGGTTTTGCCAGAGCCGGAGTGGCCAAACAGCGCCGTCACGCCAGTACCAGGCAAGACCAGGTCAACGTCCAGCGAAAAGCCGGTGTAGTCCAGCTTGAAACGCGCTTTCACACCACCCGTCATGTGTTCACCTTGCGCCGACCAGTGGGGTTCAACACATACAACGCCAGCAGCACGGTGAACGAGAACGCCAGCATCACAGCGGCCAGCCGGTGGGCGTCGGCGTACTCGATGGCTTCTACGTGGTCGTAAATCTGCACCGACACCACACGGGTCTGGTTGGGGATGTTGCCGCCCACCATCAACACCACGCCAAACTCGCCCACGGTGTGCGCAAAGCCCATCACGGTCGCGGTCAGGTAGCCGGGCTTGGCCAGTGGCAGCACGACGCTGAAAAACGTGTCCAGTGGCGAGGCACGCAGCGTGGCGGCGGCCTCCATAGGCCGGTCTCCCAGCGCTTCAAAAGCGTTCTGGATCGGCTGCACGACAAACGGCAAGGAATAGAACACCGAGGCCACCAGCAGGCCCCAGAAGGTGAAAGGCAGCACACCCAAGCCCAGCGACTGGGTGAACTGGCCAATCGGGCCATTGGGCCCCATGCCGACCAGCAAATAAAACCCCAGCACCGAAGGCGGCAACACAATCGGCAAAGCGACCACCGCACCGACCGGGCCTTTGAGCCATGAACGTGTGCGGGCCAACCACCATGCGAGCGGTGTGCCCACCAGCAGCAGGATCAGTGTGACCAGCCCGGCCAGTTTGACGGTGAGCGCAATCGCGCCAAGGTCTGCATCGCTCAGCATTCAGTTTTTAAGGGGTCAGCGTGTAGGTCAGAGATCGTAGCCGTAAGAACGGATCAGGTCCTTGATCCGCTCGGACTTCAGCAGTGCCACCAGTTCGGCCGCCGCTTTGTTGTCTTTTCCGCGCGTCAACACCACCGCATCCTGCACGATGGGCGCGTGCAGGTTGGCTGGCACGGTCCAGGCCGAACCGCTTTTCAGCTTGCCGCCTTCCAGCACCTGCGACAGCGCGACAAAACCCAGTTCGGCGTTGCCGGTGGCAATGAAGTTGAAGGCCTGGCCTATGCTTTCACCCTGCACCAGCTTGGGTGTGGTGGTGTCCAGCAGGTTCAGCTTGGTCATGGTTTCCACCGCCGCTGCGCCGTAAGGTGCGACCTTGGGATTGGCAATGGCCAGCTTCTTGAAGTCTCCTTTTTTCAGCACCTCGCCTTTGCCGTCCACCAGACTGGCGTTGGCCGACCACAGCACCAGCTTGCCAGTGGCGTAGGTGAAGCGGCTGCCCTTGACGGCCAGACCTTCCTGCTCCAGCTTGGCTGGGGTTTCGTTGTCGGCGGCCAGAAACACATCGAACGGCGCGCCACTCTTGATCTGCGCATAAAACTTGCCGGTGGAGCCAATGATGAGTTCAGCCTTGTGACCGGTGGTTTTCTCAAACACGGCGGCAATCGCTTTCATTGGCCCGGTGAAGTTGGCGGCCACGGCCACCTGCACTTCGTCGGCCTGCGCCCCAGTGGTGATGACGAGCGCAAGCAGGGCGGTGAGCAGGGGGCGGGCAAAGCGGTGCATGAAAGTCTCCAGGTCAGTGTGCGGCGAAATCACGTTGCAGATTCGATATGTAGTAAAGTATATTACGAAATCGAATCAACCTGAAAAGACCGTTCGGTCCATACACACAAAGAGGAGACAGCATGGTGAATTGGTGGAAACCATTGCAGGGCACAGCCTGTGAGCAAAGTGCAAACCCTGCCCGATTGACGCGGCGGCTGTGGGCGTTGCGGGTGGCGGCAGGCGCCACAGCGCTGGTGCTGGCCGCCTGTGGCGGTGGGGGCAGCTCCGCCGACCGGGGGCCAACCAACATCACACTCGCCTCGGCCGACGCCAATGGCATTTATTGGGACGCGGCTGAAAGCCGGCTGTACCTCACCGACGACACCACCAATGCCATCCTGACCTGGGATGGTGACGGCAAAACCACCTTCAGCAACTACGTCAACCTGCCGGCCCTGCAACCGCCAGCGACCAACACCCAGGTGTCCATCGGCGAGCTGACCCGCACGTCGAACGGCACCTTCTACACCACCCGTTTCGGCTTTGGCAATGCCGGCACGGTGATCGCCGTCAGCCCAGCCCGTGTGGCCAGCAACCTGACCGGCCTCGACCCGGTGCGCCGCCGCATCGCCGTCACGGTGACGGGTGCGGGTGAACTCCTCGACAACTGGTTTGTCACCCCCCCGAGCCCGAACGCCACCTCCACCGGTGGTGCCATCAGTCTGCTGACGGTGAACGGCGGCGCCGCCACCGAGCGTGAACTCGTCACTGGTTTGAGCAAGCCCGTGGGTTCCGTGGTGGTGGGCCGCACGCTGTACGTGTCCGACCAGACCACTGGCCGCCTGACCTCGTTCCCACTGGACGCGTTGCTCACCGCACCGCGCACCGCTGCCCAGGGCACGCTCATTGCAACTTTCACGGCCGACCTCAGCGTGCCAGGCAATGACAACATTGACCTGACCACCGCAGGTGCCGATGGCAATCTCTACCTTGGCGGACGTGGTGGCAAGCTTTACCGTGTCACGCCGGCGGGTGTGGTCACGCTGCTTGACAGCCTGAACACCACCGCAGCCAATGCGGGCTTGCTGCAGATCCGTGGTATTGCGGTGGACAACGTGAACCGCCGCCTGTTTGTGGTGGTGCACAGCACCGACACTGCGCGCGCGCCCAACGCCTTGCGGATTGTTCCGCTGAACTGAGTGGTTGGCATGATGGCCTGCAGCACCGACGCGCTGGCGCTGTGCCAAACGGCGGTTCAGCACGTGCGGGCCGAGGCGGCGCTGGGCGGCCTGCCACTGTTTGCGCTCAACCTGGGTGTGCAGCGGGCGGAGTTTGTTTACCTCAGCGCCGTGCTGGAGGAGGGCTTCATGGGGCCCACACCGCTGCCCAGCACGCAGGTGTTGCCCCCGCCGGAGTTTCCCCACACCGCACTGCTGGCGCTGCTCTGGTCGTTTCGCACCGAGGCCACGCCCGCCTGCTGGGCGGCCGCTGCGGCCGTGGCCTGTGGTTGTTTTGGCCACAGGCACCTGTGGCAAGACCTGGGTCTTTCAGGGCGCCCAGAGGTCACGGCGCTGTTGCAGGCCTATTTTCCGGGGTTGGTGGCGCTGAACAGCAGGCACCTGAAGTGGAAGCGTTTCTTGTTCATGCGCCTTGGCGAATGGCTGGGCCAACCGGGGCTGCAGCCGCCACACTGTGGCGGCTGCGACCAGTACGTCACGTGTTACCCGGCCGTGGGCCACGTGGAGGCTTCCGCACAACGCGCCTGAGCAGCGCTGCCGGTGGCGCTGGTTCAGGCCGGGCGTGTGCCCGAGCGGATGATGGTCCCAACGTGCTCGCCCCGCACGGCGGCAGTGATCCGGCCCGGCACCAGCCCGTTGATGACCTGCACCCGCTCCAGGTGGCGGGCATTCGCCATGACTTCCAGCAACGCACGGTCAACCGGCAGCGTGCCGTGTTGTTTCGCCAGGTCGGCGGCGCTGATCTCGCTGATGAGTTGGGCCTGTTGGCCGCCATCGCCTTTGGGGTCGGCGTTGTAGACACCGTCCACATCCTCCACGATCGTCAGCCCCGCTGCGCCGAGCGCATCGGCCAGCAGGAAGGCGCCCACGTCGGCCCGGTGGGTCGGGATGCGCGAGGTCGTGAATTCGTGGTGGTGGTAGGGCGGGAAGGCACTGCCCACCACCGCACGGGCCGCCGAGAGGTGGATGGCGAGCTGGCTCGCCATGGTGGGGTGCTCGACGTAGGAGACACCTTCTGCCGCCAGCAGCGACGCCAGGATGTGGCCGTTCTGGCCGGCCTCGCTCGCAGCGAGTGGTGCCAGCGAGCCGACCGGCAGGCCCAGGTCCAGGCCCACGCCGTACAGGTGGCGGGCGCGGATGCCGGCACCGGTGAGGATGAGCAGCCGGCGCTCGGGCAGCAGCTTGCGCAGCTCGTCCACAACCGGGAGGATCGCATCGGCGCCGCGGTCCATGATCGAGCGCCCGCCGATTTTGACGACGTGCACCCAGGGCAACAGCCGGATCGGGCGGCGGCCCGCGACGGGACGGGTGAGGTCGCTGTCCAGCAGGGTCTGGCGCGCCAGCGGCGAGGCAACGTGCTTGGTGGAGTTGGTGGTGTTTGTCATGGCGGAGCTCTCAGCGTGCGGTGATGATGGTGCCAACATGCTCGCCGGCGAGTGCGCGGGTCAGGTTGCCGGGGACGAGGCCGTTCACGATCTGGATCTGGCGGATGTGGCGTGCCTCTTTCAGCAAGTCCAGCACCGGGAACTCCAGAATCGAGTCCTGCAGGCCCTTGGCCTTCATCTCATCGACCGAGATTTTGGGGATGAGGGTGGCGTTTTTCGAGGTCTTGGGGTTGGCGGTGTACAGGCCGTCTTCGTCCTTCACATAAACCATGGCCTTGCAGCCAAATTGTTCGGCCACCAGGAAGCAGCCCGCGTCGGTGCGGTAAGGCGGAATCACGCCTTCGGCGGCGGGGCGTATCCACAGGCTGTAGGGCGGCATGCCGCTGAAGATCACGGCGTTGATCTCGGCAAGGTGCAGCGGCACCGCCGACAGGCCGGCACCGCTGACCAGCGGGATGCCGTGTTTCGCCAGCAGCTGGCCCAGGATGGCGGCGTTCTGGTCGGCCACCGAGGCGCCGAGTTGCGACAGCACGCCCGGCGGCAGGCCAAGACCGGCCGCAATGGAGTACAGGTGCCGTGCCCGGGTGCCCGCGCCGGTGCCGATGAGCAGCTTGTGTGTTTTGCGGGCGGCAACAATCTCGTCGATGAGCGGGTAGACGGCGGCACGGCCGCGGTCAATGAAGCTTTGTCCGCCGACCTTGATCACGGTGGCGTCCGGCAGGATGCGGAAGTCGGCAGCAGCTTCCACCGCCGCCAGCAACTGGGGGTCGTCCAGCGAACGCTGCATCAGGAGCCCTTCGAGCTCCGTGGTTGTGTTGGTCATGGGGTGCCTTTCATGAAATATCAGGGGCGGAGCATAGGTTGAAGCGGTATATCGGCGCCACCACACCGCATGGGCAACACACGGGGCTGGATGGTCTTCAACTCGTTGAAAAATGGTGATGGGTATCGATATATAGAATAGTATATTGCGATGGCTGCATTTTCAGCCCAACCGGTGACACCGTGCCCAGCACATCAAAATTCAGCGCCCAGATGGTTTTGCGGACCGAGTTCGGTGCGTTGATCGGCGACACGCGGGTTCGCTTGCTGGAAGAAATTGGCCGCCATGGCTCCATCGCCAAGGCCGCCAAAAAGATTCCGCTGTCTTACAAGGCCGCCTGGGACGCGGTCGACGAAATGAACAACTTGGCCGAGCATGCGCTGGTGGACCGCACCATTGGCGGGGCACAAGGCGGTGGCACACAGCTGACCGCCCATGGCCAGCAGCTGATCGCCTTGTTCCGTGCGCTGGAAGGCGAGTCGCAGTCGGCGGCCGACCGGCTGTCGTTGCTCACCACCGACCCGCTGCCTGCCGACCCTGCCGCCATTCGCCAGTTGCTGCGCCGCATGGCGGTGCGCACCAGTGCCAGAAACCAGTTTGCCTGCACGGTGCTTGAAGTCCGCATGGGCGAGGTCAATGCCCAGGTGATGCTGGCGCTGGACGCCGAGCAGCGCCTGGAAGCGGTGGTGACCTGCGACTCGGTGGCGCGTCTGGGGCTGGTGCCAGGGCAGGAAGTGCTGGCCCTGGTCAAGGCGCCAGCGGTGCTGGTGCTGCCCGGTTGGGCCATGCGCACCAGCGCGGGCAACCACCTCCAGGGGGTGGTCAGCCGCATCCACGAAGGACCGGTCAGTTCGGAGCTGGTGATCAACCTGGCGCAGACGCCGGTCAGGCACGTGTGCGCCGTGGTCACCACCGATGCCCTGCGTGAATTGAAGCTCGCGACAGACACGCAGGTGACGGTCGCGTTCCAGTCCAGCAGTGTCATGCTGGCCGTCGTCAACTGACACACGTGCACAAAAAAAGGGGTGGTCCAGCGGACCACCCCAAAGAACATCGCAGTTGGAGACCCTCGCACTGCACTATGTTCCACTGAATTCCATTCCAATCGCTGTATATTTTACTATATATCGAATGCCAAAATCAAGGCCGTGCATTGATTTCAAGGTGACCGGGCAAAGAACGCCGTTGCCATGCGTTGTGGCTCTGCTATGGTGTCGCCATGTCTGGCAAATCCCTCCGCCCACTGGTCGGCAAACTGGCTTTTGAAACCACCGCAGGTGGCTACCTCGGTGAACCGCGCATCCGCCTGCTGGAAGCGATCGAGGTGCATGGCTCGCTCAGCCGTGCGGCCAAGGACGTGCCGTTGTCGTACAAGGCCGCCTGGGACGCGCTGGACACCATGAACAACCTGGCCGAGGCGCCTCTGGTGGTGCGGACCACCGGTGGCAAACACGGGGGTGGCACCCAGCTCACCGAGCATGGCCGGCAGATCATCGCGCTGTACCGGGCGATGGAAAGCTCGCAGCAGGACATCCTCAACCAGCTGGCCGCTGCCCCGGTGCAGAGTGCCGAAGCCCACAAGAACAACGCACTGCGCACGCTGATCCGCCGCATGTCGGTGAAGACCAGTGCCCGCAACCAGTTTGTGGGCACGGTGGTGGCGTTGCAGGACACCGGTGGCATGGTGGACGTGCGTTTGTCGCTGGCGGGTGGGGACGACATCGTGGTGGCCATCACGCCTGCATCGGTGGCGAACATGGCGCTGACGGTGGGGGTGGAAGCCTATGCGCTGGTGAAAGCGCCCTGGGTGTCGGTGTCCACCACAGCACCGCGCCGCAACGCCGCACGCAACGTGTTGGCCGGTACGCTGACCGGCCTGCAACCTGGCAAGACCAGCACCGAGCTGACACTGACCACGCCCGGTGGTCGCCTGGTGGCAGCGGCCATGGCCAATGCCCTGGTGGCGGAACGGGGGCTGCGCAAGGGCCAGCCGGCCTGGGCCAGTTTTGCCACCGACAGCGTGATCCTGGCGACGTTTTCCTAACGCCCCGGCGCCTCGGCAGTGTCCTGCTGCAGTTCTGGCTGCTTCAGCATGAAAAACTTCTTCCAGCCCATGTGTGTGGTGTTCAACCGGTAGAGCGCCGGGAAATGCCCGTTCAGCAAGGTGTTGAGGTTGTCGCGCCCGGTCAGACCCAGGTCCACCCACAACGGTTTCTGGCTGAAGCTGGCGCAAGCCACTGCGGCGGCCACGGTCCGGGTCAGTGGCCGGTCGCTTCGCCGGTGTGACCACAGCCATTCCCGCAGGGTGTTGACCGCATCGGTGGATGGCTGTGCGGTTGCGTCGGTGCGGGCGGGCGTCAACAGGCTGTCGCCGAGCACCGCCTGCAGGCGGTTGAACTCGTCCAGTGCCATGCCCAGGGTGGGCCACTGCCGCGTGGCCGCAATGCTGCGAAGCGCCACGGCCGACAAGACGGTGAGCGGGTTGTCGTTCAGCGCCAGCAGGTCGTCTGTGCCGTCTACGGCGTTTTGCCAGCTGTAGCGGGCGGGGGGCAGGGTGTCGGCGTGTGCCAGTTCGGCGGGTGTTTCCAGACCAGGCTCCGGGGGCAGCGGCGCTGGCATTGCAGGTTCGTCCGGCGCGGCGGGTGTCAGCACCCAGATGTTGATCGTGCGGCCAGCCGACTGGACCACGGCCCGGGTTTGCGGGGTCAGTAGGATGCCGAGGTGGCTGTCCAGCAGGTCTTGCAGCTGGCGGCCCTGGAAATCGGTGAACTTCAGGTGTTTGCGTCGCATCGCACTTGGGGCATAAAAAAGCCGCCTGACAGTGTCAGGCGGCAGGGACTTCAGAGAAACAGTTGTGGGTGGGCACCACCAGGGGTGCCTGGCATCAGAAGTTGTGGCGCACGCCCGCTTCAAAGCCGGTGGACGACGAGTTGCGGCCTGCCACGGCACCGCTGATGCCCGCCACGCGCCCGGCAGCGGCGGTCAGCGTGGCGCCGGTCAGGCTGTCGTTGCTGTTTTTCAGGCGTGCGACCGAGGTGTAGAGCGCGGTGCGTTTGGACAGGTTGTGCACATAGCCCAGCGCGAACTTGGACGCGCGCGGTTCGGTGCCCAGGCCATGGCCGTTCTCGATGTTGATGCGGCTGTAGGCCAGCTTGAACTGCCCGGCACCCACCGGCACGATGGCGCCGATGGCGAAGCCGTCGCTCTCGGTGTCGTTGCCGGCGGAGGCGGTGCCACCGTTGCCAAAGCCGGCATTGACGGTGTTGTCGATCGACTGGCGCTGGTATTCGCCGGTGAGTTTGACCACGCCGAAGTCGTAGGCGCCGGTGAGCGACACCACGCTGCGGTCGTTGCTCTGACCGGTGGCACGGGTCACGTCGAGCTTGCCATAGGCCAATGCCACCAGCAGCGGGCCCTGGTTGTAGCCAATGCGCGCGCCAACGTAGTTGCCGTTGTTGTCTGTGCCCAGTGGCAGGTTGGAGGGTTGTTCGCCGAACGCGTAGTTCACGTGCGCAAAAAAGCCACCCAATGTGTTGGGGGTGAGGTAGTGGATGCCGTTGGAGGTGCGCAGCTGCACCTGGCCCAGCAGGTTGGCCTGCAGCAGCACGTCGGTGCCGACGCTGGTCACGCCAAAGGGACTGACGGCTTCGTTGTAGTAAGACGGCGCAAAGTCGCGGCCGAGGCGAATTTCACCGAAGCCGCCCAACAGGCTCACCGTGGCGCGGCGGCCAAATTGCAGCGAACCGGTGGCGGTGCTGGCGGCCACGTTGTCGAGGCTGCTGTTGGTGGAACCCGAGCCACTGTCGGTGTTGACGCCCGTTTCCAGCCAGAAACCGGCTTTCAGACCGCCGCCGAGGTCTTCTGTGCCGCGAAAGCCGAGCCGGCTGCTGGCGTTGCTGCCATTGCTGAGGCCGGAGACACTGGCGACCGAACCGCCGTCCCGGGTGAAGCCGGTGTCAACAACGCCAAAAAGGGTGACCGAGCTTTGTGCCTGGGCGGCGCAAGCTGCGGCCATGGCGAGCAGGGGAACGAGCAGTTTTTTCATTGAAAGAGGTCTCCAGTAAAAGGTGTCATCACAGTATCAGCGGCATGCACAAGCTGTCATACGTAGAAGTTTCCATATGCTCAGAACCGATAAAGCGGTACGCATTACCAAGCGCTTGTTCACGTCTCGATATAAACAAAAGTATATAGCGAAAGAGGTTGCAACAAGCCGTTTTGGGGGCCATGCGCCACGCAGGTGCGTTGCATTTCGGCCACAAACAAGCGGGTGTGGTCAGCCGCCCTGCGCCTTGTCTGCCCTGGCGGGCCGCACGGGGAAAATCCAGGGCTCACCCCGGTCAAAGCCGGCCTGGGCCACGTCGGCTTGGCCAGCGGGGGATGCGAGGTAGCCAACCACCCGGGTGGTGGCCGTGGCGGCCACGTGGGTGGGGGCGTCTGGCTGCTCCACCAGCACATAGGGTCGGCGCATGGCCGGGTCGCCCTTGAGCAGCACCGCCATGCCGGGGGACTGCATCTTGCCGTAGGCCACCGGGATGTGGCCGGTGACGACGTAGGCCTTGCGCTGGGCAGCGAATTCAACGATTTGCTGGGCGCGCACGGCTTCGTCGGGCAGGCGCCAGCCACCCGCGGGCGGTCGGGTGCCGGCAATGCGCCAGAGTTTTTGCACGATGGCGTGGCTGCCAGGGTCGTCGAAGGCCACAAACGGTGCGCCCGAGGCGGCAATCTTCTGCACCGCTTCGCTGCCATTTTTGGCCTGGCGCACGCCTGCCGGGTCGTCTGCCGGCCCGACGATGACGTGCTCGTTCGCACCCCAGGCCGTGACGCGGCCGGCCTGCCCGTCGGCCAGCAGCGCCATCACCTCGTCGCTGCCGTGGATCAGCATCAGGTCGGCCTGCCGCTGGGTGAACAGCGGCACGATGGCTTCCTTGTTGCCGCTGCCCACCAGCACCAGCGCGGTGCCGGTGGCGGCTTCTACTTTGGGGGCCAGCCGCTGCCAGAAGCCGCTGCCCACCAGGCCACCAATGACCACCACGCGCACCGGTGCAGGGGTTGGGGTTTGGGCGGTGGCGTGGCCCAGCACCAGCAGCAGCCCCAGCATGGGCCAGAGCCGCAAACCGCTGCGCAACGCGGCCATCACAGGCGCACGCTCAGTTGGGTGAACAGCGTGCGGCCGCTGAGCGGCAGGCCATCCATCAGCTGGTAGTTGTGGTCGGTCAGGTTGGTGGCACCGGCTTCGATGCGCCAGCCCGGGCTGAACTCGTAGACCAGCTTGGCGTTGAGCAGGGCGAAACCGCCGTTGGTGAAGTAGGTGGTGCGGCTGTTGGCGCGCGAGACCACGCGCCCGTTCTCGGCTTCCAGCGAACCCACCAGGCGCCAGCCGGGGGTGAACAGCCAGTCGGCAAACAGCGTGACCTTGTTGCGTGGCGTGTCGGTGGCGGGCAGGGTGGGGGTGTCGATGTTGTGGCGGTCGAGGTAGGTGTAGCCCGCACCGGCGGTGAGTGCGGGGGTGGTGTGGCGGGCCGAGAGCTCGACGCCTTTGCTTTCGGCTTCACCCACGTTGCGCAACTGGCCGAAGGTGGTGTTGCCCTGCTGGAAGCTGACCGACTGGATGCTGTCATGGATGCGCGCCTGGAACAGGGCGGCTTCCAGCGACCAGCGGTCCAGCGTGCTGCGCAGGCCGATTTCGGCATGGCGGGCCGATTCGGCGCCGAGGTTGGGGTTGGCCACGCCGGGCAGCATGCCGCCCTGGGTGCCCACCTGCTGCGAGAAGCGCTCACGGATGCTGGGGAAGCGGCTCTTGCGGGCCAGCGTGCCGTAAAGCTGGGTGCCGCTGTCGAGCAGGTAGAACAGCCCGACCTGCGCGTTGGTTTTGGCCTGGTCCACCGGCTGGCCGTAGTTGCCCGACGTCAGTGCGGTTTGTTCGTCGCGGCTCACGCCGAGCGACAGGTCGAGCCGGTCGGTCAGGCGCAGTGTGTCTTCCAGGCCGTAGGAGACGGTGCGGTCGCGGTAGGTGGTCACCGCACCGGTGGTGCGCTCGTCGTGCGTGTCGGTCTTGCGGTGGTAGGCGAGCCGCACCAGGTGCCCCGAGAGGCGGCGGCTCTCCAGGATGAAGGAGGCGCCGTTGACTTCGTCCTGCAGGTCAAAGGTGGGCGCGGCGGGCGTGCCGAACTGGCAGTTGCGGCCGGTGCTGTAGGTGGCGTTGGTGAAGCATTTCAGCTGGTAGTCGTAGCTGTCTTTGTACCAGCGCACTTTCAGACGCTCGTCGCCGGTGAGGTTCTGGTCGGCCACCAGGTACAGGCTGTTTTTGTCGTAGCTGGGCCAGCGCCAGAAGTTGAGCGGCTGGGCGTTGGGAAAGACATTGGGGGGCTGGCCTTTTTCGCCGCGCTGGCTGCTCAGGCCAACCGCGTACTCGTTGCCGCCGCCCGGCGTGAGGCCGAGTTTCAGTGACAGCTTGCTGTCTTGGCGGTTGGCGTTGTTGCGCTGGCCGCCGTCTTCCATTGGGGTGGGTGCAAAGTCGCTGGCGAGGCGGTAGCCGTCGGCACTGACCGTGGCCGCGCCGGCCTGCAGGTACCACAGGCCCTGGTTGGTGCCGACATTGGCGGTCAGCGCGCGCTCGTTGCCCGAAGCCACGCGGGCCTGGGCATTGGCCTCCAGCGTTTTCTGCGGTTTGCGCGTGACGAGGTTGATCGCGCCGCCCATGGTGTTGGGGCCGTAGGCGATGGACGAGAAGCCTTTGGCGACGTCGATCTCGGCCAGGTCAAAGGTCAGGAAGCGGCCAAAGTCGACCTGGCCGTCGTAGGGCACATAGACCGGGATGCCGTCGAGGAACAGCGGTGTGCGCCGGCCGTCGAAGCCGCGCACGGTGAGGGTCTGCTCGTTGCGCATGTTGGTGGAGGTGGTCACGCCGGGCAGCAGGTTCAGCGCCTGCCCGACGGTGTTGCGGTCAAAACGCGCCAGGTCTTCGGCGCTGAGGGTGCGGGTGGTGGGGTCGAGCGGTGTGTTGGCGCTGCTGCCAGAGACGCGGACTTCGCCCAGCTGGAAGGGCGCGTCTTCGGCGGCGTGGGCGAAGCCGTTGGACAGCGTGGCGAGGGGCATCAGCCAGAGCCAGGCGGTGAGGCGGAAAGGGGGCGTGGACATGTTTTTTTTGGGAGCGGGTTGTGAGAAAACGTAATATATAAAAGTATATAGCGCAGTGCGGTTTCTCAGAACAGGCCTGTGCCAGCGGGTGCGGCGCGTGTTGTTTTTTGTTCCCGCGTCGGGGCGGGCGGTATGTATTTGCTACAAGATTGGTAGCTAACTACTGAGCCTGTACTAGGGCTCAGGGCTGGTATGGTCTAAAAAATGCCCCAGAAGGCTATTTTTGCCGGCCCAGACCGAGTTTTCGGTACACCGTGGCCCGGCTGATGCCGAGTTTGCGGGCGGCCTGCATCACGTTGCCACGGGCTTCTTCCACCGCGCTCTTGATGAGGGCGATCTCCACGTCTTTCAGGGCAAGCGGTGTGTCGTTGCTGTCTTGCCGGGTCAGGCGGCGCACCCGGGTCTGGCCTGGCTTCAGGGGCAGGGCGTGCAGCCGCAGGCCGGTCCACAACGGCGCCTCGATGGGCTGGCCGTCGGTGCGGGCGGCGTCGAACAGGCTTTCGTAGGGCAGCGCAAACAACTCGCTGCAGTGCTGTGTCTGGCCCACGTCGGGCACCAGCTGGGTCACCATCTGGCGGGCGATGCTGTTGGCGCTGACGACCACGCCATTGGCGTCGAGGCAGACAATGCCGTCGGCGTCGTCGCCCATCACACGGCCTGGCCAGTTGAGCCGCACCACCAGCGCGTGCGGGCGGCTCAGCACCATGGTGTTCTCGATGCTCTGGGCCGACTGTGCCACCAGGTGCATCAGCTCGGGCCGCTCGGGCTGTTCGATGCCGGTCACGTCCAGCATGCCGGCACAGTGGCCATCGGGCCCGAAGATCGGTGCACCGGCGCAGCTGTAGTAGCGCATGTCGGTGTAGAAATGTTCGCCCCGGTGCAGCCACACCGGGTGCAGTTCTTTCAGTGCGGTGCTGATGGCGCTGGTGCCGATGCTGCCTTCAGACAGGTCCACGCCCACCCGGGTGATCAGGTGCGCGCGGCGGTCCATGCGGTCGATCGGGCCATTGGCGTCCACCACCACGCCGTTGGCGCTGGTGAGGATGGTGAAGTAACGCATGTCGGCAATCGCACGGCTCAGGTGCTCCAGCACGGGCCGGCCGGCTTGCACCAGCAGTTCATTGGCGTCCAGCGTGCGGCGGGCCTCGGCGTCGGGCAGCATGTCGAAGGCCAGCCGCTGGTTGGGGCTGCGTGAGCGTTCCAGGCAGCGCCGCCAGGATTGGGCGATCCACTCGCGTTCCTGCAGCTCGGCTGGGGCGACCTGGCTCAGCGGCTTGTCTTCGGTGATCACCGCGCGGCGGGCGCGCTCAATCCCGGCCAGTCGGTCGTTGGCGAACGCGGCAGGAAAGTTGGTCATCATGGGGGCGTCCCGAATCGGGTAGAACTGCACACTATAGTAAGTTTTTGGGCCAACGGCCAGGCAACACCCCCCGTCTGGTGCCCCAGACGCCCTAGGGTTTAGCCTAGGCTGAATTGGCCCCCAGCGCCCTGAAATGGGTTGGCTGAGGGCCGCATAATCGGCGCCAATTCATCCGCCCTGGGCGGTACAACGACGGAAAGCAGGCGATGGAAAATCTCGATGTGATGGTGCTGCGCACGCTGCGCGACTGGCGTATGGCGGGCAAGCGCGGCTTGCTGGCCACGGTGGTCCGCACCTGGGGCTCGTCGCCGCGACCGATCGGCTCCATCATGGCCCTGTGCGAAGACGGTACCGTGGTCGGTTCGGTCTCCGGCGGCTGCATCGAAGACGACCTGATCTACCGCTTCACCCAGGCCTATGCCGGCAAGGACGCCGCCAACGAGATTCCGTCCGGCGCGCCGGGCTTTGTGAAGTACGGCATCTCGGCCGACGAGGCGCACCGTTTTGGCTTGCCCTGCGGCGGCACACTGGAACTGCTGCTGGAATACGACCCCGACGCGCAGGCGCTGGCAGCGCTGGTCGAGGCGCTGGAAGCCGGCCGGCTGATGCAGCGCAGCGTGCGCCTGAGCGACGGCCAGGTCACACAGGTGGAGGCGCTGTCGCCCGCCGAGCTGGCGGTGTCCAGCACCGAACTGGTCAACACCTTTGGCCCCGAGTACCGCATGCTGCTAATCGGTGCCGGGCAGCTGACTGAATACCTCGCCACCATGGCCTTGTTCAGCGGTTTTGCCGTGACCGTGTGCGACCCGCGCGAAGAGTACCGCGGCGCCTGGTCGGTGGCCGGTGCCAAGGTGGTGAGCGACATGCCCGACGACGTGGTGACCGCCTTCCGGCCCGACCGCCGCAGCTGCGTGGTGGCGCTGACGCACGACCCCAAGCTCGACGACCTGGCGCTGCTGGAAGCGCTCAAGACCGATGCTTTTTACGTGGGTGCCATCGGTTCGCGGCGCAACAACGAGGCCCGGCACGAACGCATGATTGACCATTTCGAACAGACCGCAGCCGGTTTGGTCCGTTTGCGTGGCCCGATCGGCATTTACATTGGCAGCAAAACCCCGTCGGAAATTGCGGTGAGTGTGATGGCCGAGATTCTGGCGGTGAAAAACGCGGTCACCCTGCCACGCGACATGGACGTGGCCCATGCCAAAAACGAGCGTGCCATCCAGGCCAACGACCCCGGCGACCTGGTCTGCGGCATCCCACGCGCCACGCCGGCCAGCCACTGAGCTGGCATCAACCCGGCCGCGTGGCCAGCCAGAACGCCACGCTTTTCAGGCCGGCCACGGTGAGCAACAGCGAGCCGAACAGGTGCAGCCCGGTGGTGCCCAGCGCCAGCCCGTAGCGGCCGTTTTGCAGCATCGCCACGACCTCGGCCGAGAAGCTGGAAAAGGTGGTCAGCGCGCCCAGAAAGCCGGTGATGAGCGCCAGCCGCCAGGCCGGGTCCAACTGCGGCAGGGCCTGGAACACCGCCACGCACACCCCGATCAGGTAGCCCCCCACCAAGTTGGCCGCCAGCGTGCCCCAGGGCAGCAGCGCGCCGGGGTTGAGCCACAGGCTGAGCCGCCAGCGGGCGAGTGCGCCAATGCAGGCGCCGAGGCAAATGGCCATCACAGACAACATGCTGGCATCATAGCCAGCAGATGACACCGATTACGCAGCCACGCTGGCAGTTCTGGATCGACCGCGGCGGCACCTTCACCGACGTGGTGGGCCGCCGGCCCGACGGCACGCTGCTGACGCACAAGCTGCTGAGCGACAACCCCGAGCAGTACCCCGACGCGGCGGTGGCCGGCATCCGCCACCTGCTGGGTTTGCGGCCCGGTCAGCCCATCACCGCCGAGCAGGTGGACTGCGTGAAGATGGGCACCACCGTGGCCACCAACGCGTTGCTGGAACGCAAGGGCGAACCCACCTTGCTGGTCACCACCCGCGGTTTCCGCGACGCACTGCGCATTGCCTACCAAAACCGCCCGCGCCTGTTTGACCGCGAGATCGTGCTGCCCGAGCTGCTCTACAGCGCGGTGCTGGAGGCCGAAGAGCGCATGGACGCGCACGGCGCGGTGGTCTTGCCACTGGACGAGGCGTTGTTGAAAGAAGCGCTGAAGAAGCAGCATGCACTCGGGCTCAGAAGCGTTGCGATCGTGTTCATGCACGGCTGGCGTTACCACGCACACGAACAGGCCGCCGAGCGGCTGGCCCGCGAGGTGGGCTTCAGCCAGGTCAGCACCTCGCACGGCACCAGCCCACTGATGAAGTTTGTCAGTCGGGGCGACACCACCGTGGTCGATGCCTATTTGTCGCCGGTGCTGCGCCGCTATGTGGCGCAGGTGGCGGCCGAGATGCCGGGCGTGCGGCTGCTGTTCATGCAGTCGTCTGGTGGGCTGGCCGACGCGGGCGCGTTCCAGGGCAAAGACGCCATCCTGTCGGGCCCGGCGGGCGGCATTGTGGGCATGGCCCGGACTGCGGAGCGGGCCTTGCAGTGTGAAGACAAGGCAGCACCGGTGCGCGTGATTGGTTTCGACATGGGCGGCACCTCCACCGACGTGTCGCACTATGCCGGCGCGTTCGAGCGCGAGTTCGAGACGCAGGTGGCCGGCGTGCGCATGCGCGCGCCGATGATGAGCATCCACACCGTGGCGGCCGGCGGCGGCTCGATCCTGGAATTCGACGGCGCGCGCTTTCGCGTCGGGCCGCAGAGCGCCGGCGCGAATCCGGGGCCGGCCAGCTACCGGCGTGGCGGCCCGCTGGCCGTGACCGATGCCAACGTGATGCTGGGCAAGATCCAGCCGCGTTATTTCCCGCACGTGTTCGGCCCGCGCGGCGACGAGCCGCTAAGCCAGGAGGTGGTGCAGAAGAAGTTCGAGGAGCTCGCGGCGCGCACCGGCCGCCCGGCCGAGGATGTCGCCGAGGGCTTCATCAGCATCGCCGTGCAGCAGATGGCCAACGCCATCAAGAAGATCTCGGTGGCGCGCGGCTACGACGTGACGCGCTACACGCTGCAGTGCTTCGGCGGCGCCGGCGGCCAGCATGCCTGCCTGGTGGCCGATGCGCTGGGCATGGAGCGCGTGCTGGTGCATCCGCTGGCGGGCGTGCTGTCGGCCTACGGCATGGGCCTGGCCGACCAGAACGCGATCCGCGAGCAGGCGCTGGAACTGGCCTTGTCCGAGCAGTCCGTGCCCGTGGTGGCGGCGCAGCTCGACACGCTGGCCGAAACCGCGCGGGCCGAGCTGCAGCGCCAGCAGGTGAGCGCGGGCGGCGTGCAGGTGCGCCGGCGCGTGCACGTGCGCTACGAAGGCAGCGACTCGGCGCTGGTGGTGCCATTCGGCACGCTGGCCGAGATCGTTGCCGGCTTCGAGGCGGCCTACCGCCAGCGCTTCTCGTTCCTGATGCAGGGCAAGGGCCTGATCGTCGAAGCCGTGTCGGTGGAAGCCGTGGCCGCGGGCGATGCGCCGGCCGAGCCGAAGCACACCGTGCACCCGCCGCGCGAGGTGCCGCGGCGCGAGACGGTGCGCATGCATGCGGGCGACCGCTGGCACGACGCCGCGCTGGTGGTGCGGGAAGACCTGCGGCCGGGCGACGTGATTCCCGGGCCGGCCATCATCGCGGAGAAGAACGCCACCACCGTGGTGGAGCCCGGCTGGGAAGCCTCCATCACCGCGCTGGACCACATCCTGCTGGAACGCCGCGTGCCGCGCGCGCAGACCTTCGCGGCAGGCACCACGGTGGACCCGGTGCTGCTGGAGGTGTTCAACAACCTGTTCATGAACATCGCCGAGCAGATGGGGTTGCAGCTGCAGAACACCGCGCACTCGGTCAACATCAAGGAGCGGCTCGACTTCTCCTGTGCGCTGTTCGACGCCGAGGGCCAACTGATTGCCAACGCGCCGCACATGCCAGTGCACCTGGGCTCGATGGGCGAGAGCATCCAGACCGTGGTCCGCGAGAACCGCGCCAGCATGCGGCCCGGTGACGTGTACGCGCTGAACGACCCCTACCACGGTGGCACCCATTTGCCCGACGTGACGGTGATCACCCCCGTCTACATCGGCGACGCACCGGTGTTCTACGTCGGCTCGCGCGGCCACCATGCCGACATTGGCGGGACCACGCCGGGGTCGATGCCACCGTTCTCCACCCGCATCGAGGAAGAGGGCGTGCTGATCGACAACTTCAAGCTGGTGGACCAAGGCGTGCTGCGAGAGGCGGAGATGCTGGCCCTGCTCGGCAGTGGCAACCTCCCAAGCCGGAATCCACAGCAGAACATCGCCGACCTGAAAGCCCAGATCGCCGCCAACGAAAAAGGCGTGCAGGGCCTGCGCCAGATGGCCGACGAATACGGCCTGGCGGTGGTGCAGGCCTACATGCGCCACGTGCAGGACAACGCCGAAGAGTCGGTGCGCCGGGTGATCACCCAGCTGAAAAACGGCGCGTTCACCTTGCCGCTGGACAACGGCGCGCAGATCCAGGTCGCCATCCGGGTGGATGCGGCGCAGCGCAGTGCCGAGATCGACTTCACCGGCACCTCGCCACAGCAGACCAACAACTTCAACGCACCCACGGCGGTCTGCATGGCGGCGGTGCTGTACGTGTTCCGCACGCTGGTGGCGGACGACATCCCGCTCAACGCCGGCTGCCTCAAGCCGCTGAAGGTCACCATCCCACCGGGCTCCATGCTGAACCCGAACCCACCGGCCTCGGTGGTGGCCGGCAATGTGGAAACCTCGACCTGCATCACCAACGCGCTCTACGGCGCTTTGGGCGTGATGGCGGCGGGCCAGTGCACGATGAACAATTTCACCTTCGGCAACGCGCGCCACCAGTACTACGAAACCATTTCCGGCGGCTCGGGTGCAGGCGGGGTGTTCGACGCCCACGGCACGCTGCAGGGTGGTTTTGCCGGCACCAGCGTCGTGCAGACCCACATGACCAACTCGCGGCTGACCGACCCGGAGGTGCTGGAATTCCGCTTCCCGGTGCGGCTGGAAAGCTACGCCATCCGGGCCGGCTCCGGCGGCGCCGGGCGTTGGCGTGGTGGTGACGGTGGGGTGCGGCGCATCCGCTTTCTGGAGGCGATGACCGCTGGCATTTTGTCCAACGGCCGGTTACACGGCGCCTTTGGCATGGCCGGCGGCGAGGCCGGTGAGGTGGGGGCCAACCGGGTGCTGCGCGCCGATGGCCAGGTGGATGTGCTGGAACATATTGGCCAGGTTGAACTGCAGCCGGGCGACCAGTTTGAGGTCAGCACGCCCGGTGGGGGCGGTTTTGGGTCGTCTGCAGGCTGAATAAGCCGATTTTTAAGCCAAATTGGCGCTGAGCCCTAGTAAAACCTGGTGGTGTAGCTATGCTTACGATAGCAATCACCGCTTCCCGGCGGGTTTGGCTTTCATGATTTTCTCCACCTGCTGCTGCACTTTCTCGCCTTCTGCCGCTTCGGCGCGGGCCTGGGCCTCGCCCTTAGCGTCGGCCACCGGCTGGCCGATCTTGAAGCCGGCAAAGCTCTGGCCGTGCACCGTCAGCCCGCCGCTGGAGAGCTTGATGGCGGTGGCCTCTTTCACGCCACGCACCCGGCCAATGAAGTCCGGCCAACTGCTGAATGGCGCCGTCTTGCGCTCGGCCAGAATCGCGCGCGACAGGCCGGGGCCAATGCCTTTGATGCCGTCCAGCTCGGCCACGGTGGCCTGGTTCACGTCCACCGCCGCGAAGCCGCTGGCCGCGCACCACAGGGCCAGCCAGGTGGCGCCATTTTTTACCGTCCAACGCATGGGTGTGCTCCTTTGAAAGTGGCCAGTGGCCGGTCCGTATACTTGTCCACCATGACCGCCGTTGATGATACGAACAAAGCCCCGCCGCGCCTGGTGATTTGCATGAAGTGGGGCACCAAGTACGGCCCCGAGTACGTGGACCGCCTTTATGGCATGGTGCGCCGGCACCTCACCGGCCCGCTGCGCTTCGTTTGCCTCACCGACGACGCCAAAGGGGTGCGCCCGGAAGTGGAATGCCTGCCGCTGCCGTACCTGGACGTGAAGCAACCGGCCGGTCCCGACCGTGCCTGGAAGAAGCTGACCATCTTCAACGAAGACCTGCACGGCCTGTCGGGCACGGCGCTGTTTCTGGACCTGGACATCGTCATCGTCGACAACATCGATGGCTTCTTCGAGATGCCGGGCGAGTTTCTGATCATCCACGACTGGAAGCGCCGCTGGCGCATCACCGGCAACTCGTCGGTTTACCGGTTTGAGCTGCTGAAGCATGGCGACATCCTGCGCGAACTGGTGGCCAATTTCGACACCATCCGCAAGCGCCACCGCAACGAACAGGCGTTTCTCTCGGAGTACATGCACCAGCGCGGCTTGCTGGCCTATTGGCCGGACGACTGGTGCGCCAGCTTCAAGTACCACTGCATTCCCCTGTGGCCCAGCAATTTCTGGCGCGAACCGGCCTTTCCCCCGGCGACCCGGATTGTGGTGTTCCACGGCGAGGTGAACCCGCCCGACGCCTTGTTGGGCCAGCGCAACCGGCGCTTCCGCTTCATCCGGCCCGCGCGCTGGATCGCGCGCTTCTGGCAGGCCTGAACCACCCGTCAGCGCCGCAGGGCTGTCAGAGCTCTTCGACGCGGCGCGGCGGGTAGCTGTCCCACGCCTGGCAGCCAGGGCAGTGCCAGAAATGCTGCTTGGCTTCAAAGCCGCAGGCGGCGCAGCGGTAGCGCAGCAGCGGCTTGACCGCGTGGGCCAGCGCACGCTGCACCTGCGGGTGGAACTGCTCGCGCGCCATTTTTTCTCCGTCAATCCAGCGCGCGGCCGCTACCAGCGAGGGTTCGCGCTCCAGGTGGCGGGCGTAGCGGTCGCGGGCGGCGTCGGGCGAACCGCTGGCGCTGGCTTCCAGCCGCACCAGCGCGTCCAGCACGTCCAGAGACGGGGTGTCGTTGTAGCTGGTGGCCAGCAGGGCCAGCGCGGGCGCTTGCAGCCGCGGCTGCTGGCCCAGCTCGGCCAGCAGGTGGGCCGCCAGTGGCAGTGCGGTCGGTGTGTGTTCGGCCAGCGCCCGCAGGGTGTCCAGCGCGGCTTCGGTGGCGCCGGTTTGCAGTTGTAACCGGGCCAGGTCAATGCGGGGGCGCGGCGACAGCGGGGCCGTGTCCACCGCCTGGGCCAGCAGGGCCAGCGCCGCATCGGGTTGCTGGCGGGCTTGCAGCGTGTGGGCTTCTTCGCACAGGTAATGCGCCAGCCGGCCATTGAAGGCGCCCTGGCCGGAATGCTCCAGCTTGGCCGCGATCTCGGCGGCGTGGCGCCAGTCGCGTGAACGTTCGTAGATGGCCAGCAAGGCCAGCCGGGCCTGGGCTTCAAACGGCGTGCCTTCGAGTTTGCAGAGCGCGTCTTCGGCGCGGTCAAGCAGGCCCGCCTTGAGGAAGTCGAGCGCCAGCGCGTGCTGGGCACGCTCGCGGTCGATGCGGTCAAGGTCGCCGCGCGAGAGCAGGTGTTCGTGCACCCGCACCGCACGTTCGTACTCGCCACGGCGGCGGAACAGGTTGCCGAGCGCGAAGTGCAGCTCGGAGGTGTCTGGGTCGTTTTGCACCGCCTCAATGAAGGCGTCAATCGCCTGGTCCTGCTGCTCGTTGAGCAGGAAGTTCAGGCCCTTGAAGTAGGCCTTGGGCGCCTGGCGGTTGTCAATGCGGAGCTGGCGGAAGTCGAGCCGGGAGGCGAGCCAGCCCAGCACAAAAGCGATCGGCAGCCCAAGCAGGATCCAGCTGAAGTCAAAGTCCATACGGTGGCAGTTGGGCAGGCGTGTCAGGAGGAGGGGTGGTGCCAGGTGCCGGAGGGGCTTCCGGTGTGTGTGCCTTGCGGGCGGCGCGTCGGTGCTTCCACCAGCGCGGCACCATGCCCAGCACGCCCACAGCGACACCCACGGTGAACGCGGTCAGCACCACCAGCACCATGGGCGCACGCCACTGCGTGCCAAAAAAGAAGTGCAGGACGGTGTCTTGCTGGTTGTTCAGCGCGAAGGCGAACAGGGTAAAAAAAATGGCTGCCTTGAGTACCCACTCAAGCAGCCACATCAGGTGTTTCATGCGGGTCCTTGGTGACCCCTGAATTCTATCGACTTGTCTTGCCCGTGAGGGCTTCCATTTCCTCGGTGCGCTGGTCCACCGCTTCGCGCAGGGCCTTGCCCGGTTTGAAATGCGGCACGCGCTTCTCAGGGATGGCCACGCTCTCGCCCGAACGCGGGTTGCGCCCGATGCGGGGAGGGCGGTGGTTCACCGAAAAACTGCCAAACCCCCGGATTTCGATCCGGTGCCCACGCACCAGCGCGTCGCCCATCGCGTCAAGAATGGTCTTGATCGCGTATTCGGCATCGCGGTGGGTGAGCTGGTTGAACTTGGCAGCCAGTTCTTCAACGAGGTCGGAACGGGTCATCTTTTCCTGGTCAGTTGGGGACAGAGCACGCAGGCGGCTGCGCCGCGTTGCGTGGTCTGTCCCGCAAAATCACTTGGAATCGTTGTTGTCCAACTTCGCACGCAGCAACGCACCCAGGCTGGTCGTGCCGGCGTTTTCACGCGACGACTGCTGGCTCAGCGTGGCCATCGCGCCTTGCTCGTCGGCCATGTCCTTGGCCTTGATCGACAGCTGGATGTTGCGCGTCTTGCGGTCGATGTTGACGACCACCGAGGTGACTTCGTCGCCTTCTTTCAGCACGTTGCGTGCGTCTTCAACGCGGTCACGGCTGATTTCAGAGGCGCGCAGGTAACCGATGATGTCTTCACCGAGGTCGATCTCAGCGCCACGGGCGTCCACGGTCTTGACCTTGCCGGTCACGATGGCGCCCTTGTCGTTGATGGTCGAGAAGGTGGTGAACGGGTCGCTGTCCAGCTGCTTGATGCCCAGGCTGATGCGTTCGCGGTCCACGTCCACGGCCAACACGATGGCTTCGACTTCCTGGCCCTTTTTGTAGTTGCGCACGGCGGCTTCGCCGGTTTCGTTCCACGACAGGTCAGACAGGTGCACCAGACCGTCGATGCCGGCTGCCAGGCCCACGAACACGCCGAAGTCGGTGATCGATTTGATCGGGCCCTTGACGCGGTCGCCGCGCTTGGTCTCCTGCGCAAACTCTTGCCATGGGTTGGCCTTGCACTGCTTCATGCCCAGGCTGATGCGGCGCTTGT